>NZ_JBITZN010000011.1:0-243348 GCF_044546895.1 Streptomyces sp. NPDC053069 | reverse complement strand
TTCCCCCGCGCCCGCCGGGGGGGGGGGGGGCGGGCGGGGGGGGGGGGGGGGGGGGGGGGCGCCCGGGCCCCCCGGGGGGGGGGGGGGGGGGGGGCCCCGCCCCCGCGGAACGGGATCGTTCAGACCCCGGACCGGCCCCGGCGCAGGCCCAGGCCGACCAGGACGGCGGTGGCGAGAACGATCGCCGCGTCCAGGGCGAGGACCGTGTGGACGCCGCCCAGCAGATCGCCGGAGGTGGTCGCCAGCACGCCCAGCAGCGGGATGCCGATGGTGATGCCCACCTGCTGGGTGGAGGTCACCAGACCCGTCGCCAGGCCCTGCTCCTCGTCCGGGACACCGGAGGTGACGGTCAGGCCGTAGGAGATGATCGCGCCCAGGTGGCACATGCTGGCCAGGGACACTGCCGCCGTGGCGAGCCAGACCGACCAGGTGTGCGCGTTCAGCAGGAGCAGCGCCGCGATCAGCGCGCCCTGGCCGGTCAGCGAGCCGACCAGGGTGCGGCGGGCGCCGAAGCGGCCGATCACCTTCGGGGCGAGCGTGCCGGCGACGGCCGACAGCACGCCCTGGACGCCGAAGACCAGGCCCGTCTCGAACGCCGACAGGTGCAGGACCTCCTGGAGGTACAGGGTCAGCACGAAGATCACCGTCGACATCATCGAGAAGGTGACCAGACCGCCCACGTTGCCCCAGGCCACCGTGCGGCGGCGCAGCATGGGCAGCGAGACCAGCGGCGCGGCCGAACGGGACTCGATCACCGTGAACGCGGTCAGCAGGAGGAGGCCGGCGACCAGGGTGGTGATGACGTCCGGACGGGCGAAGCCGTGGTCGGCGGCCGTGGACAGGGCGTAGATCAGGGACAGCAGACCGGTGGTGACGGTGACCGCGCCCGGCACGTCCAGACGCGGGCCCTGCGGAGTCCGCGACTCCGGCAGCAGGCCCGGGGCCAGCGGCAGCACGATGAGCGCGAACACCGTCAGCAGGGCCATCGTGGAACGCCAGCCGAGCGCGTCCGTCAGCACACCGCCCGCGATCATGCCGACCGTGAAGCCCAGCGACATCAGCGTGCCGGAGATGCCGAGGGCACGGTCCCGGGCCGGACCCTCGGGGAAGGTGGTGGTCAGCAGGGACATACCCGTCGGGACGATCGCCGCCGCGCCGAGGCCCTGCAGCGCGCGTCCGGTGAGGAAGGGCGCCGGGTCCCAGGCCAGGGTCGCGAGCAGCGAGGCCGCGCCGAACAGGGCCAGGCCGGTCAGGAACAGCTTCCGCCGGCCGTACAGGTCGCCGATCCGGCCGAACAGAAGGAGGAAGCCGCCGGACGGGAGCGCGAACGCGGTGACCGCCCACTGCAGGGCCGAGCGGCTCATGCCGAGGTCGGTGCCGAGGTCCGGCAGGGCCACGTTCAGGACGGAGAAGTCCAGCGCGACCATGAACTGGGCCGCGCACAGCACGAACAGGACGAGCTTGTCACGCGTCGACAACCGGGGCGGCCGGGGAGTGTCGAGCGAGGTGCCCGTGGGGGTGGTGGACTGGGTGGTGGTGTCGATCGCCATGGCACGAGCTTCCGGCCGGCGGAAGAAACATGGGGAGTCGGAACTTATGGTGGTGGTGGCACCACCAGACACGACGGGGGAGGAGCGGTACGTGCCTGCTGCGGGGGCGACGAGGAGTGAACGGCGCAACGAACTGCGCGAGTTCCTGATGAGCCGACGGGCCCGGGTCAGTCCCGAGGAAGCCGGACTGCCTGCCGGGGGCGGCCGGCGCCGTACGCCGGGGCTGCGCCGGGAGGAGGTCGCCGTGCTCGCCGGGGTGGGCGCCTCCTGGTACCAGTGGCTGGAGCAGGGGCGGGAGATCTCCGTCTCGCCCTCGGTGCTCGACGCGGTGGCGCGGGTGCTGCGGCTGAGCGGCGCCGAGCGCCGGCACCTGTATCTGCTGGCCGGGCTGAACCCGCCGGCGCCCGAAGTGGTGCCCGGCAAACGGGACATGTGCGAGGGGCTGCGGCGGCTGATCGACACCTGGATGCCGTATCCGGCGCACATCATGGACCTGTACTACAACTGCGTGATGTACAACGACGCGGCCGCGATCGTGCTCGGCATGCGGCCGGACATCACCCAGAACTGTCTCGTCGACTTCTTCACCGATCCGCTGTACCGGTCGCGGAGCCACAGCTGGGAGGAGAACGCCCGTACGGTCGTGGCACAGTTCCGGGCCGCGTCTGCGGCGCGGCCGGACGACGAGGGGTTCCAGGCGGTGCTCGCGGAGGTGAGCGAGCGCAGTCCCGAGTTCGTGGCGCTGTGGGCCGAGCGGGACATCGAGGAACAGGGGCAGGTCCGCAAGGAGCTGGACCATCCGCTGGCCGGGCTGCTGGTCGTGGAGTCGACGGTGATGAAGGTGCCGGCCCGGCCCGATCTGATGATCGTGCTGCACACTCCGCTGGAGGAGGCGAACACCGCGGCGAAGCTGGAGTGGCTCGCCTCTCCGGAGGGGCGGCGGGGCGCGATGTACCCCGTGGCGGGGTGAAGGACGGCGCGGCGGGTGCGGCTTCGTATGCTCTGGGCATGACCGAGAGCAACGCGCTTGATCCCGAGGACCGCAAGATCGTCACCCTGGCCCGTTCGGTGCGGGCCCGTAACGGTGTGCCGGAGGGGGCGGCCGTACGGGACGAGACCGGGCGGACCTATGTCGCCGGGTCGGTTTCGCTGCCGTCGCTGAAGCTGAGCGCGCTGCGGACGGCTGTCGCCATGGCCGTGGCGTCGGGGGCCACGTCGTTGGAGGCGGCGGCGGTGGTGAGTGAGGTGGAGTCGGTGCCCGGGGAGGACTTGGCCGCGGTCGCCGATCTCGGGGGTGCGGGGACGCCGGTGTTGCTGGCCGGGCTCGACGGGGTTGTGCGGGTGACCGTTTCCGCCGGCTGACGTACCGAAGTACCGGCCGAACGAAAGGTCGGCTGGAATTCAACCTTGTTGGGTTCCAGCCCTTGCGCATCAATGAAGCCGTACATCCGACGGGTCGTCAGATCCGCACCCGCCCGTCGGCGTCCCCCCACACGGCACTCCCCACAGGGAAGGGAAGCGGATCCCCATGAGACGCAAGCGCACGGCAACGAGTGCGGCGCTGGTCACCGGGGCCCTCGCGGTCACCGGACTCGCCTTCGCGCCCACCGCGGCCGCCGTCACCCCACAGTCGGCGACCATCACCGCGAGCTGCGGCATCTTCGGCGGTGGCGCGGCCACGCTCACCGCCGCCCAGAGCGGCACCTCGGCCACCATCACCCTCACCTCCTCGGCCATCACCGCACCGGTCGCGGTGGCGAAGGACTCCATCACCTCCACCCTCACCCTGGCCAAGGCGGGCGGTGGCAGCGTCGTGTTCAGCGGGAAGATCAACCCGGCCATGAACACCGGCGACCCGGTCAGCGTCGGCCCGCTCCCCGGCACCGTCGCCTCCGGTGACCGCCTGGACGCCTACGGCGGCTCGCTGAAGATGGTGATCTTCGGCGTCACCGTGACCTGCACCGCGAGCGGTCCGCAGTCACCCGGGCCCTTCGTGTTCGACTGACGGGACCGAGCGATCTGTTCCGGATGCCGCAGAAACCGACGAGAACTGATGATCCGTCAGGTTTCTGCGGCATCTCCATTGACTTCTCACCCCCGCTCCACATCAATGCCCCCTGTCGGCGCAGATGAGCCGCTGCGCCCGCAACCCTCAGGAGGGGGCCCCATGGGTTCGACACCCCCAAGACCACGAAGATCCCGACAGTGGCGCTGGGCGTCACTGCTCGGGGCGACCGCGCTCGCGGTCACCGCGGGCGGCGCGCTGGCCTGTCCGGCCGGCGCCGCCGGCACGAACGTGGACTTCGCCACGCACTGCATCCCGCCCGCCATCGCGGGCCTGCCGCCGATCGACGGCACCACGACCGCCGGCGTGTCCGTGGACAATGCCAGTCCCAAGGTCGGCGACACCGTCACCGTGACCTACACCGTGGTCACGGCCGCCGCCGGCAATCCCACCGACCTGGCCCTGCCGGCCGACATCATGACCCCGACCGGGAAGGTCACCCTCGGTGGCGCCCAGACCGGGGACGTGACCGTCACGGGACCCAAGAAGAACCCGCCGGTGCCGGGGAAGGCCGCCTTCCCGTCCTTCTCCATGACCGGGACGTTCACCGTCACCAAGGCCGGCCAGATCACCCTGTCGCCCGGCGACTACAACATCCACACCAGCTACATCATGGAACTGGACACCCCCTGCACGGTCACCAATCCGCCCGCCCCGGTGTCCCAGACCGTGACGGCGACCTCCGGGACCCCGGCCAACACCCGGGCGATCTCGCTCAGTTCGGCCTCGGGAGATCCGGGCGCCAGTGTCACCGTGAGCGGTACGCACTTCACTGCGGGCGCGACCGTCACGCTGGCCGGGCGGTCCGGCGGCACCCAGACCGCGGACACCGCGACCGTGACCGCGAACGCCCAGGGCTCCTTCAGCGGTTCCCTCGTCGTCAACGACAGGACGACGACCGGGATCGTGGCGTACGAGGGCGGCTCCTGGAACGCGGACAAGGGGGCCGGACCCGCGGCCTACGTCGTCAACGACAACACCCCCGTCCCGCCCGGTGGCCAGAAGCTGACCACCACGGTCAAGGCCGGCACGCTGTCCATGTCACAGGCCGGGGACTCCGTCGCGCTGTCGGCGGTCGGCTTCGGCAAGGGCGGGGCCTCCTCGGGCAAGCTCCAGACCGTGACCGTGCAGGACTTCCGAGGCGGGCCCGCGGGCTGGTCCCTGACCGGCAAGGTCACCGACTTCACCGGCCCCGGCGGCAGGATCGACGCGGGCAGACTGAGCTGGACCCCGGCCTGCGCGACCAAGCCGGGCAGCCCCAGCACCTGCAAGGCCGGCTCGGCGGGCGCCCTGGGCGGCTCGGGAGCGACCCTGGCGTCGACCTCCGACGGCACGCTCACCGGTGGTGAGTTCACCGTCGACGCCGGACTCTCCCTGGACGTACCGGCGTTCACGCCTCCCGGCGCGTACTCGGGTGTGCTCACACTGACGCTCACCTGAGCGTACGGGCGTCCGCACCCGCCCGTTCCCCTGACTCTCCCCCGACTCTCCCCTGTCTCTCGTCTCTCGTCCGCGGGGGTCCGCACCCATGCGCAAGCTGTACGTCCTCCTCCTCGGCCTGATGCTGGCCTGGCAGGCCACGCCCGCCCACGCCGCCGACAACGGCAGTTGGTCCGTCTACCCGGTCGCCTCGAAAGTCGCCGCGCGGCCCTCCTTCTACCTCTCCGCGGACCCCGGCCAGACCCTCACCGACAAGGTCGCCGTCCAGAACAGGACCGGCAGACCGCTCACCTTCCGGCTCTATGCGGCCGACGCCTACAACACGCCCAGGGACGGCGGCTTCGCCGTGCGTACGCTGAAGGAGCGGATGCGCGGGGTGGGCGCCTGGGCGAAGCCCGCGAAGTCCCGGATCACCGTGCCCGCGCACCGGACGGTCACCGTGCCGTTCACGCTGCACGTCCCGGAAGGGGCCGAGCCCGGTGACCACCCCGGTGCCCTGGTCGCGCTCGACGAGAGGATCGACCCCGGCAGCGGGCGGTTCGCGCTCGGAGTGCAGCGGGCCGTCGGTGCCCGGGTCTACCTGCGGGTCGGCGGGCCCACCCTGCCCGCGCTCTCCGTCGGACAGCTGCACATCAGCCATCACCAGCCGCTCGTCCCCGGCCTCGGCGACAGCACGGCGACCATCTCCTACACCCTGCGCAACACCGGGAACGTCACCCTCCACCCCAAGGTGGAACTGAAGGCCCGCGGGCTGTTCGGCCGTACGCTGCTCGACCGCGAGCTGACCGGGGCGCCGTCCGAGCTGCTGCCGGGACAGCGGGTCCGGCTCACCGAGACCTGGCGCGGGGCGCCCCAACTCGACCGGGGCGAGGTGACGCTGACCGTGAGCGCGCCCGGTACCCAGCAGTCGGCGGGCGCCGCCTTCCTCGCGCTGCCGTGGCTGGTCGTGACGCTGGTGTTCGTCGCGGGCGCGGCGACCGGAGTGCTGCTGGTCAGAGCGCGTCGGGGCCGCGTTCGCCGGTCCGCACGCGGACGACCGTCTCCACGGGTACGGCCCACACCTTCCCGTCCCCGATCTTCCCCGTCTGCGCGGCGCTGACGATCGCGTCGATCACGGCGTCGGCGTCCGCGTCCTCCACCACGACCTCGATGCGCACCTTCGGCACCAGGTCGACCCGGTACTCCGCGCCCCGGTACACCTCGGTGTGGCCGCGCTGCCGGCCGTAGCCGCTCGCCTCGGTCACGGTCAGACCGTGCACGCCCAGCTCCTGCAGGGCCGTCTTGACCTCGTCCAGCCGGTACGGCTTGACGATCGCGGTGATGAGCTTCATGCCTGGGTGTCGACCTTCTGGGTGGGGGCCTTGTGGACGGAGGCCTTCTGGGCGGAGGCGAGGACGGACGAGGTGACCGGGGCGCCGTGGCCCAGGACGCCGTGATCGTATGCCGTCTCGGCGTGCACCGTAAGGTCCAGGCCGGTGAGCTCCTGCTCCTCGCTCGCGCGCAGGCCCATCGCCTTGTCGAGCAGCTTGCCGAGGCCGTACGTCACCGTGAAGGCGTAGCCGGCCACGACGGCCACGGCGAGGGTCTGCTTGCCGAGCTGGGCGAGTCCGCCGCCGTAGAGGAGGCCCTCGGTACCGCCGGTCATCGCCTTCTCGGCGAACAGGCCGATCAGCAGGGTGCCGATGACACCGCCGACCAGGTGGACGCCGACGACGTCCAGCGAGTCGTCGTAGTCGAGCTTGAACTTCCAGCTCACGGCATAGGAGCAGACCACGCCGGCGGCGAGGCCGACGACGAGGGCGCCGAGCAGCGAGACCGCGCCGCAGGACGGGGTGATCGCGACCAGTCCGGCGACCGCGCCGGAGGCGGCGCCCAGGGTGGTCGGGTGGCCGTCGCGCTTGTGCTCGACGAAGAGCCAGCCGAGCAGACCGGTGCAGCCGGCGGCCAGCGTGTTGAGGAAGGCGGCCGCGGCGAGGCCGTTCGCGCCGAGCGCGGAACCGGCGTTGAAGCCGAACCAGCCGAACCACAGCAGGCCGGCGCCGAGGATCACCATGGGCAGGTTGTGCGGGCGCATGGCGTCCTTCTTGAAGCCGAGCCGCGGGCCGAGGACCAGGCACAGGGCGAGGCCGGAGGCGCCGGAGGTGATCTCGACGGGCAGACCGCCCGCGAAGTCCAGGGCGCCGAGCCTGTCGAGGATCCAGCCGCCGGGACCCCACACCCAGTGGGTGACCGGAACGTATACGAGGAGGGTCCACACCGGTACGAAGACCAGCCACGCCGAGAACTTGGTCCGGTCGGCGACCGCGCCGCTGATCAGCGCGGCCGTGATGATCGCGAAGGTGAGCTGGAAGGTGGCGAAGAGCAGGGTGGGGACCGTGCCGTGCGCGCTGTCCGGGGTGATGTGCGCCATGCCGGCGTGGTGGAGTCCGCCGATGAGCCCCGCGAAGGCGTCGTCGCCGAAGGCGAGGGAGTAGCCGGCCGCCAGCCATACGACCGTGACCAGGGCGATCGACACGAAGCTCATCATCAGCATGTTGAGGACGCTCTTCGTGCGGACCATGCCGCCGTAGAACAGGGCCAGGCCCGGGGTCATCAGCAGGACGAGGGCGGTCGCGGCGAGCAGCCAGGCGGTGTCGCCGGTGTTCACATGCGCGGCGGCGAGGGTCACGGGCGTCTCCAACGGGGTCGGGGCTCGTCAGAGGGTCACCGGTGTGCGTTTCCGGTCGCGTACGGGTGTGTTTCCGTGACGTTTCGTTGCGTGAGGGTTACCGAAACCTCACGGTACGGCGGGGCTTTGTGGATCAGGGACAATGAACGGCATGAGTGTTCGTACCCAGTCATCCGAGCAGCCGGCCGAGGCCGTCCACCGCGCCGGTTTCGCCTGCTTCGTGGGCCGCCCCAACGCGGGCAAGTCCACCCTCACGAACGCTCTGGTCGGGCAGAAGGTGGCGATCACCGCGAACCAGCCGCAGACGACGCGGCACACGGTACGGGGCATCGTGCACCGGCCCGACGCCCAGCTGATCCTGGTGGACACCCCGGGGCTCCACAAGCCGCGCACCCTGCTCGGCGAGCGGCTCAACGACGTCGTCCGCACGACGTGGGCCGAGGTCGACGTGATCGGCTTCTGCCTGCCGGCGAACGAGAAGATCGGTCCCGGTGACCGTTTCATCGCCAAGGAGCTGGCGGGGATCAAGAAGACCCCGAAGATCGCCGTCGTCACCAAGACCGACCTGGTCGACTCCAAGACCCTGGCCGAGCAGCTGATCGCGATCGACCAGCTGGGCAAGGACCTGGGTATCGAGTGGGCGGAGATCGTGCCGGTGTCGGCGGTCGGCTCCAAGCAGGTCGACCTGCTGGCCGACCTCCTGATCCCCCTTCTCCCCGAGGGCCCCGCGCTCTACCCCGAGGGTGACCTGACCGACGAGCCCGAGCAGGTCATGATCGCGGAGCTCATCCGCGAGGCCGCGCTGGAGGGGGTCCGCGACGAGCTGCCGCACTCCATCGCCGTGGTCGTGGAGGAGATGCTGCCGCGCGAGGACCGTCCCGCGGACCGTCCCCTCCTGGACATCCACGCCAACGTCTACATCGAGCGTCCCAGCCAGAAGGGCATCATCATCGGCCCCAAGGGCAAGCGGCTGAAGGAAGTCGGCATCAAGTCCCGCAAGCAGATCGAGGCACTGCTCGGCACGCCCGTCTTCCTGGACCTCCACGTCAAGGTCGCCAAGGACTGGCAGCGCGACCCGAAGCAGCTGCGCAGGCTGGGGTTCTAGGGGGTGTCGTTCGGATCAGGCCGGCCGTGACGAGCGGTGCCGACCGGCCGACCCGAGCGGGGTCTGGTGCGTGCAGCTGCAAGGCGGAGGAGGGAGTCGACGCGGAGCGTCGGCGAGTGACGACAACGCGGCAGATGTGCGTGCCAGGGCCCGCGACGGCCGGGATGATCCAAACGACACCCCCTAGCGGCCTTCCGAGCGGTCAGGGACTGCTGGGGGAAAGGTCCTGCAAGCCCACCACCCGCAGCAGCTGCAGTCTGTCGTGCGCCTCCGTGCCCGGGCGGGCCGTGTGCAGGACGAGCAGTTGGCGGTGGCCGTGGTGGAGGAGGACCTCGCAGTCCAGTTCCAGGAGGCCGACCACGGGATGCCGGAAGCGTTTCCTGGCGGACCGGCGTCCCGCCACCTCGTGTGCTTCCCACAGTCGTGCGAACTCCTCGCTGGCCGAGCGGAGTTCGGCCACCAGCGCGGCCGGTTGCGGGTCGTCGGGGCGGGCCGCGGCCACCCGGCGGAGATCGGCCACGTGGGCGCGGGCCAGTTCGGGCAGGTCCTCCGGCGGGAACAGGCCGCGGGTCGCGGGATCCAGGAAGAAGCGGCGGATCAGGTTGCGCTCGCGCGGCGGACGGGCGGTGGCGTCACCCGTCAGCGCCTTCGACATCGCGTTCTGGGCCAGCACCTCACCGCAGTCCGTCAACACCTGCGCCGGTGTGTCGTGCAGCCGGTCCAGGACCAGCAGCAGACCGGGGCGGACGTGGGCGGACGTGGCGTCCCGCCGCGGTGGTTCCTCGCCCGCCAGGTGGAAGAGATGGTCCCGTTCGTCGTCCCTCAGCCGCAGGGCACGGGCCAGCGCGGCGAGCATCTGGCGGGACGGGCGCGGGCCGCGGGACTGCTCCAGGCGCGTGTAGTAGTCCACGGACATGCCCGCCAGCGACGCCACCTCCTCCCGGCGCAGACCCGGGGTGCGGCGCCGGGCGCCGGGGGCGAGGCCCACGTCGGACGGGTCCAGGCGGGTTCGGCCGCGGCGCAGGAAGTCGGCGAGTTCGGTCCGGTTCACCCCTTCAGGGTGGGGCAGCGCGCCCGGCTTATCCAGGGACTGCCGATCCCCTGATCGGGAGGTCTCTGCCGGTCCGCAACGCGGTGGCCGAGGGTGGAGGCACATCCAGCGAGAGGAACGGATCATGCTGACACTGGTGACGGGGACGACGGGACAGGTCGGCCGGCGCTTCGTGCCGAGGCTGCTGGCGCAGCGGCGGCCGGGCGAGCGGGTACGGGTCCTGGTGCGGGACGCATCGCGCGGTGAGCGCTTCGCCGAGCTGGGCGCCGAGGTCGTCGTCGGGGATCTGCGGGACGCGGAGGCGCTCGGCAAGGCGGTGGCCGGGGCGGACGCGGTCGTCAACGTCGCGGCGTCCTTCCGCGGGGTGCCGGACGAGGAGGCGTGGGCCGTCAACCGGGACGCGGCCGTGGCCCTGGGCCGGGCCGCGGTGATCTCCGGAGTGCGGCGCTTCGTGCAGGTCAGTACCGGGCTGGTGTACGGCGTCGGGCGGGGCCGCCCGCTGACCGAGGAGGACGAGATCCGGCCCGGCGGCGCGATGTGGGGCGCCTACCCCGAGTCCAAGGCCGCGGCCGAGCGGGAGCTGCTCGCCCTGGAGGGCATGGAGGTGCGCATCGGCCGGCTCCCCTTCGTCTACGGCGAGGGCGATCCCCATCTCGCCCAGTCCCTGCGCTGGGCGGCGCACTGGGCGGCGACCCAGCGGCTGCACATGGGTCACCACGCCGATGTCGCCCAGGGGCTGCTGCGCCTGCTGTACGCGCCGGCGGTCGGCAGGCCCGTCTACAACATCGCCGACGACGCCCCCGTCACGGCGGTCGAGCTGTACCGGCTCAACGGCGTCGAGGTGCCCGCCGACCTGCACACCAGGACCGACCCCGACCCGTGGCTCGGGATCATGTCCACCGAGCGGATCCGCCGGGACCTCGGCTTCCGGCCGCACCATCCGACCGTGTGGGCCGCCCGGGACGCAGGCGCCCTCTGACCTACTCGACCCCTCTGATCCGCCCCACCAGCACCGCCCCTGCCAGCCCGATCACCGCCGCCACCAGGTACAGCACCCGGTACCCGCCGAGGTGGGTCACGATCGGCGCGGCCAGGGCGGGGGCCGCGACCTGGGGCAGCGCGTTGGCCACGTTGATCACGCCGAGGTCCTTGCCCCGGTCCAGCGCCTTCGGCAGGACGTCCGTCATCAGTGCGAAGTCGACGGAGGTGAACACGCCGAAGCCGACGCCCAGGACGGCCGCCGCGACGATCGCGCCGGGCCAGGTCTGCCAGCCGGCCAGGGCCGCCGTCGCCACCGCCATCAGCACGCCCGACCAGACGACGAACGGCTTGCGCCGGCCCACCCGGTCCGACCAGACGCCGCCCGCCACGACCGTCGCCGTCAGCGTCAGGCTGTTGACGGCGGTCAGAACCAGCACGCCCTGGTCCGGGTCGGCGTGGTGCAGGCGGTCGCGCAGGTAATAGAGGAGGTACAGCAGGACGAGGGAGTTGCTGAGGTTGATCAGGAAGCGGGTCAGCCAGGCCCAGCCGAGGTCGGGGTGGCGGCGGGGGCTCAGCCAGAACCCCGCCAGGAACGACCGCCACGACCACGCCGGCCGGTCCGCCCGCGCCAGCCGCAGATCCCGGTAGCGCAGGACGTACGGCAGCACGCCCGCCGTCGTGCACACCGCACACGCCGTGTATCCGGCCCCGGTCCCGCCCGCCGCCGTCGCCAGGCCCGTGCCGCCGACCACGCCCAGGATCTGTGCCGTCCCCAGCCAGCCGCCCACCGCGCCCCGCTGGAGCCGGGGGACCCGGTCCGGTACGGCCGCCGTCACCGCCGCGAACGCCGCGTTCAGCGTGAGCTGCACCAGGCACCAGCCCACCGCCATGGACCCCGCTCCGCCCGCCTGTGCGAGCAGCAGCAAGGACACCGCGCCGCCCGCCGCCCCGGCCACGATCCATGGCGTACGGCGGCCCCGGCGGGCCGTCGTACGGTCGGACAGCGCGCCGAAGAGCGGGCCGGCGAGCAGCGAGACCACCGCGCCGGCGCCGGTCACCCAGGCCAGCAGCGTCTCCTTGGACATCCCGGTGCCGGGCGCGAAGTCCTTCGCCTGGGAGGCGAGCAGGATCTGCAGCGGGCCGAACCAGCCGACCCAGATCGCCCCGTTGGCCAGTGCGAGGGCCGCCGTCCAGCCCCGGCCGACGGGTGCGACGGGCTCGGCCAGGGCGGCGGCCGGGGCGTCGCCCCGGCCGCCGGCCGTGGTCATCCCTGGGTCCGCAGCAGGTCCCGGAACCAGTGGTAGGAG
Source organism: Streptomyces sp. NPDC053069 (assembly GCF_044546895.1). Taxonomy (NCBI): domain Bacteria; kingdom Bacillati; phylum Actinomycetota; class Actinomycetes; order Kitasatosporales; family Streptomycetaceae; genus Streptomyces; species Streptomyces sp. NPDC053069. Next base: position 231,181 of record NZ_JBITZN010000011.1, on the reverse strand, counting down.
GCCTTCGGGGTGCGCTGCAGCGTCTCGTAGTCCACGTGCACCAGGCCGAAGCGGCGGGCGTACCCCTCGGCCCACTCGAAGTTGTCCATGAGGGACCACACGAAGTAGCCGCGCACGTCCACGCCGGCCTCCAGCGCGGTGTGCAGGGCGCGGAGGTGGGCGTCCAGGTAGGCGATGCGGTCCTGGTCGTCGAGGCCGTCGTAGGAGCAGCCGTTCTCGGTGATGACGATCGGCGGGAGCTTGTCGCCGTACCTCTCGTGGAAGCCGCACAGCAGCTCGGTGAGGCCCTCCGGGACGATCGGCCAGCCGAAGTCGGTCACCGGGCGGCCCTCGATCTCCCGGACCGAGAAGGGCAGTCCGGCGGGGAGCGTCAGACCGCCGTACTCGCTGTCGGCGCCGCCGGGTGCCCCCACTCGGGTGGGCGCGTAGTAGTTGATCCCGTACCAGTCGACGGGCTCGGCGATGACCTTCAGGTCCTCCTGCACGTCGCCCGGCATCAACTCGCCCAGGCCGTCCGGGTACGCGCCGAGGATGACCGGCTCGGCGAACAGGCGGTTGAGCAGGACGTCGTAGAAACCGGCCGCCTCGACGTCCGCCGGTTCGGCGGAGGCGGGCCAGGTGGGGCCGTGGGAGTTGGCGATGCCGACGTCCGTGGCCCCGGCCGCGCGCAGGGCCCGTACCGCGAGACCGTGGGCGAGGAGCTGATGGTGGGCGACCGGGAGCGCGTCGAACAGGAGCTGCCTGCCGGGGGCGTGGGCGCCGAGGGCGTGGCCCAGCAGGGTGTGCTCGGCGGGCTCGTTCAGGGTGATCCACTTGCTCACCCGGTCGCCGAGGCGCTCGGCCACCGTCGTCACATGGCCGGCGAACCGGGCCGCCGTGTCCCGCTCCAGCCAGTCCAGGGAGGCGGGCAGGTCCCAGTGGAAGAGGGTGGGCACGGGCCGTACGCCCGCGGCGCACAGCTCGTCCACCAGGCGGTCGTAGAAGTCCAGCCCGCCGGGGGAGTTCACGCGGGGCCAGGAGACCGAGAAGCGGTACGCGTCCACGCCGAGGCCGGCGAGGAGGGCGACGTCCTCGCGGAAGCGGTGGTAGTGGTCACAGGCCACCGCCGCCGTCGAACCGTCCTTCACCCGCCCCGGTGCGGCCGTGAAGACGTCCCACACGGATGGCTCGCGTTCCTCGGCCGCCCCCTCGATCTGATGGGCGGAGGTCGAGACACCCCACAGGAAGCCGTCCGGGAAGCGGGGGATCGGGGCGGATACCGGATCGCCTGCGTCAGTCGCCATGGCCGGATCATCCTTACCTCCGGTAACAGAAGTCAACGCCCCGGCGGAAAACCGGCGGTCACGCGCCCTCCTTCAGTACCCGGGACACCAACTCCCGCTCCTCCTCGGTGAGTCGGGGATCGGCCGCATACACCGTGCGGCCGTCCACCGTGATCTCGTACTGGAAGCCGTCCGGGACGCCGGCGGGCGGGGTGCCCCGGCCGGACGCGAGGACGCGTTCGGCCAGGGCCTGCCACGCGGGGGCGTCGGGCCGGCCCGCGGTGTCCACCTCGGCCCGGCGCTCGATGCCCGCGAAACCGCCCGTGCGCCTCACTTGAATCCGCATGGGCCCAGTGTCCAGCACTCCGGCGTCGCGGCACTACAGCGTCCGCACCCCGACCTGTTCCCACGCCTTCTGCACGGCCTGGAGCTCGTCCCCGGCGCCGAACCGCGCCCGGGCCGCCTTCACCGTCAGCGTGGCGAAGTCGGCGAACAGCGCGTCCTGCTTGAGGTCGCCGCCGGTCAGCACGTCGTACCAGATCTGCCCGGCCTTCTCCCAGGAGTGCCCGCCGATGGCCGTGGCGACCAGGTAGAAGGCGTGGTTGGGGATGCCCGAGTTGATGTGCACGCCGCCGTTGTCGCGGCCGGTGCGGACGTAGTGCTCCATGGTCGCCGGCTGCGGGTCCTTGCCCAGGTTCGGGTCGTCGTACGCCGTGCCCGGGGCCTTCATCGAGCGCAGCGCGGTGCCGTGGACGTGCGGGGCGAGCAGGCCCGCGCCGATCAGCCAGTCGGCCTCGGCGGCGGTCTGGCCGAGCGTGTACTGCTTGATCATCGAGCCGAAGACATCGGAGACCGACTCGTTGAGCGCGCCGGACTGGCCGAAGTACTCCAGGTTCGCGGTGTACTGGGTGACGCCGTGGGTCAGCTCGTGGCCGATGACGTCCACCGGGAGGGTGAAGTCGAGGAAGACCTCGCCGTCGCCGTCGCCGAACACCATCTGCTCGCCGTTCCAGAAGGCGTTGTCGTAGCCCTCGCCGAAGTGCACGGTGGCGTCCAGCGGCAGGCCGTCGCCGTCGATCGAGTGGCGGCCGTACGCCTTCAGGTACAGCTCGAAGGTGGCGCCGAGGCCCGCGTAGGCGCGGTTGACGGTGGCGTCCGAGCCCGGGTCGGAGCCCTCCTCGCGGACCTTGGTGCCGGGCAGGTCCTGGGTGTGGCGGGCGTCGTAGATGGTGCGGTGCGGCTGGTCGGCGGCGGCGCCCGCGGGAGCGGCGACGGAGGGCGCGCCGACGACCGTGGTCAGACGGCGCTTGGTGCGCTGGTAGGCGTCGTGCTCCAGGGACCGGCGGGCCGGGCCGGAGAGCGCGGCGTCCTCGGCCTGCGCGAGCTTGTCGAGGACGTGGGGCGGCACGATCGTGCAGAAGACGGGCTCGAAGCCCCCGTTGGTCGTCATGTCCCGCACCATCGCATTCAGTGATGCCGATGTCACTAGCTGCCACCATGATTGGTGAAATACCGGGACACGGAGCACCACACTCCGTGACGATGTGCTAAGGCGTTGTGGCGAAGAGCACTTTTTGTCCGTTTTGCGGTCACGGTCCCGCATACTGAAACGCGTCCCCCGGGTCCGGGGCGGCTCGGTTAGGCTGCGAGGCATCATGCGTTTCGGGCTGCTTCTTCTTAGCTGCCGCGGCGAGGGCCTGTAGTCACAAGGCCGACTCCCTCCCCGCGGAGCTTTGGCGTTGCGTCGTCGGCCGTCCACCCGGACATCCGGATCTCCGGACACCCTGAGGAGCCCACGCACCATGGCCAACCGCCAGCAGCCCAGTTCCATGCCGATCCACAAGTACGGCCGCTACGAGCAGGTCGACATCCCGGACCGCACCTGGCCGGAGCAGCGCATCACCGTCGCCCCCCGCTGGCTCTCCACCGACCTGCGCGACGGCAATCAGGCCCTGATCGACCCCATGTCGCCCGAGCGCAAGCGCCGGATGTTCGACCAGCTGGTCAAGATGGGCTACAAGGAGATCGAGGTCGGCTTCCCGGCCTCGGGCCAGACCGACTTCGACTTCGTGCGCTCGATCATCGAGGAAGAGGGCGCGATCCCGGACGACGTCACGATCTCCGTGCTGACCCAGGCCCGCGAGGACCTGATCGAGCGGACCGTGGAGTCCCTGAAGGGCGCCAAGCGGGCCACGGTCCACCTGTACAACGCGACGGCTCCCGTGTTCCGCCGGGTCGTCTTCCGCGGCTCCAAGGACGACATCAAGCAGATCGCCGTCGACGGCACCCGCCTGGTGATGGAGTACGCCGACAAGCTGCTGGGCCCCGAGACCGAGTTCGGCTACCAGTACAGCCCCGAGATCTTCACCGACACCGAGCTGGACTTCGCGCTGGAGGTCTGCGAGGCGGTCATGGACGTCTGGCAGCCCGGCCCCGGCCGCGAGATCATCCTCAACCTGCCCGCCACCGTGGAGCGTTCGACCCCGTCCACGCACGCGGACCGCTTCGAGTGGATGCACCGCAACCTGACCCGCCGCGAGTACGTCTGCCTGTCCGTCCACCCGCACAACGACCGCGGTACGGCCGTGGCGGCGGCCGAGCTGGCCCTGATGGCCGGCGCCGACCGCGTCGAGGGCTGCCTGTTCGGACAGGGCGAGCGCACCGGCAACGTCGACCTCGTCACCCTGGGCATGAACCTGTTCTCGCAGGGCGTCGACCCGCAGATCGACTTCTCCGACATCGACGAGATCCGTCGTACGTGGGAGTACTGCAACCAGATGGAGGTCCACCCGCGCCACCCGTACGTGGGCGACCTGGTCTACACGTCCTTCTCCGGCTCCCACCAGGACGCCATCAAGAAGGGCTTCGACGCGATGGAGGCGGACGCGGCGGCGCGCGGGGTCACCGTCGACGACATCGAGTGGGCGGTGCCGTACCTGCCGATCGACCCGAAGGACGTCGGCCGTTCGTACGAGGCCGTGATCCGGGTCAACTCGCAGTCCGGCAAGGGCGGTATCTCCTACGTCCTGAAGAACGACCACAAGCTGGACCTGCCGCGCCGGATGCAGATCGAGTTCTCGAAGCTGATCCAGGCGAAGACCGACGCCGAGGGCGGCGAGATCACGCCGAAGCAGATCTGGGCGGTCTTCCAGGACGAGTACCTGCCGAACCCGGACAACCCGTGGGGCCGCATCCAGGTCCGGACGGGGCAGTCGACCACGGACACCGACGGCACCGACACCCTCACGGTCGAGGCGACGGTGGACGGCCAGGACACCGTCCTGACCGGTTCCGGCAACGGTCCGATCTCGGCCTTCTTCGACGCCCTGCAGTCCATCGGCATCGACGTACGCCTGCTGGACTACCAGGAGCACACGATGAGCGAGGGCGCCTCCGCACAGGCCGCCTCCTACATCGAATGCGCGATCGACGGCAAGGTCCTGTGGGGCATCGGCATCGACGCGAACACGACGCGTGCGTCGCTGAAGGCGGTCGTCTCCGCGGTGAACCGCGCGGCCCGCTAGTCGCTCCGCCGGGTGCGCGGGGAACTGCCGCTTCGGTATGTGCCGCGACGGGCCGTCGATCGGCCGCTGCGCCGTTGTGGCCGGTCGCGCAGTTCCCCGCGCCCCTTCAGGGCGCTGTCCCGCCCGCCGTTTTCCGGCCAATGGTCACCGCAGGTCACAGAAAGGTCTCTTACGGGGTACTGACTCAACCTCCGGGATGTGGCTAACATCACGCCAGCGCGGCGATGTTGCCGTGCGGTTACGGAGGTGCGACGTGCTGCCAGTACGGGGACGAGACGGCCAGGCCCTGCGCTTCCTGGGCACACGCACCGCATGGACACCGATCGGGGACGGCGAGTTCTACTGCCCCGGCTGCGGAGGCGACCGCAACTACCAGCGGCTCACCGGGCGCCGCCGGCTCACCCTGCTCGGAGTGCCCCTGCTGCCCCGCGGCACGGCCGGACCGGTCGTGGAGTGCGCCGCCTGCCGCCACCACTACGGCACCGACGTCCTCGACCACCCCACCACCCGCCGCTTCTCCGCGATGCTCCGCGACGCCGTGCACACCGTCGCCCTCGCGGTGCTCGCCGCGGGCGGCACCTCCTCCCGGACGGCGCTGGAGACCGCCGCCGCGGCCGTGCGCGCGGCCGGCTTCGACGGCTGCACCGAGGACCAGCTGGCCGCCCTGGTCGAGGCCCTCGCCGCCGATACCGGCCGGGTCCTCGGCGGGGAGGGCGGCACGAGCCTGACCATAGAGCTGCACGAGGCGCTGGACCCGCTGGCCCCGCACCTCGCCCCGGCCGGCCGCGAGTCCCTGCTCCTCCAGGCCGCCCGCATCGCGCTGGCCGACGGCCCCTACACCCCCGCCGAACGCGACGCCCTCACCACGGTCGGCGCGGCCCTGACCATCTGCGCCGACGACGTCACCCGTCTCCTGGCCGCCGCCCGCACGCCGTCCTGACCGGCCTGCCCCGGTCCGGCCCACGGATCGCCCGATCGGGCGATCGGTCGCGACGTCGCCCGTACGAGTGATCCCCGGGACGAATCGGGAGGGATGGTTCCGGGGAACATGGGTGGGTGACACCGAAGAGCCGCACCCTGCTCACCGCCCTCGCGCTCCTCACCTCGCTCGCCGCCCGCCCACCGGCCCACGCCGCCTCCGCCTGCGTCTCCTCGCAGCCGTACGTCTCGGGGGAGGGCGGCTACCACACGTACCGGATCCCGGCCACGGTCCGGACCTGGGACGGCACGATCCTGGCGTTCGCCGAGGGCCGGCGCGACAGCGCGGGCGACACCGGGGACATCGACGTCGTGCTGCGCCGCTCCACCGACGGCGGCTGCACCTGGGGTCCGCTGACGGTGGCGACCCCGGGCCACGGGGACACCCGGGGCAACCCGGCGCCGGTCCTGGACCCCCGCACGGGTGCAGTCATCCTCGTGACCTGCGGCAACAGCGGTTCGGTGACGGAGGAACAGATCATGCGCGGCGAGGTCCCCGAGGAGCGGGGCCGCCGGGTGTTCGTCCAGCGCAGCTGGGACGACGGCCGGCACTTCACGCCCCCGGTGGACATCACCGCGCAGGTGAAGCGGCCCGGCTGGCGCTGGTACGCCACCGGCCCCGGCCACGCGGTGGTCCTCACCCGGGGCCGCCATGCCGGCCGCCTGCTGGTCCCCGCCGACCACTCCGCCGCCCCGCCCGCCGGATCCCCCGACACCGGCCAGGAGCCCAAGTACTACGGCGCTCACGCCCTCTACAGCGACGACGGCGGCCGCACCTGGCAGCTCGGTTCCGTGGACGTCACCTACGACGGCGTGACCAACACCAACGAGACGAGCGCCGCCCAACTCCCGGACGGCCGCCTCTACTTCAGTGCCCGCGACCAGAACGGCAGCGCGCCCGGCAACCGCCTCGACACCTACTCCTCCGACGGCGGCACCACCCTCGACCGCCCCTACGCCGTCCAGCCCGCGCTGGGCGACGTCCCCATGGTCCAGGGCAGCGTCCTGCAACTCCACGGACCCGGAGCCCCGTTGGTGTTCTCCGCGCCCTCCGTGCCGACCGCCCGCCGCGCCCTGGCCCTCTGGACGAGCACGGACGCCGGCCGCACCTTCACCCGGCTCCTCACCCTCTCGGACCGCCCCGCCGCCTACTCCGACCTGGTCCAGCTCGGCCACGCCACGGTCGGCGTCCTGTACGAGACGGGCACCGCGCACGCCTACGACACCGTGCAGTTCCGCAGAGTGACGATCGCCTAGAGAAGACCGGCCGCCGCCACGAACTTGCCCACCTTCTCGGTCTCCTCCCCGGACAGCGGCACCTGCGGCTCCGCCGTGACCGGGCAGTCGATGACGCCCCGCAGATACAGCGCGGCCTTGAACGCGCCCAGCGCCGCCGAGCTGCCGCCCATCCGCGCCGGATCCCCGACCGCGACCATCCCGAACAGCGCGCACAGCCGCTCCTGCTCGGCCCGCGCCCCGTCCCAGTCGCCGGCCCGGCACATCCGGTACAGCCGGACGTACCCGTGCGGGTCGACGTTGGCCAGCCCCGGCACGGCCCCGTCGGCGCCCAGCGCCAGCGCGGAGTCCACGATCAGCTCCGAGCCGGTCAGCACACTGAACCCGGGGTTCGTGCGGGCGCCGGTGACGATCTCACGGAAGGCGGCCAGGTCCCCGCTGGAGTCCTTGATCCCGGCCAGCACCCGGTCGGCGGCCAGCCCCAGCACCACGTCGGCGGGCAGCTTGGTGTGCACGGCGACGGGGATGTCGTAGGCGATGACCGGCACCGTGGACGCAGCGGCGATCCGGCGGTAGTGATGGACGATCTCGGAGCGGTGGGTACGGGCGTAGAACGGGGCGGTGACGACGACGGCCTGCGCGCCGGCCGCCGTCACGGCCCGGACGTGGTCCAGGACGCGCGGGGTGGTCATGTCGATCGCGCCGGCGAGCACGGGCAGCCCGCCGCCCACATGGCCCACCACCGCCTCCACGACCAGCCGCCGCTGCCGGTCCGTCAGGAACGCGGCCTCGGACGTGGACCCGAGCAGGAAGAGCCCGTGCACCCCGCCGTCCACCAGGTGGTCGACCAGCCTGAGCAGCGAGGGCACATCCACCTCGCGCTCCGGTGTCAGGGGCGTGCAGACGGGCGGGACGACACCGGTGAGCGGGGCGGGGAAGGTCATTCAGGGCTCCTGGCGTGCTAGGTCGCGGGTCGACTGGTCCTCCTCGACAGGATGGTGACAGCGGTAGCGGTGGCCGGGCCGTGACGCGGCCGCAAACTCAGGCATCACCTGGGCGCACACCCCGTCCGCCCTCCAGCAGCGGGTGCGGAACGGGCAGCCGCTCGGCGGCCGGGTCGCCGACGGCACGGGCCCGGTCAGCGGGATCGGGTCGAGGGGGTCCAGCAGACCGGGCGTGGCGGAGAACAGGGCACGCGTGTACGGGTGCCGGGCGGCGTCCGTGACCCGGTCGGCGGGGGCCTCCTCGACGATCCGGCCCAGGTACATGGTGATCACCCGGTCGCTCATCCGCCGTACCGTCTGGATGTCGTGCGAGACGAACACCAGGGCAAGCCCGAGGCGCTCCTTCAGGTCCAGCAGGAGGTTCAGGATCTGCGCGCGGACCGACACGTCCAGTGCGCTGGTCGGCTCATCGGCGACGACCAGGGCCGGGTCCAGGGCGAGCGCACGGGCGATGGCGACGCGCTGCCGCTGCCCGCCGGAGAGCTGTCCGGGCAACGCGTCCGCCAGGGCCCGGGGCAGGCCGACCAGGGCCATCGACTCCCTGACTTTCTCCTCCCGTTCGGCCCTGGTGCCACGGTCGTGGACGTCCAGCGGGTCGCGCAGGATCCGCCGTACCGTCAGCCGCCGGTTCAGTGCGGTCGACGGGTCCTGGAAGACCATCCCGACGCCCGCGCCGACGGTGGCCCGGCGCTCGGCGGGCGGCATCGCCCACAGGTCACGGCCCTGGAACGCCACCGTCCCCGAGGTCGGCCGCTGGACGCCCACGAGCACCCTGGCCAGCGTCGACTTCCCGCACCCCGACTCGCCGACCACGCCCACCGTCTCGCCGGGGGCCACGGCGAGGCCGGCTCCGGTCAGGGCGTACACCCGGTCGCGCCTCAGCAGTCCGCCGCTGCGGGCCCTGTGCACCACATGGACGTCCCGGACCTCGACGACGGCGTTCACTGCACCACCTCGTTCACTGCACCGCCTCGTTCTCCACGTAGTACCGCCGGGTGATGGCAGGCGGCCGTGTGGGTGGCCGTACCGGCGAGGACCGGGGCGCTCTCGTGGCACACCTCGGTCGCCAGCGGGCAGCGGTCGGCGAAGCGGCAGCCCGCCGGAAAGTCCGCCGGGGCCGGTACGACCCCCTTGATCTGCGTCATCCGTTCCTCGGCCGACTCCAGCGACAGCACACTGCCGAGCAGACCGCGCGTGTAGTGGTGGGCCGGTGCCGCCACCAGCTCGGCGGTCACCCCGCTCTCCACGATCTGCCCGCCGTACATCACCACCACCCGGTCGGTGACGTCGGCGACCAGCGCCAGATCGTGCGAGACCAGGATCAGCGCGAAACCCAGCTCCTCGCGCAGCCGCAGCAGCAGCTCCATCACCTGGGCCTGCACGGTGACGTCCAGGGCCGTTGTCGGCTCGTCGGCGACGATCAGGCTCGGGTCGCGGGAGAGGGCCATGGCGATCAGGACGCGCTGGCGCTGGCCGCCGGACAGCTCGTGCGGATAGCTGCGCAGGGTGCGCTCGGGGTCCAGACCGACCAGGTCCAGCAGCTCCCGCGGACTGCGGCGGCCCCCGCGCCGGACGAGCTGTTTCAGCTGCGCCCGGATGGTCATCGCCGGGTTCAGCGAGGACAGGGCGTCCTGGTGGACCATCGCCATCTCGTGGCCGAGCAGCCGCCGCCGTACCCGCATCGGCTCGGCGAGCAGATCCCGCTGCCGGAACCGCACCTGGCCGCCGACGCGCGCGCCCCTCGGCTGCAGCCCCATGACCGTGAGCGCGGTCAGCGACTTCCCGCAGCCCGACTCGCCCACCAGGCCGAGTACTTCCCCGGGATACACCTCGAAGCCGACCCCGGCCACGATGTCCACCCCGCGGTGCCGGTCCGGGAAGCCGATGGTGAGGTTCTCCACGGCGAGCACCGGCTGACCGGAGGAGCCGGGGCGGGGCCGGGCCCGGGACCGCAGCCGCCGGGCGGCCTCGGCGAGACCGGGCAGCGGGAGCACCTCACCGCTGCCCGGCTCCGGCGCCTGCAGCCGGTCCTGAGGCGCCCGCACCTCCCGGGGCGCCGGTGCCGCCCACGCGTCGGAGACACCCTCGGAGAGGATGTTCAGCGACAGCACGGTCAGCAGGATCAGCAGCCCCGGAAAGACGGTCGCCCACCAGCCGCCGGTCAGCACCATGTTCTTGCCGTCGGCGATGACACTGCCCCAGGACGGGTCCGGCGGCCGCACCCCGGCGCCGATGAAGGACAGCGACGCCTCGAACACGATCGCCTCGGCGACCTGGACCGTGCAGAAGACGAGCACGGGCGCGGCACAGTTGACGGCCACGTGCCGCAGCACGATGTGCGCGGTACGGGCGCCGATCACCCGCTCCGCCGTGACGTAGTCCTCGCCGTACTGATCGAGCACGTTCGCCCGTACGACCCGGGCGACGGGCGGCGTGAACAGGAAGGCGAGGGCACAGATCAGCACGCCGATCCCGCCGCCGAACACGGCGACCAGAACCGCCGCGAGCGCGATCCCCGGGAACGCCATCACCACGTCCAGGCAGCGCATCAGCGTCTCGTCGACCGCCTTGCGCGAGGTGGCGGCCACCGCACCGATGACGGCGCCCGCGACCAGGGCGAGCCCGGTGGCGCCCAGCCCGATCGCCAGCGACCAGCGGGCGCCGTACATCAGCCGGCTCAGGATGTCCCGGCCGAGGCTGTCCTGCCCGAGCCAGTGCGCGGCGGACGGATGCCCGCTGCCGCCGACCGGGTCCTGCTGGTCGAGCGGGTCGTCCGGGGCGAGGAGGGGAGCGAGTACGGCGACGAGGACGACGAGGGCGAGAAAACAGACGGCGGCCTGCGACAGCAGCGGCAGCCGGCGCCGGCCGCGCAGCCGCCCGCCGCCGGGCCGGGGGAGCCGCTCGGTGAGGCGCGCACGCATGACCATCAGGCCGCCCTCAGACGTGGGTTGACGAGCAGATGGAGGATGTCGATGACGAGGTTCACGACGACGAACCCGGTGGCCGTGGTGAGGACGACCCCCTGCACCACCGCCGGATCACCGTTCTGCACGGCGTCGATCATCAGCTTGCCCATGCCGGGCAACGAGAAGATCGTCTCGATGACGACGGCGCCGCCGAGCAGATAGCCGACCCGCAGGCTGAGCACGGTCAGCGGATTGACGAGGGCGTTGCGCAGGACGTTCCGGCCGACCACCACGCGCGGCGGCAACCCGCTCCCGATCGCCGTGCGCACATAGTCCTTGTCCAATTCCTCCACCACCGAGGTCCGCACGATTCGCGTCAGCTGGGCGGCCACCGGCAGGGAGAGCGCGAAGGCGGGCAGCGCCATGGTCCTCAGCCAGCCGGTGACGGAGTCGGCCGGGTTGATGTATCCGCCCGTCGGGAACCAGCCCCGGTCCACCGCCAGGTACTGGATCATCAGCAGCGCCAGCCAGAACCCGGGCGCGGCCACCCCGACCAGCGAGACCACCCGGATGACCTGGTCCGGGATCCGGTCCCGGTACACGGCCGCCGTGACCCCGCCCGACAGCGCCAGCACCACCGCGACGGCCAGTCCCAGGCAGGTCAGCTGGAGGGTGAGCGGCAGCGCGGTGGTGACCTGGTCGGCAACCGGGGCTCCGGTCAGGGCGCTGGTGCCGAGGTCTCCGTGGAGCAGAGCGCCGACGAAGTGGACGTACCGCACGGGGAGCGGGTCGAGCAGCCCGTTCCGCTCCCGGAAGTCGTGCAGCTGCTGCGGCGTCGGATTCGCCCCCTGGAAGAACGCGGAGGCCGGGTCGACGTCCGAGAACCGCATCACCAGGAACACGAACAGGACGATCCCGAGCAGCAGCGGCACGAGCAGGGCGACCCGGCGGAGCAGGATCCGTACGACGGCCGTCATGCCGTCAGGCCCACTTGGCCTGGAGGAGGTTGATACCGGGGTACGGCTGTGGCCTTATCCCGCTGAGCCGGCGCGGGTCCCAGGCGGTCATCAGCTCGTTGTGGACCACCGGGTAGAGCACGGCCTGCTCGGCGACGAGGTCGATGTAGTCCTGGATGATCGCCTTCTTCTTCGCCGGGTCCGGCTCCCGGGTCGCCCGGTCCATGTCCTTGAAGAGCCGCTGGGCGACGGGATGGCCGGCCCACCGGGTGTACCCCATCCACAGGTTCTGCGGCCCGTAGTTGTAATGCATGATCAGATCGGCGTCGAGCCCGAACTGATTGGGGTTGGATGCGGCGGCCACGACCTGGTAGTCCTGCTTCTGGTCCATCTTGGTGAAGACGGCGGTGGTCTCCTGCGGCGCGAGGGTCGTCTGCACGCCGACCGCGTCCCAGGAGGACTTGATGGTCGGCAGGCAGTCCACGATCCAACTGACGTTGACGGCGAGGAGATTGACCTTGAGGTCGCTGACCCCGGCGGCCTTCAGCAGGGCTTTCGCCTTGGCCGGGTCGTAGTCGTAGACGGTCCTGGCCCGCCGGTAGCTCGGGTTTCCCTCGTTGAGGAAGGAGGACGCGGGCTTCCCGTGCCCCTTCAGGGCCACCTGCACCATCTTCTCGGTGTCGATGGCGTAGTGGAGGGCCTGCCGCACCCGGACGTCGTCGAAGGGCTTGTGCCGGGTGTTGAACATCAGGAAGAGATTGTTCATCCCGGCGCCGCCGGCCACCTCCAGCCCGCCCTGCTCCAGCCGGGAGATGTTGGCGTACGGGATGTTGTCCGCGATCTGCGCACCGGCACCGGTCCCGGAGATCTTCGCGACGCGGGGAGCGGCGTCCACGATGGTCAGCCAGTTCATGCGCTTGAAGGCGGGAGGGCGGGGCCCGTTGTAGGCGGCGAACGCCTCGAAGGTGGTGTTCGACTTGGGGTGGTGCGCGGTCTGCCGGTACGGCCCCGAGCCGACGGCCAGCCCCTTGATGGCATCGTCCCAGGCGCCGGGCCTGGAGAAGACGTGCTTCGGCATGATCTTGGCCAGGGTGAGCCGGGAAAGCCCGTCCGGGAAGGGGAACTTGAGCACGAGCTCGACGGTGCGGGAGTCGACCTTCTCGACGCCGCTGAGCCACCCGGCGAAGAACCCCTTGGCGAGCGTCGGGGTCTTCGGGTTGAGGATCCGGTCGAAGACGAAGACGACGTCGTCGGCGGTGACGGGCCTGCCGTCGTGGAAGGTCGCACCCGAGCGCAGGGTGAACCGCCAGGTGGTGGCGGTCGCGTCCTTCGGAGCCTCGGTGGCGAGCGCCGGATACGGCACTCGGGTGATCGGATCGGTGTCCAGCAGCCCCTCGTAGACGTGGTGGTTGGCGGCCATCGCGAACGCCGACGCCGTCTGCGTCGGATCCCAGCTGCCGTCGTTGCCGTAGCCGATCACGGCGGTCAGCGTCCGGTCCTTGCCGCTGCCGCCGCCTCCGGTGTCGTTCGTGGACTCCGGGCCCGCGGAGCAGGCGGCCAGCGCGGGTGGCAGGGCGGCGGCCAGGCCGAGCGCACCGACGCCTTTCAGGAAGGACCGCCGGTGCGGGGCCGGCATGTCGCGGGTCACGTCGTCACGCACGGATCCTCCAGCGAGGTCGGGGAAGGGGGAGGAGAGGAGGTACGACGTCCTATGTCCGGTTGGTCAGCGTGACCATAGGAGGGCCCCAAGGGGTGGTCAAGGGCACACGCACGAATGGCGTAGCCGCCACAGGTCACACCAATGGCGGCCCAGGGGCGGCGTCTCTCCGGACCGTTCCCTCCCCCCGTTCCACCCTTCCCTCCCGCGGGCGTCAACTCTGCGCTGGTCAGCAGGAGTTACCGCTTATGATGTCGCGTCTACGACAGCTAGAGAGAAGGGTCTGCGCGTGGACGCAGAGCTGATGACGCTCGCCTCGACGGCCGGTACGACCGTGGTCACGCTGCTGACCACTGATGCGTGGGAGAGGGCCAGGAAAGCGGTCGCCACGCTGTGGGGGCGCGCTTGCCCCGACCGGGTCGAGACCGTCGAGGCGGAGCTGCTGGAAACGCGGGAACTGCTGCTCGCCACGGGAGAGGAGACCGGTTCCGGTACGCCGGGATTCGACGAGGGGACCGCCGAGTGGCGTGGCAAGTTCCGCCGGCTGCTCAGCACGCAACCGGAGTTCGCCCAGGAGGTGCGCCGCATCCTCGACGAGGAACTGATCCCCGCGCTGCCCGCGCCGGCCCAGGCCGCACCCGTCGTCTTCCACGCCAACCCGACCGGAAACGCCCGTGTCTACCAGGCCGGCCGTGACCAGAACTTCCACGAGCGATGACCGAGAAACCGTCACCCACCGAGGGACCCGGCGCACCGGCGTCCTTCAGCTCCTCGCCGTCGGACACCGGCCGGGCCTACCAGGCCGCCGGAAACCAGCACTTCCACGAGCACCACTACCACGGGCCGGTGACTCACCCCGCCCCCGCGGCGGCGGCCCGCCCGGCCAGGGGCAGGCTCGCACTGTTCTGGAGTGCCTCCGCCGCCGTCGTCCTGCTGGCCGCGCTGGCCGGCGGCGGCACCTGGCTGTGGCTGGACCAGAGGTCGTCCGGTGCCACCGCCGGCGGCGAGGCGCCGCACTCCGCGGGCCCCTCCACCGCCGGCTCATCCTCGGCCTCCCCCTCCGCGAAGACGCACGTCACCGCACCCAAGGCAGGCGCCCCTACGAAGCACTCCGCCCCGCCGGAGGACTCGAACCCCGACACACAGAGCTCGGCTCCCGTGCCGGCGGCCCCGCCGAATCCGGCGGACCCCAAGAACTGCCGATCCTGGTTCACGCTGCGGGAGTTGCCCGATGTCAAGGTCCGGCCCTGTTGGCGGCGCGACGGCTCACGCGTCTACATGGTCGGGGAATGGCAGGCCACGCAGGGCGCGGAATCGGTGGACGTCTATCTCTGGCTGAAGGACGCGAGCGGCAAGGCGGTCTTCCCACAGACCCAGCCGCTCGCCTACTCCCACAAGGGCGCCTACCCCGCGGACTCGTCCGCGCAGCAGTGGCAGGAGGCGCAGGTGGGCATCAACCTGGTCCGGGGAGCCAAGTACACGGTGTGCTTCAGCGTGTTCTCCGCCGGTTCCTCTCCGCCGCCGAACATCACGAACGTGAAGGTGACCGGGGTCCAGAAGGACTTCACCTACTGACCGGCGGTGGCGGTGGCTCAGGCCTCCAGGGCGCCGATGAACTCCGTCCACGCGGACGCCCCGATCACGAGCACCGCACCCCCGGGCACCTTGCTGTCCCGGACCGGTACGACACCGGGGACTCCGTCGGCGACCTCGACGCAGCTGCCGCCGTTGCCGTCGCTGTAGGTGCTCTTGCGCCAGTGCGCGTTGCTCAGGTCGTACTCGCGCATCGTCTGAAGTCCTCCGCCGTCGACTCGATCAGGGCCCGGGACGCCTCCGGCGACAGCGCGGCGGCCCTGAGCAGATCGTATGACGCGTACGCACGCTTCACCACAGCCGGATTGTCCAGCAGGGTTCCCGAATACACGGCTTCCATATAGGCCGTTGGCGGAGCGTCTTCGAACTCCATGAGCGACAGCATCCCGTTCATGAGCGAGTAGGGCCCGGCCGTGTACGGCAGCACCTGCACCAGCGCCGTCCGTCCCCGCGCGAGCGCCGACACGTGTTCCAGTTGCTCCGCCATGACGGCAGGGCCGCCGACCGGGATGCGCAACGCGTTCTCATGCATAACCACCCAGAACACGGGGCGTGTTGCGTCCTTGAGGATGTGCTGGCGCTCCAGTCGGCCCTGCACCTTGTCCTCGATGTACTCGTCCGACGCGAACGGGTTCATCGCCAGAGTGACCGCTCGGGCGTAGCCCGCTGTCTGCAGCAGACCCGGCACCAGCGCGGGCGCGAACTCACAGATCCGCGTCGCCACCCGCTCCAACTCCACGACCTCCGCGAAGTACTCCGCGTACCGGCGGTCGTCGATCAGCTTCCGGCAGAGGCGCTCGAAAATACCGTCGGTTTGCAGGATCTCGTCGATCCGCTGGGCGATATCCAGCTGAGGTTTTCGAATGGCCTGCTCGAACTGTCCGATATAGGCGCCGGAGACGAAGACGCGCGCCCCCAGCTCCACCTGGGTGAATCCGGCATCTTCCCGGCGCCTCTTCAGCTCCGTGCCGAAGAACTCCCATGCCGCTTGCCGTGAACCGCTGGCCATGGCCAACCCCCTTGCCCTGCCTCGCTCTTGTAGGGCGCAGACTGCTGGCGAGTGTAGTGGCGGAGAGTCACTCTGGATGTGCGAAGAGTGAAACTCGAAGAGGAAGGGGAGCACGGTGAGGGCGCGACGGACCACACACTCGGCATTGTGTGTCGAAGAGGCGGAGGACACGTTGGAGGAATTGCGGTCGGCTTTCGAGAAGGCCGGGATCGTGCTGCCGTCACTCGGACTGGATCCGGTGAGTCTCGCGCGGGAGGCGCCCTGTCCGCTGGTCGAACTGGGACGGTGTTCCGTGGACACCGCACGGCGGCTCGCGGCCGTCCTGACGGGAGTGGCGCGGTGAAGCCGCCCATCGGCAGCCACGCCGTGGACACCGCGTCCGGGCGGGTCGGGATCGTCATGGGGCACGAGGGGCCCTACATCCAGCTGAGGCCGTACGGCGGGGGCCGGGAGTGGGACGCCGAGCCCGGTGCCGTACGGCCGGCCACCCCCGCCGAGCGGATCAGCGCGGAGACGGCGTACGCGAACGCCCGCAGTCGTGGCGAGCTGCTCTAGGGGGTGCGGACCGCACCGCGCACGTTTCTGCCCGCGATGGAGGATCTGCGCGGGCGCCACCCGGAGTGGTTCAGAATGGTCCCATGAGTCTGTTCCGCGACGACGGCATCGTGCTGCGCACCCAGAAGCTGGGTGAGGCGGACCGGATCATCACCCTGCTCACGCGGAGTCATGGGCGGGTGCGGGCCGTGGCCCGGGGGGTGCGGCGGACGAAGTCGAAGTTCGGGGCCCGGCTGGAACCCTTCTCCCACGTCGACGTGCAGTTCTTCGCGCGGGGAAGCGAGCTGGTCGGGCGCGGACTGCCGTTGTGCACGCAGAGTGAGACCATCGCTCCCTACGGCGGTGGGATCGTCACCGACTACGCCCGGTACACCGCCGGAACAGCCATGCTGGAGACCGCCGAGCGGTTCACCGATCATGAGGGCGAGCCGGCCGTGCAGCAGTATCTGCTGCTGGTGGGCGCCCTGCGTACGCTCGCCCGGGGGGAGCATGCCCCGCATCTCGTGCTCGACGCCTTTCTGCTGCGCTCCCTCGCGGTCAACGGGTATGCCCCGAGTTTCACCGACTGCGCGAAGTGCGGCATGCCCGGGCCGAACCGGTTCTTCTCCGTGGCCTCCGGCGGCTCCGTCTGCGTCGACTGCCGGGTGCCCGGCAGTGTCGTACCGTCGCCGGAGACCCTGGTGCTCCTCGGGGCGCTGCTTACGGGAGACTGGGAGACGGCGGACGCGTGCGAGGCCCGGTACGTCCGCGAGGGCAGCGGGCTGGTGTCCGCCTATCTGCACTGGCATCTGGAGCGCGGGCTGCGCTCGCTCAGGTATGTGGAAAAGACGTAGAGGGAGACGAGAAGCACATGGTCGTACGCGGGATCCTGGGGCGCCAGCGGCGTGAGTACAAGGCGCCGGAGCCGCATCCGTCCGGTGCGCGTGCGCCCAAGCTCCCCGGCGAGCTGGTGCCCAACCACGTGGCCATCGTCATGGACGGCAACGGACGGTGGGCGAAGGAGCGGGGGCTGCCGCGGACCGAGGGGCACAAGGTCGGGGCCGAGCGGGTGCTCGATGTCCTCCAGGGGTCCATCGAGATCGGTGTGCGCAACATCTCCCTGTACGCCTTCTCCACCGAGAACTGGAAGCGGTCGCCCGACGAGGTCCGCTTCCTGATGAACTTCAACCGCGACTTCATCCGCAAGACCCGCGACCAGCTCGACGAACTCGGGATCCGGGTGCGCTGGGTGGGGCGTATGCCCAAGCTGTGGAAGTCGGTCGCCAAGGAGCTGCAGATCGCCCAGGAGCAGACCAAGGGCAATGATCTGCTCACCCTGTACTTCTGCATGAACTACGGCGGGCGGGCCGAGATCGCCGACGCGGCGAAGGCGCTGGCCGAGGACGTGAAGGCGGGGCGGCTGGACCCGGGGAAGGTCAACGAGAAGACCCTCCAGAAGTACCTGTACTACCCGGACATGCCGGACGTGGACCTCTTCCTGCGGCCGAGCGGCGAGCAGCGCACCTCCAACTACCTTCTGTGGCAGAGCGCGTACGCCGAGATGGTCTTCCAGGACGTGCTGTGGCCCGACTTCGACCGCCGTGACCTGTGGCGGGCCTGTGTCGAATTCGCCTCCCGCGACCGGCGGTTCGGCGGCGCCGTGCCGAACGAGGAACTCCTCGCCATGGAGGCCGCCATGAAGGGCGAGTCCACCTCGTAGCCACCGGCGGTTCATCCGGGGCGCCGAGGATGCGGGACTCATGAGACGTCTCACGCCTGTCCTCGCGCTCGGCGCCCTGCTGCTCACCGCGCTGCCCGCGCACGCCGTGGACGAGGGTCCCGCGCACCGCGACAGCTACGGCACCAAAGCCCCGTACGAGCCTCGGCAGAGCGCGCACACCCATCAGCGGCCCCCGGCCGGCTACACCGCCGTCTTCACCGAGAACGTCTCCCGGCACGGCTCCCGTGCGGCGACGGACGGTGCGGACGGCGACCTGGTCCTCGCCCTGTGGGACAGGGCGCAGGAGCAGGCTCAACTCACCCCGGGAGGTGAGGAGTTCGGGCCGCGTGTGCGGGCGCTGATGGCCGCCATGGAGAAGACCGGGTACGGCAACCTCAGCGGGCGCGGGCGACAGGAGATGCGGGACACGGCGACGCGCATGGAGCGCCGGCTGCCCGCCCTGTTCACGCGGATCGCCGACGAGGGCGAGAAGATCGACGTGGTCAGCTCCGGGCAGGGGCGGGCCGTGGACAGCGCGGGGGAGTTCACCGGGGCGCTCGCGGCGGCCGACCCCGCGCTGAAGCCGCTGATTGGGGCGACCCGTACGGACAAGGATCTGCTGTACTTCCACAAGACGGCGGGCGGGGCCGCCTACCGCGACTACCTCGCGAACGACCAGCGCCTCAAGGACACCCTGAACGCGATCACCGACCAGCCCAGGACGCACGAGGCCGCGCGCAGTGTCCTGCGGCGGATCTTCAAGGACGCCTTCGTCGACCGGATCACCGACCAGGTCGGCGCCGCGCGGGCCGTCTACGACCTGTACGCCATCGCGCCGGCGATGAGCGAGGAGAGCCCCGACCCGGACGGCGACGGCTGGGGCATGGACCGCTACATCTCCCGCTCGGACGCGTCCTGGTTCGGCTACCTCTCCGACGCCGAGGACTTCTACGAGAAGGGTCCCGGTTTCTCCGACAGCGACATCACGTACAGGATGGCAAACGTCCTGCTCGACGACTTCTTCCAGCAGGCCGAGGCCAAGCGCGCCGGCACCAGCGACCTCGGCGCCGAGCTGCGTTTCACCCACGCCGAGGAGATCATTCCGCTGGCCGTGCTGATGGGGCTGCCGGGCAGCACGAAGCCGGCGACTCCGGGGGAGACGTACACGTACGCCGGCAATCCCTGGCGGGGGGCGTCGGTGGCTCCGCTGGGCGCGAACATCCAGTGGGACGTCTTCAGGAAGGGCGACCAGTACCTCGTCCGCATGCTCTACAACGAGAAGGAGACGGCGTTCAGGACGGGGTGCCGTCCGGTCGAGAAGGGGAGCACCTTCTACAACCTGGACGAACTGGAGCGCTGCTTCGGGCGGGACTGAGCCGAGCGGCCGAGGGGCGCGAAGCTGTCTCGGCAGCGGTCCGCGCCCACACGGTCTCAACCGGCGGCGCACTCCGCACATGTGCCGAAGATCTCCACCGTGTGCGCCACGTTGACGTAACCGTGTTCCGCCGCGATGGCCTCGGCCCATTTCTCCACCGCCGGACCCTCCACCTCGACCGCCTTGCCGCAGGCACGGCACACGAGGTGGTGATGGTGCTCACCGCTGCTGCAGCGGCGGTAGACGGACTCGCCGTCGGACGTGCGCAGGACGTCGACCTCGCCGGCCTCCGCGAGGGACTGCAGCGTGCGGTAGACGGTGGTGAGCCCGACCGAGTCGCCCTTGTGCTTGAGCATGTCGTGCAGTTCCTGCGCGCTGCGGAACTCCTCGACCTCGTCCAGGGCCGCCGCCACGGCTGCACGCTGGCGGGTCGCGCGGCCCTTCACGGGCGGTCCAGCGGTCGTCACCGTTGTCTCCTCACGTCTCGCTTGTGCCCGGGCGGCCATTGTGCCAGCCCGGACAGTCGGCGGTCAGACGCCGATCTCGTCCGCGGCCCCTCTCGTGGCCGGAATCGTGCACTCCGCCGGGTCCCCGGCGGGGTGTGCGGCGGCGGCCACGCGGGCGCGTCGGCGGGCCAGCGGGGTGGCCAGGGCCGTGAGCGCGACGAACGCGGCGATGGTCAGCAGGACGATCGTCGCGCCGGGCGGGACGTCCTGGTAGTACGAGGTGACCGTGCCGCTGATCGACACGGTGATGCCGATGGCCACGGCGATCACGAAGGTCGCCGCGAAGCTGCGGGTGAGCTGCTGTGCGGCGGCGACCGGTACGACCATGAGCGCGGAGACCAGGATCAGGCCGACGACCCGCATGGCGACGGTCACCGTGACGGCCGCCGTGACGGCGGTGAGCAGGTTCAGGGCGCGCACCGGCAGCCCGGTGACCCGCGCGAACTCCTCGTCCTGACTGACCGCGAACAGCTGGCGGCGCAGGCCGAGGGTGACCGCCACCACGAAGGCCGCCAGCACCATGATCGCCGTTACGTCCGACGGGGACACCGTCGACAGGGAGCCGAACAGGTACGACGTCAGGTTGGCGTTGGAACCGCCCGGTGCGAGGTTGACGAACATCACGCCGCCGGCCATGCCGCCGTAGAAGAGCATCGCGAGGGCGATGTCGCCGCGTGTCTTGCCGTACCAGCGGATCAGTTCCATCAGCACCGAGCCGAGCGCGGAGACGGCTGTCGCCATCCACACCGGCGAGGCGTGCAGCAGGAAGCCCAGGCCGACGCCGGTCATCGCCACGTGCCCGATGCCGTCGCCCATCAGGGGCTGGCGGCGCTGGACGAGGTAGATGCCGATCGCGGGCGCGGTGATGCCGACCAGGACGGCGGCGATGAGCGCCCGCTGCATGAAGGCGTAGTTCAGGAGGTCCATCAGCTCAGCAGTCCCGTGCGGATCGGTTCGGCGCCCGCTGGTGCGTGCGGGTGCACGTGGTCGTGGCCGGGCAGCGCGTGCTGGCCCAGGGCCTTCGGGGGCGGGCCGTCGTGCAGCACGCAGCCGTCGCGGAGTACGACCGCCCGGTCGATCAGGGGCTCCAGCGGCCCGAGTTCGTGCAGGACCAGCAGAACCGTCGTACCGGCGGCCACCTGCTCCTGGAGGGTCCGGGCGAGCACCTCCTGGCTGGCCAGGTCCACGCCCGCCATCGGCTCGTCCATGATCAGCAGCTCCGGCTCGGCGACGAGCGCGCGGGCGATCAGCACCCGCTGGTGCTGGCCGCCGGACAGGGCGTTCACCGAGTCCTTGGCGCGGTCCGCCATGCCGACCAGCTCCAGGGCCCGGTGCACGGCCGCCCGGTCGGTCTTGCGGAAGACGCCGAAGCGGGTGCGCGAGAGGCGGCCGGAGGAGACGATCTCGGTGACCGTCGCCGGGACGCCGCCTGCGGCAGTCGTGCGCTGCGGCACGTAGCCCACGCGCGCCCAGTCGCGGAAGGAGCGGCGCGGGGTGCCGAACAGCTCGATCGTGCCGTCGCTGACCGGGACCTGGCCGATGATCGTGCGGACCGCCGTGGACTTGCCGGAGCCGTTGGCGCCGAGCAGCGCGACGACCTCCCCGCGGCCGACGGTGAGGTCGATGCCGCGCAGCACGGGACGTGCGCCGAGTTCGGCGGTGACCCCGCGCAGGGCTATGACGGGCTCTCCCATGATCCTGCCCTCCCTGTCGGTCACTTGGCGCCCAGTGCCTGCTGGAGCGCTGTGAGGTTGGCCTGCTGGACGGCGAAGTAGTCCTTGCCGCGGGACTTGGCCGTGATGCCCTCGATCGGATCCAGGACGTCCGTCTTCAGGCCGGCGTCGTTCGCGACGGTCTTCGCGGTCCTGTCGCTGACGAGCGTCTCGTAGAAGACGGTGGAGACGCCGTCGGCCTCGGCCAGCGTCTCCAGGTCCTTGATCCGGGCGGCGCTGGGCTCCGACTCGGGGTCGAGGCCGTTGATGGCCTCCTCGGTCAGGCCGTAGCGCTCGGCGAGATAGCCGAAGGCGGCGTGGGTGGTGACGAAGACCTTGGTCCTCGTGTGCGCCAGTCCGTCCTTGAACTGCTTGTCCAGGCCGTTCAGCTGCTCGACCAGGGCCGCGGTGTTCTTCCTGTAGTCGGCGGCGTGCCGGGGGTCGGCCTTCTCGAAGGCCTTGCCGACACCCTCGGCGACCTGGGCGTAGCGCACCGGGTCGAGCCAGATGTGCGGGTCCTTGCCCGTCGACTCCCCGTTCTGGTGGGTGTCGTGCGCGGCCGCACGGCCGCCGACCTCGTTGCCGTGGTCCTCCAGCGTGGTCAGGGAGGCCGCGTCGATCTTCGTCTTGACCGGGGACTGGGCCACCGCGTCGTCGACGGAGGGCTGGAGGTGCTTCAGATACAGGACCGCGTCGGAGTTCTCCAGTCCCGCGATCTGCCGGGGGCTGAGCTCCAGGTCGTGCGGTTCCTGGCCGGGAGTGGTCAGACTGGTGACGTGGACGTGGTCCCCGCCGATGCGCTCGGCGAGGAAGGCCATGGGATAGAAGGACGCTACGACGTCGAACTTGCCGGTGTTCGCCGCTTCCGCCGTGCCCCCGGAACAGGCGGTGAGGGTGCCGAGGCCGAGGGCGGTCACGGAGGTGATCGCGGCGGCGGGTATGAGGCGTCGTCGTACGTTCATGACAGTCATTTTCAACAAATATGGAAACCGTTGTCAACAAGCCCTGTCCGGGCTGCTTGGAAGGGGGGGCCGATTTGGCCGTGGGGGAGCCCGCGCCGGTAACCTGAATCATTCGCTGGAAGCATCTCGCTTCAACGCCCGTCGTCGTAATGAAGAGAGCACCGTGGCCGCCGACAAGATCGACACCATCGTCAGCCTGAGCAAGCGCCGTGGCTTCGTTTTCCCGTGCAGTGAGATCTACGGCGGACAGCGTGCCGCCTGGGACTACGGACCGCTGGGTGTCGAGCTCAAGGAGAACATCAAGCGCCAGTGGTGGCGCTACATGGTGACGTCGCGCGAGGACGTGGTCGGTATCGACTCGTCCGTCATCCTGGCCTCCGAGGTCTGGGTCGCGTCCGGCCACGTCGCCACCTTCACGGACCCGCTGACCGAGTGCACCGCGTGTCACAAGCGGTTCCGTGCCGACCACCTGGAAGAGGCGTACGAGGAGAAGAAGGGCCACGCCCCGGCCAACGGCCTCGCCGACATCAACTGCCCGAACTGCGGCAACAAGGGCCAGTTCACCGAGCCCAAGCAGTTCTCGGGTCTGCTGTCGACGCACCTCGGCCCGACCCAGGACTCCGGCTCGGTCGCGTACCTGCGCCCCGAGACCGCCCAGGGCATCTTCACCAACTTCGCCCAGGTGCAGACCACCTCGCGCCGCAAGCCGCCGTTCGGCATCGCCCAGATGGGCAAGTCGTTCCGCAACGAGATCACGCCGGGCAACTTCATCTTCCGTACCCGTGAGTTCGAGCAGATGGAGATGGAGTTCTTCGTCAAGCCGGGCGAGGACGAGCAGTGGCACGAGTACTGGATGGAGCAGCGCTGGAACTGGTACACCGGCCTGGGTCTGCGCACTGAGAACATGCGCTGGTACGAGCACCCGAAGGAGAAGCTCTCCCACTACTCCAAGCGCACCGCCGACATCGAGTACCGCTTCCAGTTCGGCGGCAGCGAGTGGGGCGAGCTGGAGGGTGTCGCCAACCGGACCGACTACGACCTCGGCGCCCACTCCAAGGCCTCCGGCCAGGACCTCTCCTACTTCGACCAGGAGGCCGGCGAGCGCTGGACGCCGTACGTCATCGAGCCCGCGGCGGGTGTCGGCCGGACCATGCTGGCCTTCCTGCTCGACGCCTACGTCGAGGACGAGGCGCCGAACGCCAAGGGCAAGATGGAGAAGCGCACGGTGCTGCGCCTCGACCACCGCCTGGCCCCGGTGAAGGTCGCGGTGCTGCCGCTGTCCCGCAACCCGGAGCTGTCCCCGAAGGCCAAGGGCCTCGCCCAGGCGCTGCGCCAGAACTGGAACATCGAGTTCGACGACGCCGGTGCGATCGGCCGCCGTTACCGCCGCCAGGACGAGATCGGTACGCCGTACTGCGTGACCGTCGACTTCGACACGCTGGAGGACAACGCCGTCACGGTGCGCGAGCGGGACTCGATGAAGCAGGAGCGTGTGTCGCTGGACCAGATCGAGGGCTACCTGGCCGGCCGTCTGCTGGGCTGCTGACGCCCACCGCCGGTGCCCTGCCAGGGGGCTCCGCCCCCTGGACCCGCGGTCTGCGCCCACCCTCCAGCCGACGCTGTCGGCTGGAGGGTGGGCGTTCTGCTCACAGATCCAGGTCCACGTACAGCGCGGCGTGGTCCGATGCCTCGTCGGTCTTCGACTTCACGCTGTCGAAATGGTTCGGGTGCGCGAAGATGCCCCGCGTCTCCAGGCCCACCTTCTGCACCTTCGACCACAGATCGGGCGGAAGCAGGATGTAGTCGAGCTTGTCCCGCTTCGAGTGGCAGGTGCCATGGGTGCCCGGGTCTCCCTGGTACGAGGGGTGGCTCATCACATCCCGCAGCGGGGGGTCGGCGCCCAGCAGCGCCTCGACCGGCTTGCTGTCCGGGAAGTCGTTGAGGTCTCCGGCGACCACGACGTTCGGGGTGCGCTTGAGCGCCGCCCGGTAGATCTCGGCGACCCGTTCCGCCTGGGCGAGGCGCAGCTCGGGGTCGTCGTTGAACTTGCTCTTGAGGTGGTTGCCGAGGATCACCAGGCTCTCCCCGTCGAGCTGGATCTCGTACTCCGGGCAGTCGCGGCTGAACAGCGGCTTCGTCGGGTCCGCCGGGTCCGGGTCGAAGAGGTGCGGCCGGACGGAAGTGATCGGAAGACGGCTGAGGATCCCGATGTCGATGCCCCGCGGGTCATTGCCGTCGATCAGCAGACCGAAGGGGTACGGCTGCCGGCCCAGGCCCAGGACGTGCTGGTTGAAGCGTTCCAGGGTGAGCCGGTCCTCGACCTCGGGCACTAGCAGAACGTCGGCGTCGACCTCTGTGACCACCCGCCCGGTGTTCTTCACCGCGACCATGTCCAGGTCGTCCTGCCCGAGTTCGGCCCAGCCGGCCCACGCGCCGCGGCCGCCGGCGCGGATCTGCAGCTCCGTGGGGTGGGACCCCGGCGCAGGCGTGTCGAAGAGCCCGCTGCTCTTCCCGGGGCGGTTCTGGTTGATGCGGATGAGCGGGGGGTTGTCGGGGTCGTTGCTGTAGGCCTGGTAGGTGAGGATGATGTCCGCGATCTCCTTCTTGTCCGGCTCGGTGTACGCCGGCTTGTCCAGGAGAGCGACCAACTTGTCGAAATCGTCGAGGACTTGCTTCCGCTGTGCCGCGTCGGAGAGACGGAAGACGGAGGGGCGGCGGAAGAGGTTCTCGGTGTTGAAGGTGGCGATACGAACGACCATGGCGGCCTCCTTCGGGCGGCGCGAGAACACCGCACGGTCGGCGGCAGGCGCCGCCGGAGTGACTGCTCGCCGACAACTTCGATTGTCCGGTGGGCGGCGAACCGTGTCCAACGGGGCGGATCCCGCCCGTACCGCCCGCTCATGGACGGCTTCCGCCGCTCGCCGATTGGTCCCGTGAACCGCTCGGTGTTTGGCCCTGTTTCCGGGGCCGCGCCGCCGCCAGGGTGACCCCATGAGCCTCGCCTTCCTCCTCACCACCCTCGTCGTCGTCGCCACCCCCGGCACCGGTGTCGTCTACACCCTCGCCGCCGCCCTCTCGCACGGCCGTCGCGCGAGTGTCGTCGCGGCGTTCGCCTGCGCGCTCGGGATCGTGCCCCATGTGCTGGCCACGGTCACCGGGCTCGCCGCGCTGCTGAACGCGAGTGCGACCGCCTTCCAATTCCTCAAGTACGCCGGTGTGGCCTACCTGATGTACATGGCGTGGGCGACGCTGCGGGACAAGGAGGCGATCGCCGTCGAGCAGGGCGGCCCGCCCCGCTCCTCGGCGCAGGTGATCGTCCGGGGCGTGCTGGTCAATCTGCTCAACCCCAAACTGACGATCTTCTTCTTCGCCTTCCTGCCCCAGTTCGTGAACCCGGCCGAGCCGCACGCGCTCCCGCGCATGCTCGGCCTGAGCGGTGTCTTCATGCTGCTGACGTTTGTCGTCTTCGCCCTGTACGGCGTCCTCGCCGCCTCCGTGCGCAGCCGCCTCACCGCACGGCCGGGGGTCATGGTCTGGTTGCGGCGCAGCTTCGCCGGATCCTTCCTGGCCCTCGGCGCCAGGCTGGCCTTCACGGCCCGATGAGACGGCGCCGGAACCGGTGCGGATGACAACTATGGAATGACAGATATTGAAATCTGTCAGCTGTCATGGCAAGGTGAAGGCATGACGATGCGAACCCGAACCCTCGGAACCACCGGACCCGAGGTCTCCGCCCTCGGTCTCGGCTGCATGGGCATGTCCGCGCTGTACGGCGACGCCGACCGCGCGGAGTCCGTCGCGACCATCCATGCCGCCCTCGAAGCAGGCGTCACCCTGCTGGACACCGGCGACTTCTACGCCATGGGGCACAACGAGATGCTGATCGGCGAGGCCCTGCGCACCGCCCCGGCCGCCCGTCGCGAACAGGCGCTGCTCAGCGTGAAGTTCGGCGCCCTGCGCGACCCGGAGGGCAACTGGGCCGGCTACGACGGCCGCCCGGCCGCCGTGAAGAACTTCGCCGCCTACTCCCTGCAGCGCCTCGGCGTCGACCACATCGATGTCTACCGGATCGCCCGTCTCGACCCGGACGTGCCGATCGAGGAGACCGTCGGCGCGATCGCCGAACTGATCGAGAAGGGATACGTCCGGCACGTCGGCCTGAGCGAGGTCGGCGCCGACACCCTCCGCCGGGCCGCCGCCACCGCCCCCGTGTCCGATCTGCAGATCGAGTACTCGCTGATCTCCCGCGGCATCGAGCGGGACATCCTGCCCGCCACCCGCGAGCTGGGCATCGGCATCACCGCGTACGGCGTGCTCTCGCGCGGCCTGATCTCCGGCCACTTCGCCCGCGACCGGCAGCTGGCCGCGAACGACTTCCGCGCCCACTCCCCCCGCTTCCAGGGCGAGAACCTCCAGCACAACCTGAACCTGGTCGAGGCCCTGCGCAAGATCGCCGAACGCAAGGGCGTCACCGTCGCGCAGATCGCCATCGCCTGGGTGATCTCCCAGGGCCCGCGGCAGGACACGACCATCGTGCCGCTGATCGGGGCCCGCACCCGCGAGCGGCTGACCGAGTCGCTGGGCGCGCTGGACGTCACCCTGGACGCGGCCGACCTGACGGCGATCGAGGAGGCCGTACCGGCGGACGCGGCGGCCGGCGACCGCTACCCGACCGCGCAGATGGCACACCTCGACAGCGAGCGCTGACCGGGATGCCGGGTACGGTCTGGAGCATGGCACCGACCAGCGAGACCCTGACCGCCGAGCGCATCCTCGAAGCGACCGAGGAGGTGCTGCGCCGCCACGGCCCGGCCAAGGCCACCGTGGTCGACGTGGCCCGCGCGCTCGGCGTCAGCCACGGCAGTGTGTACCGGCACTTCCGCACCAAGGCGGCGCTGCGCGAGGCGGTCACCAAGCGGTGGCTGGACCGGACGTCGCAGAAGCTCGCCGTCATCGTCGCCGGCGACGGCACCCCCGAGGAGCGGCTGCGGGCCTGGCTCGCCGCCCTGTTCGAGGCCAAGCGGCACAAGGCGGGAGACGACCCCGAACTCTTCGCCACCTACACGGTGCTGACCGACGAGAACGGCACCGCGGTCGGCGAGCACATCGCCGACCTGACCGCGCAGCTGGCCCGGATCATCGCGGCAGGTGCCGCGTCGGGCGCCTTCCCGGTACCCGACCCCGCCGCCGCGGCGCGAGCCGTCTTCCAGGCCACCGGCCGTTTCCACGACCCCTGTTACGCCCGGGAGTGGACCGCCCCCGGCGTCGACGAGGAGTTCATGGCCGTCGTGGACCTGCTGATACGGGGACTCAGCTCACCTTCACGGTGACGGCGGGCGAGTAGACGTGCCCGGCCGCGATCCGCAGATGCTCGGTGCCCTTGGTGTTGAGCCGGGCGAGGAGCGCGTACGAGCTGCCCTTCCCGACCTTCGCGGTCGACTTCATATTCGTCCACGTGCCGTTCTTCTCGTGCTGGAGGGCCAGCGGGGTGCCGGTCTTCAGGCCCTTGGTGCGTCCGGTGAGCCTCACCAACTGCCCGGTCTTCACCGCGGTCTTGTTGACGCTGATGGTGATCGAGGCCGTACCGGCGGCCGGGCTGGGCGGGGCACTGGGGGCGCCCGGGGCGCCGCCGGCGGCGAAGGCTGTGGCCGTCCCACCGGAGAGCAGCGCCACGGAGAGAAGACCGGTGCCGAGCGCACGGCCGAAGCGGTGGCGGAGTACCCAGGTCATGGTCGTCTCCTGTCTCGATGAACCTTTCCCAGGCTGAACCGGCTCCGCGAAGGCGGCCACTCGGGCGGATGACGGCGCAGGTCAGGGCCGGATTTCCCACGGCCGGGCGCTCGTCCTCACGGCTGCCGGGCCGCCGCCGGATCCACTGTCGCCTGATGGGCCTCGGCCAGATGCTCCGCCGCCTTCAGCCACGGCAGGAACTGGGCGCCCCTGCGCCAGCCGCACGTGTCACATCTGATCGTGCGCTGCACTCCCGTGCGCTGGACCCGGACGACATGCTCCCGGCCGTGCCCGTCCCATCTGCTGACCTTGCTCGTGCTGTTGCCCTGCGGCATCACGCCTCACGCCTCCTCGCATCCGGCACCCCCGACCGGAACAGGAGTGTGCAGCAAGACGAACATCAACAGGGGGAGCTTCCCGCGCAGTTGTCCGAGTTGTGGCCTCGGCTCAGCCGACCTCACGGGGCAGGCGCAGGCTGAGCAGGCCGGTCAGTGCTGTCCCGGCCAGCTGCACCAGCAGCGTGGTGACCAGCGCGTCACGCATGCCCATGCTCGCCGAGAGGGTGAGGAACAGGGTGCCGAGGGTGGCCACGCCGAGGGCCAGCGCGGACTGCTGGGTGGTGACCATCACACCGCTGCCGACGCCCGCCCGGGCCGGCGGCACCTCCGACATCACGATCCGCAGCACGTTGGGCAGTTGGAGTGCCTGTCCGGCGCCGGCCACGGCCGCGCCCGGCAGCAGCGAGCCGACGCCCAGATGCGGCCAGTCACGCCAGGCGGCCAGCACGATCAGCAGGATGCCCACGCCCTGCACCACGGATCCGGCGGTGACGACGCGGCTGCCGTAGCGGGCGATCAGCCGGGGTCCGGCCAGGGAGACGAACAGGAACGCCACGGCCATCGGCGCGAGGGCCAGGCCGGCCGGCACCGGCCCGAGCCGGGCGCCCTGCTGCAACGCCAGCGCGATCACGAACATGAACCCGCTGAAGCCGATGGAGAACGGCACCATCAGCACCAGACCGCGCCGCAGTGACGCCAGCGCGAGCAGGCTCGGCGGCACCAGCGGGGTCCGGCCCGCCCGGTCGGCCCGCCGCTCCACGGCCCAGAACGCGCCGGCGGCGAACGGGAACACGGCCAGCGACAGCCACGTCCACAGCGGCCAGCCTGCCGCACGGCCCTCGGTGAGCGGCGCCAGCAGCGTCAGCAGGGACACCGCGAGCAGGACCGTGCCGGGACCGTCGACGGGTTCGGGGTGCTGCGAGCGGGTCTCGGGCACGACGCGCACGGCGAGGACGAGACCGAGCACGACCACGGGCACGTTGACGAGGAACACCGACCGCCAGCCGGTCCCGGCGACATCGGCGGCGACGAGCACCCCGCCGAGTATCTGCCCCGCGACCATGGACAGTCCGGCCGTGGCGCCGTACAGGCTCATGGCCTTCGCGCGGCGTGCGCCGTGCGTGGTGGCCTGGATGGTGGCGAGCACCTGCGGCAGCATCGCGGCGGCCGAGGCGCCCTGCGCGACCCGGGCCGCGACCAGGCTCCAGGCGTCGGGGGCCAGCCCGCAGGCCAGCGAGGTCAGCCCGAACGCGGCCATGCCGCCGAGGAACAGCCGGCGCCGCCCGAACAGGTCCCCGAGCCGCCCGCCGAGCACCAGCAGCACGGCGTAGGCGACGCCGTACCCGGCCACGACCAGCTCCAGCACGGCCTCGCCCGCGGCGAGATCGGCACCGATGGTCGGCAGAGCGACGTTGACGATGAAGAAGTCGACCAGCGGCAGCGCCGCGGCCAGCAGAACGGTGAACAGCCCGAGCCCGCCGAGTGCGGGAGGTGCGGCCGTCGCGGAAACGGCCCGGGTGGTGACGGTTTCACTCATGCCGTCCAGCCTGCGTCACCGCCCAGACGGGTACCAGAGTGTCCTGATCCTGGTAGAAGAACTACCCGGCAACAGGATGCGGGGCGTCCCGATCCTGGTGGAAGAATTGCCTGGCGACAGGTTGGGGATGCGGGCACCCTGGATCCATGACGACGACCGCCACGGCCCGGGAGACCACCGCACAGCCGACCCGGGGCTCGGAGATCCGGCGGCACGAGCTGGCCGCGTTCCTCCGCAGCCGCCGCGAGCGCATCGCCCCCGAGCAGGTGGGTCTGCCGCGCGGCGCCCGGCGCCGCACCCCCGGCCTGCGCCGGGAGGAGGTCGCGCACCTCTCCGCGGTCGGCGTCACCTGGTACACCTGGCTCGAACAGGCCCGTGACATCCAGGTCTCGGTGCAGGTCCTGGACGCCCTGGCCCGCACCCTGATGCTGGATGCCAGCGAGCGCGCCCACCTCTTCCAGCTGGCCGGCGCCACCGATCCGACCCCCGCGGCGAGTTGCCCGAGCGTCACCCCGGCGCTGCGCGAGATGCTGCGGCAGCTGGAGCCGGTCCCGGCCTGCATCCAGAACAGCCGGTACGACATCCTCGCCTACAACCGCACGTACGGCCGCCTCCTGTGCGACCTGGACGCGCTGCCGGCGCAGGACCGCAACTGCATGCTCCTCGTCCACGCGAACAAGGAGTGGCAGGAGTCGGTCGTCCACCTGGAGGAGACCCGGCGCCTGATGGCCGCCCGGCTGCGCGCGTCCATGGCCGGCCACCTCGGCGAGCCGGCCTGGAAGTTGCTTCTGAAGCGGTTGGAGGAGTTCCCCGAGTTCCGTGAGAACTGGGAGCGTTACGAGGTGGTCGGCAGCCGCCACAAGACGAAGGTGTTCCGCAACTCCCACGTGGGACGTCTCAGGCTGGCGCACACGGACCTGTGGCTGGGCCCGGAGCAGGGCGCCCGTATGGTGACGTACACCCCCGCCGACGAGGAGACCCGCGAGCGGCTGGAGAGGCTGTACGACATCGCCCTCGGCACCGCCCGCTGACACCGCCTGCCCGGCAGGCCGACCGCCGCCGGGCGCGTCAGGGCGCTCCGACCGGCTGGCGGATCTCCGTCGACTCCAGTTCCTCGGCGGTGCGTTGGGCGGTGCGGTGGGCCCAGCGGCCGCTGGTGAGAAGGCCGAGGAGGAGGACGGCCAGGCCGCAGGCGGTGAGGATCCACCAGCCGGGGCGGGCCGCCGAGACGAAGGCCTGCTTCATGGGCGACGAGCCGATGCCGGAGGCCAGGACCGCGCCGACCACCGCGACGCCGAGGGTCTGGCCCAGCTGCCGGCTCGTGGAGGCGACCGCGGCGGCGACCCCGGCCTGGGCGCGCGGCATGCCGGAGACGGCCGTGTTGGTGATCGGGGCGTTCACGAAGCCGAAGCCGATGCCGAACAGGACGTAGCCGATGAGGAGGGCGGCGTTGGACGTCTCCGCCTCGAAGGCGGCGAAGAGGACGCCGCTCGCCGTCATCGCCGTCCCGGCGATCAGCAGGGGCAGGCGAGGGCCTCGGCTGCCCACCAGGCGGCCGGACAAGGGCGCGCACAGGAACGTCGGCGCGGCCATCGGCAGCATCCACAGGCCCGCGTGCAGGGCGTTCAGACCCCGGACGTTCTGCAGATAGAGCGTGGACAGGAAGAGGAAGCCGCCGAGCGCGGCGAACGCGCCGACCGCGATCACCGTGGCGCCGCTGAACGGAGCCGAGCGGAAGAAGCGCAGGTCGATGAGGGGTTCGGCGCGGCGGGGCTCGTACCACAGGAGGCCGAGCAGGGCCGCGACGGCGATGGCGAAGAAGGGGGCCACGGCGGCCGCGCCCGAGTCCGGCGCCTGGATGATCGCGTACGTCAGCGAGCCGAACAGGGCGATGACCAGGAGCTGGCCGACCGGATCGGGGCGGCGGGCCTTCGGCGCGCGGGACTCCGGGACGAAGCGGAGGGTCAGCAGGAGGGCCGCCAGGCCGACCGGGAGGTTGACCCAGAAGATCGCGCGCCAGCCGACCGACTGCACGAGGAGGCCGCCCACCAGCGGGCCCGCCGCCATCGAGATGCCGACCACCGCGCCCCACACGCCGATCGCCCGGGCCCGCTCCCGGGCGTCGGTGAACGTGTTGGTGATGATCGACATGGCGACCGGGTTGAGCATCGAGCCGCCGATCGCCTGCACCATGCGGAACACCACCAGCAGGGTCAGGTTCGGCGCGAGCGAGCACAGCAGGGAGCCGACGGAGAAGACCACCAGGCCGGCCATGAAGACCCGCTTGCGGCCGATGCGGTCGGCCGTGGAGCCCGCGAGCATCAGGAGCGAGGCGAGCACCAGCGTGTAGGCGTCGATCGTCCACTGCAGGCCGGAGGTGGTGGCGTGCAGATCGCGCTGCATGGACGGCAGCGCCACGTTGAGCGCGGTGACGTCCAGGCTCACGATCAGCAGGCTCATACAGCAGATCGCGAGCACGAGCAGACGGCGGCGGTGGGTCAACTCGGGCATGGATGCAATCGTACGCCTACTTCGATAGTGCGTCTAACTAATAGTGTGCCTAATTGATGTGCACTACACGATCATCGTGGTGGTCCCGGCAGCGGCTATCCCGGTACCCGGGGCAGCCGCAGGCCGAGCCACCCCAGCCCCAGCAAGCCCGCCGCCTGCACCGCCAGCACCACCGCCAGGGCCCGACGCATGCCGAGACCGGGGACGAGGGACAGGAACAGCGAACCGAGCGTCGCCACCCCGACCGCCAGGCACGACTGCTGCAGCGTGGCCGCGAGCCCACTGCCCGCGCCCGCCAGCCGGGCCGGGATCGCCGCCAGCAGGATCCGGTAGTAAAGGGGCAGTTGCAGACCCTGGCCCAGCCCGCACAGCACCAGACCGGGAGAGAGAGCGAGCGGGCTCAGCTGCGGCCAGGGACCCAGCAGCGCCGTCGCCGTCACCGTCACCAGCCCCGCGATGTGCACCGCCGCCGCCAGCGTCACCGCCCGCCCGCCGAACCGCCGTACGGCACGCGGCGCCACCATCGACGCGGCGAACTGCGCCACCCCCATCGGCACCAGTGTGAGCCCGGCCCGCAGGGGTCCGTACCCGAGGCCCTGCTGCAGGGTCACCGCGCTCGTGAACATCCAGCCGGCGAAGCCCACGAACACCGGCAGACCCAGCAGCAGGCCCCGGCGGACCTCCGGGGCGGTGAGCAGGGACGGCGGCAGCAACGGGCTTGCGCCGGCCCGCTCGCCCTGCCGCTCCACGCCGTAGAACCCCGCCGCGAGCAGCGGCGCCGCGCACAGCAGCAGCACCGACCACAGCGGCCAGCCCGCCGCCCGGCCCTCGGTCAGCGGCAGCAGCAGCGCGATCAGCGCGGCCCCCAGCAGCGCCGTACCTGCGAGATCACCGCGCGCGGGCCGCTCGGCCCGGCTGTCCGGCACCGACCGCAGCGCACAGATCAGGGCGGCGACGGCCACCGGCACGTTCACCAGGAACACCGCACGCCAGCCGGTGCCCGCCGGATCCGCGGCGACCAGCAGCCCGCCCAGCACCTGCCCGAGCACGACGGACACCCCGCCGACCGAGCCGTACAGGGCGACCGCCCGGGCCCGCCGCTCACCGGACGTCGTCGCGTGGATGGTGGCCAGCACCTGCGGCAGCAGCGCCGCCGACGCGGCACCCTGCGCGGCCCGAGCCGCCACCAGCCACCATGCGTCCGGTGCGAGTCCGCAGGCCAGCGAGGTCAGCCCGAAGGCAGCCACGCCCCAGAGGAACAGCCGCCGGCGGCCGTAGGTGTCGCCGAGCCGGCCGCCGAGGACGAGCAGTACGGCGTACGCCACCGCGTATCCGGCCACCACCATCTCCAGCGTGGCCGGCGGAGCGTGCAGATCGTGCTCGATCGCCGGCAGGGCGACGTTGACGATGAAGAAGTCGATCATCGGCAGCGCGGTCCCGAGAAGGAGCGTGAGCAGGCCGAGGGCCGTGAGGCCGCGGGGCGGGGCCGCCGTCCGGACAGAGGTCGTCGTCGTGGTCACGCCCCGACTCTCCGGCAGCTCCCAGCCGGGTACCAGGCGGTGGTCATCCAGGTATCTGCACCAACTGGAATCCCCGTACGACGGGACGGCACCCTTGGTTCATGACCATCGCAGCGCCGGAACACCGCACCGAGCAGCCCAGGGCGCAGCACATCCGGCGCCGGGAACTGGCCGCCTTCCTGCGCAGCCGCCGTGAGCGCATCACCCCGGAGCAGGTCGGCCTGCCGCGCGGCCCGCGCCGGCGCACCCCCGGCCTGCGCCGCGAGGAGGTCGCCCAGCTCTCCGCCGTCGGTGTCACCTGGTACACCTGGATCGAACAGGCCCGCGCCACCCATGTCTCCGCACAGGTCCTGGACGCCGTCGCCCGCGCCCTGCTCATGGACCCCACCGAGCGTGCCCACCTCTTCGCCCTCGCCGGGACCGCGGACCCGCGCATCGACCCCGAGTGCCCGGTCGTCTCCACCTCCGCGCGCAAGGTCGTCGAACGGCTCGCGCCCTACCCCGCCTCCCTGCAGAACGCCCGCTACGACGTCCTCGCCGCCAACCGCCCCTTCGCCCAGCTCTTCGGCGACCTCACCGAGCTGCCGGTGGCCGACCGGAACTGTCTGTGGCTGCTGACCACCAGCGAGCGCTGGAAGCGGGACTTCCTCGACCGGGACGAGATGCTGCGCGACCTGATCGCCAAGTACCGGGTGGCCATGGCCGAGCATGTCGCCGAGCCCGTGTGGAAGGAGCACCGGGACCGGCTGCTGGCGGCCTCCGAGGAGTTCCGTGCGCTGTGGGAACGGCACGAGGTCGCGCCGTTGTCCCCGCACGTCAAGCGGTACCGGCACCCGGTGGTCGGCCTGGTCCGCCTGGAGCACCGCACCATGTGGCTGGCCCCGCAGTCACCGGCCCACCGGGTGGTCGCGTACATCCCCGCCGACGAGGAGACAGAGGAGCGGCTGGAGCGGCTGGCGGAGCTGGCGGACGGGTGAGGGACAATGGGGGCTCGCCCCTGTGCCGTACATCCGTCCCGGAGCCCTGACGATGACCCACCCGCTCTCCATCGGCCCGCACGCCGTCGCACCGCCCGTCGTGCTCGCACCCATGGCGGGGATCACCAACGCGCCCTTCCGCACCCTGTGCAGGGAGTTCTCCGGCGGC
Source organism: Streptomyces sp. NPDC053069 (assembly GCF_044546895.1). Taxonomy (NCBI): domain Bacteria; kingdom Bacillati; phylum Actinomycetota; class Actinomycetes; order Kitasatosporales; family Streptomycetaceae; genus Streptomyces; species Streptomyces sp. NPDC053069. The sequence continues at coordinate 195,465 of NZ_JBITZN010000011.1, read as the reverse complement.
AAGGGCCTGTTCGTGAGCGAGATGATCACGACCCGGGCGCTGGTCGAGCGCAACGAGAAGACCATGCAGCTGATCAGGTTCGACGCGAGCGAGCAGCCGCGCTCGATCCAGCTGTACGGCGTCGACCCGGCGACCGTCGGCAAGGCCGTCCGCATGATCGCGGAGGAGGACCTGGCCGACCACATCGACCTGAACTTCGGCTGCCCGGTCCCGAAGGTCACCAGGAAGGGCGGCGGCTCGGCCCTCCCGTACAAGCGGAACCTGCTGCGGGCGATCCTCAGGGAGGCCGTGAGCGGTGCCGGTGACCTCCCCGTCACCATGAAGATGCGCAAGGGCATCGACGACGATCACATCACCTACCTCGACGCCGGCCGCATCGCCGTCGAGGAGGGCGTCACGGCGATCGCCCTGCACGGCCGCACCGCCGCCCAGCACTACGGCGGCACCGCCGACTGGGACGCCATCGCCCGCCTGAAGGAGCATGTGCCGGAGATCCCGGTGCTCGGCAACGGCGACATCTGGTCGGCCGAGGACGCGCTGCGGATGGTGCGGGAGACGGGCTGCGACGGGGTGGTCGTCGGGCGCGGATGCCTGGGGCGGCCGTGGCTGTTCGCGGACCTCGTGGCGGCCTTCGAGGGGCGTACGTCCTTCGCCCGCCCGGCCCTGCGCGAGGTGGCCGACGTCATGGTCCGGCACGCCACCCTCCTCGGCGAGTGGATCGGCGACGAGTCCAAGGGTGTCGTCGACTTCCGCAAGCACGTCGCCTGGTACCTGAAGGGTTTCGCGGTCGGCTCGGAGATGCGCAAGCGGCTCGCCATCACCTCTTCGTTGGAGGAACTGCGGGCGGGTCTTGACGAGTTGGACCTGGACCAGCCGTGGCCGTCCGGCGCGGACGGGCCCCGCGGCCGTACGTCCGGCAACAACCGGGTGGTGCTGCCGGACGGCTGGCTGAAGGATCCGTACGACTGCGCGGGCGTGAGCGAGGACGCGGAGCTGGACACTTCCGGCGGCTGATCAGCCCTTCTTCGGGTGCGGTGTCGAGCCGTACGCCGTCAGGAAGCGGTCCCGGAAGGCGCTCATCTTCCACACGGGCGCGTCGTGGGCGGGACGCAGACCGTCCGTCCACCCCCAACTCGCGACCTTGTCGAGGACCTTCGGGTCCTTGGCGACGATCGCGACCGGCACGTCACGGCTGGCGTGGTTGCCGCTGACGCGGGCGATCGGCTGGTGGTCACCGAGGAAGACCAGCACGGTGTCCTTGTTGCCGTAGCGCTCCAGCCACTGGGTCAGCGCGGTCACCGAGTACTGGATCGACTTGCCGTACTCCTGGCGGGACCTGGTGGTGTCGGCGATGACGTCCTCCGGCTTGTTGCCCGCCGCCTGGATGCCCTTGAAGACCGAGCCGTCGCCCAGCTGGTCCCAGCCGACCATGTGCGGGATCGGCGCCCACGGCTGGTGGCTGGAGGTGAGGATGAGCAGGGACATCCGCGCCTTGCCGGCGGCGGGCCTCTTGCTGTGCACCCGCTCCTGGTACTGCTGCAGCGCGTACTGGTCGGGCATGGTCGACCAGCTGAACTTCGGTCCCTTGTAGCCGAGTTCGAAGGCGTTGTAGACCTTGTCCAGGCCGTACCACTTCTGCTCCGGCCATGCCTTCTGCACGCCCGGCATGACCCCGACCGTGTCGAAGTCACCGGTCTTCTTGAACGCCTCGGTGAGGCTGAGGTGGTCGCTGGCCATGACCGTGCGGTAGCGCTGCTGGTTGCTGATCCACAGGCCCGACATGGTGGTGGAATGGCCGAGCCAGCTGCTGCCGCCGTAGGTTGCCGAGGTCAGCCAGCCGCTCTTGGCGTGGAAACCGGCCTTGGCCAGCGCCTTGGTCCGGGCGTCGAGCGTACTGTCCACACCGGGCGCCATGATCGGGTCCTCGATCGCACTGCGGCCGTAGCTCTCGATGAACGTGAAGATCATGTCCTTGCCGCGCAGATCGGGGACCAGCTGGCTGCCCGGGGTGTTCCCGAACGCGTCCACCTTGGCGACCTTCCGGAACTCCGCCTCGTCCTTGAGCGTGGCCGAGACCAGGTGGGCCTGGGCCTTCAGCGCGGTGGCGGTGTTGTCGGAGGCGAGCGGTACGCCGGCGATCTGGAGGCCGAGGGAGGAGCAGGTGATCCAGACGACCCCGGCGATCAGCGTGCCGCGGGTCGCGATGCCGGTGTGCCGGGCGAGCAGGTTGCCCAGCCGCACCATGGACAGCGCCAGCAGCACGAAGAGCAGCAGGACGGTGGCGATCACACCGGCCACGGCGGCCAAGGTCTCCGTACGGCCGAGCGAGTCCTCCAGATACGACTCCGCGTCGCCGAACAGGCTCCAGTCCAGAACGACGTTGAAGCCGCGGCCGAGGTATTGCTTGAAGCCCATGTCGAGTGCGTTCAGCACGGTCATCGCTGCCAGCGCGACCCCGGACACGGCCGCCAGCACCACCCGCGGTCGCCGCGGTAGCGCGATCATCACAGCCGCCCCGATCACGGCCTCCGCCGGTATCCGCAGGAACTGCGAAGGCTCCAGCAGCACCATGGAGTTCGGCATCACCAGCGCGGCGACGACGAGGGCCGCGGCGAGTGCGGTGACGGTGACGGACAGTGCCCGGGAGGCCGTCCGATGCTCCTCCCGCCAGCGCCGCACCCACACCGAACAGGCGGTCCAGGGGCGCGGGAAGCTACGGCGCGGGCCGGGTAGGGGGGCGGCGGGCCGTTCCGGCTCTGCCTCTTCGGCTTCTGCCACCGCTGATTCGCGCGTGCTCATGTCCTGGGACAACCCGGCGTCCTTCCCTGCGAGACCCGATCTGCAGTCCCGTACGGTCACCCGTCGGCCCCTGTTCAGGGCACTGAGCAAACACCGGGCAAATACAGTTCCCGCGCTACACCCCACCCACCGCCGTCAACAGCGCAAGCGGCGCCGCAGCCGACCGGCTCTCCCGCACACACGCATGCGGATACGGCACCGGCTCCGGATGCGTGTCCCGGCCGTACCCGGCCAGCACCTCCGGCAACCGGTACCCCGCCACCGCCGCCGCATCCACCAGCGCATGCGCCACCGCCCGAGCCTCGTCATGCAACCCGTACCGCGCAAGCCCCAACGTGATCAGCGCGTTGTCGTGGGGCCACACGGAGCCCCGGTGATAGGACAGCGGATGGTACGCCGCCTGCCCCGCGGCCAGCGTCCGCACCCCCCACCCGGAGAAGAAGTCCGGCTCCAGCAGCCGCCGGCCCACCACCTCGCCGTACTCCTTGTCCAGCAGCCCGGACCACAGCAGATGCCCGGCGTCGGACGCCAGCGCGTCGATCTGGTGGCCCTCACCGTCCAGTGCGAGCGCCGGGAAGGAGTGCTGCTCCATCCAGAAGTCCCGCTGGAAACGGTCCCTCAGATCGGCCGCCGCCTGCTCCAGCAGGGCCGCGTACGTCTCGTCGCCCCACGCCGTGCGCGCCAGCCACGCCGTGCGGCGCAGCGCGTCGTACGCGTACCCCTGCGCGCCCGCCGCCATCACCGCGCCGGTGGGCCGGGTGCCGTCGGCGCAGCAGATCGCGCCGGGGGAGTCCTTCCAGTTCTGGTTGGCGAGGCCGCCCTCGTCGGCGCGGTAGACCAGGTAACCGCGTGAGGTCAGGCCGCCGTGGTCGAGCATCCAGGCGACGGCGGCACGCGCGTGCCGTTCCAGGCGGCGGGCCAGATCCGCGTCTCCCGTCCATTCGGCGTACGCGCCGAGCAGGACCAGGAACAGCGGGGTCGCGTCGACCGAGCCGTAGTACCGCCCGAACGGCACCTGCCCGAAGTGGGCCAGCTCGCCGTGCCGTACCTCGTGGACGATCTTGCCGGGCTGGGTGACGGGGGACAGGCCGGTGCCGGTCGCCTGGGTCGCGGCGAGCGCGGGGAGCGTGGCGGCGGCCAGCTCCGGGCGGTACGGCAGCGCGAACAGGGAGGTGAGCAGGGCGTCCCGGCCGAGGAGGGCGAGGAACCAGGGGGCGCCGCCGGACGGTACGCGCAGTTCCTCGCCGTCCGGTCCGGTGGCCGGTACCTGGAGCGCGGCCAGGTCGGCGAGGCCTCGCGCGCAGGCCTCCGCCAGTTCCGGCCAGCCGGTCGGGAAGGCCACGCCCTCCACGAACTCGGCCTCGGCAGCAGCAAGTTGGTCCAGCACGGAGACCGGGTCGCGGGGCACGCGCAGGGCGCGCTTCTCGCCGTGCGGGCGGGCGATGACCCGCAGCACCAGCTCTGTCGTGCCGTGCGGCGCAAGGTCCAGGGTCCACACCAGACGGCGGGCGCCGGTGCCGGTCTCCTCCACGGCGTCGGGGGCGGGGTCGGCCGTGATGGTCGTACACGACCGCCATTCGGCGCGGCGGTAGGTGAACTCGATGCCGTCGTCGAGGACTTCGCGGGAGCGTACGGCGCCGGCCTTGGCGTACGTGCGGTGGTCGGAGCGGAGTTCGAACTGGTCGGTGAAGTCGGCGTCGGCGGTGATGGCGAGGCGGACCGTCGTCGGCACCGGGCGGTTGCTGGTCACCCGGAGCGATTCCACGAACGAGCTGTCGCCCACGGCCTGGTGCCGGAAGAGCGTGTGCGCGGGAGGCTCCTGCCGGCCGCCGCGCGGGACCAGCACACAGCGGGCCGCGTCGGCGTCGGCGACCGGGGTGAGCACGTCGGGTACGGCGCCGTCGACGGTGAGCTGCCAGCGGCTGAGGTGCCGGGCGTCCCGTACGAACAAGCCGTCCGGGGAGCCGCTGCCCCGGACACCGCTGATGTCGCCCCGGTCGCCCACGGCGGCGAACGTCGCCCCGCGCACGAGCAGATGATGCCGGTCCGTCATCCCCGGTCGCCTCCTTCGTCACTTTTGTCGAACGTGCCGGTGGCCGCCTCGGTCACGCCCTCGCGGGCGCCCTTGAGAAGCTCTTGGTGCAGCTCGTGCTGCAGGTCGAGGGCGAGTGCGGCGGTCCAGCCGAAACCGGTCGCGCCGCAGGCCTCGCCGGTGCGGGGGTCGACGTACTCCGCGAAACCGGTGGTATCGGCGAGGTGCAGCACGGCGGCGCGCAGTGCGTCGGCCCGCTCCCGCTCGCCGTGCACGCGCAGGCCACGCTCCAGCAGCCAGCTGGTGTTGAACCAGGCAGGGCCGCGCCAGTACCGGTGCGGGTCGAAGGCCTCGCCGAGGAGGTCGTAGCTGGGGACGAGCCGGGTGCGGTCGCCGAGCCCGAAGTGCGGCCCGCACAGGGTACGGACGAGCGCGGCGACGATCTCGCGCGGCAGGCCGGGGAGAACGAGCGGCACCAGACCGGAGACACTCCGCTCGCGGATCAGCCCGAAGGCGCCCGCTTCGCGGACCGGTCCGGGGCTGTGAGGTTGGTCGGCCGGACCGGGGCCGGTTGTCTGGCGGGCCGGTCCGGGGCTGTGAGTGTGCGGGGCCGGTCCGGAGCCCCGTGCTTGCCAGGCCGGTCCGCGGTCGTCGCCCGATCCGTCTGCTGCCCGGGTCCCGCTCCCGCTCCCGCTCCCGCCCCGCGCCGGGGCGCGCAGGTCCCGGCTCAGGAACATGCCGGCCGCCGGGTCCCACAGCCGCTCCACCAGCGCCGCCGTCAGCCGTTCGGCGCGTGCGTGCCGCGCGGTGCCGGCCGCGCCCAGCTCCTCGGCGATCCGGGCCAGCGCATGCTCGGAGGCGATGAGCAGGGCGTTGAAGGCGGGGTCCTCGACGGCGAACTCCCCGCCGTCGCCATGTCCCCCGCCCGGCCCGTCCCGGTACCCGGCGTCCCGGTAGTCGGCGGCCAGCCGCACATACCGTCCGTAGTCCAGATCCGTCGGCCGGTCCTCGGGCGCGCCGTGGTCGAGGTCGGCGCGCCGGAAGGAGCGGGCCGGGGCGGGCGTGATCCGGGCGAGCGGGGCGTCCCAGCAGGGGCTGTTGTCCATGCCCTGCTCCCACGGGTGGACGACCGACACCAGCCCCGCGCCGCCCAGGTCCCGCCGGTGCAGCAGATAGCGGTGCCAGGCGGCGAGCTGCGGGTGGATCCGGGCCAGGAAGCCGCGCGCCCGGGACAGGCCGGGGTCGGCGCGGTGCACCAGCCAGGCCGCCAGCGCGTGCACCGGTGGCTGCACGATGCCCGACGTCTGTACGGTGCGCGGGGCGCCGGCCGTGCGACCGGCGGTGACGGAGCGCCAGAAGTCGGGGCTGGGGAAGTAGGCGTCGAGCGGTACGGAGGGGTTGAACACGATGTGCGGGACGCGCCCGTCGGCCCACTGGGCGGCCAGCAGCGTCTCCAGCTCGGTCTGGGCCCGCAGCGGTGAGAGGTGCCGGAGCCCGATCGCGATGAATGCGCTGTCCCACGACCACTGGTGCGGATACAGGCTGCGGGAGGGGACCGTCGAGCGGCCCGTCCAGTTCGCGTCGAGCACCCGGGCCGCCGCGGTATGCAGCGAGGTGCGCGGGGCTGGGGGGTCGTATGCGCTCTCGTACTCGGTGGGACGGGCGGTGAGCTGCGTGCTGCGATCCACTCGGGGCTCCCCGAAGACGAAGACACCCGGCCGGCGGACCGGGTTCTGTGGCAACGACCGTAGAGTTACGTCTATTTAACACGCAAAACTCACTATGTAATGCAGTCTTGGGAAACACAAGGGGGTGCGCATGACCGGACGTCCGGGACGGACCGTCAGAGCCGGCGGCCAGGCCGGCGCAGGAGAGCTGCTCGAACTGGTGCGCAGCGGACGGGCGGTGACGCGCGGTGCGCTCCAGCAGGCGACCGGGCTGTCCCGCGCGACCGTCGGCCAGCGCCTGGACCGGCTGTTCCGGGCCGGCTGGCTGCGCGAGGGCGCCGGCGGCCCGGTCGACTCGCCGCTCGGCGGCCGCCCCTCCATCACCCTGGAGTTCGACGGCTCCCATGCCGTCGTCCTCGCCGGCGACCTGGACACCCGGCACGCCCGCGCGGCCGTCCTCACGCTGACCGGTGAGATCCTCGCCGAGCACTCGGGGACCCTCGTCGTCGAGGACGGGCCGGAGGCCGTGCTCGGCGAACTCGGCCAGTGGTTCGCCGAGTTGCTGGAGAAGGCCGGGCGCCCGGCGGCGGAGGTCTGCGGCATGGGGCTCGCCGTTCCCGGCCCGGTGGACAGCGCGACCGGCCGGGTGGTGCAGCCGCCGATGATGCCGGGCTGGGACGGCTACGACATACGGGGCCGCCTCTCCCGCGCCTTCACCGAGCACACCGGCGCCGGCCCGGTCCCGGTCCTCGTGGACAACGACGCCAATCTGATGGCCTACGGCGAACAGCGCGCCGGTCACCCCGACTGCGCGGCCTTCGTCCTGGTCAAGGTGTCCACGGGCATCGGCGCCGGGGTGGTCGTGGACGGCGCGATCTACCGGGGGGTCGACGGCGGCGCGGGCGACATCGGGCACATCCGGGTCGGCACGGACGCGCTGTGCCGCTGCGGTTCGTACGGCTGTCTCGCCGCCGTCGCGAGCGGGGGCGCCGTCGCCCGGCGGCTGGCGGAGAGCGGGGTGCCGGCCGCTTCCGGCGCGGACGTGCGGGACCTGCTGGCCGCCGGCCATCCGGGGGCGGCGGCGCTGGCCCGGGAGGCGGGCCGGCAGGTGGGGGACGTCCTGGCCACCGTCGTCACCCTGCTGAACCCGGGCGTGCTGATGATCGCGGGCGATCTGGCCGGAACCCCCTTCCTCACCGGTGTGCGGGAGCTGCTGTACCAGCGGGCGCTGCCGCGCTCCACGGCCCACCTGCACGTCGTCACCTCCCGGCTGGGGGAGCGGGCCGCGCTCATCGGAGCGGGGGCGCTGGTCGTGGAACACCTCTACGCGCCGGATCGGGCCGAGGAGCGGCTGCTGGCGCTGGGCGTGTGACGTCGGTGTTTTCGTCCCGTTCCGGCGTCCGCATGGTGAAATCCGGCGTGCTGTGGCAGCGTGATTCTCGCCACCCTTGATAAGGGTTGCGCTCAGATGAGCGGATCTTGAGCGACTGCACTTCTCCAAGGGGTGGCACTGGGTGCCACCCCTTGATCGTTCATCGATCGAAATCAGACGTGGCCAGGCCCGCTCATCTGAGCGGAAATCTCGCGCTTTGAAGGTGAATGCGTTCAACAAGTGAAAACATGCGCCTCTCTCGGCTTGCCAAGCTTTGACTTTCGATCCGCTGGCGGACGAGTGGTTACAGGCGTATGACGCGCAAGTGGACGTACCCATGCGCCTTCGATCTGGGTATGTTCCTGGCCGTCAGGGCAGCCACCGCGGCCTCAAGGAGTCGAGACCCGTGTCGGAAAACAAAGAACCCCACGTAGTGAAGTTCGTTTACGACTTCACCGAGGGCAACAAGGACCTCAAGGACCTCCTCGGCGGCAAGGGTGCCAACCTCGCCGAGATGACCAACCTCGGTCTGCCGGTCCCTCCCGGCTTCACCATCACCACCGAGGCCTGCAAGGTCTACCTGGAGAGCGGTGCGGAGCCCGCGGCACTGCGTGACGAGGTGAGTGCGCACCTCGACGCCCTCGAGTCCCGCATGGGCAAGAAGCTCGGCCAGCCCGACAACCCCCTGCTGGTCTCGGTCCGCTCGGGCGCCAAGTTCTCCATGCCCGGCATGATGGACACGGTCCTGAACATCGGCCTCTCCGACAAGTCGGTGCAGGGCCTGGCCAAGCAGGCCGGCGACGACCGCTTCGCCTGGGACTCCTACCGCCGCCTGATCCAGATGTTCGGCAAGACCGTCCTCGGCGTCGACGGCGACCTCTTCGAGGAAGCCCTCGACAAGGCGAAGGAGGCCAAGAAGGTCACGGTCGACACCGATCTGGAGGCGGCCGACCTCAAGAAGCTGGTCACCACCTTCAAGAAGATCGTCAAGAAGGAGGCCGGCCGGGACTTCCCGCAGGACCCGCGCGAGCAGATGGACCTCGCCATCAAGGCGGTGTTCGACTCGTGGAACGGCGACCGGGCCAAGCTCTACCGTCGCCAGGAGCGCATCCCGCACGACCTCGGTACGGCCGTCAACGTCTGCTCGATGGTCTTCGGCAACCTGGGTCCCGACTCCGGCACGGGCGTCGCCTTCACCCGTGACCCCGCCTCCGGCCACCAGGGCGTCTACGGCGACTACCTGCAGAACGCCCAGGGCGAGGACGTGGTCGCGGGCATCCGCAACACCGTCCCGCTCGCGGAGCTGGAGTCGATCGACAAGAAGTCGTACGACCAGCTCATGCAGATCATGGAGACCCTGGAGAACCACTACAAGGATCTCTGCGACATCGAGTTCACCATCGAGCGCGGACAGCTGTGGATGCTCCAGACCCGTGTGGGCAAGCGCACCGCGGGCGCGGCCTTCCGCATCGCGACCCAGCTGGTCGACCAGGGTCTCATCGACGAGACGGAAGCCCTCCAGCGCGTCACCGGCGCCCAGCTGGCGCAGCTGATGTTCCCGCGCTTCGACGAGCAGGCGAAGGTCGACAAGGTCGCGCGCGGCATCGCCGCATCGCCCGGCGCCGCGGTGGGCAGGGCCGTCTTCGACTCCTACACGGCCGTGAAGTGGTCCCGCTCGGGCGAGAAGGTCATCCTGGTCCGCCGCGAGACGAACCCGGACGACCTCGACGGCATGATCGCGGCGGAAGGCATTCTGACGAGCCGCGGCGGCAAGACGTCCCACGCGGCCGTCGTGGCCCGAGGCATGGGCAAGACCTGCGTCTGCGGCGCGGAGGAGCTGGAGGTCGACACCAAGCGCCGCCGGATGACGGTGCCGGGTGGTCACGTCGTCGAGGAGGGCGACGTGATCTCGATCGACGGCTCTTCGGGCAAGGTCTACCTGGGCGAGGTCCCGGTGGTGCCGTCCCCGGTGGTGGAGTACTTCGAGGGCCGGATGCACCCGGGCGCGGACGACGCGGACGAGCTGGTCGAGGCGGTCCACCGCATGATGGCCTTCGCCGACCGCAAGCGCCGCCTGCGGGTCCGTGCCAACGCCGACAACGCGGAGGACGCCCTGCGCGCCCGCCGCTTCGGCGCCCAGGGCATCGGCCTGTGCCGCACGGAGCACATGTTCCTCGGCGACCGCCGCGAGCTGGTCGAGCGCCTGATCCTGGCGGACACGGAAGGGGAGCGCGAGGAGTCCCTGAAGGCCCTTCTGCCCCTGCAGAAGACCGACTTCGTGGAGCTCTTCGAGGCGATGGACGGCCTGCCGGTCACCATCCGTCTGCTGGACCCCCCGCTGCACGAGTTCCTCCCCGACATCACGGAGCTCTCGGTCCGTGTGGCCCTGGCCGAGTCCCGCCAGGAGCCGCACGAGAACGACCTGCGCCTGCTCCAGGCGGTGCACCGCCTGCACGAGCAGAACCCGATGCTGGGTCTGCGCGGTGTACGTCTCGGTCTGGTCATCCCCGGCCTGTTCACGATGCAGGTCCGGGCGATCGCGGAGGCGGCGGCGGAACGCAAGGCGGCGAAGGGCGACCCGCGCGCGGAGATCATGATTCCGCTCGTCGGCACGGTCCAGGAGCTGGAGATCGTCCGCGAGGAGGCCGACAAGGTCATCGCGGAGGTCGAGGCCGCGACGGGCACGCAGCTCAAGCTCGCCATCGGCACGATGATCGAACTCCCGCGGGCGGCCCTGACGGCCGGCCAGATCGCCGAGGCGGCGGAGTTCTTCTCCTTCGGCACGAACGACCTGACCCAGACGGTGTGGGGCTTCTCCCGCGACGACGTCGAGGCCTCGTTCTTCACGGCGTACCTGGAGAAGGGCATCTTCGGCGTCTCCCCCTTCGAGACGATCGACAAGGACGGCGTCGGCTCCCTGGTGAAGGCGGCGGCGGAGGCGGGCCGGCGTACCCGTCCCGACCTGAAGCTCGGTGTCTGCGGCGAGCACGGCGGTGACCCCGAGTCCGTCCACTTCTTCCACGAGGTGGGCCTGGACTACGTCTCCTGCTCCCCGTTCCGTATCCCGGTCGCCCGCCTGGAAGCGGGGCGCGCCGCCACGCAGTCGGCGGGCAGCGACCACCGCTAGGCCCTCCGGGCCATGTGACCCCGGAGCCGCCGCTGGTCCCCGACCCTCACCGATCGGCGGCGGCTCCGGCGCACGAAAGAGGAGAGGCGGCACCCTGTGCGGGGGGTGCCGCCTCTCCGGTGTTCATGGCCTCGGTGCCCTCACCGCGAGGGCGTGGCGAGTTCGGCCAGGACTCGGGCCGCCGGTGCCGGGTCGACCAGCCACTTGAGGTGGCTGCTGGTGAGTGTGTGTACGTCGTAGGGGTTGTCCGGCGTCAGGGCGTCGCCCTCGCGGATCATCCGGTCCTGCATGGGAAGCGGCAGGCTGGTGTCCTCGGTCAGCCGGATGTACGACTTGGGGATCCGCCCCCAGGTGTCGGCCTGTGCCCGGTCGTCGGGTGTGCCGACGTCGAGGTTCTCGTCGGGCTGGAAGGTGTTGAGGACAACCATGAACTCGTCGTCCGTGCCGTCGGCGAGGAAGGCCGCCTTGAAGGCCGCGAGGACGCCGGGGTCGGCGGTGCGGAAGTTGGCGCGCAGCAGCCCGAGTTCGGCCGGGTTCCCGACCATCGCCGAGGCCAGCCCCGTGGCGTCGACCGTGGCCATCTCGGGCTCGGCGTAGTAGGCGCTGACGTCGAGGTCGACGGGGCACCAGGCGGAGACATAGACGATGCGGTCGATCAGGTCGGGCCGCTGGTTGGCCGCGACGGTGGCCGTCATGCCGCCGCGGCTGTGGGAGACGAGGACGACGGGCCCGTTCCGCTTGGCCCGCTCCAGTATTCCGATGAGGTGCGCGGCGTTGTCGGCGAGTGTGACGCCCTTGATGGCCCCGGGCGCGGTGGCCAGCCCCCCAAGGTCCTGCGGCGCCTGATAGGCGCGCGGGTACGTCGCGGCGAATCCGTGCCCTGGCAGGTCGACGGCGACGGAGCGGTGTCCGAGGAGGCCGAGTTCGGCTTGGAGCGGCGCGAACGAGAAGGAGTTCGCGAATGCTCCGTGGACCAGTACGAACGTCGGTTGCATCTGTCTGCTCACTTCGTCGGGGAACGAGTCGTCGTCGCGCGGCGCACCGTCCCCGCCGCGGAGGCCTCTTTTGCAGGGCGAGCGCCGGCGGTCACGCGCGGAGTCATGAGGGCGGCGTCCGGACAGCTGCCCGCCGTCCGGTGGTTCACAGTACTCAGTGAAAGATCATCCGCACTACCCGGACGAGTCCTTCCGCTTGTGCAGGCCGCCGCCCTACCCCCTTTCCGACAGGAGGCCGTTCAGCAGGGCGCGGAGGCCGGGGGCGTACGTGTCCTCGGCGGTGAGCGGGGCCCAGCGGCCGGCGACCTCGGCGAGGCGGGGGAGTTCGGCCGGGTCGAGGCCGGCGAAGACGCGCTCGCGGTAGGTGGGGCGGTCGTCGGTCGCGCGCCGGCGGGCCGCCGCCGCGCGGACCACGATCTCCCCGGCGGTGTAGTACCAGATCGTCCGGTAGCCGTGCACGGCCTGCTCCAGGGGGAGTCCGCAGTCCGTCAGGCCGTCCACGATCTGCTCCACGAACCACAGCGCGGACGTCGACATCAGGTCGTCCGCCGTCAGCACCTCCACGACCCAGGGGCAGGCGGCCAGCACCTCGTGGATCGCGGTCGCGGCGGCGATGACGCGTTCGCGCGGGTCGGTGGGGGGAGCGGGCGGTCGGCGCAGGTGCTGCGCGGCGTAGTCGTCCAGGAGCAGGAGGAGCAGCTCCTCCTTGTCGCGGACGTGGTGGTAGAGCGCCATGGGCGTGCTGCCGATCTCGGAGGCGAGCCTGCGCATGGTCAGCCGGTCCACACCGTCCTCCGTCACGATGCGGAGCGCCGTCCGGATGATCTCCGCACGGGAGATACGGGCAGGTCGGCCGGTGGTCTTGCGGGGTGCAGGCGATTGCGGCATGGCCCCCATCATGCCCTCGTCATCCCCGCGGGATCGACAACGAGGACCTGACCGCGCTAGTTTTCTTACATGTATAGAAACTTACGAGGCAGTCCTGCGGCCGTACTCGCCGCCGCCGCCGTGGCCCAGTTCGTCGTCGCTCTCGACATGGCCGTGGTCAATGTCGCGCTCCCCGCCATCCGGTCCTCCCTCGGCTTCGCCCCGCTCGATCTGTCCTGGGTCGTGCATGTGTACGCGCTCACCTTCGGTGGGTTTCTGCTGCTCGGCGGCCGGGCCTGTGATCTGTACGGCCCGCGCCGGCTGTTCGTGGCGGGGCTGGTCGGCTTCGGTGTCTGCTCGCTCGCCGGCGGACTCGCCCAGGAGCCCTGGCAGTTGGTCGCCGCCCGCGCGGGGCAGGGCGTGGGGGCCGCCGCCACCGCGCCCGCCGCGCTGGCCCTGCTGACCACCACCTTCACGGACGGCCCCCGACGCGTCCGCGCCCTCGGTGTGTGGAGCGGGATGAACGCCGTGGGCGGCGCGCTCGGTGTGCTCGCGGGCGGGGTGCTCACCGAGTACGCGGGCTGGCGCTGGGTGATGCTGATCAATCTGCCCATCGTGGCGACGGCGCTCGCGCTGGTCCACGTGGCCGTACAGACCGAGCCGGGGCCGGTGCGGCACGAGCGGCCGGATCTGCTGGGTGCGCTGCTCGCGACCGGCGGTATCGGGCTGCTGGTGTTCGGTGTCGTACGGACCGATGTCCAAGGGTGGTCGTCGGCCCGGACGTCGGCGACTCTCGGCGCCGCCGCCGTCCTGCTGGCCGCGTTCGTCTTCGTCGAATCCCGGGCGGCGGCCCCGCTGTTGCGGCTCGGGCTGCTGCGCAGCCGCTGGGTCGTCGGTGCCAATCTGCTGGTGTTCCTCGCCGCGGCCGGGCAGTTCACCGCCTTCTATTTCGTCTCCCTGTACCTCCAGCAGGTCCTGGGCCTCGGCGCGGCCGCGACCGGTGCCGCGTTCCTGCCGTTCTGCGCGGGCTCGGTGGCGGCCACCGTCGCCGCGACCCGCATCGCCGCGGCCCGCTCGCCCCGTACCGCGCTGGTGCCGGGCGCGCTGCTCGCCGCAGCAGGCATGGCCTGGTACTCCTTGATCAGCCCGCACGGCGGCTTTCTCACCGACGTGCTCGGGCCGTCCCTGCTCACCAGCGTCGGCATCGGCCTGCTGTTCGCGCCGGCGGCCGCCGCGGCGACGACCGGCGTCCGGTCCGGCGAGGCCGGAATGGCCTCCGGACTGTTCAACAGCGCACGCCAGCTCGGTGGTTGCATCGGCCTGGCCGTCCTGGCCACGGTCGCCGCACACCGCACGGGCACGGCCACCGGTCCCGGCGCGCTCAACGACGGCTACGCCTTCGGCCTGGCCGTCACCGCCGTCCTCTTCCTGCTCGCGGCGGCCGTGGCGATCTGCGTGCTGCCCCGCCGCCCGAGCCGGAGTCCCGGCACGAGTGCGAGCACCGGCAGGGGCACCGGTACGACGCCGAGTGCCGGTCCCAGTCCGCGTACACACATGGAAGGAACACCCTCATGACGATCTCCCCCGTCGACCTCTTCTCCTCGATGCTGGACTTCCGGCCCGACGGCGAGGTCCGTTCCGGCGCCCGGCGGATGACGGACGGCGGCCCCGGTGACTGGCAGGTCGCGGCCTTCCATGTGGAGACCGACGCCGATGTGCACGCCGATCACTGGGAGGTGCATCCCGACGCGGAGGAAGCCGTGTGCTGCCTGTCCGGCGGCGTGCGCCTGTATCTCCGTCCCGCCGTGGAGGGCGGCGCCGAGGAGATGGTGCGGCTGGGGTCGGGTACGGCCGTGATCGTGCCCCGTGGCCGCTGGCACCGCCTCGAACTGGATGCCCCGAGCGATCTGATGTCGATCACCCGTCGGCGTGGCTCACGTCTGGAGAACCGCACCGGTCCGGGCAACTGATCCGCACCGCCGGGAAGCGCGAGGGGCGGCCCCCGGTCCCGGTCGGCCGCCCCTTGGGCTGCTGAACCTCCTCGCTCAGAAGTTGCCCTGCGTGTTCACCGGGCCGACCTGGAAGACGCCGGAGCAGGTCTTCCAGGGGGCCGGGACCAGGACCGCCGTGTGCGAGGCCGGCGGGTAGATCCGCAGGTAGGTGCCGGTGCGCAGGCAGGGTCCGCCCACCGGGCCGTTGGTGGTGCGCGCGATCGCCGCGGCGGACTGGGCGGGGGCCAGCGTGACGGTGCCGTAGGGGCTGCCGCTGTGGGTGGCGGCCGGGCCGATCTGGTGATGCGCGGTGTCCAGGACGCTGACGCCCGGATAGCCGCGCAGGGAGCAGCCGGTCGTACTGGTGTTGGTGAACCGGATCGACCAGTACAGAGACCCCGCCGCGCCCTCCTTGTGGCCCATGGAGAGGTAGAGATCGCTCGTGGTGCAGGTCCGGACGGCGGTGGAGGCCCGGGGCGCCGCCGCGTGCGCCGGCGGGGTCGCGCTCCACGCGGCTCCCGCGGCCGTCAGTCCCAGGACGGCAGCGGCCAGCGCGCCGGCCGTGCCTCGCGCAGATGCAAACATGTCGTGTCCGCCTCCATCGGGCGAATCGGGTGGATGAAGCTCACTGTGTTGGATGCACTCCGGCTCGGAAAAGTTGTGCATCGCCGCCCGGGTGTTCCGTTCCGCTCCCGGCCGGGTATCCCATCCCCGCGTTCCCTGACACACGGCCGCAACCCCTCTTTCGTAATCGGCGCGCATGGTTGATCGTTGGGCCGTGCATCGATGGCGAGGACGACCGACGTCAGGGGGCACCGACGATGACGATCAGCCGCAGAGCACTGCTGGCCGCGGGAGCCGGGGCGGCAGGCGCCGGATTACTCGCCGGCTGCGGCTCCCACACCGGGCGTGAGGGCAAAGGCGCCGACGGGACGGAGCTGTCGCAGTGGTACCACCAGTACGGCGAGGCCGGCACCGAGCAGGCCGTCGAGCGGTACGCCGCCGCCTACAAGAAGGCACGGATCAAGGTGCAGTGGCGGCCCGGGAACTACGACCAGCAGACCGCCGCCGCCCTGCTCACCGACTCCGGACCGGACGTCTTCGAGGTGAACGGACCCACGCTCGACCAGATCCAGGGCGGCCAGGTCGTCGACCTCACCGATCTGATCGAGGGCGTGAAGGGCGACTTCAATCCGGCCGTGCTCACACCGAAGACCCACGAGGGGAGGGTCTGGGGCATTCCGCAGGTCATCGACATGCAGATGCTCTATTACCGCAAGAGCCTGCTGAAGGACGCCGGGGTCGAGCCGCCCGCCACGCTCGACGCCCTCGTGGACGCCGCCCGCAGACTCACCGGCAGCAAGGTCAAGGGGCTGTTCCTGGGCAACGACGGGGGAGCCGGTGTGCTCGGTGGCACACCCCTGTACGCCGCCGGGCTCCAGCTCGTCACCGAGGACGGCAGGCCCGGCTTCGACGACCCCGCCGCCGCCCGCACCCTCGGCAAGCTGCACCGGCTGTACGCCGACAAGTCCCTCCTCCTCGGCGCGCCCGCCGACTGGTCCGACCCCTCCGCCTTCATCCAGGGGCTGACCGCGATGCAGTGGTCCGGGCTGTGGGCGCTGCCGCAGGTGCAGAAGGAGCTGGGGGACGACTTCGGCATCCTGCCGTTCCCCGCGGACGGCAGCCACGGGAAGCCCGCCGTACCCGTCGGAGCCTACGGCGCCGCCGTCAGTGCGCGCGGCAGGCACCCGGAGGCCGCCAAGGAGTTCGTGAAGTGGCTGTGGGTCGAACGGACCGACCTGCAGGAGGACTTCGCGCTGTCCTACGGCTTTCACATCCCGGCACGGATCTCCCTCGCCAGGAAGGCGGCCAAGCTGCGGTCGGGCGCCGCCGCCGACGCCGTCCGCTTCACCACCGACCACGGCTACGCCCAGCCCCTGCTGTGGACGCCCGCTTCGCAGACCGCCTACCAGGACGCGCTCAGCCGGATCATCACGAGCGGGGCCGATCCGGCGAGTGAACTGCGGGCGGTCGTACGGAAGGTGACCGGCGAACTCGCCCGTGTGAAGAACGGGAAGAAGGCGAAGCAGACGTCGTGAGGCGCCGCAGAGCACTCTGGTTCTGGGTGTTCGTGGGGCCGTTCGCGCTCGGGCTCGCGCTGTTCACGTACGTGCCACTGCTGTGGAGCGTGGGCCTGAGCTTCTTCGATGCCCACAACACGGTCACGCCGACGCACTTCACCGGGCTGGACAACTACACGGCGATGCTGCGCGACGACGCGTTCGTCGGCAGTCTGAAGACCTTCCTGGTCTTCACCGCCTTCATCGTGCCGGTCACCTACGTGTGCGCGCTCTCCCTCGCCCTGATGGTGAACCGGCTGAAGCGCGCTCGTGCGTTCTTCCGGTCGGTGTTCTTCCTTCCGGCCGCGTGCAGTTACGTCGTCGCCGCGCTGGTGTGGAAGATGTCGATCTTCAACGGGGTGCGGTTCGGGCTGGCCAACACCGTGCTGGGATGGTTCGGCGGTGATCCCGTCGCCTGGCTGTCGACCACCGATCCGCCCTGGTACTGGCTGGTCGTCGTGTCCGTACGGCTGTGGCTGCAGGCCGGGTTCTACATGATTCTCTTCCTGGCCGGGCTGCAGCGGATCGATCCGGTTCTGTACGAAGCGGCCGCCGTGGACGGGGCCCGGCCGGGGTGGACCGTGCTGCGGCACATCACCCTGCCCCAGCTGCGGGCCACTTCGGTCGCGGTGGTGCTGCTGCTCGTCATCAACGCCTTCCAGGCCTTCGACGAGTTCTACAACCTGCTGTCCGATGCGAGGGGGTATCCGCCGTACGCCCGGCCGCCGCTCGTCTACCTCTACTACACCGCCCTCGGACAGGGGCAGAACCTCGGGCTCGGCAGCGCGGGCGCGGTGATCCTCGCGCTGGTCGTCGCCGTCGTCACGGTGGGGCAGACGCGGTGGCTGAAACTGGGAAGGACGGACGCCGATGGATGACGCCCTGGTGCGGGCCGGGCGGGCGCTCAGGCTGGTGCTGCTCGTCGCGCTCGCGCTCGTCTTTCTGATCCCGTTCTATCTGCTGCTGCGCAACGGCCTGTCGAGCGAGCAGGACATCACCTCGCCCGAATGGACCTTCGTCCCGGCCGAGTTGAGGTGGGGGAACGTCCGGGAGCTGTTCGCCGACCCGTCCGTCCCCTTCGCCCGCTCCCTGCTCAACTCCGCGCTGATCGCCGTCGCGACGACGCTGGGCACCCTGTTCCTCGCGTCCCTCGCGGGCTACGGCCTCGCCCGCATCCCCTACCGGCACGCGAACAAGGTCTTCTACGGCATCCTCGGCACCCTGCTGGTCCCGGCCGCCGTCACCTTCGTACCGAGCTTTGTGCTGGTGTCGTCGCTGGGCTGGATCTCCACCCTGCGCGGACTGATCATCCCGACGCTGTTCCCGGCGTTCGCCTGCTTCGTCTTCCGGCAGTACTTCCTCGGTTTCCCACGGGAGCTGGAGGACGCGGCGCAGGTCGACGGGCTCGGGTACTGGCGCACGTACTGGCTGGTGGTCGTGCCGAACGCGCGGCCGGTGTTCGCGGCGGTGGGCACGATCGTCTTCCTCGGCGCGTGGAACTCCTTCCTGTGGCCGCTGGTGATCGGGCAGGACCGGAACGCCTGGACGGTCCAGGTGGCATTGTCGTCGTTCACGACGTCCCAGGTGATCCGGCTGCACGAGCTGTTCGTCGCGGCCGTCGTGTCGATCCTGCCGCTGCTGCTGGTGTTCCTGTGCTTCCAGCGGTGGATCGTGGCGGGGGTGGAGCGGTCGGGGATCGACTGAACCGGGTCAGGCCGTCGAGCCGCAGTCCACCACCAGGTCGGTGCCGACGACCGAAGCCGCGTCGTCAGAGGCCAGACAGAGCACGGCGGCGGCGACCTCCTCGACGGTGGAGACCCGGCCGAGCGGCACCTCGGCGCGCATCCGGGCGGCCGTCCGGAACTGCGGGGTGCGCAGCACCGCGAGCGGTACGAAGCCTGCCGGCCGACGGCGTTCTCGTCGTCGGCTCGCCCCCCTCGGCGTCGGGGCAGGCGCGGCAGAGAGCGTCGTCTCGGCGCCGGTCACCAGCAGGCAGGCCAGGGTGACCGGCGTCCTCCGGGCGACTCCGCCACGCCCCCGGACCGTCGGGCCGTCCGGGCAGGAGGCCGAGCTGCCGCGGCTACAGCGCCCGTACCTCGTAGGCCGCCACCTGCACGGCCTCGTCGTCCAGGCACTGCCCGCTGATCAGGTCGAAGCGCTGCTTCAGCAGGGGCGAGGCCACGAACGGGCGGCCGGAGTGGGTGCCGGTCAGGCCGCGGGAGAGGACGGCCGCACCGGTGAAGGGGTCGCGGTTGTCGACGGCGTACAGCCGGTCGGTGCGGTCGCGGAAGAGGGCCACCTGGCGGCCGTCCGGCAGCAGCGCGGCCACCCCGCGGCCGGGGCTGAGCGCGCTCAGGTCGCAGGCCGTGAACCAGCCGTCGGCAAGCCGGAGCTGGACCTTCAGGTCGGTGGTCTCAAGAGCCAGGGTCATCGCTGGGCGCTTCCTTCCAGGACGTCGTCGGCGGGCCGCAGGCCGATGGACAGCAGCGGCAGGTCGGGCTTGATCTGGTCGCGCTCGGGGACGAAGGCGACGACCGGGTCCGGGGTGTCCGGGGCGTTCACGAAGGACACGAACCGGGCGAGCTTCTCGGGGTCGTTGATGGTCTCCGCCCACTCGTCGCGGTAGTGGGCGACGTGCGCCCGCATCAGCTGCTCCAGCTCGTCGCAGATGCCGAGCGAGTCGTGCACCACCACGTCCCGTACGTGGTCCAGGCCGCCGGGGATCCGCTCCAGCCAGGTGCTCGTGCGCTCCAGCCGGTCGGCGGTGCGGATGTAGAACATCAGGAACCGGTCGATGAGGCGGACGAGTTCGGCGTCGGACAGGTCCTGCGCGAGCAGGTCCGCGTGGCGCGGGGTGGCGCCGCCGTTGCCGCCGACGTACAGGTTCCAGCCGTTGGAGGTGGCGATGACCCCGAAGTCCTTCGACTGGGCCTCGGCGCACTCGCGGGCGCATCCGGAGACGGCGGACTTGAGCTTGTGCGGCGACCTCAGGCCCCGGTAGCGCAGCTCCAGGTCGATCGCCATCCTGACGGAGTCCTGGACGCCGTAGCGGCACCAGGTGGAGCCCACACAGGACTTCACCGTGCGCAGCGCCTTGCCGTAGGCGTGCCCCGACTCGAAGCCGGCGTCCACCAGCCGCGCCCAGATCAGCGGCAGTTGCTCGACCCGCGCGCCGAACATGTCGATCCGCTGGCCGCCGGTGATCTTCGTGTAGAGGCCGAAGTCCCGGGCGATCTCGCCGATCACGATCAGCTTCTCGGGCGCGATCTCACCGCCGGGGATGCGCGGCACGACCGAGTACGAGCCGTTCTTCTGCAGGTTGGCCAGGAAGTGGTCGTTGGTGTCCTGCAGGGCGGCCTGCTCGCCGTCGAGGACGTAGCCGCTCGCGCCGATCGCCGGGGCGAGGGAGGCGATGATCGAGCCGACGGCCGGCTTGCAGATCTCGCAGCCGTCGCCGCCCCGGGCACCCTCACGGCCGTGGCGGTCCAGCAGCTCCCGGTACGACGTGATGCGCAGGGCGAGGACGATCTCGTACAGCTCCTCGCGGGTCTGGGCGAAGCAGCCGCACAGGCCCTTGTCCACCTCGATGCCGGACGCCTCCAGCTCGGCGTCGACCAGCTGGCCCAGCACCTTCACACAGGAGCCGCAGCCGGTACCGGCCTTGGTGCACTTCTTCACCTCGGGCACGGTGGTGCACTTGTGCTCCGTCACCGCCCCGCGGATGGTGCCCTTGCTGACGTTGTGGCAGGAACAGATGATCGCCTCGTCCGGGAGGGCGGACGGGCCGAGCTGGGCCCCCGAGTCGGCTCCGGCGGGCAGGACGAGCGACTCGGGGGAGATCGGGGGCACCGAGCCGGTCAGCGCGCGCAGGGTCCCGTACGCGTCGGCGTCACCGACCAGGATGCCGCCGAGCAGCGTGCCGTCCGCGCCGATGACCAGCTTCTTGTACAGCCCGGCGCGGGAGTCGGAGTAGACGACGTCCAGGCAGTCCTCGGTGGTGCCGTGCGCGTCACCGAAGGACGCCACGTCCACGCCGAGCAGCTTCAGCTTGGTGGACAGGTCGGCGCCGGTGAAAGCGGCCTCGTCGGAGGCGATCGTCGCCGCGGCCGTCTCCGCCTGCTCGTACCCGGGCGCCACCAGGCCGTACACCCGGCCGTCCGCCGCCAGCGCGCACTCGCCGATCGCGAACACGTGCGGGTCGGTGACCGTACGGCACTGCTCGTCCACGGTGATGCCGCCGCGCTCGCCGACGGCGAGGCCGCAGTCCCGGGCGAGCTGGTCGCGGGGCCGTACACCGGCGCTGAACACCACCATGTCGGTGGCCAGTTCGGAGCCGTCGGACAGCTTCATGCCGGTGACCGCGCCGGAAGCGTCCGTGACGATCTCCTGCGTGCCCACGCCCGTGTGCACGCTCAGGCCCATGCCCTCGATCGTCCGCAGCAGCGCCGCGCCACCGCCCTCGTCGACCTGCACCGGCATCAGGCGCGGCGCGAACTCCACGATGTGCGCGGTCAGTCCGAGCCCCTTCAGGGCACCGGCGGCCTCCAGGCCGAGCAGGCCGCCGCCGACCACGGCGCCGGTCGTCGCCCGCGTCTTCGCGTACTCCTCGATGGCGAGCAGGTCCTCGATCGTGCGGTAGACGAAACAGCCCTCGGCGTCCTTGTTCGGGACCGGCGGTACGAACGGGTACGAGCCGGTGGCCAGGACCAGGGTGTCGTACGCGAAGACCCGGCCGGACCTGGCCGTGACCGTCCTCGCCTCGCGGTCGACGGTCTCCGCCGGGTCGCCGACGTACAGCTCGATGCCGTGCGTGTGGATGAACTCCATGTCGGTCATGGAGAGGTCCTCGGGTGTCCTGCCCGAGAAGTACGAGGTGAGGGCGACACGGTCGTACGCCGGACGCGGCTCCTCGCACAGCACGACCACGCGGTGCGTGGCGGTCAGGCCGCGCTCGGCGAGCGCTTCGAGGAAGCGCTGGCCGACCATGCCATGGCCGACGAGCACGATCGTGGGGGTGTCCGTGCGGGTGTCCGTGGACATCAGGAGCCTCCGTCGTTGGTGAGCAGGTGGAGCAGGGGGCCGTCGTCGGGGAGCGGCTCTGCTCCCTCCCAGGCGCGGGCGAGCGCGCCGACGGTGCCGAGTTCGCCGACGAGGACCCCGCCGACCAGGCGGTCGTCGCGGACGACGACCTTGCGGTAGGTGCCGCGGGTGGCGTCGGCGAGCCGTATGACGTCGTCGCCGGGGCGCGCCTCGGTCTCGCCGAACGCGGCCAGGTCGAAGGGGGAGCCCGGGCCGGTGAGGGTCAGCCGGGTCAGGGAACGGGTGCCGCGGTAGCGCGCGTTCGCGTCCCCGGCGAGCAGTTCGGCGAGCGCGTCGGCCTGTTCCAGGGCCGGGACGGCCAGGCCGTAGACCGTGCCGTCGTGCTGGACGCAGTCGCCGACGGCGTGGATGTGCGGGTCGGAGGTGCGCAGCGCGTCGTCGACGAGGATGCCCTTGTGGACGGCGAGACCCGCCTGCTCGGCGAGTCCGGTGCGCGGCCGTACCCCGCAGGCGAGGACCACGAGGTCGGCGTCGAGCGCGTACCCGTCGGCCATCTCCACGGAGCGGACCGCACCGCCGACGCAGCGCACGTCCCGCACCCGGCACTCGGTGTGCACCTCGACGCCCAGGTCCGTGAGGTGCCGCAGCACCAGCCGCGAGGCGTCCGGGTCCAGCTGGCGTTCCATGAGCCGCTCGGCCTGCTGGGCGAGGACCACCTGTGCGCCGCGCACGGCGAGCGCGCGGGCGGCGGAGACGCCGAGCAGCCCGCCGCCGATGACGACCGCGCGCACGCCCGGCCGGACCGCCTTGGCCAGCCCCAGGCAGTCGTCCAGCGTGCGGAACGCGTGGACGCCCTCGGGGAGCTGGTGGCCGGGCGTGAACAGACCGCGCAGGGGCGGAAGTACGGGGTTGGAGCCGGTGGCGAGGACCAGCGTGTCGTATGCGATCGAGGAGCCGTCGGCGCACTCGACGGTCCGGGCGCCCCGGTCGATACCGGTGACCCGGGCCCGCAGCAGCCCCGCCGGCACCGGCAGGCCGATCACCTCCGGGGCGTAGCGGCCGGCCAGCACCTCCGCGAGCAGCACCCGGTTGTACGGAGGGTGCTCCTCCTCGCCGACGAGCAGCGCGGGCGTGCCCAGCTCACCGAGCCGCCGGGCGAGCCGCACGCCCGCGAGGCCGGCGCCGATCACCACCACACGCGTATTCGAGGTCATGCCCTTGAGCGTGCGGTCCCGACGTTACCCGGCCGCATCACATCTGTTTCCCGTGAGGAACGCTGCCCTCAGCTGCCGTGGCGGGGGCGTGTGAGGTCGGTCCGTCGTTCGGCTGCGGCCCGCGGCTCCTTCGCGTCCCTTCGGGGCACTCGGCGGCGCAGCAGGTCCACCAGGCCCACCGTGTCCTCCTCACCGTGTCCGTCCGCCAGGCGCCGGGCCATCAGGTCCAGGAACGGGGTGAGCAGCTCGGCGCTCACTCCCTGCTCCTCGGCCGTGCGCAGCAGGGTCCCGGCCCCCGCGACCTGCATGGCCAGGCTGGACACGACTCCGCCGGTGCGGTCGCCGCTCTCCAGCCGTTCGGCCGTCCGGTGGGCCATGCCGGCCATCGCGTCCAGCCACGGCACGAGCACCTCGGCGAACTCCCCGAGCGCCACGTCCTCGCCCCGCACCAGCGCGAAGGCGTGCGTGATGCCCGCGAACATGCCGTACATGGCGCTCAGCAGCGCCACGTCGTGCAGCGCGGCGAGCCCGGGGTCGGCGCCGACGTACCGGGTGCCGGCCGGCACGGCGAGGGTGTCCCGGTGCTCCTCGAACAGCTCCCGGTGGCCGCTGTAGAAGACGTATGCGCCGGGCGTGCCGATCATCGGGGGTACGGCCATGATCCCGCCGTCCAGGAGACGCGCCCCGCGCTCCTCGGCCCAGGCGGCCCGGGCCCGGGCGTCGGCGGGGGTGCCGGTGGTGAGGTTCACCAGGTCCCGGCCGGTCAGGTCGGTGTCCGCCAGGGCGCTGCCCACGGAGGCGTCGTCCAGCAGGCAGACGACGGTGAGCCGGTTCGCGGCCACTGCCTCCGCCGCGCTCCCGGCGGCCACCGCACCCTCGGCGGTGAGGGCGGCGGTGCGTTCGGGGGTGCGGTTCCAGACGGTCAGCGGGTGCCCGGCGGCGAGCCAGGCCCGTCCGAGGGCGGTGCCCATCGCGCCGGTGCCGAGCAGGGTCAGGGGTGAGATGTCGGTCATGGCGGCTAGGCTCGCTCGCGGGAGCCGCCCCGCGTAAGTACCTACTTCGGAGTGGGTGGTTACCCCGAGGAAAGGGCGCAGGCCGCGAAGGGGGAGGGCATGCCGGTCGGACGAAGGCCCGGGGCGTACGTCTGCGGAATCGACGCGGCGATGGACGTCATCGGCGGCAAGTGGAAGGTGCTGATCCTGTGGGCGCTGAACGAACGCCCGCACCGGTTCGGTGAGCTGCGCAGAGCGCTGCCCGGCGTGACGGAGAAGGTGCTCGCCGCGCAGCTGCGTGAGCTGGAGGCGGACGGCGTCGTGCACCGCGAGGAGTACGACGAGGTGCCGCCCCGCGTCCTGTACACGCTGACCGACCGGGGCACCCTGCTGAACGAGGCGCTGAGGCCGCTGGGGGCGTGGGGGACGGAGCACGTGCTGGGCGGGGAGCCGGCGCCGCACTGAGCCGTCACCGGCTGCCCGTCAGATGCGCGAACACCACGACGTTGCCCTGATAGCCCGTGGCCTTCGAATAGCCCCCGCCGCAGGTGATGACGCGGAGCTCGGGGCGGGGAGCCGCGCCGTACACCTTGTCGTCGGGGAAGTCGCGGGCCGCGTACACCTCCACCGCGTCCACGCTGAACACGGCCACGGTGCCGTCCCGGCGGTCCACCTCGATGCGGGCGCCCCGCTTGAGCGCGCCCAGGTCGTAGAAGACGGCGGGACCCTCGGTGTTGTCGACGTGCCCGGCGACGATCGCGGTGCCCGTCTCACCGGGCATGGTGCCGGACTCGTACCAGCCGGCCAGGTTCTTGTTCTTGGCGGGCGGCACGTCCAGGCTGCCGGACGGGGTGAGGGACAGGCCCATCAGCGGGGCGTTCACCCGGATCGAGGGGATGCGGATGCGCAGGGGCGGGGACGGCGCGAGCGCGGGGGCCGTGAGGCGCTCCTCGCCGGGATCCGGGCGGCCCTCGGCGGCGGCCGGCTGCGGTGGCGTGTCCGTCCCGGCACCGCCGAGCAGCCACACCCCGCAGCCGAGGGCCACGACGGTGAGCGCGGCTATCGCGGTGTCACCGACCCGGCCGCGCCTGGCGCTCCTGCGCATACGAACCCCTCTCCCGGGGCGGACCCCCGAATACCGGAGCGGACACCTGATCCGGGGGCGGCCTCCTGAGTCCGGGAGGCGGACCCTTGATTTCCGGAGCGGACCCCTGAGTCCGGGGGCGGCCTCCTGAGTCCGGGGGGGCGGACCCCTGAGCCCCCGAGCGGACCCCTGACTTCCGGAGCGGCCCCCGAGCTCCGGACGGGACCCCTGAATTGCGGAGGGCACCTCCTGAATCGCGGAGCGGACCCCGGAGACCCGTTCCCCTCCGGGCCGCGAGGGGCATCGGACCCGGAGGGGGCGGGACATGCGGTACCGGCCGACGGACAGCGGAGGGTGTCCGTCAGATCCCGTCGCCTCTCGCCCGGCGATGCAGGAGCCAGGTACCGCCCGCGGCGGCGACGGCCAGTGCCGCCACACCCGCCGTGGTCTGCACGGGGCCGGGGCCGAGTGCGCCGCCGACCCCCGTCTTCACGCTTCCCCGCGGCTGCAGCTGCTCGTGCACCGCGCTCAACGCGACCACCAGATCGCCCCTCACCTGCCGGCCGCCCTCCGCGCAGGTGGCGACGATCTCGTACGTCCCCGGCTGCGCGCTCGGCGGCACCTGGAACTGGCCGATCGCCTCGCCCTCGTGCGAGCTGGGCGCCAGTGTGAAGGTCCCGGCTCCGACCGCGCCCGCGTCCCCGGTCGCCGAGCCCTTGTCCCCGCACGCGGCGGTGTTCACCGTGACCTGGCCGCCGGGAGTCACGGTGGAGGGGTACACGTCCAGGCTGCCGGCGCCGGCGGCGTGGGCGGGTGCGGCGGCCGCCACGACGAGCGCGGTACCGGTCAGCAGACGGGCGGTGCGGCGCATGGTGCTCCCCGGGGCTTCGGGTCTCGGTCCGTTCGTTACCGAGGTAAGTCGCAGTCCCGGAGTTCCGCTCCCTGAGGGCCCGTCAGAAATGCGGTGAACGGGTGTCGTCCCCGGCCCCCACACGGCCTAGCCCGCATGAAGTCCGGGCAGGTCACAGGGGCTGCGCGGACCGGCGCGAGAGGCCGGTGCGAAGAGAACACGAATGGACGAGAGGGCCGGTGCCCGCCCAGGCACCGGCCCTCTCGGGGTTCACGCGGATCCCACGCGCTCAGTTCACGTTGACGGCACTCCAGGCCGCCGCCACTGCGTTGTACTCCGTGCTGCCCGCGCCGTACAGGTCCTTGGCGGCGTTCAGGGTCGCCGTACGGGCCCCCTTGTAGTTCGTGGAGGAGGTCATGTAGACCGTCAGCGCCCGGTACCAGATCTTGCCGACCTTGTCCCGGCCGATGCCGGTGACCGTGGAGCCGTTGTACGTCGGCGAGTTGTAGCTGACGCCGTTGATCGTCTTGGGCCCGCTGCCCTCCGCGAGGAGGTACGCGAAGTGGTTGGCGACGCCCGACGAGTAGTGGACGTCCAGGTTCCCCACCGACGAACTCCAGTAGTCCGCCGAGTTGCCGTCCTTGGACGGCTTGTCCATGAAGCGCAGGGCGGGCTGGCCGAAGCCGGGCTTCACGATCTTCTCGCCGATGAGGTAGTCACCGGCGTCGGAGGGGTTGTTCGCGTACCACTCGACCATCGTGCCGAGGATGTCCGAGGTGGCCTCGTTGAGCCCGCCGGACTCGCCCGAGTAGGTCAGCGCGGCGGATTTGGAGGTGACCCCGTGGGTCATCTCGTGCCCGGCGACGTCGAGGGCCACCAACGGCCCGAAGGTGGTCCCGTCACCGTCACCGTACGTCATGCAGAAGCAACTGTCGTCCCAGAAGGCGTTGTTGTAGTTGCTGCCGTAGTGGACGCGGTTGTACGAGCCCTTGCCGTCGCCGCCGATGCCGTTGCGGCCCTGGACGTTCTTGTAGTAGTCCCAGGTCTCGTTGGTGCCGTACTGGGCGTCGACGGCGGCCGAGGCCCGGTCGGAGGTGGTGCCGCTGCCCCAGTGGTTGTCGGAGTCCGTGAACAGCGTCGCGGGCGCCCGGCTGAAGCAGATGCCGAAGAAGCACAGGTCGGTCTTGCCCTCCGCGTCACCGGTGAAGGTGTTGCCGCGGGTCGGGTCCTTGAGCTGGTACGACGATCCCGACTGGGTCGTCTCCAGCGGCACCGTCCCGCTGTAGAGCGACTTGCCGTCGCCGGCGGCGGTTTCGATGCTGTCCCAGGCGTCGATCTGGGCGCCGGTGCGGGCGTCGGTCAGCACGGTCCGGGCGACCGGGTTGCCGAGCGAGTCCAGGCCGGCCGCGTTGGTGCGCCAGGCGAGTCTCGGGGTGCCGTGCAGGGCGTCGACGATCAGCTCGGGCTTGGCCTTCACCTGCTTCAGCGCGTTGCCGAGGTGGGCGGCGCGCAGGGCGTTCACGGCGAGGTCGGCGGCCTTGGGGGCGGAGACCTCCGGCAGGATCGAGCGGAGGGATATCGGGCTGCGGGTCGCACGGTTCGCGCTGCGGTAGGCGCCGTCCCGGGCCAGGTGGACCACGAAGTCGCCGCCCAGTACGGGCAGTCCGTGGTACGTGCGGTCGTAGCGGACGTGCTGGGTGCCGTCCTTGTCCACGATCACGTCGCGGACGCTGGTGTGCTCGGCGGAGGTCAGGCCCAGGCTCGTGGCGTGGGCCAGGAGCGCCGACGCCGCGTTCTGGATCGCGGTGGCCCGGCTCGGTCTCGGGTCGGCGTGGGCGGCGGGGGAGAGGGCGACGGTCAGCAGGGTCGCGGTGGTGACGGCGACGCCGGCGGTGGTGGTGAGACGACGGGTTCCTCGGACGTGCTGGCGTATCCGGCTCATCTGTCTCCTCGGGGAGGCGCCGATCGGGGCGTGGGGGTGGCGCTGATGTCCACAGAGATTTAAGGGCCGCTGACATGTCATGTCCATAGCCCCTTCATGGAGATGTGTGAGGAGCCGAAGGGGGTACAGAATCGTTTCCGTGATCACTGAGGAACCCGAGCGGTCCGGAACCCCCCTGCCGTTCTTCGTCTACGGCACCCTCCGCCCCGGCCAGGCCAACCACGAGCTGTTCCTGCGGGGCCGCACCGCGTCGGAGGAACCGGCCCGGCTGCCCGGCGCGGCGCTCTACGACGGCCCCGGCCACCCCTACGCCGTCGAGCGGCCGGGCGCCGAGGTGCGGGGCGAACTGGTCACCGCCCGGCCGGAGTCGTACACCGAACTCCTCGCTGCCCTGGACCGCCTGGAGGAGTACGTGCCGGGCGGCCCGCGCAACCTCTACGAACGCGTCGCCCGCGAGGTCCGGCGCACCATCGACGGCACCGCCGCCGAGGCCTGGGTCTATCTGGCCGCCCCGCGTGTCGCCGCCCGGCTGCGGACCGAGGGCAAGCCGATCGAGGACGGAGACTGGCTGTCCCGGCGCTGAGCCGGCCGCCGAGCAGCGGTCCCCGGCGGAATCGTGTCCTGGTTCAGTGACCCGGGTCACACCTGGTTCCTGTCAGCAATCGCGGCGCCATCTCGTTCAAGGGGCACGTGAACGAGACAGGAGCAACGCCATGACGCACCGCATCGTGGTACTCGGCGCCGGATACGCCGGGGCCTTCGCCGCCGGCAGCCTGGCCCGCCGGCTCTCCCGGGCCGACACCGAGATCACCGTCGTCAACGCCGTACCCGACTTCGTCGAGCGGATGCGGCTCCACCAGCTCGCGATCGGCCAGGATCTCGCGTTCCGCAAGCTCGCCGACGTCTTCGCGGGCACCGGGGTGCGGCTGTGTCTGGCGCGCGTCACCGGCGTCGATCCCGAGCGCAGGACCGTCGCCGTCACCGGCGAGGACGGCGACGGCGAACTCGCGTACGACACGCTGCTGTACGCGCTCGGCAGCTCCGTGGCCCACCACGGTGAGCGCGGCGTGGCCGAGTACGCCTTCGACGTGACCGGCCGGTCCTCGGCGCTGCGTCTGCGCGAACGCCTGGCCGGCCTGGGCGAGGGCGGCACCGTGCTGATCGTCGGTGAGGGGCTGACGGGCATCGAGACCGCCACCGAGTTCGCCGAGTCCCGGCCCGACCTCTCGGTCGCGCTCGCCGCCCGGGGTGAGCCGGGCGCCTGGCTCTCCCCGAGGGCACGCCGTCACCTGCGCCAGGTCTTCGACCGGCTCGGCGTCACCGTCCACGAACACACCGGCATCGAAGCCGTCGAGCCGACACGGGCGATCGCCGCCGACGGTACGTCCATCCCGGCCGACGTGACCGTGTGGTCGGCCGGGTTCGCCGTGCACCCCATCGCGGCCGCCAGCGGCCTGGAGGTCGCCGAGACCGGCCAGATCGTCGTCGACCGCAGCATGCGCTCGGTCTCGCACCCGGACGTCTACGCCGTCGGTGACTGCGCCTACGCGATCGGCGAGAACGGCCGGCCGCTGCCGATGTCCTGCGCCTCGGCCGGGTACACCGGCATGCAGGCGACCGCCGCGATCATCGCGCGCCTGACGGGCAGTGAGGTCCCGACCACCGGGCTGAAGTACTACGGCAACCACATCAGCCTCGGGCGGCGGGACGCGATCTTCCAGATGGTGGACGGCAACGTCCGGTCGAAGTCCTGGTACCTGGGTGGCCGGACCGCCGCGTGGCTCAAGTCGGGCGTGCTCAAGGGGGCCGGGTGGAGCGTCGCCCACCCGACCTTCGGCATGCCGGCGCGCAGGCGCCGCCTGGCCACCGCGCCCGACCGGACCGGTGTGAGGGCCGCCGCCTAGGCTGCCCCGCATGGACAGTGCAGCCATCGATCGGTTCGAGGCCAGCCGGGACCGGCTGGCCTCGCTCGCGTACCGTCTGCTCGGCTCGGCCGCCGACGCCGAGGACGCCGTGCAGGACACGTTCCTGCGCTGGCAGGACGCGGACCGGGAACGTATCGGGGTGCCGGAGGCGTGGCTGACCAAGGTCGCCACCAATCTCTGCCTCGACCGGCTCCGCTCGGCGCAGGCGCGCCACGAGCGGGCGGCCGGTGCCTGGCTGCCCGAGCCGCTCCTCGAAGGGGACCCGATGCTCGGCCCCGCCGATACCTTCGAGCAGCGCGAATCGGTGTCCTTGGCCGTGCTGACCCTGATGGAGCGCCTCTCGCCGGTCGAACGGGCCGCTTACATCCTGCGCGAGGCCTTCTCGTACAGCCACGCCGAGATCGCGGGGATCCTCGACATCACCGAGTCCGCGAGCCAGCAG
This sequence comes from Streptomyces sp. NPDC053069, assembly GCF_044546895.1. Taxonomy (NCBI): domain Bacteria; kingdom Bacillati; phylum Actinomycetota; class Actinomycetes; order Kitasatosporales; family Streptomycetaceae; genus Streptomyces; species Streptomyces sp. NPDC053069. The sequence goes on along the minus strand of NZ_JBITZN010000011.1, from coordinate 165,006 downwards.
CATGTCCACCGGGCCCGACGCCGGGTCGCCGCCGAGCGCCGCGGCGGCGGCGAGGCGGACCCTGCGACCGCGCGCCGGATCGTCGAGGAGTTCCTCGTCGCCGCCACGTCGGGGCGCACCGAACGGCTGGTGGCGATGCTCACCGCCGACGCCACCGCGGTCTCGGACGGCGCCGGACTGGCCAGGAGGCTGCTGCGGTACACGACACGCGAGCGCATCGCCGCCTCCGTGCGGGCCGGCTTCAAACCCACCGCGGCGAAGCGTCGGTTGGCCGGTGGCTCCCCCGCCCTCCACGTCGCGCTGGTCAACGGATCCCCGGCCGTCGTCGCCGTGGTCGAGGACCGGGTCGTGGGCGCCGTGGCGTTCGACATCAGCGACGGGAGGATCGCGTCCCTGCGCGGCATCGCCGCCGCGGACCGGCTCGGGCGCCTCAATGCCGCCTGGCGGCAGTACGAACCCGACGCGCCGGTCGTCCAAGCATGGTGAGCAGAGCCATCGGAAATTCCGGTTCCCGACGCTCTATGCCTGTGAGCCGAGAACCTCCACCCGCACCGCGCACGACTTGAACTCCGGCATCCGGGACGTCGGGTCGAGGGCCGGGTTGGTCAGGGTGTTGGCGCGGCCCTCGCCCGGCCAGTGGAACGGCATGAAGACGGTGTCGGGGCGGATGGCCGAGGTGATGCGGGCCGGGGCCACGGCTCGGCCGCGCCGGGAGACCACCGTCACCGGGTCGCCCTCGGCCGCGCCGATGCGGGCGGCGAGGCGGGGGTGCAGTTCCACGAAGGGACCGGGGGCGGCGGCGTTCAGCTCGGGGACCCGCCGCGTCTGCGCCCCCGACTGGTACTGCGACACCACCCGGCCCGTGGTCAGCACCAGCGGGAACTCCGCATCGGTCTCCTCCGCCGTCGCCCGGTGCGTCACGGCGACGAACCGGGCCCGGCCGTCCGCGGTGGCGAACCGGTCGAGGAACAGGCGGGGCGTTCCTGGATGGACCACGGGCAGTACGGACCCCGCGTCCCGCGCCGGGTCATTCACGGCCGGCCCGGCTGTGCTGTCGGTGTCCCGGGCGGGGTCTTCGGGCAGGGTGTCGAGCAGTGTGTCCTCGCCGTCGGCGGTGGCGGATGCATCCGTGGGGATGTCGCCGTGGGTTCGGGTGGCCGGGTCGGCCGTGGGTGCCGGGCAGGGCCAGAAGATGCCGTTCTCCTGCGCCAGGCGGCGGTAGCTGATGCCCGAGTAGTCGGCGGGGCCGCCCGCGCTCGCCCGGCGCAGTTCCTCGAAGACCTCCTCGGGGTCCGTCGGGAACCCCTTCTCCACGCCGAGGCGGGCCGACAGCTCGTGCAGGACGTACAGGTCGCTGCGGACCCCGGGCGGCGGGGCGACCGCCTGGCGGCGCAGCAGGACCCTGCCCTCCAGGCTGGTTGTCGTGCCTGTCTCCTCCGCCCACTGGGTGACCGGCAGCACGACGTCCGCCAGCTCCGCCGTCTCGGACAGGACGACGTCGGCCACCGCCAGGAAGTCCAGCGAGCGCAGCCGTTCCTCGATGTGGGCCGCGCGCGGCGCCGACACCACCGGGTTGGAGCCCATCAGCAGCAGCGCCCGGACGTCCGTGCCGAGGGCGTCGAGGAGTTCGTACGCGCTGCGTCCGGGGCCGGGAAGGGAATCCGGGTCCACCCCCCACACGCCCGCCACATGCGCCCGCGCCGCCGGGTCGTCCAGCTTGCGGTAGCCGGGCAGCTGGTCCGCCTTCTGTCCGTGTTCGCGCCCGCCCTGCCCGTTGCCCTGCCCGGTCAGGCACCCGTACCCGGACAGCGGGCGGCCCGCCCGGCCGGTCGCCAGGCACAGGTTGATCCACGCGCCCACCGTGTCCGTCCCCTTGGACTGCTGCTCCGGCCCCCGCGCCGTGAGCACCATCGCCGACTCCGGTTCGCAGAACAGCCGTACCGCCTGCCGGAGCTGGGGAACGGACACCCCCGTGATCCGCTCCACCTGCTCCGGCCAGTGCGCCATCGCCGCGGCCCGTGCCTCCTCCCAGCCGGTGGTCCGCTCGCGGATGAACTCCTCGTCCGTCCGTCCCTCGGCCACCACCAGGTGCAACAGACCGAGGGCGAGGGCGAGATCCGTACCCGGGCGGGGGGCCAGATGCAGGTCCGCCTGCTCGGCCGTCCTCGTCCGCCGCGGGTCCACGACGATCAACGTGCCGCCGTTCTCGCGCAGTTCGGTGAAGAAACGCAGCGACGGCGGCATGGTCTCCGCGAGGTTCGAGCCGACGAGGATCACGCACCCCGTCTTCGGGACGTCCTCCAGCGGGAACGGCAGCCCCCGGTCCAGCCCGAACGCCTTCGTACCGGCCGCTGCGGCCGACGACATGCAGAAACGGCCGTTGTAGTCGATCTGCGAGGTGCCGAGCACGACCCGGGCGAACTTGCCCAGTGCGTACGCCTTCTCGTTCGTGAGCCCGCCCCCGCCGAACACCCCCAGCGCGTCGGCGCCGTACTCCTCCCGCGTGCTCCCGAGCCGCTCGGCGATCAGGTCCAGTGCCGCCTCCCAGCTCGCCTCGACCAGCCGGCCGCCGGACCGGACCAGCGGCGAGGTCAGCCGCACCGCGGGCGACAGCACCTGGGCCGCCGTACGGCCCTTGCCGCACAGCGCGCCCCGGTTGACCGGGAAGTCCGTCCGCTCGGTCACCTCGACGCCCCCCTGCGGCAGGGGCGTGACATTCATCCCGCACTGCAAGGCGCAGTACGGGCAGTGGGTGGGCGTCGAGGCGATCGTTTCCATACCGCCAGCGTGCGTCGACCGTGTTACGGCCCCGGACCGCTCCCGGTTACACGCCCGGCACGGCCACCTCCCCGCCGGGCCGGGCGCGCCGTGAGGTCCGGGGCCCGGTGCCTACTGCCGGTTCAGGGAGCGGGTGACACCCGCCGCGATCGTCGTCGCCAGCACCCAGCCGGCGGCGATCAGCAGATACGACAGCCACTGGTACCCGTCGCGCGGCGCGAACGCCCCCTCCTGGCCGAAGTCGATGATCGGCAGCAGCAGGTCCAGGGTGTAGAAGAGCGGGTTGAACGCGGGTGCCTCGGAGGGCTTGAGGGCCGGCGGATGGTGCAGGGCGAACGCGAGCGTGCCGGTGCACAGCAGCAACAGCAGCCAGCCCGCGGCCCGCATCGGGCGGAAGCCGTAGCCGACGGCCGCGTCCTGGAGGTATCCCCACAGCCGGGCGTAGGGCGGCAGGGTGCTGCGGTGGCGACGGAGCTTGGCCAGCTGGACGGTACGGGCGGCGGCGTCGTCGCCCACCGTGCGGTACGCCGTGCTCAGCTGCTCGTAGGGGTGCGGAAGGTAACCGTCCGCCTCGCGTTCGAGCAGCGGAAGACGCTGCTCGGCCGGGAGGTGCGGGGTCAGGACGCGGTAGCCGAGCCCGTCGATCCGGACCTGCCGGGGCCACACCTCGGGCGGCACGTGCAGCAGGTCGACCTGGGCACGGCGCAGATTGACGGATCCCTCGATCGGCGCGGCCTCCCGCAGCCACAGCTCGCCGACGACACTGCTGCTGGCGCGCAGGGCCTGGCGGCCCGGATGGGACAGCCGGGCGTACGCGAGGTTGAGCTGGTGGGGAATCCGGGCGCCGCGAAGATTGAACCGCCCGTGGGCACGCAGCCGCATCCCCCGCAGATCGGTGCCGACCGACAGGGTCTCGGCGTCCAGGGCCTCCCCGCCGGGGTTCTGCAGCAAGGCGTCGTCGAGGTTCACCTGCCCGCCCACGGTGGTCCCCTTCAGCCGGACTTCGCCGTGCGCGACGAGCCCGACGGCCCACACGTCGGTGCCCACCTCGGCGTGGTTGAGCTGGAGCACGGGCTCCTCGGGGACCTCGCCGGGAGTGCCGAGCCGCGCCCCGTTGACGAAGAAGGCTCCGGACAGCTTCGCGCCCGCCAGCCGTACCGGACCGGCGATGCGGCAGCAGGTGATCCGCAGCACCCCGTCGACGTGAAGGGTCCCCGCGGTGAGCCCGGGAAGGACCGAATCGCTCAGGACCAGGGCGGGGATCCTCGCCCCGTACAGGTTCGGGCTCTCGTCGAAGTGGCAGGCCCGCAGCCGGACCGGGTGGCCGACCGTCCCGTACATCAGATGGAGCACGCCGGTGATGCGTGCGCCCCACACCTTCAGCCCGGCGATCCGGTCGCCGCGGACCGGCCCGTCGAGCAGCAGCGCCCGCAGCACCTCGGCCCGCAGCGTCCGCTCCGGACCCCATGAGGCGCCCTGCGCGGGGTCCTCGTCCTCGCTCTCCCGGAAGTCGACTCCCTCGCCGAGCGGAAAGGCCTCCCGGACACGGCGCTCGGCGGGCGTCAGATCCGTGATCTCCATGCTCAGTCCCGCGCCTGAGCCAGCGCCTTGGTGACCCCGTGCTCCCGTGGGCCGAGGAACGTGGGATCCGGACGGAACACCGCGTCCAGCACCGCCTTGCCCGCCGCGAACACCTCGCGCGTGCCGCCGTAGTACCAGGTCACGTCGTGCTTGTCGGCCACCCCGACCCCGTACGAGTCCACCCCCGCCGCCTCGCACAGCGCCACCGCCCGCCGGATGTGGAAACCCTGGCTGATCAGCACGGCCCGGTCCACGCCGAAGATCTTCCTGGCCCGCACACAGGAGTCCCAGGTGTCGAACCCGGCGTAGTCGCTGACGATCCGCCGGTCCGGCACCCCGTGCTTCGTCAGGTACGCACGCATGGCGTCGGGCTCGTCGTAGTCCTTGCGGCTGTTGTCCCCGGTGACCAGGACGACCTCGACCCGCCCGGCCCGGTACAGCTTCGCCGCCGCGTCCAGCCGGTGCGCGAGGTACGGCGACGGCTCCCCGTTCCACAGCCCGGCCCCGAACACCAGGGCGACCTGCGCCCGCGGGGCGTCCGCCGTCGTACGCAGCCGGTCCGCCGTGGACACGTACAGCCAGGTCACCGGCAGCAGCGCCAGCACACACCCGGCCATCACGGCCTGCAGCAGCCGCCGCTGCCCCCGACGGGAGCGCGGCAGCCGCGGTCGACGGAACTTCATACGGCCCCCCAGGGATCGGCTTGTCGACCATGGAGGACGCCGGCGACCGCCGATCCGGTTCGCCTCACATCGAGCATCCGTACGACGTGAAGCCACGGAAAACGCCCGTGACGGTCCGGCAACGGCCCCGCAATCTGAACCCGGCAGGATCCTTCCATGACGGCGTCGCACCCTCCCCGCTCCGAGTCCGACATCCACCTCGACAGCACGGCGCACCTCATGAACAGCATCGGCAACCGGCTCGCCGGGCAGCTCCGGCTCGTCTCCCCGCCCGTCCGCCGCCCGGCACCGCCCGCGCTCGTCCTGGTCGGCCACGGCAGCCGCGACCCGCGCGCGCTGGAGACCGTACGGACCCTGCGGGACCGCGTGCGCGAGCTGCGCCCCGGCCTGCCCGTCCACCTGGGCCACATCGAGCTGAACGAGCCCCTCCTCCCGGACACCCTCACCGCCCTCGGCGACGCCCCCGCCGTCCTGGTCCCGCTGCTCCTCTCCCGCGGCTACCACGTCAAGCAGGACATCCCCGAGATGGCCGCCGCGGCGAGGGCGAGCACCCGGGTGACCGCCCCGCTGGGGCCGCACCCGCTCCTCGTGGAGACCCTGTACGACCGGCTGCTGGAGGCAGGCTGGCCGACGGTGCCGGACGAGCCGACGCGCCGCACGAGCGCGGTGGTCCTCGCCGCCGCCGGCTCCCGCGACCCCGACTCGGCCACCGACACCCGCCGCACGGCCCGCCTCCTGGCCGACCGCCTGGGAGTCCCGGTCGTCCCGGCCTACGCCTCGGCAGCGGCCCCGACCGTCCCGACGGCCGTACGGGCACTGGCGGCACGCGGCCGGCACCGGGTGGCGATCGCGTCGTACTTCACGGCACCGGGACGCTTCGCGACCCAGTGCGCGCAGGCGGCGCCGTGGCTGGCATCGGCTCCCCTGGGCGCCCATCCGGCGATGGCCCGCCTGATCCTGCACCGGTACGACCAGGCGAGGGTGACGAGACAGGCGGAGTTGGCCTCGGCTTGAAAGAAGCAGCGACCCGGCAGACGAGCAGGCACCCGGCGCGACCCTTTTGTCACTGCCGACGCTTACTGTCGAACCATGGAAGGCACCCCCGACGGAACCTACGACCTCACTTCAGCGGAGCGCTGGGCCCCCGAGCCCGACAAACGCCCCGGCCGCACCGCCTTCCAGCGCGATCGCGCCCGCATCCTCCACTCAGCCGCCCTACGACGCCTCGCGGGCAAGACCCAGGTCGTCACACCGGGAGCCCACAGCCAGCTCTGGGACGCCAGCCCCAGAACCCGGCTCACCCACTCCCTGGAGTGCGCCCAGGTCGGCCGGGAGCTGGGCGCGGCCCTCGGCTGTGACCCCGACCTGGTCGAAGCCGCCTGCCTCGCCCACGACCTGGGCCACCCGCCCTTCGGTCACAACGGCGAACAGGCACTGAACGCCTTCGCGGACGACTGCGGCGGCTTCGAGGGCAACGCCCAGTCCCTCAGGCTCCTCACCCGCATCGAACCCAAACGGTTCACCGAAGACCGCTCCGTCGGCCTCAACCTCACCCGTGCCACCCTCGACGCAGCCACGAAATACCCCTGGCCCCGCGGCGCCCACCCCACCGACCCGGCATCCCCGAAGTTCGGCGTGTACGAGGACGACCGCCTGGTGTTCGACTGGATCAGAGCGCACGCCCCCGGCACCCGCACCTGCTTCGAGGCCCAGGTCATGGACTGGTCGGACGATGTGGCGTACTCGGTGCACGACGTCGAGGACGGCCTGCACGCCGGTCACATCGACCCCAACTGCCTGCACGCCGAGCCCGAGCGGCAGGCGGTCTTCGAGGTCGCCATCGGCCGGTACGTCCCCGCCGGCACCGACCCGTCCGAACTCTCCGCCGCCCTCGACCGGCTCCAGGACGAGGAGTGGTGGCCGCACGGCTACGACGGCACGGCGGTCGCGCAGGCCCGCCTGAAGGACGCCACCAGCCAGCTCATCGGCCGGTTCTGCCTGGCCGCCGAGAGCGCCACGCGCGCCGCGTACGGCAGCGGCCGGCTCACCCGCTACGGCGCCGAACTCGTCGTACCCCGCGAGGCCCGCATGGAGTGCGCGGTGCTCAAGGCGGTCGCGGACCGGTATGTGATGCAGCGCGCCGAGCAGGAACGGCTGCGCGCGGACCAGCGGGTCGTCGTGGCGGAGCTGGCCCAGGCGCTGACCGCCCGCGCGCCGGACGGGCTGGATCCGCAGTTTCGGGCACTCTTCGACGGGGCAGGCGACGACCACGCGCGCAAGCGGGTGATCGTCGACCAGATCGCCTCCCTCACCGACGCCTCGGCGCGCTCGCTGCACGCGAGACTGACGGGGCATATGTGAGAGGAACGTGACCGGCGGTGGCCTGATCGGGTCACCCCCTCTTCACGCAGCAGGCTGCGTGCGGGACGCTCGCATGTGGCGGCACCCTTACGAGGAGGCATCAAGTGGTCGACGCGGATCAGACATTCGTCATCGTCGGAGGCGGTCTCGCCGGTGCGAAGGCGGCCGAGACGCTCCGGGCGGAGGGCTTCACCGGCCGGGTGATACTGATCAGTGACGAGCGCGACCACCCCTACGAGCGCCCGCCCCTGTCCAAGGGCTATCTCCTCGGCAAGGAGGAGCGCGACAGCGTCTTCGTGCACGAGCCCGCCTGGTACGCGCAGAACGACATCGAGCTGCACCTGGGCCAGACCGTCGACCGCATCGACCGTACGGCGAAGACGGTCCGCTTCGGCGACGACGGCACCCTCGTCCGCTACGACAAGCTGCTGCTGACCACCGGCGCCGAGCCCCGCCGCCTGGACATCCCGGGCACGGACCTGGCGGGCGTGCACCACCTGCGCCGGCTCGCGCACGCCGAACGGCTCAAGGGCGTCCTCCAGCACCTCGGCCGGGACAACGGGCACCTGGTGATCGCGGGCGCCGGCTGGATCGGACTGGAGGTCGCCGCGGCGGCCCGCGAGTACGGCGCCGAGGTCACGGTGATCGAGCCGGCGCCGACGCCGCTGCACGGGGTGCTCGGCCCGGAGCTGGGCGGCGTCTTCGCGGAGCTGCACCGCGAGCACGGCGTCCGCTTCCACTTCGGGCGGCGGCTGACCGAGATCGTCGGCCAGGACGGCATGGTCCTCGCGGTCCGCACCGACGACGGCGAGGAACACCCGGCGCACGACGTGCTGGCGGCGATCGGCGCCGCGCCGCGGGTCGCTCTCGCGGAGGCGGCGGGGCTGGAGCTGGCCGACCGGGCGCGGGGCGGCGGTGTCGTGGTCGACGAGCGGTTGCGCACGTCCGACCCGGACATCTACGCGGCCGGTGACGTGGCGACCTTCCCGCTCGCGCTCTACGACACCCGGGTCCGCGTCGAGCACTGGGCGAACGCCCTGAACGGCGGCCCGGCCGCGGCGCGCTCGATGCTGGGCCAGGAGGTCGTCCACGACCGTGTGCCCTACTTCTTCACCGACCAGTACGACCTGGGCATGGAGTACAGCGGCTGGGCCCCGCCCGGCTCGTACGACGAAGTGGTGATCCGGGGCGACGCGGGCAAGCGGGAGTTCATCGCGTTCTGGGTCAAGGAGGGACGCGTGCTGGCCGGAATGAACGTGAACGTGTGGGATGTCACAGAGCAGATCCAGAAGCTGATCCGTTCCCGGGCCCAGGTGAACATCGAGGCACTCTCGGACCCCCACATCCCCCTCGACGGTCTCCTCTCCCCGAGCTGACGACCACCAGGACTGTCACAGCAGCCCCGTAGAATTCACGCGTGGCAGGACGGATCAACGACGAGGACGTGAAGGCGGTACGGGACGCGGTCCCGATCGACGCCGTGGTCTCCGAGTACCTCCAGCTGCGCAACGCGGGCGGCGGCAACCTGAAGGGGCTGTGCCCGTTCCACGACGAGAAGTCGCCGTCCTTCCAGGTCAGCCCGAGCAAGGGACTCTTCCACTGCTTCGGCTGCCAGGAGGGCGGCGACACCATCACCTTCGTGATGAAGGTGGACCACCTCTCCTTCTCGGAGGCGGTCGAGCGGCTCGCCGCCCAGGCCGGCATCACGCTGCGCTACGAGGAGGGCGGGTACAACCCGGCCCACCAGCGCGGCGAGCGCATCCGCCTGGTCGAGGCGCACAAGATCGCCGCGCAGTGGTACGCCGAGCAGCTCGCCACCGGCGCCGAGGCAGAGACCGGCCGGATCTTCCTCGCCGAGCGCGGCTTCGACCAGGCCGCCGCCGTCCACTTCGGCGTCGGCTACAGCCCCCAGGGCTGGGACCACCTCACCCGCTATCTGCGCGGCAAGGGCTTCACCGACAAGGAGCTGATCCTCTCCGGCCTGTCCCAGGAGGGCCGCCGGGGCCCCATCGACCGCTTCCGCGGCCGCCTGATGTGGCCCATCCGTGACATCGGCGGCGAGGTCGTCGGCTTCGGCGCCCGCAAGCTGTACGAGGCGGACAACGGCCCGAAGTACCTGAACACCCCCGAGACGGCGATCTACAAGAAGAGCCAGGTGCTGTACGGCATCGACCTGGCGAAGAAGGACATCGCGAAGGCCAGCCGGGCGGTCGTGGTCGAGGGCTACACGGACGTCATGGCCTGTCACCTCGCCGGTGTGACGACCGCGATCGCCACCTGCGGTACGGCCTTCGGCGGGGAGCACATCAAGATCCTCCGCCGTCTCCTCATGGACAACGGCTCGGCCCGCGTGATCTTCACCTTCGACGGCGACGCGGCCGGGCAGAAGGCCGCCCTGCGCGCCTTCGAGGACGACCAGAAGTTCGCCGCAGAGACGTACATCGCGATCGCCCCGGACGGCATGGACCCCTGCGAGCTGCGCCTCGCCAAGGGCGACGAGGCGGTGGCCGACCTGGTCGAACCCCGCACCCCGCTCTTCGAGTTCGCGCTCCGCCAGATCCTGAGCCGCTACGACCTGGACACCCCGGCCGGCCGTGCCGCCGCCCTGGATGAGGCGGCGCCGATCGTGGCCCGCATCAAGAACAGCGGCGCCCAGCACGAGGTCGCCGTCGACCTGGCCGGCATGCTCGGCATCCTCGACACCCAGTTCGTGGTCCGGCGTGTGGCCCAGCTGGCCCGCTGGGCGAGGGACCGCGGCGGAAAGGCCCCGCAGCAGGACCGCCCGCGCGGCCCGGAGCAGCAGTGGGCGGCGCCCGCGGCCCGTCCGGTGAGCGGCGGTCCGGCACTGACCCTGCGCAACCCCGTCCACGCCGCCGAACGGGAACTCCTCAAACTCGCCCTGCAGCGCCCCGAGCTGGTCTCCCCGGCCTTCGACGCCTACGGCGTGGACGAGTTCACCGCGCCGCCCTACGCGGCCGTGCGTCAGGCGATCGCGGAGGCCGGCGGTGCCGAGTACGGCGTGTCCGACTCCCAGGAATACCTGGTCAGGGTCCGGGAGGCCGCTCCGGACGACACCGTCCGTGCGATGGTCACCGAGCTGGCCGTCGAGCCGATCCTGCGCCGCACGGTCGACGAGACCTACGCCGGCACGGTCCTGGTGCAGATCCGCCGCCGCGCCGTCGAACGCCGCATCCGCGACATCCAGTCCCAGATGACCCGCCTCTCCACCGGCGGCGACCCCGCCCAACTGGCCTCGGTCCAGAACGAGATGTGGATCCTCCAGCAGTACGACCAGGCGTTGCGGGAGCGGGGCGCGGAGGCGCTGTAGGGGCACCTCCACGGGATCAGGACTCGGGGGACCGGTCTTCCGCCACGGCCCAGTGGCCCGCAGTTGCCAATCGCATAGTCCAACGACCTGAGTAACCGACCGGTCACGAAGCGGACGCAAAAAGTCACCGCACGCCCCTCGTGGCGGGGATGTGTCGTACTCCACACTGGGGACGGTGCCCGAGTCCTCGGAGCGCAGGCCGTCGACTCTCCACTCCCGAAGTACCGCTGCCGCACACCTTCAGCAGCGATCATCCTGGAGGTCGCCCCCGTGCAGACCCAGACCCTCACCCAGACCGACAGCGCCACCAGCGACACCAGCACCAGCACCAGCACCAGCACGGACGAGCCGGACGCGGAGACGGACGTCCTCGTGGCCGTCCCCCCGCAGAGCCGTGCCGCCCTGCACCCGGAGGCGGTGCCCGCCGAACCGGCGGAACCGCCGGCGGAAGCGCTCACGGACGAGCCCGAGGAGGCCGATGAACCGCTGGAGGCCGCCGAGCCCGTCGAGACACGGGTTTCGGCCCGGGCCGACACCGGCGGCCCCTCCGCCGACCTGTTCCGCCAGTACCTGCGCGAGATCGGCCGCATCCCGCTGCTCACCGCCGCCGAGGAGGTCGAACTCGCCCGCCGGGTCGAGGCCGGCCTGTTCGCCGAGGAAAAGCTGAGCAACACCCCTGATCCGGACAGTCAGTTGGCCCTCGACCTGGACCGGCTGGTCGTCATGGGCCGTATGGCCAAGCGCCGCCTCATCGAGGCGAACCTGCGGCTCGTCGTGTCCGTCGCCAAGCGGTACGTCGGCCGTGGCCTGACCATGCTCGACCTGGTCCAGGAGGGCAACCTCGGGCTGATCCGGGCCGTCGAGAAGTTCGACTACGCCCGGGGCTACAAGTTCTCGACGTACGCCACCTGGTGGATCCGCCAGGCCATGTCCCGGGCCCTGGCCGACCAGGCCCGCACCATCCGCGTCCCGGTCCACGTGGTCGAGCTGATCAACCGGGTGGTCCGCGTCCAGCGCCGCATGCTGCAGGAGCGGGGCTACGAGCCGACCCCCGAAGAGGTCGCCGCCCACCTCGACCTGCCGCCCGAGCGGGTCTCCGAGGTCCTGCGCCTCGCCCAGGAGCCGGTCTCCCTCCACGCGCCGGTCGGCGAGGAGGAGGACGTGGCCCTCGGTGACCTGATCGAGGACGGGGATGCGGCGAGTCCGGTGGAGTCGGCGGCGTTTCTCCTGCTCAGGGAGCACCTGGAGGCGGTCCTGTCCACGCTGGGGGAGCGGGAGCGCAAGGTCGTCCAGCTCCGCTACGGCCTCATCGACGGCCGCCCCCGCACGCTGGAGGAGATAGGCCGGCTGTTCGGGGTGACGAGGGAGCGGATACGGCAGATCGAGTCCAAGACCCTCAACAAGCTCCGGGATCACGCCTTCGCGGACCAGCTGAGGGGTTACCTGGACTGAAAGGGGCCGCCTGCCGGCGGCCCCTCCCGCGGTCAGTCCACCTCGGCGACCGCCTGCGCGAACTGGGCCTTGTACAGCCGGGCATAGGCGCCGTCCGCGGCCAACAGCTCCGTGTGCGCGCCCTGTTCCACGATCGCCCCGTTCTCCATCACCAGGATCGTGTCCGCATCCCGGATCGTCGACAGCCGGTGCGCGATCACGAACGACGTCCGCCCCGTCGCCAGCTTCGCCATCGCCTTCTGGATCAGCACCTCGGTCCGGGTGTCGACCGAACTCGTCGCCTCGTCCAGCACGAGGATCGTCGGGTCGGACAGGAACGCCCGCGCGATGGTGATGAGCTGCTTCTCACCCGCGCTGACCCCCGTGCCCTCGTCGTCGATCACGGTGTCGTACCCGTCGGGCAGCGTCCGGATGAACCGGTCGGCGAGCGCCGCCCGCGCGGCCTCCTCGATCTCCCCGCGGGTGACCTCCCTGGACGCCCCGTACGCGATGTTCTCCGCAATGGTCCCGCCGAACAGCCAGGTGTCCTGGAGCACCATCCCGATGCCGGCGCGGAGTTCGTCGCGGGACATGCGCCGGATGTCCACGCCGTCCAGGGTGATCCGGCCGCCCGACACGTCGTAGAACCGCATCAGCAGGTTGACCAGGGTCGTCTTGCCGGCGCCCGTCGGGCCGACGATCGCCACCGTGTGACCGGGCTCCGCCGTCAGCGAGAGGTCCTCGATCAGCGGCTTCTCCGGGTCGTACCGGAAGGACACATGCTCCAGGCGGACCCGCCCGCGCAGTTGCTCCGGCCGCTCGCCCGGTACCGGATCCGCCTCCTGCTCCTCCGCGTCCAGGAGTTCGAAGATCCGCTCGGCCGAGGCGACACCGGACTGCACCAGGTTCGCCATCGACGCGACCTGCGTCAGCGGCATCGAGAACTGCCGCGAGTACTGGATGAAGGCCTGGACATCACCGATGGACAGGGCGCCCGAAGCGACGCGCAGGCCGCCCACGACCGCCACCAGCACATAGTTCAGGTTCGACACGAACATCATCAGCGGCTGCATCACACCGCTGTTGAACTGCGCCTTGAACGCGGCCTCGTACAGCGCCTCGTTCTGCTCGGCGAACTGCTTCGCCGACTCCTCCTGCCGGCCGAACACCTTCACCAGGGTGTGCCCGGTGTACATCTCCTCGACGTGCGCGTTCAGCTTGCCGGTGGAGCGCCACTGCTGCACGAAGTGCGGCTGCGACCGCTTGCCGACCCGGGTGGCGACGACGAACGACAGCGGCACGGTCACCAGCGCGACCAGCGCCAGGATCCAGGAGACGTAGAACATCATCGCGAGCACACCGATGATGGTCAGCCCCGAGTTGATCAGCTGGCCCATCGACTGCTGGAGCGTCTGCCCGATGTTGTCGATGTCGTTGGTGGCCCGGGAGAGCACCTCGCCGCGCTGGCGCTTGTCGAAGTACGACAGCGGCAGCCGGGACAGCTTCGTCTGCACGGACTCGCGCATCCGGAACATCGTGCGGTTCACGGCCCGGTTGACCAGCCGGGTCGCCACCGCCATCAGCAGGCCGGCGACCAGGAACGTCCCGAGCGCGAGCAGCAGGACGTCGCCGACGGCCCCGAAGTCGATGCCCTTGCCGGGCGTGAAGTCGGTGCTCTGCAGCATGTCCGCGACGGAGCCCTTGCCATGGGCCCGCATCTGGTCGAGAACCTGCTCCTTGGTGGCCCCGGCCGGCATCTGCCGGCCGATGATGCCGGCGAAGACCAGGTCGGTGGCCTTGCCCAGGATCTTCGGGCCGATCACGTTCAGGGTCACGCTGACGACCACGCACAGCAGCAGGCCGTAGATCGTGAAGCGTTCCGGTCTGAACTGGGCGACGAGCCGTTTGCCCGACCCCTTGAAGTCCATCGAGCGCTGGTCGGGGCCGCCCCCGGCCATCATGCGTCCCATGGGCCCGGCCATCAGGCAGCCTCCGCTTCCGTCAGCTGGGAGAGCACGATCTCCCGGTAGGTCTCGTTGCCCGCCATCAGGTCCCGGTGCCGGCCGGAGCCGACCACCCGGCCCTCGTCCAGCACGATGATCCGGTCGGCGTCCCGGATGGTCGCCACCCGCTGGGCGACGATGACGACGGTCGCCTCGGCGGTCTCGCGGGAGAGCGCGGTGCGCAGGGCCGCGTCGGTGGCGTAGTCGAGCGCGGAGAAGGAGTCGTCGAAGAGGTAGATCTCCGGGCGCTGGACGAGCGTGCGGGCGATCGCGAGACGCTGCCGCTGACCGCCGGAGACGTTCGTACCGCCCTGCGCGATCGGCGCGTTCAGGCCGCCCTCCAGTTTCTGCACGAAGTCCTTCGCCTGCGCCACCTCCAGCGCGTGCCACAGCTCCTCGTCGGTGGCGTCCGGATTGCCGTAGCGCAGGTTGGTGGCGACCGTGCCCGCGAACAGGTAGGGCTTCTGCGGCACCAGACCCACCGTCTTCGCCAGCAGCACCGGGGCGACCTCCCGGACGTCCACGCCGTCGACCAGCACCTCCCCCTCGGTGGCGTCGAACAGCCGCGGGACCAGTCCGAGCAGCGTCGACTTGCCGCTGCCGGTGGAGCCGATCACGGCGGTCGTCTCACCCGGCCGGGCCACCAGGTCGACGGCCTTCAGCACCGGCTCCTCGGCACCCGGATAGCGGAAGCCGGCGCCCCGGATCTCCAGGTGGCCGTGCCGGCGCAGCTCGGTGACCGGAGCGGTGGGCGGCACCACGCTGGAGTCGGTCCCGAGGACCTCCTGGATGCGCTCGGCGCACACCTCCGCGCGCGGCACCATCATGAACATGAAGGTGGCCATCATCACGGACATGACGATCTGCATCAGATAGGCGAGGAACGCGGTCAGGTCGCCGATCTGCATCCCGCCGCTGTCGATGCGGTGGGCACCGAACCACACCACCGCGATCGACGACACGTTCACCACCGTCATCACCATCGGGAACATCAGCGCGAGCATCCGGCCGGTGGCCAGCTGCATCTCGGTCAGGTCACCGTTGGCCCTCCCGAACCGTTCCTGCTCGTACTGGTCCCGTACGAAGGCACGGATCACCCGATTGCCGGTGATCTGCTCGCGCAGCACCCGGTTCACGGTGTCCAGGCGGACCTGCATCGACCGGAACAGCGGCCGCAGCCGGCGCACGATGAGCGTCACGCAGACCGCCAGTACCGGCACGACGGCGACGAGCACCCCGGACAGCGGCACATCCAGGCCGAGGGCCAGCACGATGCCGCCGACGCACATGATGGGCGCCGACACCATCAACGTGAACGTCATCAGGGCCAGCATCTGGATCTGCTGTACGTCGTTCGTCGTACGCGTGATGAGCGAGGGCGCCCCGAAGTGGCCCAGCTCGCGCGGGGAGAAGGACTGCACCCGGTCGAAGACGGCACCGCGCAGGTCCCGGCCGAGCGCGGAGGCGGTCCGGGCGCCGTAGTACACGGCACCGATGTTGCACACGACCTGTGCCAGCGAGATGCCGATCATCAGGGCGCCGAAGGACAGAATGTAACCGGTGTCACCCTTCACGACACCGTTGTCGATGATGTGCGCGTTCAGGGTGGGCAGATAGAGGGTGGCGCAGGTCTGCAGGAACTGCAGCAGCACCAGGACGGCTATGGGTTTCCTGTAGGGCCTGAGACAGGTCCGCAGAAGTCGTATGAGCACGCTGGGTCTCTCGGAGTCGGCGGGTGGGGGGCTGGTCGGTTGCCCTTGGCCCCTATCGTCGGACACTCCACCCGCGTTACCTCAACCGATTAACCCAACAGCGGTCCAAAGAACCGACGGCACTCAGCCGTTGGCCCTACGCCCCACACACGAAACGCCCCCGATCAGGTCACGCCCGAAACGCCCCCGGATGGGTCTGTTCCCGCACCGCCGTGAACTGCTGCCGCACCGCCTGACCCACGGCCAGCTCGTCCCCCGGCTCCAGGACCTGAGCCGCCGCACCCTGCCAGGCCGGCGGGGTGCGCGGGTCGAATGTGCCCTGCGACACACCGAGCGCCCAGGCCGCCTGCCGGGCCGCGCCGATCGCCGCGTAGTCCGCGGGCTGCGGTACGACGACCTGGGCGCCGAACAGCGAGGGCGCCGAGGCCTGCACGGCGGGAAGTTCGGCGGCCGGGCCCAGCAGGAAGATCCGCCGCACGTCCACGCCCCGCCCGCGCAGCACGTCCAGCGCGTCGCCGAGCCCGCACAGCATGCCCTCGAACGCGGCCCGCGCCAGATGCTCCGGCTTCATCGACTCCCGCCGCAGCCCGGCGATCGTCCCGGCGGTGTGCGGCAGATGGGGTGTCCGCTCACCCTCCAGATAGGGCAGCAGCACCAGCCCATGAGCGCCCGGTGTGGACTTCACCGCCAGCTCGGACAGGCTCTCCAGGTCCGGGAGGCCGAGGAGTTCGGCGGTGCCGCGCAGGGTCCGCACGGCGTTCAGAGTGGTCACGACCGGCAGGTGCATGCCGGTGGCGTCGGCGAGGGAGGTGATCATTCCGGACTGATCGGCGAGCGCTTCGGGGTGCACGGCCATCACGGACCCGGAGGCACCGAGGGACACGACGGCATCCCCCAGCCCGATCCCGAGCCCGAACGCGGCGGCCATGGTCTCCCCGGTGCCGGCGGAGATCAGCAGCCCCTCCGGGGTCGTACCGGCCGCGTCGGACGGGCCGATCACCTCCGGCAGCATCGCCTGATGGCCGAGCGCCAGCTCCACCAGGTCCGGCCGGTAGGCGCCGGTGGCGGCCGACCAGTACCCGGTCCCGGAGGCCCCGCCGCGATCGGTGGTCCTGCGCACGGGCCGCCCGAGCAGCTGCCACACCAGCCAGTCGTGCGCCTGGAGCAGTACGGCCGTCCGGCGGGCGTTCTCGGGCTCGTTCTTGGCGAGCCAGCGCAGCTTGGTGACCGGTTGGGCGGCCTGCGGCACACAGCCGACCGCCTGCGCCCAGGCCTCCCGGCCGCCGAGCGCGTCGACCAGATCCGCTGCCGCGACCTGCGCCCGCTTGTCGCCGCCGACCAGCGCCGGGCGCACGGTGTTGCCCTGGGCGTCCAGCGGTACCAGGGCGTTCTGCTGGGCCGACACGCCGATGGCCTGCACGCCCTCCAGCAGACCGCCGCCCGCGGCCTCGCCGAGGGAGAGCAGCCAGGCCTGCGGGTCGACGTCGCTGGGCCGGCCCTCCACCGGGTGCGGGGCGTACCCCTGCCGTAGTACGGCACCGGTGTCCGTGTCGCACACCACGATGCGCGTGAAATCCGGTGAGCTGTCCAAGCCGGCGACTATCCCCATGCGGAGAATTTTGCAGCATCCACGGGCCTGCTACGGCCGAGGGCGCTCAGGTGTCACTCGTGCCCCCAGTCGTCCTCGGGCCTGCCGTTCAGGTTCCGCTCCCGCAAGGACCGCACCCGCTGGGCGACGGTCTCGGGAACCCGGTCGCCGACCTTGTGGCCGACCGTGTGGAACGCCTTGCCGGCGTACTGGCGGCCCTGCTGCGCGGCGGTCTCGGCCGTGTTGCGGACGGCGGGGTTCTGCGCGATCCGCTGAGCGGACTTCTTCAGCTGCTCGTAGCGCTCGCGTCCGGCCCTCGTGCCGAGTACGTAACCGAGGGCCAGTCCGGCGACGAACGTGAGCCGGTAGCGCATGGCTGCCACCCTTCCCTTGCCTGGGTCTGCTGGTGCGACGTGGGCGCCGAGGGGAACCGATTGGCGGAGCACCCCCCTGCTTGCGCTAATGTATGTGTCGCAGCGAGCGCCCGCCCTCTGGCGAATACCCAGGTAGGCACGTTCGATGCAATCGAGGCGATCCTCCGTAGCTCAATTGGCAGAGCAGCCGGCTGTTAACCGGCAGGTTACTGGTTCGAGTCCAGTCGGGGGAGCTTCGGTCCTCCGTAGCTCAATTGGCAGAGCAGCCGGCTGTTAACCGGCAGGTTACTGGTTCGAGTCCAGTCGGGGGAGCGCAGTGAACGAGGACCCCTTGGGGGTCCTTTTTCATGCCCGCGGGAACCGCCGCGCCTGCACCGATGTCCTCAAGGTCATGAGCAGCGCAGAAGCCGACCATCCGAAGCAGGAGATCGTATGAGCGGCTATGCTGCGGCAGACGGCGCGCACACTTGTACGCGACACGCCGCTATGGGGCGGTAGCTCAGCCGGTTAGAGCAGCGGACTCATAATCCGTCGGCCGTGGGTTCGAGTCCCACCCGCCCCACTGGAACCTCTTCCTGAAGAAACGTTCTGCCCCATCAGGGCCCCTGCAGGGGGGTCTGATGGGGCAGTTGAGCGAACGGCGGGCCGGGCGCCGGCCTGGCGCGGTCTCCCGTCACCGGTGCTGCGGGCGCCACTCGAAGAGGAGGATGGTCGCGTCGTCCCGCAGTTGGTTGCGCTGGTATTCGAGGATGGCGTGGATGAGCAGCCGCAGGACCTCGGCCGGGCGCTGGCCGGCGGCGTGCGAGCGGATGATGAAGTCGGTGAACCGGTCGAGGCCGAACTCCGCACCGTCCGCGTCGCGAGCCTCCACGACACCGTCGGTGTAGAGCAGGACGCAGTCGCCCGGTTCCAGTGTCGTCTCGTGTACCTGCCGGGCTCCCGGGATGAGCTGGACAGCCAGGCCGATCGGCGGCTGCGGGGGGCTGTCCAGCGCCCCCTCGAGCACCCGCTCGGCACGGATCAGCAGCGGTGGGGGATGACCGCAGTTCACCCAGCGCAGCACCCCGGTCTCGGCGTCGAGCCGGCACAGCACCCCGGTGCAGAAGTGCTCGGGCAGCCACTGTGCGAGCGCCTGGTCGACGGAGCCGACGACGTCGGCCAGGTCGCGCCCGCCGCGGCGGGCGTTGCGCGCCGCCGCCATGGCGACCGACGTGGTCAGGCCCGCGGTCAGGTCGTGCCCCATGGCGTCGAGGATCATGGTGTGCAGGACGTTCTTGACCACCGAGTGGTCGAAGGCGTCGCCGGCGATGTCGTACGCCGGTTCCAGGACCGCGGTCGAGACGCACCTTCTGCTGCCGATGGTGCGGGGCGGAAGGAAGGCCCGCAGCATCTCGGCGGGCAGCCGCATGGGCTCGGTGCGGGTGCGGGCGGCGAGCCAGTCGCTGTAGGCGCGCTTGGAGGTGATCAGCATGGCGAACAGATCGGCCAGCATCCGGATGCGGCGCATCCGCACCCGGTCGGCCGAGGCGGTACCCACCGCCAGCACGCCCAGCCGCTCCGCACCGTCGACCAGAGGCATCCAGACGACCGAGCCGTCGCCGGTGTCGGCCACCCGCGGGCAGAGTGTGCGGTAGGCCGAGCCGGCCGACGAGCGGTTCACCGGCAGCGGCTCCATGGCCTCGTCGAGTGGGATGAGCAGCCGCTGTTGCAGATCGACGAGGTAGACCAGCGCGGTGTCCAGGCCGAGGGCCGAAGCACACCGGTTCGCCAGGGCCGGCAGTTCGACGGGCAGGCTTGTCTGCGCCTCGATGATCAGCTCTGCCAGCCGATTCTCGTCGACGGCGGTGTCGGAACCGGAGGACGCGTGCGGTGGGTCCGACACGGGATCACCCCTTCCGTGCCCAGTGTCACACCGATCCCGTCCCCTCTCACCTCAGCCACGAGCGCGGCTGCTGCTGGGGCCGGCGTCGGCCGAAAGGGCATGTCGGTCATGGGCGATGTGCTGGGGCACGGCCTCCAGGCCGCGGTGGCCATGAGCCGGTACCGCTCCGTCCTGCGCACCGTCGCCGCCGCCGGCCTGCCCGTGGACGCCATGCTCACCGAGGCCGACCGCAGGGCCGCCGCTCTCCGCCGTCGGCTGCGTGTCACGCCGTCGCCTCGGCGCGCAACACGAGCAGGGCGGTGTCGTCGGTGCGGTTTCCCGTGGGCTGGGCCCGGGCGAGGAGCGCGTCGGCGATGTCGTGGGGCAGGCGGCCGGCGTGGGAGAGCACGGCGCACAGGGCTGTGGTGTCGACGGCGTGGTCGGTGCCGGGGATCTCGATGAGTCCGTCGGTGTAGAAGGCGAGCACGGTGCCGTCCGGGAGAGCGACCTGGACCGAGGGGTACTCCGCTGCCGGATCGACGCCGAGCAGCGGACCCGGGGGCAGGTCCAGGAGCTCGGTGCGCAGGTCGGGGCGGCGCAGGAAGGGCGGCCAGTGTCCGGCGGTGGCCAGGTGGGCGGTGCGGCGGGTCAGGTCGAGGTGGGCGTACAGGCAGCTGACGAGCAGGTCGGCTTCGAGATCGACGAGCAGGCGGTTGGTGCGGGCGAGGACCTCGCCGGGGGCCGCGCCGGCGACGGCATAGGCGTGCACGGCGGTGCGGACCTGGCCCATGAGCCCTGCGGCGCGCACACTGTGCCCCTGGACGTCGCCGATGACGGCGGCGGCCTCGGTGGCGGAGAGCCGGATCAGGTCGTAGAAGTCGCCGCCGATGTCCATGCCGTGGCTGGCGGGCAGATAGCGGGCGGCCACCTGCAGACCCGGCACCACCGGAAGGTGACGGGGCAGCAGGCCGGCCTGCAGACCGTGGGCGACCTGCTGCTGGGCGTCGTACTGCCGGGCCCGTTCCAGCGCCTGGGCGATCAGGGCGCTGACGGACGTCAGCAGGGCCCGTTCCTCGGACGGGAAGCGATGGGGCCGGTCGTATCCGAGCACGCACGTTCCGACCGGATACCCGGAAGCGATCAGCGGCAGATACGCCCAGGCGGACATGCCGTCGTCGGCCGCGACACCACCGGAAGCGCACAGTTCCTGCCGGGAGGCGAAGAACGCCGGGGCCCCGGTGGTCAGCCCGAAAACGCTGGGCAGCTGTGCGGTCAGCGGCTTCCGGTCGAAGCGGCTCAGCAGCTCTGCGCCCACCCCGCGGTGGCCGATGATCCGCACGCGTCCGGCCTCCGGCACCAGCAGGGCAACGGTCTGCGCCTGGAAGGCGAGCAGGAAGTGCTCGGCCGCCAGGTCGGCGACCTCACCCGCGGTCGCCGCCTGGGTCAGGGAGCCGGCCAGG
Source organism: Streptomyces sp. NPDC053069 (assembly GCF_044546895.1). Lineage (NCBI taxonomy): Bacteria > Bacillati > Actinomycetota > Actinomycetes > Kitasatosporales > Streptomycetaceae > Streptomyces > Streptomyces sp. NPDC053069. The sequence goes on along the minus strand of NZ_JBITZN010000011.1, from coordinate 143,846 downwards.
TGCAGCAGGTGATGGACCACCCTGAGCCGGCTCGCACTGGTCTCCTCCTTCATGTCGCGCGGCGCCGGTGCATCGCCGCGGTCGCCGGTCTCGCGGATGCGCACGCTGACACCCGTGGGGTCCGGATAGAGCTGGAACAGCAGACGACCGCCGCCGGGCCGAACGGCCGTGAAGGAGGTCGGCAGCATGCTGAACACCGCCGCCCGGTGCCGGTCCTCGTAACCTGTGCGGCGAAGCCACGGGACCGCCTCGCACAGCACGCTGCCCCGCAGGCCGGGAATGCTCTGCGCGCCCAGCCCCAGCAGACCGGCCGACGTCCGGTCGATGAAGGTGATCCGCCCGTTCGCGTCGACACAGCAGGCGCCTTCGGGCAGACGCCTGAGGAAGTCCGCGGCCGGATGGCTCCCGGTGGGGTCCACCGCGGCGGATTCCACCCCGGGCAGGAAGCGGGGCACGGGTGACGGCGTGAGGCGGCTGCCGGTTTCGGCGGCGCCGCGCAGCAGCCAGCCGGCGCACCGGGCGGAGGACCAGACCGAGCGGCGCTCGTCCGTACCGAGCTCGGGTGACCGCCCGTGCGGAAACGACATCACCATCGCCCCCCACACCGTCTCCCCGGCCATGATCGGCACGAAGACCTGGGCGCGGTCGTACGGCATCAGCATGGCGGGGGCCGGGTAGCGTCGTGCGAGGTCCTCGCCGGACCGCACCCACACGAGATGCCGCTCGCGAACCGCTTCCACCACGGGATCCGAGGCCGTGCCCGCCAGCCGCAGCCGACGCAGCGGGCCGACGAACTCCGGCGGGAGCCCGACGCTCACCTCCATGTCCAGGATCTCGCCGGCCGGGTCCCGCAGAAAGATCGTGCCGGTGTGCGCGCCCAGGCCCTCCAGCGCCCGGACGAGCACCTGGTCCAGCAGGTTCCGGACGATCGCCTCTTGCGGGAACTGGTCCGTCTTCATCCGTCCACCGTCCTGGCACGGAGAGAGCCGAGTTACAGCGTAGGCCGACGCCACCAGGGGGCGCCCACTCCACTGCGCTCACCTTCCACCCGTCGGCTGTGGGTTCGAGTGCCGCCCGCCGCACCGGGCGCCGCAGCTGCAGAAACGATGTGATCTGTGGCGGCGTCAAATGCCCACGGCGGTTGCACCGTTGGTGCCGGCGTCATGTGCGGTTGGTTGACCCGTACATGCTTGAACGGCCCGCGTGCTGGGCACGCACCCCCTACCGGCCTACACCGCCGGACCGCATCGGCACAGGGAGGGCGTCATGGACCGTCGCATCCGGGTACGCGTCAGCCGGCGCCCCGCCGCCCCGCGTGAGCGGGAGATCGACCGCAGGACGCCGTCGGGGCGCATCCTGCCGTACTGACCGCCGCATCACCCGGCGTCCGGGAGCCCCGGTGCACCGCGCCGGCCGCCGACCGCCGCCCGCAGGGCGGTGCGCAGGTCCTCCGGGAGGGCCGGGCCGCCGGGGCGCACGCTCGCCGTGACCGCCGCCGCCACCCGGCGCAGCTTGGTGTTGGAGCGCTGGGAGGTCTCGCGCAGGATGTCCCAGGCGCCGTCCGGGGTGCAGCCGTGCGCGGCCATCAGAATCCCGCGCGCCTGGTCGATCACCGGACGGGAGGCGATCGCGTGCCGCAACTGCGCTATCTCCAGGCGCAGCGAGTCCAGCTGCTCGGCGCGTTCCCGGGCCACCGCCGAGGCGGTGCGGGCCGGGCGGCCCGCGGCCGGCGCGGTGCGCAGCGGGTCGGTGGTGTCCAGCCCCATCAGCTCCAGGACCCGGCGCGGCTGACCCCGCCAGCCGGTGGCCGAGACCGCGACACCGTGCCGGCGGCCGTACTCCCGCAGCACGTCCAGGAACGCCGTGCCGGTCGAGTCCATGAAGGACACCTCCGTCAGGTCCAGCTCGATCCGGGCGATGTCCGCCGGCAGCCCGGCCAGGATCCCGGCGAGGGTGTCCGTACAGCCCTGGACCAGTTCGCCACGCGCCCGCAGGACGATCCGGTCACCCTGCCCGTGGCCGACGACGACCAGGGTGTCCGGCCGTCCGGTGTGCGGTGCGTGTGCCGCAGAACGCATGTCGCCGCCCCGTTCTCCGCTCTCTTCGGTCCGCTCGGTGCCACGCCGCTCGGCTGCCCTGCGCACCTTCGCCTACACCCGTCGTTCCCGGATCCGGTCCCGAGCAGGTGAGCCGAGCGGCATACTGGGCACTTCTCTTCCTGTGCGAGTGGGAGAAGGTGTGAGCGGACCCGAGGTGGTACGGCCCCGGCGGGCGATCGGTGCCCTGCCGGCGCCCTGGCTCGATGTGTACCCGCTCACCGGGCGGACCGGATTCCGGGCGGTGGGCGAGGTGAGCCTGCCCACCCACGGCGTCTGGGAGCGGGCGCTGGAGGGTGCCGTGCGCGACGAGGGGGACGTGTACCACGTGGAGCTCTCCGCGCTGTCCTTCGTCGACGTCGCCGGGGCCGAGGCGCTCGCGGACGCCGCCCGGCGGTTCGGTGAGCGGCGGCTGGTGCTGGACCGCCCGCCGGCCGCGCTGCCCCGCGTCCTGGAGCTGTTGTGGCCCGGGCTTCCCGCGATCGAGGTGGCGGCGTCATGACCACAGCGCCGACGGCAGGATCCGTCGACCCCGTCGAGCCCTTCGTCCACCCCGCGCTGTTCTACGGCGACGCGGAGGAGTACCTGGCCGGCACCGTCCCCTTCGTCCGTGACGCGCTGGCGGCCGGCGCACCGGTCGCGGTCGCCGTACCCGGCGACAACCTGCGGCTGATCCAGGACGCGCTGGGCGCCGAGGGCGACGCCGTACGGTTCCTGGACATGCGGGAAGCCGGCCGCAACCCCGGCCGGATCATCCCGGGCGTGCTGCGCGCCTTCGCCGACGCCCAGCCGTCCGGCCGGCGCGTCCACATCATCGGCGAGCCCATCTGGGCGGGCCGCAGCCCGGCCGAGTACCCGGCCTGCGCCCAGCACGAGGCGCTGATCAACGCCGCGTTCCAGGGCCGCGAGGTCACCATCCTGTGCCCGTACGACACCGCCCGGCTGGACGAGCGCGCGCTCGCCGACGCCCACGCCACCCATCCGGTCGTCATCCCGGCCGGCGGCGCGCAGCGCAGGAGCGAGACCTACGACCCCGAGGGCGTGGCCGCCCGCTACAACGAGCCGCTGCCGCCCGCCCCCGGCGACGGCACGGGCGTGTTCACCACCGCCTTCGACGAGGACTCGCTGTCCGCCGTACGGCACCTCGCCACCGAGCACGGCGCCCGGCTGGGACTGGCAGGCCTGGGACTGGAGAACCTGGCGCTGATCACCGCCGAGCTGACCACCAACAGCGTCCTCCACGGCGGCGGCACCGGCGGGCTCACGGTGTGGGCCGAGGGCGGGTATGTGCTGTGCGAGGTCCGCGACAAGGGGCGACTGGCCGATCCGCTGGCCGGCCGGCGGCCGGCCTCCCGGGACCAGCGGGGCGGGCGTGGCCTGTTGCTGGTCAATCTGGTGGCGGATCTGGTGCGGGTGCACACGGGGCCTGCGGGGACCACCGTTCGATGTTACGTGGTGCCGTGAACCGGGGGTTCGCCGTGGGAGGTCACGGAGCGCGGTTCAGGCGGCCAGGGGATTCAGGACCAGCGGCTCGATCCGCCCCTCCAGCATGGCGCCGATGCCCTGGATCGCGCAGATGTCGGGGGTTTCGGCGATGTGCACCGGCATCCCGGTGGCCTGCCGCAGCATCTGCTCGAAGCCGGGCAGCAGTGCCGAGCCGCCCACCATCGTGATCCCGCGGTCGGCGAGGTCGGCGACCAGGTCGGGCGGACAGTCGCGCAGCACCTTGCCGATGCCGTCGAGGACGGCGGTCAGCGGGGTCTCGATCGCTTCCCGCACGGCGGCGGTGTCGACGCGCACGCTGCGCGCGAGCCCGGTGACCACGTCCCGGCCGTTGATCACCGTGGAGGACGGGCCCTGCGAGGTCAGTCCGTTGCCGGACAGGGCCAGCTGCAGCGGACGTACGGACTGGCTGGGCAGTATCAGCTCGTGCGCGTGCCGCAGGTGCTGCACGATCGCCTGGTCCACGACCTCGCCGCCCACCGGGACCCGCTCGGCGGTCACGACCGCCCCGAGCGAGAGCACCGCGACCTGCGTGGCCGCCGCCCCGCACATCATGATCATGGTGGCCTCGGGGCGTTCGACGGGCAGCCCGCAGCCGACGGCGGCGGCGATCAGCGTGTCCACCAGCTCGACCCGGCGCGCACCCAGTCCGACCAGCGTCTCGACGGTCGCCCGCTGGGCCAGCGGATCCGCGCCGTGCGGGGTGCACGCGGCGGCCCGCAGCCGCAGATTGCGCCGCAGGGCACGGCGCACCTTGTCGCCGAGCAGCTGCCGCAGCATGCGCTGGGCCATCTCGATGTCGACCACCGTGCCACCGGAGATGGGACGCACGACCCGGATGTAACCCGGCGTCCGTCCCGTCATCCGCTCCGCGAAGTCGCCGACCCCCATGAGTGACCCGCTGCGCGTGTTCACGGCGGCGACCGAGGGCTGGTCGACCACGAGACCGGCGCCCTTCACATACACCCGGGTGCGGGCCGCGCCCAGGTCGACGGCGAAGTGGCAGCGCCGCAGCTGCTCCAGACGGACGGTCACGTCAGATCCTCCCGGGGTGCGCGGGCCTGTTCCCTCTGTCTGCATCCTGCGCGGGGTCCGGGGGCGGGCGCCTTCTGGAGGGGGCCGGGCGGGGCGCCGCTGAATGGGGGTTTTCCGGAGGTACGCCGGTGTGTCGCCTGGTCAGCTACGGGTCCGGGTCAGGGACAGCTCACAGTGGACGGTGCATCCGGGTACGGCGTCCGGGCCGAGGTCGAGGGAGAGCCGTGCCCCTTCCGGCACGGTGCGTGGGGAGGCGCTCGCCAGGTGGTGTCGCACCGCCCCCCTGATGCGCTCGGCGAAGGACCCGTCGCCCGCGTGCGCCACGGCCCGGAGCGGGTCGCTGACACGCCAGACCGCCGTGCCCGTGGCCCGCAGGGACGACTCGGTCTCGTCCAGTTCCAGGCGCCGCTCGGTGAGGTCGACCTCGAAGTACTCCTCGCTCTGCGGCCCCTGGGCGAGGCCGAGTTCGGCGCCGGACGAGTAGACGACCACCCTGGTCTCGCCCGTTCCCTCGGGGAAGATGCCGTCGGGCGGCAGCGGGTGCGGGCCGTCGACGGGGGGCAGCGGGTGCGTGCCGTCGAAGAGCGCGTGCGGCAGCCGGCACAGCCGGCACCAACCCGCGCCGGTCCCCCGGCGCAGGGGCTCCAGCCAGGGAGCCAGGTCCTCCTCCTCGTCCAGCTCCTCCCGCAGCGTCTGCGGTACGGCGACGATGCCCCGCCGGTCCTCGGCGGCGTCCAGCATCCGGCTGACGGCCTCCGGGTCCGGTACCTCGTCGCCGCCGGGAAACGCGCACGTGAAGGTCACCCGCCAGCGCAGCCCGCCCAGCCGCACCACTTCCTCCTCGAAGTGCCTCACCGTGGCGCTCAGCAGCGGCAGGCCCGGTTCGTCCGGATGCGTCTGCACCCACCAGCTGGTGCGATCCCGGGTCGCGCCGAACCAGTGGCCCTCCGACCCGCTCGCCGCCATCAGCCGGGTGACCGCCCGGCCCAGCGCGGCCACGTCGTCCGGATGCCGGGGGCCGTCGGCGAACTCGTAGACGGCGACCGTGTCGTAGGCGGGCAGGGGCCGGTCGCCGTCGGGATCGTCGAAGAGGTCGTCGTAGAGGATGTCCGGACCGGGGCCGTCGTCCTCCTCGTCCTCGTCCTCGTTCGGCCGCTCGACGGCGAACAGGCTCTCGTCCTGCGGCAGCGGCTCCTCCTCCGCCGCCGTCTCCTGGTCCTGCATCTCGAAGATCGACGGCAGCGACTCCTCGGTGGGGAAACTGCCCTCCGGCAGCGCGTCGGGCTCCGGGACCGGGTTCTGCGAGAGCGGGGCAGTGCCGTAGCCGCCGGGGGACGAGCCGGAGTCGTCCGCGGGCTCGTCCACCTCCCCGCGCAGTTCGTGCCCCAGCGCGAGCAGCTCCGGGTTCCGGCCGCCGGCGAGCTCGTACTCCTCGTACACCTCCAGGGCTTCCTCGGTACGGCCCTGTTGGCGCAGGGTGATCAGCAGCAGAAGGCGGAAGTCCTCCCGGGACGGGTACTGCCGGACCAGTTCGGTGAGTTGCGCTTCGGCACGGTGATACTCGCCGAGATCCAGGTGCAGTTCGGCGGTCTTGCGATGCAGCACGAGGCGGAGGTCGAGGAGCCGGCCGCGCGCCTTGCGGGCCGCAGGGCCGGGTACCCCGGCGAGCGGGCCCTCCCCGCGCCACAGCAGGAGAGCCATGTCGAGGAGCGCGACTGCCTCCCGGTGCTCGCCCGTCCTCGCCCGCTCCCTGGCCGTCCGCTCCAAGTGCTCGTGGCGCGCCAGGTCCACGAAGTCGGCGCTGGTGTGCAGGGCGTACCCGGCAGGGAGCACGGCCAGCACGCCGGGACCCAGGCGGGTGCGCAGCCGGGACGTGATCCGGTCCATGGCCGCCGCGGCGTCCGCCGGCTCCTCGTGCCGGGCCCACAGACCGGCCCGCAGGTCGGCGCGGCTCACCTCGCGGCCGTCCCGCAGCACCAGCATCGCGAGCACCGCGGCCTCCTCAGGGGCCAGCTCCACGTCGCGGCTGCCCACCCGCACGGTCACCGGACCCAGGATGCGGTAGGAACGCCGCTGGTCGTACCCCTCCTGGGCGAGTCGCAGCAGCTCCCCGTCCATGAGCAGGTCCCTGCCCCGCAGCTGGTCCTGGGGCGCTCCGGAGATCAGAAGGCCGAGGGCGCGTGCGTACGGTTCGCGCAGGCTCTCCGGGAGGTGCCGGAGCCGGTCCGGCGCGAACGGCGGCGCGGGCCGCCCGGTGCCCGAGGCCAGGCGCAGCAGCAGCCTGCCCAGCTTCGCCAGGTCCTGGGCCCGCCCCTCGGCCCCGGAGGTCCGGCCCGGCGCGAAGCCGCTGAGCCGGAGCGTGCCGTCGGGCCTGAGCATCACCCGGGACAGGCCGAGGTCACCGTGGGTGAGGCCCGCCTCGTGGACCGCTTCGAGCGCCTGGGCCACCTGCGTCCCGACCGACACCAGCAGGGGAGCCGGGACACGGTAACCGTCGGGAGAGGCCAGGGCGTTGAGATTGACGCCCGGCACGTACTCCATGACGACGTACGGTCTGCCGTTCTCGATGCCGAAGTCGCTGACGTGCGCCAGATTGCGGTGCGCGAGGGCCCGCAGCCGCTCCGCGTCCCGCAGGAACGCCCCGCGCCGTGCGGCGTCGGGAAACGGCCGGTACAACCGCACCGCCACCTGCCGGCCCGTCTGCGGGTCATCGGCCAGCCACACGGCCCGCCCGGACGGAGTGAACCGCCGCACCAGCACATAGCGGCCGATCCGGTCACGCGGCACCCCGGGCTCGTCCCCACCGCCCGTCAACTGCCGCACGCTCTCCGGCCGTACGGTCGCGAACGCCTCCCCGTCCGCAGCCGCCCCCGTACCCTCGGCCGCGGGCGTCACCGCGCGGAACTCGCCGGGTGCCGCTCCGGCCCTCTCCTCGATCAATCCGCCGACCCGGGCCAGCAGTTCGGCCGTGGCGCCGCGTGCGGAGCGGGGCAGGCCGCGCAGCAGCAGCTCGCGCACGCCGGGGCGGAACGCGTACGACCCCGGCGGCCCCGGGACCGTCGTCAGGACGCCGCTGAGGATCACCTCGGCCAGATGCTGCGGGCGCGGATCCGGTTCGACCGCCCGCTGCACCAGCCGCATCACGGGCAGGTCGGGGCGGCCGAGCGCGAGATGGCCGGCCAGCCGGAACGCCTCCGGGGACGCCGTCGCCCGGAAGCGCAGCACCAGTTCCTCGGCGGTGAGAGCGGCGAGGTCGGTGCGGTCCCCGGCGTCCTCCGGCCCGAGCGGCGAGCCCAGCAGGGCGGCCGTGCCCGGAAACGCGGATCCGCCCATGGACGCCACCAGCCCGGCCCAGTGTGCGAGCCACCGCGGGCCGGCTTCGAGCACGGGCAGCGCCACCGCCTCCTGCGGTGCCTCCGTCCCCCGCTGCCCGTACTGCCCCCACTCCCCGTACTCCTGGTAGGGCGTGAACGTCAGTGCCGCCGTCGGCGCGGCCGGGAACGGAGCCGAGAAGACCCCCGGTGCGGCGGGCAGCGCCGTGCCGCGCCACAGGTGTTCGGGCAGCGGCTGGACCACCGCCAGCGGCATCCGCCGGGCCCAGCGGTGCAGGGTGCCGTACCAGCGGCTGCCCGCCTCGCCCTGCCACCACTGCGGACCCATGCAGTCGCTGATCAGCAGAGTGACCGTACGGCCGTCGCCGGGATCGTACGAGCCTGCGCCGCGGACCGTGCCGTCGGGGTCGGCGCGGTGCACGGTCAGTGTGCGGAACACGCCCGACTGGGCCAGCGCCTGCTGCAGTTCGCGGATCAGGGGCCGCCAGACGGGCATCGTGGGGCCGGCGTCGTAGACCAGGTTCAGCCGCAGCCAGCGCTCCCGGGCCGGGCGCAGCACCGGCAGCCACCACTCGGGTCCCGCGCCGAGCCGGGCGATGCGGTCGGCGGTGGCCTGCTCGTCGAGGCGGTGGCCGACCGGGGCGTCCGTGCGGCGCTTGAGCGGGCGCAGGGCACGCTGCAGGCCCAGGGGGTGGCGCAGCATCGGCGGTGCGGGGGCGTGCAGGGCGGCGTACGGCCCCGCCGTGGGGGTGGGCGAGGGCAGATGGAGCGGGGCGCGCGGGGACGCCGGGGCGGGGGAGCCGAGGCCTTCGGTGCGGTCGGGGGCGGTGGCCGGGCCGGCGGGTTCCCGGACAGGGCTCCGAGGCGTGGGTTCCGGCTTTGCCGCCTGCGCCGGACGCCCGGCCTGCTCGACCCCGCCGTCCGCCGGTTGCAGCTGCTGGGCCAGCCACAGCAGTTCGGCCAGCTCCAGCGGGGTCGGGCGGGCGCCGTCCGTCGCCAGGGCCAGGACGTCGGCGAGGCGGGCGTGCGGGTCGGGGGCCGCCGTGGCGGGGTGTTCAGAAGGCATCTGCCTGCGGGGCCTCGCCGAGGTACGGCATGAGCTGTTCGGCCAGTTCGTCCAGGGACTCGGCGCTCAGGCCGGCGGAGCGGGCCAGGTAGATGGCGTTGAGGAGCTGATCGGTGGCCAGGTCGCCGTGGCCGGACCGGGACAGGAAGCGGGTGATCAGCGACTCGGCGTAGGCGTCCGGTTCGCCCAGGTGGGCGCGGACGATGTCGGCGAGATGGCGGTCGTCGGGCTGCCGCAGCCGCAGGGTCACGCAGCGGCGCAGGAACGCGGGCGGGAACTCGCGTTCGCCGTTGCTGGTCAGCACCACGAAGGGGAAGGCACGGCAGCGGACCCGGCCGTGCGTCACCGGGACGCGGTCGTGGGTGCCGTCGACCATCACCTCGGCGACGGGGGTGTGCCGGGCGGCGCGGACCAGCTCGGGGATCTCGTACTGGCCCTCCTCCAGGACGTTGAGCAGGTCGTTCGGCAGGTCCAGGTCGCTCTTGTCGATCTCGTCGATCAGCAGGGCGCGGGGACGGGCGTACGGCAGGAGCGCGGTGCCCAGGGGGCCGAGGCGCAGATGGTCCTCCAGGCCGGACTCGGGGGCGGGTCCGTCCGGTTCCCCGGTGGCCGCGGCCTGGCGGGCCGCGTAGAGGCGGGACAGGGGGTCGTACTGGTAGAGGCCGTCATGCAGGGTGCTGCGGCTGGTGATGTTCCAGCGCAGCACCGGGCCCAGTCCCAGCTCCCGGGCCACCGCGTAGGCGAGCGACGACTTGCCGGTGCCCGGCGGGCCCGTCACCAGCAGCGGGCGGCGCAAGTAGAGGGCCGCGTTGACCAGTTGGACCGTGCGGTCGGTCGCCTGGTAGGTGGCGGCGCGGTGGGTGCGGTCGGGGGAGCTGGCCGAGGCGTCGTCGGTGTCGGCGGGGGTCGGGAGCACCGGGCCGCCGTCGAAGTCCCGCCAGGGCGGGGGCGGGGGCAGCTGGGCGATGCCGTCGTGCGGCTCCTTCGAGCCGGTGTAGACGGGCCACAGGGGCATGGGGTCCTTCTTCTCCATCGGGTGCGGTGCTCGGTTCAGGCGACGGGGGAGTGCAGGCCGGCGGCGGGCTCGGGGAAGCAGTGGGGGTCGTCCCACAGCAGTTGGATGTCCTTCGCCCAGTGCCGGTCGGGGGCGTCGTCGGCCGCCGCCTCCTCCCGCAGGGACCTGATCCGGCGCGGGAGTTCGGCGGCCGGGACGCCCCGCACGGCCGGGCCCAGGGCGTCCAGGAAGGCGGCCCCCGCACAGGCGGCGGGGGCGTGGCCGACGTCGGCGCAGCCGGTGCGCGGCCACAGCAGCACGGGGACCGGGACGTTCAGACCGGCCTCGAAGTGGCCGGGCAGGGCGGTGGGCGGGGCGGCGTAGCCCACCAGGTCGGCGTCCTCGTCCCGCAGGCGCTTGCGCAGGCTGGGCGGGCGCTCCGGGCTCGTGCAGTCGACCCGGTGCAGTGCCGTGGCCGTCGGCCCGGTCTCCAGCCTCCGCCACTTCTTGGCGAGGTGGTGGCGCAGCCGGCCACTGCGGTGCCGGGTGGCGTCGGTGACGACGAGCGGATGGGCGCAGCCGAGCGGGGTGGAGTCCTCCGGGCCGCACTCCCAGTGCGCGACCGGCTCGTTGAGCCACTCGCGGGGCAGGACGAACGCGAGCAGCGCCTCGGCGCCCTCCGCGAGGTGGACGAAGGCGCGGTCGACGCGCTGCTGCACATAGGCCCGTACCTCACCGCGCGGCAGCCGGCCCGTGTCCACCGGGCGCCGCTGCCCGTCGCGGTAGGCCGACACCCGCACGGTGACCTGGTCCTGGCCCGCGCCACTGCGCTCCAGCTCCACCACGATGGGCGACCAGGCGGAGGTGCGCGGCGCGGGCGGACCCGCGAGCAGTTCGGCCAGCCGGCGGGCGAGGCGGGGCACCGCCTCGGGGTCGTCGACCTGCCACTGCACATAGGCCGCGGCGGCCCGCAGCGAGCCGAACCCGCCCGGGGGCAGGTCCGGTCCGAAGGGGCCCACGGCATGCCCGTACAGCCGGTCCGGATCGCAGTCCAGGCCGGCGGCCTCCGCGCGCCGCACCAGCGCGTGCAGCCGCCCGGTCGCGGCCGGGGAGGCGGCGCCGGGGCCGGGGACCAGAGCGCCCAGGCCGTACCAGTAGCGGGCCATGACCTCCGTGGGCAGCATCCGCCCGACCCGGACGTCCGGCTCCCCCGCGACCTGCGCCACCATGCCGACCACCCGGTCGTCCGGCAGGGTCACCGCCGCCCCGCTGAACCCGCCGGCCAGCGGCTGCCCGTGCGCGGAGGTGGCCTCCAGCTGTACCCACTGGTCGGCGATCAGCGTCCGGGACACGGCGCGGTACTGGGCGAGGACGCCCTCGTCGTAGCCGTCGGGGAAGCCGTACGCGAGCAGGGACGGGCTGCCCTGCTCCGCGCCGGGCGGCGCGAACCGCGCGGGCGCCACGGGTACGTCGCGGTCCAGTTCCAGTACGGCGAGGTCGCCGGGGTCGGTGGCACCGCCCGCCCAGCCGCCGGGCACGGTCACGGCCGCGGGCAGCCCGGCCAGCTCCGGCCGGTTGGGGAAACTCACCGTCACCGGATCGCCCTGGACGACGTGGGCACAGGTCAGCACCGTGCGGGGGGTGACGAGGAAGCCCGCCCCGGCCACCACGCCCCCGCACTCGATCCGGGCCTGCCAGGCGGTACCCGTCATGACCGGGGCGTGGGCTCCGCCGCCCCTGACGCCCACTTCAGTCTGACCACCAGCTGGCCCTCCGCAGCGCCCTTGGCGATCACCGCGCCGGCCTCCGCGCTCAGCTTCACACCGAATTCAAGCTCCACGGCGTCGGGGCTCAGCGCGCCGTCCCGGAAGACCCGCAGGGCGGAGTGGGCCGCCGAACGGACGCCGTCCAGGGCTGCCTCGAAGGTACGGGTGGCCTGCGCCGCCGGGGCCTCGCCACGCGAGACGAGCTTGGTTCCGCTCACGGCGTCCGCGGTCTCCACGACGACCACGGCGCCGTCCTCCGTGGTGAACTCCACCAGCTTGTTCATGAAGTCGACTGCCCCCGTGCGGTTGTACCTGGATCAAGTCCATTGTGACGCACGGGAAGTGAGCTGTCCCGGTGCTTTCACGCCTGGCCGGAACTGCGCTGCGGCCGGGCGGCGGCGTTCAGACGATGCCCCGGATCACCCCCAGTTCCACCAGGTCCTGTGGCCGGATCCGCAGCTGGTCGGCGGTTGTCCGCACCTCCTGCCCCGGGCGTTTGAGGATGGCCGCTGCCAGTTCCGGGGCGATCACCGAGAAGTAGCTGTCCGGGGTGGCCCAGGTGTTCGCCGGTGCGGCGAGCGCCAGTGCTCCTCCGGAGCCGCCCTCGCCGATGACGAGCGTGGTGACGGGGACGCGGGCCGAGGCCACCGCCTCGAACACCTCCGCGATCGCCGCGCCGGCCCCCTGCCGCTCCGCCTCCGCGTCGTTCGCGGCGCCCGGGGTGTCCACCAGCGTCAGCACCGGGATGCCGAGGCGGTCCGCCAGCCGGATCAGGCGGGCCGCGGTCCGGAAGCCGGCGGGGCGGGTCGCCGCTCCGGTCTGTGCGGCGTAGGCGACGGTACGGCCGTCCCGCTCCCCGAACCCGCAGAGGATGCCGTCGGGATCGGTGCCGCCGCACCGGTCACCGCTGATGGCGCGGCGGTGAGTGAAGTACACGTCCAAGTAGGCCCGGGCGCGCGGGCGTTCGGGTGCACGTGCGCGCCGGACGGCGTCCCAGCCCGTGGCCGGGAGGCCGGCGCCGCTCAGCGCCGGTGGTGGGGCAGGCGCATCGGCGGACGGGGAGGTGAGCAGGCGCAGCCATGCCCCCAGGGCCTCCTTCAGCTCCGCCGGAGCCACCACCGCGTCCGCCGAGCCCGCCGCCAGCTGGGACTCCGCCGTGTACGCGGACGGGTCGGCGCCGGGCGGGCGGACGCGGGAGCCGGCGAAGCCGACCTGGGCGCCGGGCAGGGCCAGGACGACGTCCGCGCCCGCGCCGAGCGTGGCCCAGCCGCCGCCGGTCGTCGGGTCCCGCACCACCGCGATCTGCGGCAGTCCCGCCTCCCGGGTGAGCGCCGACTGCCGGGCCACACGCTGGAGCTGGCTCAGCGCGAGCATGCCCTCCTGCATGCGGCTGCCTCCGGTGGCGATCAGCGGCACGACCGGCAGCCGGTGTGCGCGGGCGTGGGTGTACGCCGCCTCCAGGCGGTCTCCGGTGCGTTCGCCCAGAGAGCCGCCCAGGAAGCCGAACTCGAAGGCGATCAGTACGGCCGGGGTGCCCTCGACGCGCGCGGTGCCGCAGACGACCGACTCCTCCTCGCCGGTGCGGGCGGCGGCGCGGGCGCGCGAGGCGTCGTAACCCTGCCAGCCGAGGGGGCCGTCGGGTGCGCATTCCCTTGGCGGTGAGGGGAGTTCGGTGAAGGTGCCGGGGTCCGCGACCAGGGTCAGTATGTCCCGGGCCGAGCGTCGCTCAGGCATCGGTCAGCGCCCGCTTCATGATCTTGCCCATGTCGTTGCGGGGCAGCGCGTCCAGGTAGCGGACGAGGCGGGGGCGCTTGTGCGGGGCGAGGCGACGGGCCACGTGGTCCGCCAACTCCTCGGCCCCCGGCGCTGCCCGGGGGTCCGCCGGGACGATCCAGGCCACGATCCGCTCGCCCAGGTCCGCGTCCGGCTCCCCGGTGACCGCCGCCTCCCGCACCCCGGGGTGCTCCAGCAACGCGTTCTCGATCTCACCGGCCCCGATCTTGTACCCGCCGCTCTTGATCAGGTCCGTGGCCTTGCGCCCGACGATCCGCACATAGCCGTCGGGCTCGCGGACGGCCATGTCACCCGTGCGGAAGAACCCGTCCGCGGTGAACGCGGCGGCCGTGGCGTCGGGCCGGTTCAGATACTCGGTGAACAGGTTCGGCCCGCGCACCTGGATCTCGCCGACGCTCTCCCCGTCGTACGCGGTGATCGGCGTGCCGTCCTCCTCCACGAGCCGCAGCTCGACACCGGGCAGCGGCACGCCCACGGTCCCGGCGCGCGGCTCCCCGTCGGCCCGCACGCTGGTGTTCATGAGCGTCTCCGTCATGCCGTACCGCTCGATCACCCGTCGCCCGGTCGCGGCCGCGATCCGCTCGTGGTCGTGCACGGGCAGCGCGGCCGACCCGGAGACCAGCAGCCGGGCCCGGCCCAGCGCCTCGGCCAGCTCGGGGTCCGCCGGCAGGGCCTCGGCGATGCGGTGGTACATCGTCGGCACCCCGAACAGCATGGTCGCGCCGGTGTTCAGCTCCCGTGCCACGCCCTCGGTGCTGAAGCGGCCCAGGTGCCGGACGCCGCCGCCGCGCCGCAGCGGGCCCAGGACGCCCAGCACCAGCCCGTGCACATGGAACAGCGGCAGCCCGTGCACCAGCACATCGTCCGCCGTCCACTGCCAGGCGTCGGCGAGTGCGTCCAGGGTGGTGGCGAGGGCCCGGCGGGGCAGGACGGCGCCCTTGGGCGGGCCGGTGGTACCGGAGGTGTAGACGATCAACGCCGGATCCTCGTCGGAGACCGTTCCGGCGGAGGCCGTCCGGCCGGGTACGGCGGCGGGGGCGGACGCGTCGACGTCGAGCCGCTCCAGCCCGTCGAGCGCGCCGGGGAGTTCCGTGCCCGGTGCGGCCAGCACCAGCGCCGGTGCGCTGTCGGAGACGATGTGCGCGAGTTCCTTCTCGCCCGACCTGGGGTTCAGCGGCACCGCGGCGGCCCCGGCGAGCAGGACGCCCGTCACGGCGACGGCGGTCTCCAGCTCCGGGGCGGCCCACACGGCGACCCGGCCGGCGCCCCGCAGCCGGGCGGCGAGCGCACCGGCGGCACCGGCCAGCTCGCCGTACGTCAACGACCGTTCGCCGAACCGCAGGGCGATCCTCCCCCGGACTTCGTCCGGGGGGACGCCCGTCTCGCTGCGCTCGCCCGGGCCGTCCGCCAGGGCGGGGAAGAGGGAGGACACGCGGCGCACTCCTAACTCTGGGACTGTCGCTCGACCGTCGGCACCCTTCCTACACCAGCGGGCTCCTCCCGACGACCGCGCCCGAGTACGCCGCGAGCCGCGGTCGATGGCCTGATCAACTTCATACCGGGCAGCGACGGTTGTTAGCCTCGCCGTGATCGCATCGTCGTACGACAGGGAGCCCGCCGTGCCCCGCATCGCCCTCGCCACCTACGACCCCGGCGCCGAGCCCGGCAAGGACACGGACCTGCCGGAGCTGGTGCGGGCGCTGGGCGAGGCCGGCGCCGAGGCCGAGGCCCGGTACTGGGACGACCCGGACGCCGACTGGGGCGGCTACGACCTCGTCGTCATCCGCTCCACCTGGGACTACAGCTGGCGGGCCGCGGAGTTCGGGGCCTGGGTGGAGCGCGTCGGCGCGCTCACCCGGCTCGCCAATCCGGCGTCCGTGGTGCGCTGGAACACCGACAAGCGCTACCTCGGCGAGCTGGCGGCGGCCGGCGTGCCCACCGTCCCCACGCGCTACATAGCGCCGGGCGAGCCGGCCGGCCTGCCCGACGGCCACGAGTTCGTGATCAAGCCGACCTCGGGCGCGGGCGCCCGGTTCGCCGCCCGCTACACGCCCGCCGAGCACGAGCAGGCCGCAGGGCAGCTCGCCCGGATGCACGCCGAGGGCTTCACCGCGATGGTGCAGCCGTATGTGCGGGGCATCGACGTCAGCGGGGAGAGGGTGCTGCAGTTCTTCGGCGGGCGGCTGCTGCACGCGAGCCGCAAGGGTGCGGTGCTTGCGCCGGGGACGCCGTACGACGCGGAGAAGGTGGCTCATCCGGACCTGGAGCGGTGGCGGCCGACGGACGCCGAACTGGCAGTTGCCGAGAAGGCGTTGAGTGTGGTGCCCGGTGGTTCCGAGTTGCTGTACGCGCGCGTGGATCTCGTGGACGGAGAGGATGGGGAGCCCCGGCTGATGGAGCTGGAGCTGGTGGAGCCGAATCTGTTTCTCTGGCTGCATCCCGGGTCGCTGGAGCGGGTGGTGGAGGCGATTCTGGGGGCTGCCGAGTAGTGCCCACGGGGGTGCAGCGAGGTGTCGTATCGCGGCTGCGGCGCCGTTGTGGCTGATCGCGCCCGCGCGGCGGCAGCCGTGCCGCCGCGCCCGGATCTGCTTGCTCAGCGCGGGCTGCGAGACGTACAGCTTCTCGTGGACGTCCGTGGTCATGGCCGATGGTCATCACCAAGGATCTTGGACGGGCAACAGCATCCGGCGGCAGTCTGGTCCGTGTCGAACGAATCAAGAGGTACGGGGAGTTGTGATGAACAAGGTATGGCTGGTGACCGGGGCGAGCAGCGGTTTCGGGCGGGCGATCACCGAGGCGGCCGTGGCCGCCGGTGATGTGGTGGTCGGTGCGGTCCGGCGCCCGGAGGCCCTGGGGGACCTGGTGGCCGTCCATCCCGACCAGGTGGAGGCGCTGCGGCTGGACGTCGCCGACCCGGGTGCGGTCGAGGAGGCGGTCCGGGATGTCGTGGGTCGGCACGGGCGGATCGACGTGCTGGTCAACAACGCGGGACGCACCCATGTCGGAGCCGTCGAGGAGACCACCGACGACGAGCTGCGCGCCCTGTTCGACCTGCACTTCTTCGGCCCGGCGGCCCTCGTCCGCGCGGTGCTGCCGCAGATGCGGGAACGGCGCTCCGGCGCGATCGTGCAGATGAGCAGCATGGGTGGCCAGATGTCCTTCGCCGGTTTCGGGGCGTACAGCGCGACGAAGTTCGCCCTGGAGGGCCTGTCCGAGGCGCTCGCGGACGAGGTGCGGGAGTACGGCGTCAAGGTGCTGATCGTCGAGCCGGGCGCGTTCCGGACCTCGCTGTTCGAGGCCGACCGGGCCGGGGTCAGCTCCGACACCGGGGTGTACGCCAGGGTCGCCGAGACCCGGGGTGCCGTCGCCGGTGGCCACGGCAGCCAGCCCGGCGACCCGGCCAAGGCGGCCGCCCTGATCCTGGCCGCGCTGGAGGCCGAGGACACCCCGCTGCGGCTGCCGCTCGGCGAGGACGGGGTGAGTGCCGTCCTGGCCCATCTGGATCAGGTCCGCGCGGACGTCGGCGCCTGGGAGAAGCGGACTCGGGCGACGGCCTTCGACGACTGATCCAGGGGTGTCGTAGGGGTCATCCCGGCGTCGCTCGTCACGGCCGGCCTGATCCGAACGACACCCCTAGGTGATGACGGCCGTCCGCTGCAGCAGCCCCCAGGTGAACTCCGCGACCACCTCGTGCCGTACGCCGTCCGGGCCGGGCGCGGTGAAGGCGAGCCCCCACCGGGTGGGTGCCGTGCCCTCCAGCGGGCGGGCCGGGGCGAAGGCGCGGGCGGCCTCGTCGACCGTGCAGGACCAGGGGACGAGGTCGTCCAGGGTCTCCAGGCGGGGCGCCGGGGCGTCCGGCGCCCGCACCAGCCACTCGTTCCACACCGCCCCGTCCGGCCCGACCAGCACTTCGAAGCGCAGGTCGGGCCAGAGGGGCACAACCCAGCGCCGGGCCTCGCAGTCGACGTCGCCCAGGCGGCGCGGGAGGACGGACTCCGGTTCGCCGAGGACGGACCGGTAGCGGGCGGCGGCCGATCCGGGTCGCGGCGAGCGGACCCTCGCCTGCCAGCGCTTGTTGGCCTCCCGCATGTCCGCGACCGACGCGCCCAGAAGGCGCCGGGCATCCTCGACCAGGTCCGGATTGTGGTCGGCCATGCGACGCAGCAGCACCAGCTGGAAGTCGACGTACATGCCCCCATCGTGCCCGGCCTGCTCCGGACCATTGCCCGTACACCTCCCCGTGACTAGCCTGTGTTCGTCATGCCGATCGCCTGTTGATATCTCGAACGAGAGGTTCTCAGTGGGCGCTTACATCCAAGGAGGGGGCCGGACGTGGGACGCCTCGTGCCTGCCGTGACCCGGGCTCTCGACATTCTTGAGCTGTTCCTCGACGGGGACGGGACGCTCTCCGCCCCCGACATCGTGCGCAGGCTCCAGCTGCCGCGCACCACCGTGCACGAGCTGGTCACCACGCTCGCCGCACGGTCGTACATCGTGCCCGTGCCGGGACAGCCCGGACGCTACCGGCTCGGCGTACGCCCGTACCAGCTCGGCAGCCGCTACGCCGAGCAGCTCGACCTCTCCGCCGAGGGCCAGCAGGTGGCCCGCTCGGTCGCCGAGACCTGCGACGAGACGGTGCACGTGGCGATCCTGGAGGGCACCGACGTCATCTACATCGCCAAGGTGGACTCCACGCACGCCGTCCGCATGGTCTCCGCGGCCGGCCGCCGTCTGCCCGCCCACTGCACCTCGGTCGGCAAGATGCTGCTTGCCTCGCTGCCGGAACAGGAGCTCGCGGTACGGATCCCGGACGGCGCCGAGCTGACCGCGATGACCCCCAACAGCATCACCGACCCGGCCGCCCTGCGCGAGGCCCTCGGGGGGATCCGGCAGCGGGGCATCGCGGTGGAGAGCCGCGAGTCCAACCCGGACGTGAGCTGTGTGGCCGCTCCGGTGCGCGACCGCACGGGTCAGGTGGTCGCGGCGCTGTCCATCTCGGTCCCCACGATCCGCTGGAGCGACGAGCGCCGGGCCGAGCTGGAGCAGCTGGCCGTCAAGGGCGCGGCGGAGCTGTCCGAGCGGCTGGGCCACCGGAGCGCGGCATGAGCGCCGGATACGAGGTCGCCGTACGGGCCGAGGCGGAGCTGGGCGAGGGCCCGGCCTGGGACCCGGCGACGGACCGGCTGATCTGGCTCGACATCCTGGGCATGCGCATCCACACCTACGACCCCGCCACGGGCCGTCGTACCGTGCGGACGACGGAGCAGCACGTGGGCGCGGCCAAGCCCCGCGCGGGCGGTGGCCTGGTGCTCAATCTGCGGGACGGCGTCGGGCTGCTGGACCCCGATGACACCTTCCGCTGGCTGCACCACGAGCCGGTCGCCGGCCGCCGCGCGAACGACGCCGCGGTGGCGCCGGACGGCTCGCTGTGGGCGGGCACCATGCGGTACGACGAGGCGGCGGGCGGCGGCACGCTGAGCCGGCTGACCGGTGACGGGACGGCGGAGACGGTCCTGCCCGGCGTCACGGTCAGCAACGGCACGGGCTGGAGTCCTGACGGGCGCCTCATGTACTACGTGGACAGCCCGACCCGCCGGGTCGACGTCTTCGCCTACGACGGCGAGCGCGTCCATGACCGCCGGCCGTTCGTGCGGATCGAGGAGGGTGCGGGCTTCCCGGACGGGCTGACGGTCGACGCGGACGGGTGCGTATGGGTGGCGCTGTGGGACGGGGGAGCGGTGCGGCGGTACACGCCCCGCGGTGAGCTGGACCGGGTGATCAGCCTGCCCACGCCTCGTACGACCGCCTGTGCGTTCGGCGGCGCCGGCCTGACCGACCTGTACGTCACGACGGCCCGCACGGGGCTCTCGGCACCGCACCCGGTGGCGGGCTCGCTGCTGGTGGTACCGGGTGCGGGCCAGGGTGTCGCCCAGCCGGCGTTCGCGGGCTGACCGGTTCACCCTCGCGCGCGGTCCAGCTCCCGCAGGATCTTCCACTCCTGTGCCGTCAGCGGCGGCTGGGGTAGGGCCGGAAGGAGCGGGCCGGTCAGGGCCGCGAGCATGGCGTCCGGGCGCAGCAGACGGGACGGTCCCGTCGCGAGGCTCGTCACGTCCCAGACGGCGGCGGCCGCCCGGTAGGAGCCGGTGGCCGCCTTCGTCATGCGGCGCGAGTACCGGGTGACGAGGTGATCCGCGACGCCCGGCCGGGCGCCCCGCACCTGGGGGAACCAGACGTCCTGGCCCACCGCCATCGCCCATGCCGCCGCGACCGACCTGGCGACCCCCCGCTGCACCCGCCGGGCCAGCCCGGGCGCGCCGATCCCGCCGCGCCGCAGTTCCGCGCCCAGCACCCCGGCGCCGAGCGCGGCCACCGACATGCCCTGGCCGTAGGCCGGGTTGAACGTGGCCACCGCGTCACCGAGGACGACGAACCCGTCGGGCCACTGGCGGGCCTTCTCCAGATAGCGCCGTACGTTGCTGGTGCTGCGGCTGATGCGCACCTCGGTGAGGGGCTCGGCGCCGGAGATCAGCCGGCCGACGATGGGGTCGGGAAGGTCCGACGCGTACCGCAGGAAACCCTCGGGGTCGGCCGGCGGTTGGCCGCCCCGGGTGCCGGCGAGGCTCACCATCCAGCGGTCGCCCTCGATGGGCAGGACCATCCCACTGCGCCCCGGCCGCCCTCGGTAGGGGTCGGCCTGCAGGAGTGTCAACGGAAACAGCTCGGCCCCGGCGGGCCTGCGGTAGATGCGGGTGGCATTGACGAGACCGGCGTCCACGGTCTTCTCGCGGATGCCCGAAACGCCGAGTTCCGCCAGCCACTTCAGGACCCGGGACCCGCGCCCGCCGGCGTCGGTCACGAAGTCGGCTTCGAGTTCCCGCTCACCGTCGGGCGTCGATATGCGGACCCCCCGGACCCGGCCGGCGTCCCCCATCAGTCCGAGAGCCTGCGCCTTGCGTATCCGCACGTCCGTGCCGGCCAGCACCGCGGCCCGTACGACCCAGTCCAGCAGCGCCCGGCTGCAGGTGAGCATGCGGGGCCCCTCGTGCCGCCAGCGGCGGAACCACCCCTCCGGAGTGAGCGCCACCAGGCCCTGGCCGAGGGCGACTTCGTGGGCACCGGCGGCGAGCAGCCGTTCACGCATGCCCGTCCCGGGCACCAGCTCGTCCATGGCGGCCAGGCCGCCGGCCATGAGCAGGTGGGCATGGTGCCCCTGCGGAAGCCCACGGCGGTGCTCGGGGCCGTCGGGCAGGTCGTCGCGCTCCAGCACGATCACCTCCTCCACGGAGGCGGACAACGCCGCGGCGGCCAGCATGCCGGCCAGTCCGGCACCGATGACGACGGCTCTACGCGGCATGGGGCTCCTCGAATCATCCGGGAACGAACCGGGCAAGCTGGAAGCGGGCCACGAAGGTTCAGCCATGGGAGGTCCTCACCGCACCTTCACCCACGGTTCCCCCGGTGTGCACGGTTTCCAGGGCCTGCGCCAGCTCCACCAGGCCGCTCGGCCCGGACACCTCCGTCGCGTACAGGCGGCTGCCGCTCGGCACCTCGGGCGGCTCCTCGCCGACGGCGGCGCACCGCGCGGCGTCCGCGACCATGGCGGCCTCCGCCGCGATCCGTGCCTCGTGCGGTCCGCGTCCCGCCCGCCGTGCGGCCTCGCGTGCCTTCTCACGGACGCCGTCGTCGAAGTACGGGGCGAGTGCCAGCAGGGCGTCGT
The DNA here is from genome assembly GCF_044546895.1 of Streptomyces sp. NPDC053069. Lineage (NCBI taxonomy): Bacteria > Bacillati > Actinomycetota > Actinomycetes > Kitasatosporales > Streptomycetaceae > Streptomyces > Streptomyces sp. NPDC053069. The sequence goes on along the minus strand of NZ_JBITZN010000011.1, from coordinate 122,543 downwards.
GGATGGACACCTCCCGCCAGTGCAGCCGTTCCTGCGGCAGCTGCCACCACGAGCTGGGGGGCTTGGGGGCGATGGACGCGAACCGGAGCTGGGACCACAGCGGTCCGAGCCGGCGGTAGTCGCCGAGGCTGTGCCACTGGGTGAGGACCGCGGGCAGCAGTCTGGGCAGGGCGAAGCCCGCGGAACACAGCAGGGCGGCGAGCGACGCCGCCGGCGGGGCGAGGGTGGTGGACAGGAAGTCCAGGTCGTGTCCCGTCCAACGGGCCACGACCGCCGTGTACTTGGTGAGCTGGAAGCCGGTGGCGTCCAGCAGCGCGCCGACGAGGATCAGCCGCAGACCGGTCCGCAGCAGCCCGGTGACCTCACGCCCCCATTTCACGCACATCGTGCACATCACCAGGATCGACGCGCTGTGCCCGAGCAGATAGAGCAGGATCATCTCCCGCATGCCCGGTGTGTTCGCGTAGTACGTGTCGAGATCGCGCAGCCGCTCGGTGTGCGGGTCCGCGAGCGCGAACAGCACGACGATGGCGGCGATCAGCGCCCCGTAGGCGGCCACACAGTGCAGCGCCGCCCGCCGTAGCCGCTCGCGCGGCCCGCCCCGCCAGTGGATCAGCAGGACGAGCAGTGAGCAGCTGTACGCGGAGAGCATGCCGTACGTGAGCGGCGCACCGAAGTTCGGTACGCCGGTGACGTCGTTGACGGTGGCCAGGGTCAGCGGGGCCGAGCAGACGAAGACGAGACCACCCAGCGCGACCGCGGCGGACGTCGACACGGTCAGCGGGTTCCACGGGGCGGTGCGGGGCCGGCGGAACAGAAGGGCGGAGGACAGCACAAGAGCCCCGGCCGCCACGTACACGACGAGATTCACGGCCGCGCCCTCCCATCCGCTCGGTGCGCGGCCTCGCGGGACGCGCGTGTCGCCCGGGCCCGCCTCATGCGGTGCCCGTCGGCGTGGTCGTGTCGTGGACGCGGGCGGACGCGACCAGCGTCGAGGTGGCCAGGGCGTCGGCGATGTCGACGAGCGCCGCGGGACCGGGGGCGTGGACCGACAGCAGGTCGATCTCGTCGCACGGTCCCAGGGGTCGCTCCCGGTGCCGTTCCGCCTCGACCGCCGCCGCGACCACCGCCGCCCACGCCACCGACTCGGCGCGTCCCGCGTCGCCCGTCTCCCGCAGGGCGCTCGCGCGGACCTGCTCGTACAGGTCACGGTCGAAGTAGGCGTCCAGATGGCCGAGCGCGTTGTGAATGCTGGTCTGCAGCCACACCAGCCGGGTGGCCGGCGTGACCCAGCGGGGCCGCGGCAGCCGGAGCGAGCGGCGGGTGAGCAGCTCGTCCAGCTCGCGCTCCAGCGGCTTCAGGCGCGCGTACGCCCGTCGGGACCGCTGCCACTCCGTCACCAGAGGCCAGCCCAGGGGGATCAGGATGCCCGTGACGGTGAGGAGCGCGCCGAGCCCGGCGGCCACCGGGGAGGCCGTCGTACCCAGCCGCGACCAGTCGGCCCCGCACCAGCGGGCGACCACGGCGGTGAACTTGGTGATGCTGTACCCGGCGCTGCACAGCGCCCCCGTGCCCAGCATGATCAGGCCCACCCGCAGTCGGCCGTCGACCCGGCGCGCCCAGCGCAGGGACGACACCGCGGTGACACCGGCGGCGGCGAGGTGCCCGGCGAGGTACAGCACGATCATCTCGGCGAGGAACGGCGTCGTCGCGTAGTAGGTGTCCAGATCGGTACGGCGTTCCACCGGCGCGTCGCCCAGCGCGAACATGACCGCGATGCCGAGCAGGACCAGCGCGTAGGTGACGACCCACCGGCGGGCGGTCCGCTGCACCCGCGGCCCGCCCCGCCAGTGGACGACGAGGAGTTGGGAGGCGGCGCTGTACGCCGTGATCGCGGCATAGGTCAGCGGGGCGGCCAGGTTGGGGATGCCGCTGAGCCGGTTGACGGCGCCCACCGTCGGCGGGGCCCCGAGGAGGAAGCACAGCCCGGCCAGGGCCAGCACCGCGCAGATCGCCCGCAGGTACGGATCCCGCCAATGGCGGGCCAGATCGGGCGACTTGACCGCGAGTCCGAGCCACAGCGCCGCGCAGCTGACGTAGTTGATCAGGCCGCTCACCGCTCGGTCCCGCGGTAGTTGAGAGCGGCGGCGATCCGGCCGGCCAGGCCCTGGGCGCCGTCGCCGGGGTCGGCGAACACCGAATCCGCGGAGGCCTCCAGCAACGGGCGCAGCCGACGGCCCATCAGCATGCCGAACTGGTCGGCCGCCTGCTCCTCGACCAGGCTGAAGTCGGTGCGCGCCGCGCCGGCGTCACCCTGGTTCATGTGCCACACCTCGTGACAGAAGATGACGATCTGGTGCCACACGGCCGCCCGCCGGTCGACGACCACGTGGTCGTGCGTCTCCCGCTCCAGCCACAGTCCGCTGGCGGTGTGCGGGGGAAAGACCTCCTTGTGGACGACGACCTCACGGCCGCGCCACGCACTGACGGAGGCGACCAGGGCGTCGAAGAGAGCCTCCGGGTCCGCCGGGACCGGGACCCGCATGGGACCGATGAGGGTGTCGGCGAGCCGACGCATCTCCCTGGTCGTACGCACCCTGCTCTCCGTCATCTCGCCGCTGTCACCCGTGCAATATGCCAAGACTCGGCTCGTCTCGGCCACTCCGCGTCGGAAATCCGCCCGTACGTCTGTGCCTGAGCCCGGCCGCCCTTCACCCCGGGGCCGGTGTGCCGGCCGTCGTGGCGTCCGCGCGGGCGCGCACGGCCGCGACGGCGTCCTGGTGGCGCAGTGCGCAGGAGACCGGGCCGATCTCCCGGAGCAGTTCCGTCGCGTCGGTGTCCGCCATGCCCTCGTCGGGCCGCGGGAGTGCGCGCTTCTCCACGGCGTCCAGGATCGTCACCGCCGCCGCCAGCGCCTTGGCCTTGTCCGGCGGATGACCGAGGGCGAGCGCGGCGTCGTACGACCGGCGGCGCAGGTCCTCGTCGATGCGGCGGCCCAGAGGCAGCAGCATGTCCCGGATGAACGTCTCACGGCGCGTCAGCCGCAACTCCGGGCGGGCCCGCAGCAGCAGGGGCACCCCCTCCCCCTTGACGCTGCGCATCAGCAGGTACAGCGGGCGCAGTTGATTGTGGGCGAGCCGGACCCGCCAGCGGTCGTGCAGATACTGGCCGACGTGCGGCAGGATGAAGCCGACCGCGATGAGGATGGCCGACAGGCAGGCGACCGGCGGCGCGACGTCGGTGCTCAGCCAGTCCAGGTCGTATCCGGTCCAGCGGGCCGTCACCGCGGTGAGCTTGACGGCGTCGAACACCAGGTTCGTGCCGTAGCCCGCACCCAGCGACACCAGCCCCCAGCGCAGCCAGGAGTCGAGCAGTCCGTCGGTGCTCACCCAGTTCCAGATGAGCCGGGATGTGATGAGGGCCGTGGTGCAGTGTGCGAGCAGGTAGAGCAGGATCTCCTCGCGCATGTACGGGGTGTTGGCGTAGTACGTGTCCAGGTCGGTGCGCCGCTCGACGGGCACGTCCGCGAGCGCGAACAGCACCCACAGCGCGATGATCACCCCGGAGTACGCGGCGATCACCCGGCGCTGCGCGCGGCGGGTGACGGCCGAGCGGTCGGACAGTCCGTGGCGCCAGGCGGTGATCAGCAGCAGACACGACGCGCAGAACGCGGTGAGCAGTGAATAGACCAGCGGGGCGGCGATGTTGGGAACGCCGGTGACCCGGTTGGTCCAGGCGATCGTGGACGGCGTCACGAACACGAACACCGCGCAGGCGAGCAGCAGCAGACCGCCCACCGCGCGCAGCAGCGGGTCCTTCCACAGCCGGATGATCGTGGGCAGTTTGATCGCCAGTGCGGTGGCCAGCACCGCGGTGGCGACCCAGAACGCGACGGAGGACTCGCCGAGCATCCCTGTCGAGCCCAGCCGGCCGGCCAGCGCGGAGGCCGGGCAGGCGCACGTCACCGTGGGCCCCCCGGGCGCCCCCGGTGGCCGAGGGACCGTTGGACGGGGTCGAGCGGCCGGTCCGTGCCCCGGGACAGCTGGGGCCGGAAGGCGGTGGCGAGCAGGTGCCCGAACGCGTCGGCATCGGCCTCGTCCCGCTCCCGGGAGCCGTCACGGGCGGCGACGGCGAGCGCGGCCGCACGCAGGTCGGGCTCCTCGGCCAGCAGGCGGGACGCGGCCGCGCCGGCGCCGGGGTGGTGGCGGTGACCGGCGTGCATGTGCCACAGCTCATGGCCGAGTATGACCAGTTGCTGCACTCCTTCGGCCCGTTCCTCGACGATGACCAGGTCGAAGTCGTGGAACTCCACCCACAGGCCCGTGACCGCGAGCTCGTCGGGGAATCGCTCGAAGCGCAGCTGGACGGGCCGCCCGCCACGGAGGGTGCTCATCGTCGCGCACAGCTCTCGGCACAGCTCACGCGCATCGGCGGGGGGTCTGGGACGGTCCCGGACCGCGGCGGCGAAGCGAGCCGTCAGCCGGCGCATCGTCAAGCCGGCCGGCGAGCGCCGTCGCAGCCTCCCGGCAAACCGGGCCGCACTTCTCCGCGCGCCCGCGATGCCCATCGCGCCCCCTTCTCGCCGACGATCGGCAGCCCGCCCGAGCCTACGCGGAAGGGCGTGTCCGCGTCATGTGATCGGGCAACGCGGCCGACGGCACGGGCACGGTCTTCGCCCCGCCGACCCCGACGCCCGCAACACGGCCGGCGACCCCGAACGGGTCACCCCGCACCCGGTCGAGGACACCGCCCTGAAGGACGGCACCCTCACCGCCGTACTGGCACCGCTGTCCTGCTACGTGATCAGACGGGCGTGACCGGTAGTCCGCCGCTCGCCCTGCCGAGCAGCGTCAGGCTCACCTTCCCCGGTCCCGACAGCGTGGTGAACTCCGACAGGACCGCCAGCGCGAGGGTGTTGGTGCCCCGGGTGCGCAGGACGCCGTTCGGCAGGACGAAGGTGTGCTGCGGGCCGACGTTGTTGATGTACTGGCCCATGTTCCAGCCGTTGAGGAAGATCTGCGCCCGGTAGGCCCGGTACGGGTCGTCGTCCAGGGTCAGCCCGATCGAGGCGTCGACGTCGGCCGGCACCGACAGCCGGAAGGTGGTCCGGTACCAGGTGACGCCCTGGTACCGGGCGGCGCGCGGGAAGGTCACCTCCTCCCAGTCGTGGTCCCGGAAGCCGGGCAGGTGCCAGCCCTCCCGCTCGCCGTACAGGCCGCCGTTGTTCATCGGGCCGCGGACGGGGTCGGGGGCCTTCTCGCCCTGGATCCGCCACCGCACCCTCGGTGCGGCGCCCTTGAAGGAGACCGCCGTCAGGCCGCGCGCCACCTTGTGCGTGTCGAGCCCCTTGCCGTCCTGGTCGTGCTGCATGCGCCGCACCAGCACGGACAGCACATGCCGGCCGGGGGAGCGCAGCGCCTCCCGTACCGGGAGAGCGGCCGTCGCCGCCCAGCTGCCCTTCCGTACGGTCGTGTCCTTGTCCGGCACCGGCATCCGGTGGGTGCCCAGCGGCTCGCCGTCCAGCCAGGCCATCAACAGGCCCTGGGTGCCGGTGCTGTAGGCGAGCGCGATCTCCTCCAGGCCGGTGGAGTCGGTGAAGGAGCCGCGGTACCAGACGTCGCCGTAGTGGAAGCCGTAGTCGTCGGCGAAGAGGACCGGCTGACCGTCGGGGACCGGTGTCGTGCTGAACGACGTCTTCTTGTCGGCGGCCTTCCAGCCGGAGTCGTCGAAGGCGGGGTCGGCCTCCGGGTTCTCCCTGCGCATCCGCCAGCCGCTCAGCGCGGGCAGCTTCACCTCGGGGGCGGCGGGCAGCAGGCCGGTGGTCAGCAGGCTGCCCGCCAGGGTGACCCGGGTGGGCAGGGTGCGGCCGTTCCACACCACGGTGCGGATGCCCCGCGGTCCCCACACCTCCACGCTCGTCGTCTCGGTGACGTCACCCCTCAAGTGCACCTCGGAGCCGCGCAGCTCCGCGTGCCGCAGCATCGCCGGGCCGTACACCAGCAGGGTTCCGGACGGGGTGTCGTACGGGAAGAGGCGCGCGGCGGTGGCGTCGTCGGTGAAGAGCAGCAGCAGCGGTGTCTCGGTCTCGCCCTTCTGCACCAGCACACGCGTCAGGCCCCCCTCGCCGAGCGGGACGTTCACACGCAGCTCGTCCCCGGCGAAGACCCAGGCGGCCTCCGGGTCCAGCCGCATGACGCTCGGCTCGACCGGGCACTTCAGCACCAGTTCCGCCATGTCGTCGTGCCGCCCCGAGAACACGGCGATGTCCTGCCGCCCCGCCGTCACACACATGACGGGCTGGGCGGTCGCGTACTTCAGCGTCCGCTCGCCCAGCTTCAGCCCGGTCGTGAACAGCCGGGCGTCCTTGCCGGGCACGGTGATCCGCAGCCGCCCGGCGTCGGTCGGCAGATCGCTGGTGACCGCGTCGGCGCCGTCGTTGCGGGCGACGTAGACATGGGCGCCGGTGTCCGGGTTGGTCAGGTGGTAGACCTTCAGGCCCGCGGCGTGCACGTCCGCCGCCCGGTCCAGCTTGGCGAAGTCGGGCACGCGCTGGAGCAGATGTCCGAGCTGGTGCATCGGCGCGATCTTGTCCGTGACGCCTCGGCCCTCGTCGATGGCGGCGCCGTAGTCGTACGACGTGTAGACGACCGGCGCGGGCAGCCAGCCCCAGGAGGTCCCACCGAAGGTCATGTACACGTTGTGCAGGGTGAGCCCGTTGGCGAGGTTGGTCAGGTAGAAGCGCCGCTCGTAGGCCGCGTCCCGGGTGCGCCGCGACTCGGCGTACCCCTTGCCGTCGAACCAGGCGCCGCCCCACGGGTCGAACCAGCCGCCGCCGAACTCGGGCACGAACCCGGGCGTGGACGGTGAGGCGCTGGCCCCGCCCTTCGGACCTCCGGGCCCGAACGTCCCCCAGTCCGGCGGGGTCGTCGACGGCGACGGATACCCGTCGAAGCCGTACAGCCAGCCGCCCTTCTCGCCGCCGGTGTCGAACGACCCGGGCACCCAGTAGCCGTTGCTCCCCTTGTCGTTGTGGAACAGCGGCACGTCGATGCCGTCCGCCCGCACCTTCTTGTACAGGTGGGACATGTACGCCCGGCCGGTGGCGTCGACATGGGCGTCGTACTCGTTCTCGATCTGGTACAGCAGGACCGTGCCGGTGCCCTGGGTGAACAGATGCCTGCGGACGATCCGGTTCACCCGGGTCAGCCACTCGTCCACGTGCCCGAGATACGTCGGGTCGTCGGTGCGTGCTCTGCCCTTCGTCGCCGTCAGCCAGCCGGGGAAGCCGCCGCCGTCGACCTCGGCGTTGATGTACGGGCCGGGCCGCAGGATGACGTACAGACCCGTCTCGGCGGCCATGCGCAGGAACAGGTCCAGGTCCCGTACGCCGGTGAAGTCGTACGTCCCCGGGGCGGGGGAGTGGTAGTTCCAGGCCACGTAGATGCTCACGGCGTTGTACCCGTGGGCCCGCATCTTCTGCAGCACGTCCCGCCACAGGGACGGGCTGGGCAGCCGGAAGGGGTGCATCTCACCGGACCACACGACCAGCCGTCTGCCGTCCACGAGCAGGGAGTACCGGTCGTAGCCGATGGTGTGCCGTTGCCCGTCGGCGCTCGGCGGGGCGGGCGCCGGGCCGGTCGGCACACTGCGCGCCGCGTACGCCGAAGGCGCCCCGGGGCCGCCGCTGCCGCCCAGGGCGAGCCCGAGCGCGGCCGAGCCGGCCAGGGCACTGAAAGTACGTCTGCTGAGCGCCAAGGTGGATCCTCCCGGGCGATCTTATGGGGCGCGGGTGCGGCCATTCTCCATGCGGCGGCGCCCCACAATGGATCCATGAGGATCTCGGCACGGGCGGATTACGCGGTACGGGCGGTACTGGAGCTGGCCGTACGGCAGGGTAACGGCCCGGTGAAAGCGGAGGAAATCGCCGCCGCGCAGGGCATCCCGCACAAGTTCCTGGAAGGGATCCTGGGCGACCTCAGGCGCGGCGGGATCGTCGCCAGCCGGCGTGGCGGGGGCGGCGGCTACCGGCTGGCGCGGGACGCGGCGGCGATCACTGTGGCGGACGTCATCCGCGCGGTGGACGGCCCGATCGTGTCGGTACGCGGAGAACGGCCGACGGGCCTGGCGTACACGGGAACGGCGCAGCCGCTCCTGCCCCTGTGGATCGCCCTCCGCGCCAATGTGCGCCGCATCCTCGAAGGCGTCACCATCGCCGATCTCGCGACGGACGCACTGCCGGAGCCCGTCCGGGCGCTGGCGGCGGAGCCGGGGGCGTGGGAGAACCCGTGACGGTCGGGCGCAACGGTCCGGCGCAACGGGCCGGTGTGAACGGCCGGTTGTGAATGGCCGGAGTCGGCCCTCCCGGGGGTGAGCGGGGCTTCCTACGATGCGGAGCGCTCGGACTCTCCACAGGTTCCACACAGACCCCCCACTCCACGACACGGGAGAAACCATGGCTGGTGGCCTCCTCCTGAGCGGCGCCGTGGCGGCGCTGCTCACCACCGCACTACCCGCCCGCACGCCCGCCTCCGGGGTGTTCGACAACCCGCCCCCGGACAAGATCGTCATCGATGTGGCGACGGTGAACGGCTCCGGCTGTCCCGCGGGCACGGCCGCGGTCGCCGTCTCGCCGGACAACACCGCCTTCACGGTGACCTACAGCGACTACCTGGCCCAGGTCGGCGGCAACTCCGACCCCACGGCCTTCCGCAAGAACTGCCAGCTCAACCTGGTGGTCCACGTCCCCCAGGGCTTCACCTACGCCGTGGCCAGCGCCGACTACCGCGGCTTCCTCTCGCTCCAGCCCGGCGCGAGCGCCACCCAGAAGGCCTCGTACTACTTCCAGGGCTCCTCGCAGACCGTGCCCAGGACCCACCCCTTCAGCGGCGCGTACAACGACGACTGGCAGGCCACGGACAGCACGGACTGGGCCCAGCTGGTCTGGGCGCCCTGCGGAGTCCTGCGCAACTTCAACATCAACACCGAGCTGAGAGTCAACGCCGGCACCTCGTCCCCCGGCAAGGTCAGCTTCATGACCATGGACTCGACGGACGGGGACATCAGCACGGTGTACCACCTGGCGTGGAAGCAGTGCCCGAACGGCTAGGCAGGCGTTCGCCACGCCGGTCACTCTGAGTGTGCGCCGACTCCGGGCGGCTCTCGTCGGGGAGCGGTCATCCAGCGGTTGACCTGCGGAATCGTTCGACCTGGAGCTTTGTGTGTCAGGGGGCGCGCGAGGGGCGCATGTCCAGCATGCACAGTGCCTCGCGCGCCGTTTGATTCGATTACTGAACGTAAGCGAGCTCTGCTACTTCTGTGTACGCAGCGTGACGACAGCAGGTCGTCGCGTCTCCCCGTGCCATGGAAGACGAGGTAGAGCCATGCCCCTCGACACAGTGACCGCAGCGGCGGCGGCCCCGGAGTCGGAGCAGCAGCGCGAGCAGCAGAGCCTCAGCACCGCGGCGGCGCGCAATCTCGCCACCACCACCAAGTCCGAACCCCAGATGCAGGGCATCAGCTCCCGCTGGGCGAGCCGCATCCTGCCCTGGGTGAACGTGCCCGGCGCGACCTACCGGGTCAACCGCCGTCTCTCCTTCACCGTCGGCGACGGCCGGGTGAGCTTTGTGAAGACCGGCTCCAAGGTCCAGGTGGTACCCGAGGAACTCGGCGAACTGCCGCTGCTGCGCGGTTTCTCGGACGCCGGCGCGCTCGGTGCGCTGGCCGACAAGTTCGTGCAGAAGGAGTTCGCCCCCGGCCAGGTCATCGTCCAGGAGGGCCGCAAGGCCGACCAGGTGTACCTGATCGCGCACGGCAAGGTCGAGAAGATCGGCGAGGGCCCGTACGGCGACGAGTCCGTGCTCGCACTGATGGCCGACGGGGACTCCTTCGGCGGCCAGGTGCTCGCCGGGCAGGCCAAGAAGTGGGAGTTCACGGCCCGTGCCCTGACCGCCACCACGGTGCTCGCGCTGCCGATGACGGCGTACAAGGCGGTCGCCGACCGCCACGAGGCGCTGCGCCGGCACGTGCAGCACATCAGCTCCAACGGGCAGCGCAAGCTGAACCGCTCGGGTGAGGCGGAGATCGAGCTCAGCTCGGGGCACGTGGGCGAGCAGACGCTGACCCAGACCTTCGCCGACTACGAACTCACGCCGCGCGAGTACGAGTTGAGCGTCGCCCAGACGGTACTGCGGGTGCACAGCCGGGTCGCCGACCTCTACAACGAGCCGATGAACCAGACCCAGCAGCAGCTGCGGCTGACCATCGAGGCGCTGCGCGAGCGGCAGGAGCACGAGCTGATCAACAACGAGGAGTTCGGCCTGCTCAACAACGCCGAGTTCGACCAGCGGATCTCCACGTACTCGGGCCCGCCGGCCCCGGACGACATGGACGAGCTGCTCAGCATGCGGCGCAAGACCCGCTGCTTCCTCGCCCACCCGAAGGCCATCGCCGCGTTCGGCCGCCAGTGCAACAAGCGGGGCATCTACTTCGGCAGCGTCGAACTGAACGGCAACCACCTGCCCGCCTGGCGCGGAGTGCCGCTGCTGCCGTGCAGCAAGATCCCGATCACCGAACAGGGCACGACGTCGATCATCGCCATGCGCACCGGCGAGGACGACCAGGGCGTCATCGGCCTCTACCAGACCGGCATCCCGGACGAGGTCGAGCCCGGCCTCAACGTCCGCTTCATGGGCATCGACGAGAAGGCGATCATCTCCTACCTGGTCAGCACTTACTACTCGGCGGCCGTCCTGGTGCCCGACGCCCTCGGCATCCTGGAGAACGTCGAGATCGCCCGGACGAACGGGAGCTGACGACGGTGTCGTTGATCTCCCGGGTCACGGCGCCCGCCGCGGCCCACGACATGGCGGGTCTGGTACGGGCCCTGCTGTCGGCGGGGCCGCCACCGCCGGCGCCGGCACCGACGCGCCCGCCGTCCGCCGGGCCCGCCGCGCCGCCCGAGCCGGGCCTCCCGCCGCGCCCCACAGGCCTGGGCACATCGGCGGCACGCGCCCTGACCGGCACGGCCACCACCCCGCCCCGCACACCCACGGTCCGAGGAACGACCCACACGGGCACGCTGCCGCTGCCACTACCGTCTCCCGCGCCGGACCGACCGGCGGGGCTGTATGCGCCGGGGGCTGTGCAGTTGGCGGGGGTGCGGTTGCCTGCGGCGGCTGGTTCGGAGGCGGTGTCTTCGCTTGGGGCGGCTCGGACGGGGTCTTCGCCTGCGGCGGCCGGTCCCGGGGCGGTGCCTTCGCTCGGGGCGGCTCGGACGGTGTCTTCGTCTGCGGCGGCGTGTTCCGGCGCGGTGTCTTCGGCGGCGCGGCCAGGGCCGGTGTCTTCGGCTGCGGCGGCTGGTCCGGGGGCGGTGTCCTCGCTTCCGGCGGCTGGTCCGGGGGCGGACGGAAATGCGGCGGGTGGTCAACCGCCGACGGCCGGGAGCCCGGCGGAAGCGCATCCCCCGACGGCCGGGAGCCCGGCGGAAGCACATCACCCGACGGCCCGGCCGCCGGCGGACGCGCAGCACCTGACGGCCCGGCAGCCGGTGGAGGCGCATCAGCGGCGGGCCGGGGAGCCGGCGGGGGTGCATGCCCCGGATGCCGGGCAGCCGGTGGCAGGCGCCGTGCCGTCTCCGGCCGGGCTGCCCACCGGGCCCACCGCACTGGGCGCCTCGGCTGCGGCCCTCGGCCGGGTCCGGCTGGGCACGGATACGGCCGCCCTCAGGCCCGTCCGGCTCGATACGGATACGGCCGCCCTCAGGCCGGTTGGGCTCGGCGAGGACGCGGCGGCCCCCAGGCCGGTTGGGCTCGGCGAGGACGCGGCGGCCCCCAGGTCCGTCGGGCTCGGCGTGGGCACGGCGAGCCTCGGTCCCACCGGACTCGTCACTTCGGCGGCAGGGCTTGGTCCCACCGGGCTCGGCACTTCGGCGGCAGGGCTTGGTCGAGTCGGACTCGGTGGTTCGGTGGCAGGGCCTGCTCGGCGCGGTTCCGGCTCGCCGGTGGCAGACTGCCGTGCCCCCGCCCCCGAGCCCCGCCGGGAGGCGTCGGCGCAGGGCTCCGATCTCGGACGGCGGCTGCACTGTCCGCCGGCCGTGCGCGACGACCCCGCCCTGGGCGAGACCGTCACCGAGCGCCTGGTCGAGTGGGCCGAGGAGATCGGGATCTACCCGGGCCAGCTGGACAAGATCCGCACGGCCGACTTCGGCCGGCTGATGATGCTGGCCCACCCCGAGACCGACGACCCCGACCGACTGCTCGCGGCGGCCAAGTGCGCACTGGCGGAGTGGGCCGTGGACGACCACTACGTCGACGGCGAGGTCGAGGAGGCCCGCCCGGAGCAGCTCGGCCAACGGCTCGCCATCGCCCACTCGGTGATCGACCAGGCGAACCTCCCGCTCGCCTACGCCCCCCAGTTGGAGGAGGTCGTCACGGCGGACCCGGTCATGAGGGCCCTGCGCGACAGCCTGCGCAACCTCCACGGGTACGCGACGACCTCACAGGTGCGCCGGCTCCGCCACGAGCTGGGCATCATGTTCGTCGCCTACGGCCAGGAAGGCTACTGGCAGTCCGCCGGGCACACCCCGCCGGTGTGGGAGTACCTGATGCACCGGCACGAGAACAGCTTCATCCCGTGCATGGTGCTCGTCGACGCGATCGCCGGGTACGAGATCCCGTACGGCGAGTTCGCCGACCCCCGGGTACGGCGCGCGTTCACGCTCGCGGGCACCGCCACCGTGATCGTCAACGACCTCTACTCCATGGCCAAGGAGAAGGGCCCGACGGATTTCAGCCTGCCCCGGCTGATCGCCGCAGAGGACGGCTGCTCGCTGGAGGAGGCCGTCGACCGCACCGTCGACATCCACAACGAGCTGATGCTCACCTTCGAGGCCGAGGCGGCGGCGCTCGCCCACACCGGCTCCCCGGAACTGCGCCGGTTCCTGGCCGGCACCTGGGCCTGGGTCGGCGGCAGCCGGGAGTGGCACGCCAGCAGCGGCCGCTACCACGGCACCGCCCAGGCCGCCTGACCCGAGCCCCCCGCCCCTCTCCCTCCCTCCGTGCGTCTCCCGCGCATCACCACCCGAGTCCCCCGTAAGGAACCCCCATGTCCAAGATCTCCACCCAGATGGAAAGCATCGCCATGGGCGATGTGCTGCGCACCGACTACCAGAAGTCGGTCGCGGAGTACTGGAACAAGGAGAAAGACCCCGTCAACATCAAGCTCGGCGAGGTCGACGGCCTCTACCACCACCACTACGGCCTCGGCGAATGGGACCCCTCGGTCCTCGCCGGCCCGCCCGAGAGCCGCGACCAGCGCATCATCGAGGAACTGCACCGCCTGGAGACCGCACAGGCCGAGGTGCTCCTCGACCACCTCGGCGACATCACCCCGGACGACCGTCTGCTGGACGCCGGTTCCGGCCGCGGCGGCACCAGCTTCATGGCCAACGCGCGCTTCGGCTGCCACGTGGACGGCGTCAGCATCTCCGAACAGCAGGTCGGCTTCGCGAACGAGCAGGCGCGGCAGCGGGGCGTGGCCGACAAGGTCCGCTTCCACTTCCGCAACATGCTCGACACCCGTCTGGAGACCGAATCCCGCCGGGCCATCTGGACCAACGAGACGACCATGTACGTCGACCTGTTCGAACTCTTCGCCGAGTTCTCGCGCCTGCTGGAGTACGGCGGACGCTACGTCTGCATCACCGGCTGCTCCAACGACGTCACCGGCATGCGCTCCAAGGCCGTCAGCAGGATCGACGAGCACTACACCTGCAACATCCACCCGCGCAGCGAGTACTTCAGGGCACTCGCGGCGAACAACCTGGTGCCGATCCAGGTGGTCGACCTGACCCCGGACACCATCCCCTACTGGGAACTGCGCGCCAAGTCCTCCGTGGCCACGGGCATCGAGGACTCGTTCCTGACGGCCTACAAGGAGGGCAGCTTCCACTACCTCCTCATCGTGGCCGACCGGATCTGACATTACGGCGTGCAGGCCCATGGGCGCATGATCGTGGGCCTGCACGCGCTCCCCAGGTGCTTCCCGAGCCCCGTACCGGGACTCTCGGCGGTGCCGTTGACTCGGGTGGATGGGAAACGACATGAGAACAGAACACCCCTGGCGCAAGGCCATTGTCATCGGTGGCGGCTACGCGGGACTGGTGACGGCCCGCGTGCTGTCCGACTTCTTCAGCGAGGTCGTCCTCGTGGAACGGGACGCCGTCGACGAGGACACCGGCGTCCATCCGGGCGCTCCGCAGGGCTACCACGCGCACGCGATGCTGGCCAAGGGCGGGGAGATCCTGGAGAGGCTGTTCCCGGGACTGCGAGAGGAGTTGAGAGGAGCGGGAGCGCCGGTCTTCGACTACGGAGAGGGCATCGACTTCCTGCTGCCCGTGGGCCGCGCGCCCCGGCACCGTACGGGAGTCCGGATCCAGACCTTCACCCGTGACGAACTGGAACGCCGCCTGCGCCGCAAGGTGCTCGCGCTGCCCCAGGTCAGGCTGCTTCCGTCCACCCGGTGCACCGGGCTGACCCGGGACTCCTCGGGCCGGATCGCCGGCGTGGCGTGCCAGTCGGAGAGCGCGGAGCCCTTCGAGCTGGCCGCGGACCTGGTCGTCGACGCCTCCGGACGGTCCAGCTCCCTGACCGACTGGCTGGGCACCCTGGGCATCACCGTGCCGCCCAAACGGACGGTGAAGGCGAAGATCACGTATACGTCGATGAACTTCGACCGGCCGCACCAGAGCCAGCCCGGCCACCCGGACTTCTACGTCGCCTACCAGATGCCGTTCGCTCCCACCGTGCCCCGGGCCGGGGTCCTGCTCGCCGTGGAGCGCGACCGCTGGACCTGCTCCCTCTTCGGCTTCCAGGACCAGCCGCCGACCGACGACGAGGGCTATCTGGCCTTCGCCGAGACCCTGAAGAACCCGCACCTGGCCGAACAGATCGGCCGACGTACCGTCCAGGAGCCCACCCGCCGCTACACCAACACCGAAAACCAGTGGCGGCCCTTCCACGCCGTGAAGGACTGGCCGGACCGCCTCATCGCCGTCGGAGACGCCGTCTGCGTCTTCAACCCCGTCTACGGCCAGGGCATGACGGTGGCCGCGATGGAGGCGGAGCTGCTGCACGACATGCTGAAGCGCCGCCGCGCCTCCGGGCAGCTGGACGGCCTCGCCGGCGGTTACCAGAAGAAGCTGGGCCGACTGCTGCTGGGCCCGTGGACGCTGTCCACCAACTCGGACCTGATGTGGAACCCGGCCGGCCAGCCCCTCGCCGCGCGCTTCGCCCACTGGTACAACACGCGCCTCTTCCACGTGGCGGTGAAGGACGCGGCCGTATGGACGAGGTTCGTCCGCGTGGTGAACATGGTGGCCTCACCGGCCCTGCTGTTCCATCCCTTGGTGGCCCTGAAGGTCCTGACGGTCACACCCCGACGCGCGTGAGGAACGCGGACCACGCCGTGGGGGACAGGGTGAGGGTGGCGCCTTCCCTGTCCTTCGAGTCGCGGACGTGGAGGGTGGCGGGGGTGCGGGCGACTTCTTTCACGCCGGAGACGAGGAACCCGCCTCGCCAGCCCTCGCAGTGGGCGAACCACCTGACCTCGATCCGCCTGTCGTCCAGTGGCGGAAGCTGCTCTCGCCGTGCCTGGTGAAGTCCTGTTCCCCTCCGATGCATTGGCCCCATGGAAGCCCCCTCCCCGCAGCTCGCCGACCGCACCTTCACCCAGCGTTTCAGCTCCACCCCCCGAGGCGCCCGCCTCGCACGACACCTGACCCTCGCCCAGCTCGACACCTGGGGCATCCCGCACGGCACCGAAACCGCGGAGGCCGTCACCCTGATCGTCGCCGAACTGGCCGCCAACGCCGTGACCCACGGCCGGGTGCCCGGGCGGGACTTCGAGCTGCGCCTGTTCCTCCGGGCCGGCGGCATCCGAGTCGAGGTGACCGACACCCGCGCCGAGCGCCGCCCGCCGGCCCCCGGCCAGGTACCCGATCCCACGCCCCTCGCGGAAGCGGGACGCGGGCTGTGGCTGGTGGACGCGGTGGCCGATCGGTGGGAGGTGGTCGACCGGGACCCACCGCGGAAGACGGTGCGGGCCGAGATCGACGTGACAACGGGGTGCGGGTAGCGTTCAGCGGCAGTCCATTGCAACGAAGCGAAAATTGCATTGCGTTACCTTGCAGGGTGGTTGCAACACTTTCATGGCACTTACCTGCAGGTATGTCAATCGAACGCAATGAGAACGTTGCGCTGCCATGGAAAGCAACGTAGCTTTTCCGGTGTCAGAAACGAACCAGCGCGCACCGGAGACCACCATGCAGAAGTTCGACACCCCCGCCCCGATCTCCGCCGTCCTGCACATCCCCGCCGGACGCATCCAGCTCATCGCCGCCGACCGCCCCGACACCGCCGTCGAGGTCCGGCCCGCCGACCCCGCCAAGAGGCGCGACGTCCAGACCGCCGAGCACACCGACGTCTCCTACGCCGACGGCGTCCTGCGGATCACCACCGCGGAACCCAAGAACCAGCTCTTCGGCCCCTCCGGCGCCCTCGACGTCACCGTCAAACTGCCCGCCCACTCCCGCGTCGAGGCCCACACCGCCGGCTGCGAACTCCGCGGCGTCGGCCGCCTCGGCGACGTCACCTTCGAAGGCGCCCACCGCCGGACAAAGATCGACGAAACCGCGAGCCTGCACCTCACCGCAACCGACGGCGACATCGAAATCGGCCGCCTGGGCGGCCCCGCCCGGATCAGCACCGCACGCGGCGACATCCGCATCACCCAAGCCGCACACGGCACCGTCGAACTGCGCACCCAGTCCGGCGACATCACCATCGGCGCCGCCGCCGGCGTCTCCGCCACCCTGGACGCCGGCACCAGCTACGGCCGCATCAGCAACACCCTCAAGAACACCGGCACCCCCGCACTCGACATCCGCGCCACCACCTCCCACGGCGACATCACCGCCCACAGCCTCTGACTCCCGGCCGAGTGCAGCGCCCCGCAAGGGGCGCGGGGAACTGCGCGAGCAACCACGACGAACCAGCAGCCGCCCGCACCCAGCACCCCACGGCGAGCGGGCGTCTAGGCCCCCGCCGCATTGGGCCAGCTCTGCGCATTGGGCCACCCCGTCGCCGGGGCCGGAGTCAGACCGGTTGCCGGCGCCGTCATTCCCCGCACCTGAGCCGCCGTGAGCCCACCCCGGGCCGGCACCCCGGGCGGCGTCGGCGCGACAGCGGCCGCAGGAGCCGGAACCGGAGCAGGCGCAGGCATCGGTGCCGGCTGAGGCGCCGCAGGCACAGGCACCGGCACCGGCTGCGGCACCGGCGCCACAGGTTGCTGGGCCGGAGCTGCCATCGGCTGGGGCGCCGCGGGCAAGGGCTGCTGGGCCGGAGCCGGCTGAGCTGCCGCGGGCACCGGCGTCGGCTGAGGCGCCGCAGGCAGGGGCTGGGCCGCGGCGGGCAACGGCTGAGGCGCCGCAGGCAAGGGCTGCGGTGCCGTCGGCAGTGGGGTGGGTGTCGGCTGAGGCGCCGCAGGCATCCCGCGTCCGTTGGTCTCGCTCATCAGCCGGTCCACCGCCGCCGTACCCGAGCTGTAGCTGGTCCCGGTGCCCAGCTCGGGCACGGCGGCTCCCCTCCTGGACCCGTAGAGCACCTGTTCCAGGCCGGACACCAGGCGACGCACGTCGACCTGGGGGCGCACCACGAGTCTCAGGAAGCGGCTGGACGAACCGATCTTGTTGCCGCACTCTCGGACCAGAATCCGGTGCTCGGTGAGCATCCGGTCCCGGACCAGCGTGCCCTCGGCGCCGACGGGCAGGCGCACGAAGAGGAAGTTCCCTTGGGACGGGTACACCGTCAACCCCGGCAGCGCCGACAGATGGCTGGCCATCTCCAGCCGGTCGCGGCGGACTTGCTGCAGGCTCTGCGCGTACTCGGCGCCGTGCTCCTTGAGCATGAACACCACGTGCTCGGCGAAGGAGTTGAGGTTCCACTTCGGCAGCATCGCCCGCACCTTCCCGGCGAGCGCCGGGTTGGCGACCAGGTAGCCGAAACGCACGCCGTGCAGACCGAAGTTCTTGCCGAGGCTGCGCAGCACGATCACATTGGGGCGGAGCATGGCCTCCTGGACGACGCTGGGATCGGCCTCCGCGTCGGCGAACTCCAGGAAGGACTCGTCGATCACGATCAGGTCCAGGTCCGCCATCGCGTCCATGAACTGCACCACCGACTGCTTGCGCACATAGCCGCCGTCGGGGTTGTTGGGATTGCAGATCACCGCCACCCGGGTCCTGCGCGCCCGGATGAACTCGGCGTACTGCGCGAGGTCCAGCGCGAACCCGCTCGCCTCCTGGAGCGGGAACATGTCGACCCGCTTGCCGGTCTCCATGGGCTGGTCGGTCCAGCGGCCGAACGTGGGCACCGGGACGGCGAGGGACTCGCGCACCAGCAGGTGGTCGATCCAGGTGATCAGTTCCGTGGAGCCGTTGCCCATCGCCACGCACTGCGGCGGCAGCTGGAGCAGGGAGCACAGCTCACCGGTGATGGTGTCGGCGCTACTCGGGTAGTACGTGATGATCTCGCGCAACCGGGCCGACAGTTCGTCGTACATGGCCGGCGTCGGGAAGTACGGGTTGCACGGGATGCAGAAGTCCACCGGGCCGGTCCCGTCGCCCTCGCGCGTCAGCGCCGCCATCGAGGGGCTGTGCGCGGCGCCGCCGCGGAACAACGAGGTGACGTTGCCGGCCAAAGGAGACCTCCGTTCAGGGTGGCCCGTGCGGGGGAGCACGGGCCGCCCATGGATACGGAGGGGACGGCAGTGGCGTTCAACTCACCTGCTGTGTGAGCCGGTTCACGCCCCGAACGTGTGGACCGTCGTCGTCCGGTACGTCTGTCCCGGCCGCAGCACGGTGGAGGGGAAGTTCGCGTGGTTCGGCGAGTCCGGGAAGTGCTGCGTCTCCAGGCACAGGGCGTCGCCCTGGCGGTAGGTGCGGCCGCCGGTGCCGGTGAGGGTGCCGTCGAGGAAGTTGCCGGAGTAGAACTGCAGGCCGGGCTGGTCGGTGGCGATCCTCAGGGTGCGGCCGGAACGCGGGTCGCGCAGGGTCGCCACATGTTCCGGGCGCGCCGTGACGCCCTTGTCCAGGACCCAGTTGTGGTCGTAGCCCTTGGCCTGCACCTGCTGGACGTGTCCGGCGCGGATGTCCCGGCCGATCGTCTTGGCGTGGCGGAAGTCGAACGGGGTGCCCGCGACCTTCGCCAGCTCGCCGGTCGGGATGAGGCCCGAGTCGGTCGGGGTGTAGCGGGAGGCGGCGATCCGCAGCTCGTGGTCCTCGATCGTGCCGCTGCCCTCGCCGGCCAGGTTCCAGTAGACGTGGCTGGTGAGGTTGACGACGGTCGCCTTGTCCGTGGTGGCCTCGTAGTCGATGCGCCACTCACCGTGCCGGGTGAGGGTGTACGTCACCCTCGCCTTGAGCGTGCCCGGGTAGCCCATCTCGCCGTCGACGCTGGTGTAGTGCAGGTGCAGGCCGACCTCGGAGCCGTCGGCGAACGGCTCGACGTCCCACACGTGCTTGTCGAAGCCCTGCTTGCCGCCGTGCAGGCTGTTCACTCCGTCGTTGACGGAGAGCTGGTAGCTCTTGCCGTCCAGGGTGAACCGCCCCTTGCCGATGCGGTTGCCGTACCGCCCGATCAGGGCGCCGAAGTACGGGCTCCTGGCGACGTAGTCGGCGATGTCGCCGAAGCCCGCGACGACGTTGGCGTGGTGACCGCGGCGGTCGGGGACCTCCAGGGTCTGGACGATGCCGCCGTAGTTCAGCACCTTCAGCCGGGTGCCGCCGTTCTCCAGCGACCAGCGGTAGACCCTGGTGCCGTCGGCGAGCTTGCCGAAGGGTTCCTTCACCGGCTTCCTTCCCGAGCCTGCCTGTGCGCTCGTGGCGGCAGCGGCTGATGTCGTCGTGCCGAGGGTGGTGGCGGCGATGCCGGCCGCCGCGGCTCCAGCGATGACCGTGCGTCTGTTCAGTTCCATGTGATGCGGCTCCCTCTTCTGGGCGCTTACGAACCGGACTTGCGCTTGTTCCACACGTCGAACCCGACCGCCACCAGCAGGGCCAGGCCCTTGATGACCTGCTGCCAGTCGGTGCCGACGCTGAGGAGGTTCATGCCGTTGTTCAGCACGCCGAGGACGAGACCGCCGATGATGGCGCCGAGGACGGTGCCGACACCGCCGCTCATGGACGCGCCGCCGATGAACGACGAGGCGATCGCCTCTAGTTCGAAGTTGACGCCCGCCTTCGGCGAGGCCGCGTTCAGCCGGGCGGCGACCACCAGACCGGCCAGGGCCGCGAGCACGCCCATGTTCAGGAAGACGTAGAAGGTGACCTTCTTGTCCTTCACGCCGGACAGCTTGGCCGCCGGCAGGTTCCCGCCGATCGCGTAGATGTGCCGGCCGAAGACCGCGTTGCGCATGACGTAGCCGTAGCCGACGACCAGCGCGCCGAGGATGATCAGCACGATCGGGGCGCCCTTGTAGCTGGCGAGCAGCAGGGTGAGGACGAGGACCGCCGCCACCAGGGCCGTCAGCTTGAGCAGGAAGAGGCGGGTGGGGACCACGTCCAGGGAGAACTCCTGCTGGCGGCGGCGGTCGCGGAACTCCTGCCGTACCACGGCCGCGATCAGGACCAGCCCGAGCAGCAGGGTGAGGTTGTGGTAGTTGGTGTTCGGGCCGGCCTCGGGCAGGAAGCCGTTGCCGATCTGCTGCAGGCCGTCGGGGAAGGGGCCGAGGGTCTGGCCCTTCAGGAGGATCTCCGTGAGGCCGCGGAAGAGCAGCATGCCGGCGAGCGTGACGATGAAGGACGGTATGCCCAGGTAGGCGATCAGGAAGCCCTGGATCGAGCCGGCCGCCGCACCCACCAGCAGGCACAGGACGAGGGCGACCGGCCAGGAGAGCCCGTGCTGCACGGTCAGTACGGCCGCGAAGGCGCCCACGAACGCCGTCAGCGAGCCGACCGACAGATCGATGTGGCCGGCGATGATCACCAGCATCATGCCGATCGCGAGGATCAGGATGTAGCTGTTCTGCAGCACCAGGTTGGAGACGTTGCGCGGCAGCAGCAGATCGCCGCCGGTCCAGAACTGGAAGAGGACGACGATCAGGCCGAGCGCGATCAGCATCCCGTACTGCCGCATGTTGCGGCGCAGACCGCCGAGCGCCAGCTGCAGCAGGCCCTCGCCGGCGCCCGATCCGTCCTTGCCCGGCGGTGCCGCGGCCGGGCTCTTGTCGGTGACGTCCGTGCTCATCGCGTTACCTCTTTGTCCTTCGTCATATGACGCATCAGCACTTCCTGCGTGGCCTCGGCCCGCGGCACCTCACCGGTCAGCCGTCCCGCGGCCATCGTGTAGATGCGGTCGCACATGCCGAGCAGTTCGGGCAGCTCGGAGGAGATGAAGACGACCGCCTTGCCCTGGGCGGCCAGCTGGTCGATGACCGTGTAGATCTCGTACTTGGCGCCCACGTCGATGCCGCGGGTCGGCTCGTCCAGGATCAGCACGTCGGGCCCGGCGAAGATCCACTTGCTGAGGACGACCTTCTGCTGGTTGCCGCCGGACAGCTTGCCCACCGGCTCGAACACGGTCGGCGCCTTGATGTTCATGGACTTCCGGAAGCCCTCGGCGACCTGCCGCTCCTCGTGCTCGTCCACCACGCCCCGCTTGGCGACCTTGTCCAGCGCGGTCAGCGAGATGTTGCGGTTGATGGTGTCGATGAGGTTGAGGCCGTAGTGCTTGCGGTCCTCGGTGACATACGCGATGCCCTGCCGGACCGCCTCGGCGACGGTCTTCGTACGGATCTCGGTGCCGTCCTTCAGGACCGTGCCGCCCGCGTACCGGCCGTACGTCCGCCCGAACACGCTCATCGCCAGTTCGGTGCGGCCGGCGCCCATCAGGCCGGCGATCCCGACGATCTCCCCGCGCCGCACGCTGATCGACACGTCGTCGACGACCTTGCGCTGCTGGTCGATCGGGTGGAACACGGTCCAGCCGCGGATCTCCAGCGCCGGTGCCGCGCCCTCCTCCGGCTGGTGCGGGGTGCGTTCGGGGAAGCGGTGGTCGAGGTCGCGCCCGACCATGCCGGCGATGATCCGCTCCTCGGTGGTCTCCGGTGCCTTCACATCGAGGGTCTCGATGGACCGGCCGTCCCGGATGATCGTCACCGAGTCGGCGACCTTGCGGATCTCGTTGAGCTTGTGGGAGATGATGATCGAGGTGATGCCCTGGTTCTTCAGCTCCAGGATGAGATCGAGGAGTTTGCCGCTGTCCTCGTCGTTCAGGGCCGCCGTCGGCTCGTCGAGAATCAGCAGCTTCACCTTCTTCGACAGAGCCTTGGCGATCTCCACCAGCTGCTGCTTGCCGACGCCGATGTCGGCGACGCGGGTCTCCGGGTGCTCGTGCAGACCGACCCGGCGCAGCAGCTCGGTGGCGTGGCGCAGGGTCTCGCGCCAGTTGATGAGGCCGCCCCGGGCGTGTTCATTGCCGAGGAAGAGGTTCTCCGCGAGGGACAGATGCGGCACCAGCGCCAGCTCCTGGTGGATGATGACGATGCCGCGCTGCTCGCTCGCCCGGATGTCCTTGAAGGCGCAGACCTCCCCCTCGAAGAGGATCTCGCCCTCGTAACTGCCGTGCGGGTGGACGCCGGAGAGCACCTTCATCAGGGTGGACTTGCCGGCGCCGTTCTCCCCGCAGATGGCGTGGACCTCGCCCTGCCGGACGGTCAGGGTGACGTCCGACAGCGCCTTGACACCGGGAAAGGTCTTGACGATCGAGCGCATTTCCAGGACGGGTCCCGCCATGGTCGTGCCTTCCAATCCGTAGGGAATCAGGGCGGGTTACTTGAGCTCGGACTGGGTGTAGTAGCCGCCGTCGACCAGGACCTGCTGGTAGTTGGACTTGTCGACGCTGACCGGCTGGA
Organism: Streptomyces sp. NPDC053069; assembly: GCF_044546895.1. Lineage (NCBI taxonomy): Bacteria > Bacillati > Actinomycetota > Actinomycetes > Kitasatosporales > Streptomycetaceae > Streptomyces > Streptomyces sp. NPDC053069. The sequence continues at coordinate 99,578 of NZ_JBITZN010000011.1, read as the reverse complement.
GCAGGTAGGCCGGGACCACCTTGGTCCCGTTGTCGTAGGTCCTGGTGTCGTTGACCTGCGGCTTCTTGCCCTTCAGGGAGTCGTCGACCATCGTCGCGGCGACCTCGGCGAGCTTGCGCAGGTCCTTGTAGACGGTCTGCGTCTGCTCACCGGCGATGATCGACTTCACCGAGGCGATCTCGGCGTCCTGGCCCGTGATGACCGGCAGCGGCTTGCTGCCCGAGCCGTAGCCGTCCGACTTCAGTGCGGACAGGACGCCGATGGAGATGCCGTCGTAGGGCGAGAGCACCGCGTCGACCCGGCCGCTCTTGTAGGTGCCGGTGAGGACGTCCTCCATGCGCTTCTGCGCGGTGGCGCCGTCCCAGCGCAGGGTGGTGACCTGGTTGAGCCGGGTCTGCCCGGACTTGACCACCAGCTGCTTCTTGTCGATGTACGGCTGCAGCACGCTCATCGCGCCGCCGAAGAAGTACTTGGTGTTGTTGTCGTCGTTGGAGCCGGCGAACAGCTCGATGTTGAACGGACCCTTCTTGCCCTTGCTCAGCCCGAGCCGGTCCACGATGTACTGGCCCTGCAGCTTGCCGACCTTCTCGTTGTCGAACGAGGCGTAGTAGTCGACGTTCTTGGTGCCGAGGATCAGCCGGTCGTAGGAGATGACCGGGATGTGCGCGTCCGCGGCCTCCTGGAGCACGTTCTTCAGCGACTTGTTGTCGATCGCCGCGATGATCAGGCCCTTGACGCCCTGCGTGATGAGGTTCTCGATCTGCGAGACCTGGGTCTCCGGGTTGTCCTCGCCGTAGACGAGCTTGGTCTTGTAGCCCTTGGCCTCCAGGTCCTTGACGACGTTCTTGCCGTCGGAGATCCAGCGCTCGGAGGACTTGGTCGGCATGGCGATGCCGATGGTGGCGCCCTTGACGTCGCCCGTCTTCTCCTTGCTGCCGCCCTCGCCGCTCTGGCCGCAGGCGGTCAGGGTGAGGGCGAGCGAGGCGGCTGCGGCTGTCGCGGCGAGTGCGGCTCTGCGGTTGCGCATGGTGGTCCGTCCTTGTTCTTCTCGTCGTTGAGAGGGCTACGCGGTGATGGGGAAGCGGTTGAGCGGGCCGGGCAGCCGGGAGCCGAGCGGCGCCATGTCGCCGTCCGCGCCGTGCCGGGCGAGCAGGTCCAGGGCGAGCCGGCCGCGCCGCACCCGCTCCCGGGCGGTGTGCAGGGTCACGTTCCGCAGGTGGGTGCCCCACGGGTAGATGCCGGGCGCCTTGGACAGGCCGAACTTCAGATAGAGCGGGGCGCCGCGCCGGATCAGCTCGGCGACCTCGTACATGCGCACATAGCCGCCGAGGTCGTCGGGGGCCTCGATGTACATGTCCATCGGGGCGCGGGACACCCGCCGGATCTCGGTGAGGTGGTCCAGCGTCAGGTCGCTGGGCACGTTGACGGAGTCGGCGCCCAGCCGCTCGTACACGGCGTACGAGGCCGGGTTGACGGGGCCGATCAGCGCCGAGACCTTCAGGGTGGTGTCGGCCGGGATGATCCCCGTCTCACGGGCCCGGTGCAGGGTCCACAGCACACCCTCGTCGGCGACCAGCAGGCACCTGACGCCCAGCTCCGTTGCCCTTACGGCGTCTTCGACGCATCCGGCGACGGCGTCGTGGCCCCGCGCCCGCACTCCGGCCCCCCGCGAGTCGGACCGTACGGCGCCGCCGATGTCCCAGGTGCCGCGCGGGCCGGTGAACAGGCAGAGTTCGATGTCGCGTGCGGCGGTGGCCTCGACCATCTCGGTGATCTCGGCGTCGGTGAGCATCCACACGCCGCTGCCCTGGCTGATCCGGTGGATCGGCACATCGAGACGGGAGGCTTCCTTCAGGACGACCGCCAGCGCTTCGGGACCCTCGCACGAGGGGATCTCGGTGCGCCAGCGACCGCCGCCCGGGAAGCTGTGGGCGGAGGCGTCGGCGGGGTCGAGGGCGGGCGCGGCCAGGCCGAGGCGGGCGAGCACCTGCTCGCCGGGCCTGCGGGCTGCCGGAGCGGAAGCGTCGGTCACAAGCTGTCCTTAGGGTCCAGTGTCCTGAGTGTTCGTGATTTCGAACGAGGTTCGCGGCTGCGGGTGGAGAGCGGCCTGGGCGGCTCCGCGAAAAAAAGCGGGTGGTACGCCGGTCGGGGCACCGTCAGGTCACGCCCTGACCGGCTCACCCCTAGGGCCGGAGCAGCACCTTGCCCACCTTCGGATCACCGGCCCCCACCAGCTCGATGGCCTGCGGGAACTTGGTCAGCGGCAGCTCGTGCGTGACCAGCGGCAGCGGATCCAGCAGCCCCGCGCCGAACACCCGCACGGTGTGCGCCCAGGCGTCCGGCGGCGCCCCGAAGACGGTGTGCACCTCCAGCTGCCGTACGACGAGATCGGTCGGGTCGAGCCCGTCGGCGCCCGGCGCCGGGATGCCGGTCAGCACCAGCCGGCCGCCGCGCCGGAGCAGCGCGGCGGCGGTCCGCGCGGCGGACGCGGACCCGGCGGTCTCGATGACGACGTCGAAGTCGTCGGGCAGCTCCTGCTCCTTCAGCCGGAAGTCGGTGGCGCCGAACCGCTCCGACAGTGCCTTCCGGTCGTCGCGCGTGCCCACCACCAGCAGCTCGGCCGGTGAGACCGCCTTCAGGAACTGCACGGCGAACATCCCGAGCGTGCCCGTGCCGACCACCGCGACCCGTTCGCCCGGCCGGCCGCCCGCCTTGAGCGCGGCGGCCGCGATGCAGGCGGCCGGCTCCAGCAGGGCGGCGGCGGTGAGGTCGGCGTGGTCCGGCAGGGCGTGCAGCAGCCGGGCCGGCAGGGTCAGCGTGCCGGCCATGGCGCCCGGCCGGGTGAATCCGGTCTCCTCGTACCCGGCCGTGCACAGCGTGGTCTCGCCCGCGTGACAGCGGTCGCACACCTGGCAGTTGCGGAAGCCCTCCCCGACGGCCTTGCGGCCGACGAGGGACGCGGGGACTCCCGGCCCCACCTTCGAGACCGTCCCCGACCACTCGTGCCCGGGGATGAGCGGATACCGTACAAACCCTTCGGGCCGGTTGCCCTGGTACACCTCGCGGTCACTGCCGCAGATGCCCACCGCGTGCACGGCCACCAGTGCCTCCCCGGGACCGGGATCACGAGGAGTGTGCTCCTCGACCCGGTGGGCGCCCGGCGCCTCGATGACGACCTGGCAAGCCCGGGAACTCACTTCGTGCCCTTCGGCTTGCGCTGCTCCCAGCCCTCGGCCCACAGGTCGAACCGGGCCTGCTGCTGCGGGAACCCGGCGGCGGCGTCGACGTCGAGCTCGACGCCGAGGCCGGGCGCGTCGGACAGGTGGAAGTACCCGTCCACGACCTGCGGCGCCCCCTTGACCACCTTCTTGATCTCCGCATCCGCGAAGTCGTTGAAGTGCTCAAGGATCTTGAAGTTCGGCGTGGTGAAGCCGACTTGGAGGCTCGCGGCGGTGAGGACGGACCCTCCCACGTTGTGCGGCGCGACCAGCATGTAGTGCGTCTCGGCGGTCGCCGCGAGCTTGCGGGTCTCCCAGATGCCGCCGATGTGGCCGACGTCGGGCTGCAGGATGTCCACGGCCTGGCTGTCGAACAGCTCGCGGAACTCGATCCGGTCGTGGATCCGCTCACCGGTGGCGACCGGGATGTCCACCTTGGCCGCGACCTTCTCCAGCGCCTTCAGGTTCTCCGGCGGGACCGGCTCCTCCAGCCAGGCCGGCTTGAAGGGGGCCATCTCCTTGGCCAGCCGGACGGCGGTCGCGGGGGAGAAGCGGCCGTGCATCTCCAGCATCAGCTCGGCGTCCGGGCCGATGGCGTCGCGCACGGCCTCGATGAGCGACACCGCGTACAGCGTCTGCTCGTGGTCCAGCTCGAAGTGGCCGGTGCCGAAGGGGTCGATCTTGAGCGCCCTGTATCCGCGTTCCATCACCCCCTGGGCGGCCTTGTGATACGCCTCCGGCGTTCGCTCGGTCGTGTACCACCCGTTGGCGTACGCCTTGACCCTGTCGGTCACCTTGCCGCCGAGCAGCTGCCACACCGGCACGCCCAGCGCCTTCCCCTTGATGTCCCAGCAGGCCATCTCGACGACCGCGATGCCGGACATGACGATCTCACCCGCACGGCCGTAGTCGCCGTACTTCATCCGGCGTACGAGGTCCTCGACGGCGAACGGATCCGAGCCGAGAATGTGATTGGCCTCGGCCTCCCGCAAGTAGCCGATCAGCGCGTCGGTGTGACCGAGCATCCGGGTTTCGCCGACTCCCGTGACCCCCTCGTCGGTGTGCACCTGGACGTAGGTCAGGTTGCGCCACGGCGTGCCGACCACGTGGGTGCTGATTCCGGTGATGCGCACGGCAGTTGCCCCTCAGCTGTTCGATATTTCGTCACACGTTCGAAATGCTGGCGTGACAGTAAGGACGGGGCGGCCGGAGTGTCAATGGGTGGAACAGGTAACGGTTTCGACAAGCCTTTCGAGAATTATTTCGCTTTCTACGAAACCTTCACAGCGGTGCCTAGGAACATGACCCATGGGGAATCTAGTCTTCCGGCGTCATGGACTACTGCTACCCGTGCCAACGGCACCTCAACGGCGCCCTGGCCTGCCCCGGGTGCGGAGCACCGGCGCGCCCCGCCGCGGAAGCGACGGTCGCGTACGCGCACGCGGGCACGGGTGAGATGCCGGGGTACGGCGTCCCTCAGCAGTACGCGCAGCCCGAGTCCCACGAGTACCGCATCCCCCAGCAGTACGGACCGGCCGGTCCGGAACAGGTGGTGTGGCCGAAGGGATCCGAGCGGCAAGAGGCCTGGGTGCCGGAAGCGGAGACCGGGCCCCCGGCCGACAGCGACCCGACCCCCGAGTCCGGACACGACCCCGGGCCGGACCCCGGACACGAGCCCGACACCGAGCCCGACCTCGATCCCGAGTCCGGCGGCCGGGCCGCCCGGCGCAGGGCACGGGGCACCGCCGGCGTGAGCCCCGCCGACGCCGACGCCAGCCGCCGGGACCGCAAGGCCGCGGCACACCGGCGCCGGCGCCGCCGCGCCCTGCTCGTCGCCGCGGGCTTCGTGCTGGCCGCCGGTGGCCTCAGCCTCGCCGAACTCGGCACGGACGCGCCCTTCTCGCCCTTCACCAGCGGCCGGCCGGACCCGGCCTCGGACACCGCGGCCGACGGCGGCACCGCCTCCGCGTCGCCCGGTACCACGGCCGACCCGGTCGCCGGCGCCTCCGGCACCCGGCCGGGCGCGGCCGGCTCCCCCTCCCCGGACGCCTCGGCCTCCGCCTCGGCCTCCAAGTCCCCCAAGGACAAGGACTCCGCGTCGCCCGACGCCAAGGACGCCGGCACGGCACGGCCGACCGCCGCGACGGGTTCCGGCGCGCCCCCCAAGGCCCCGGCGACCCACGCCACGTCCGGACCGGCCCCCAGTCCGTCCAGCGCCCCGCCGACGTCCGCCCCCTCCCCGACGCCCGCGCCCACCAGGACCTGCACGCGTTTCCTGTGGTGGTGCACCTGAGCCCGAGCGCGCGAGCGCGCACCACCCCGCGCCATCCGCCATCCGGGGCATCGATGACACCCCCGGCCGCTCACGACGGTTGAGTCGAACAGGTACATCGCGCCGTACCGGTCTCGGGAACGCCCCGAGCGGGAACGGGCGTTGTCCTGAGAGGGAGCAGCGAGCAGCGGCTCAGTTGAGGAGAGCGATGACGCAGCAGATCACCGTCCAGGGCACGGTCGCCGACGGTTTCGAGGCGGTGCGTGAGGAGTTCGCCGCCTTCGTCGCCGCAGAACGGGACGACTACGAGGGCCAGTTGTGCGCGTATGTGCACGGGCGGCGGGTCGTCGACCTGTGGGCGGGCGCGGAGGCGGACTCGCTGTACGGCGTGTTCTCGTCCACCAAGGGAGCGGCGCATCTCGTGGTCGCGCTCCTGGTGCAGGACGGCACGCTGGAGCTGGACCGCAAAGTGACCTACTACTGGCCCGAGTTCGGCGCGGAGGGCAAGGGCGCGGTGACCCTCCGGGACCTGCTGGCGCACCGGGCGGGCCTGGTCGGCATCGACGCCGGGTTCTCCGCCGAGGAGCTGGCCGACGACCGGGCGCTGGCCGAACGGCTCGCCGACCAGAAGCCGTTCTGGCGCCCGGGGACGGCCTTCGGCTACCACGCGCTGGTGATCGGCGCGCTCACCGGAGAGGTGGTCCGCCGGGCCACGGGCCGCACCCTCCAGGAGGTGTACGAGGAGCGGGTGCGCGCCCCGTACGGCACGGACTTCTTCCTGGGCCTGCCCGAGTCCGAGGAGCCCCGCTTCCGCCCGGTCCAGCCGATGCTCCCGACCCCCGAGCAGCAGGCCCTGCTGGACGCCCAGCCGACCGGCCCGCACACCCTGACCTCCATCGCCTTCAACGCCCACGTCCCGGAGCCGGGCACCCTGGCCGACTACGCCAACTCCCGCCTCGTACGGGCCAAAGGGCCGGCGTCGGCGGGCGGAGTCGCCTCCGCGCGGGGTCTCGCGAAGATGTATGCGGCGGCGATCAGCGAACTGGACGACCGGCCACCGCTGCTCAAGCCCGACACGGTCGCCGAGGTGGGCCAGATCCACTCCGTCGGCTACGACCTGGTGGCCCGCACCCACAGGTCGTTCGGCCTCGGCTTCCAGGCGACCGCCGACGTGTGGCACCCCGTCCTGGGCGCCGGCACCTTCGGTCACAGCGGCGCAGGCGGCTCCCAGGCCTTCGCCGACCCGCGCAGCGGCCTGGCGTACGGCTACACGCGCCGCCGCATGGCGTTTCCGGGCGGTGCGGCACCGGAGAACGACGGGTTGGTGAGGGCGGTCCACAAGGCGGCGCTGGCCGGCTGAGAGGCCCCAGGGGCGCGGGATAGCGCGCGAGAATCCACAACGGACCCGCACCCGACGGCCCGCCGTACCCGGCAGACGCACAACACAGCAGCCGCACCCCACGTCCAAGGATGCGGCTGCCGCAGTGGAAACGACGGTCCTCAGACCAGCGTCACGGTGATGTTCCCGCGCGTCGCCTTCGAGTACGGGCACACCTGGTGAGCCTTCTCGACCAGCTCCCGCGCCACCTCGGCGGAAACGCCGGGGATGCTCGCCGAGATCTCCACGATGATCCCGAATCCGTCGTCGTTCTTGCCGATCCCGACCTTCGCGGTGACGGTCGACCCGGAGACATCGGCCCCCTCCTGCCGGGCGACGACTCCCAGCGCCCCCTGGAAGCACGCGCTGTAACCGGCGGCGAACAGCTGCTCCGGGTTGGTCCCGGACCCGCTGCCGCCCATCTCCTTCGGCGGGTTCACGACGACGTCGAGTCGGCCGTCATCCGTGGCGACCCGGCCGTCACGGCCGTTCTCGGCGGTGGCGACGGCGGTGTACAGGACGTCGGACTGCGTGATGGGCATGCGGTTGTCTTCCTCCTCGGTCCGCCGCGACTCGCGCCCACGATCGACGACGGATTTCGGAATGAAGTTACCGCATGCCGGAAATTCAGTGAAGGCTAGAGCTTGACGATCATCTTCCCGATGTTGTCGCCCCGCAGGACCCCGAGGAACGCCTCCAGGTTGTTCTCGATGCCCTCGACGACCGTCTCGCGGTACTTGAGCCGCCCCGCGGCGACCCACGGTCCGACCTGCTGGACGAACTGCGGCTGCAGGTCGTAGTGGTCGCCGACCAGGAAGCCCTCGATGCGGCCCCGGGTCTGGATGAGGCGGGCGAGGTTCCGCGGGCCGGGTGCGGGCTCGGTGTCGTTGTAGACCGAGATCATGCCGCAGACCGCGATGCGTCCGCCCTGGTTCAGCGAACCGATCGCGGCCTCCAGGTGGTCCCCGCCGACGTTGTCGAAGTACACGTCGATGCCGTCGGGTGCGGCCTCGCGCAGCTGCTCGGCGACCGGGCCGTTCTTGTAGTTGAACGCCGCGTCGAAGCCGTACTCCTCGACCAGCAGCTTGACCTTCTCGTCCGACCCGGCCGAGCCGATGACCCGCGAGGCGCCCATGAGCTTGGCGAGCTGCCCGACCTGGCTGCCGACGGCACCGGCCGCGCCGGAGACGAAGACGATGTCGCCCTCCTTGAAGGAGGCGGTGCGCAGCAGGCCGGCGTAGGCGGTGAGGCCGGTCATGCCGAGGACGCCGAGGTACGTCGACAGGGGCGCGGCCTCGGGGTCCACCTTCACCGCGTTCTTCGCGTCCACGACCGCGTACTCGCGCCAGCCGAAGAAGTGCAGGACGTGGTCGCCGGCCTCGATGCCCTCGGCGTGGGAGGTGATCACCTCGCCGACCGCGCCGCCCTGCATGACCTTGCCCAGCTCGAAGGGGGCGACGTACGACTTGGCCGCCGACATCCGGCCGCGCATGTACGGGTCCACGGAGAGGAACTTGTTCCGTACCAGCACCTGACCCTCGCCCGGCGTGGGGACCGGCGTCTCGACGAGCGCGAAGTCCTCGGGCTTCGGCCAGCCGACGGGACGGCTGAGCAGGTGCCACTCGCGGTTGATCATGACAGCGCCTTTCCTGATTACTTCAGTACCTGAAACAACCATGCGCTTCGATATTTCAGGATGTCAAGTAAGCGGGTATTCTGGCGGGTATGGCCACACCACCGAAGACCCACCGCCCCGACGCCCTGACGATGGAGGTCGTCGAACTCATCGGAGACGTGGTGGCCCGCTTCTACGCGGACTACGAGGAAGCGGCGGGCGAGCACGCACTGACCGGACCGCAGGCCAGGCTCCTCAGTCTGCTGTCGGTGGAGCCGCTGCCCATGCGGAAGCTGGCGCACAAGCTGAAGTGCGAGCCGTCGAACGTGACGGGCATAGTGGACCGCCTGGAGTCCCGGGGGCTGGTCGAGCGCCGCCCCGACCCGGCCGACCGCCGGGTGAAGGTGGCCGCCGCCACCGACGAAGGCCTGCAGGTGGCCCGCGACCTCCGCGAGGGCCTCCACTTCGCCCGCGAACCCCTGGCCGGCCTCTCCGTGGACGAGCGCCGCTCCCTGCGCGATCTGCTGCGCCGCATGCTGGCCGGCTGAGAGTCGGTAGAGTTCCCGCCATGCGCGATCTTGGGGCGGGATTCGGTCATCTGCTGAAGGGGCAGCGCTGGATGGCCCGGCACGGCCGCCAGTACGGCTTCGGGCTGTTGCCGGGGCTGGTCACCCTGGTCCTCTACTCGGCCGCGCTGGTCGCGCTCGCCGTGTGGGGCGAGGACGCGGTCACCTGGGCGACCCCGTTCGCGGACGACTGGTCCAGCCCCTGGCAGGGCCTGTTCCGCGGCTTTCTGACAGTCGTCCTGTTCGCCCTCGGCCTGCTGCTGGCCGTGCTGACGTTCACGGCCGTCACCCTGCTGATCGGCCAGCCCTTCTACGAGAGCCTCTCGGAGCAGGTCGACGCCGACGTCTCGCCCGACGGCACCGCCCCGCGTTCGGACCTGCCGCTCTGGCGCGAGCTGTGGATCTCCGCCCGCGACAGCCTGCGCGTCCTGGTGCGGGCCGCGCTGTGGGGCGTGCTGCTCTTCGCCCTCGGCTTCCTGCCGTTCGTCGGTCAGACCGTCGTACCCGTGCTCGGCTTCTTCGTCACCGGTTTCTTCCTCGCCGAGGAACTGACCGCCGTTGCCCTCCAGCGCCGGGGCGTGGAACTGCGCGCCCGGCTCGCCCTGCTCCGCTCCCGCAAGACCCTGGTCTGGGGCTTCGGCACGCCCCTCGGCCTGGCCTTCCTGGTCCCTTTCGTCGCGGTGTTCCTGATGCCGGGCGCGGTCGCGGGCGCGACGCTGCTCGCGCGCGACCTGCTGGGTGAGAACAGCGCCGACGACGACTCCGCTCCCGACGGGGAGCCTCAACCGGAGGACGTCACCCCATGACCCAGATACTCGCCGTCGCCGTCATCACGGTCCTCGCGGTGATCGCCCCGGGCGCCGACTTCGCGATGATCGTCCGCAACAGCTATCTCCACGGCCGCCGCACCGGCCTGCTCGCAGCCGCGGGCGTCGCTGCCGGCGTCCTGGTCCACGTCACCTACACCCTGCTCGGCGTCGGCCTGCTGATCGCCTCCTCCACCGCCCTGTTCACGGTGATCAAGCTGATCGGCGCGGCCTACCTGGTCCACGTCGGTATCCGCACCTACCGCACCCGCGGCGAGCTCAGGATCGACCTGGACGACCGGCGCGAGCTCACCCCGTTCGCCGCGCTGCGCACCGGCTTCCTCACCAATGTGCTCAACCCGAAGACGACACTCTTCGTCGTCTCCACCTTCGCCCAGGTCGTCAGCCCGGACACCCCGCTCTACGAGCAGGCGGGCTACGGCCTGTTCATGTCGCTCGCCCACCTGCTGTGGTTCGGCGTGGTCGCCGCGTTCTTCTCGCAGGCCCGCATGCGGTCCCTGATGCTGCGCGGCCAGAAGATCCTCAACAAGGTCATCGGCTCCGTCCTGGCCGGCCTCGGCGTCAGCCTCGCGCTCGCGCCGTCGCACTGAGCGGCGGGGCGTCCTCGGGGTGCACCGGCAGCAGGGCGACGTCCGGGCGCACGGACGCGGCGGCCGGTGCCGGCACTGAGTCACGCCCAGGCCTGCGGTCCTCGGTCCACCGGTTCGCCCAGCAACCGCAGGAAGTCCCGGAACGCCCCCGGCATGTCGACCGATTCGGGGTCCAGCAGCCACTGGTACTGCAGCCCGTCCATGACGGCCACCAGCAGCGGAGCGGTCCGTTCCGGTGTGAGCCCGTTCGGCAGGCTGTCGCCGTACTCGGTCCGCAGCACCGCCGCCATGGACTCCCGTACCCGCGTGTACCGCTCGGTGAAGTACTCCCGCGCCGGATGGTCCTCCGTCACGCTCTCGCCGAGCAGTGCCGAGAAGGTCTGGACGATCGCCGGGCGCATCGCGTTGTACTCCACCAGGGAGGCCAGCAGATCCACCCGCCACTGCGAGTCCGGTACCGCGTCCCACCGGTCGCGCTCCTGAAGGACGGCCACCAGCAGGGCGTTCTTGGTCGGGAAGTGGTGCAGCAACCCCTGCTGGGTGAGCCCGACGCGCTCGGCGACCGCGCCGAGGCTCGCGCCCCGGTAACCGCGCTCGGCGATCACCTCCAGCGCCGCCCCGACGATCTCGGCGCGCCGCTCCTCGCTCCTGACCCTCGCCTTCATGACGCTCACCGTACGACATCCGCAGCCCTTGAATGTAACGGCAGGATAACGAAACCTACCTCTCTACAGGTGACCCGTGCACGATGGAGGCACGCTGCACGGACCTACACCCGAGGAGGCACCGCGATGGCGGGATCCCAGCCCACCCCGGCCGACAGGGCGCGCGAGGCGGTCGTCGAGGCCGCTCTCGGCAAGCTCGGCCTCGATGACAAGGCACGGCTGCTGGCCGGCCAGGACATGTGGACCCTGCCCGCGCTGCCGGGGATCGGACTGCAGTCCCTGGTGATGTCCGACGGCCCGATCGGCGTGCGCGGCGTGCGCTGGACCGCCGACGACCCGTCCGTCGCCCTGCCCTCGCCCACCGCGCTCGCCGCCACCTGGGACCCCGCACTCGCCCGCCGGGCGGGTGTGCTGCTCGCCCAGGAGGCCCGCCGCAAGGGCGTCCATGTGCTCCTCGCCCCGACCGTGAACCTGCACCGTTCGCCACTCGGGGGCCGGCACTTCGAGTGCTACAGCGAGGACCCGTATCTCACCGGCGTGATCGGCAGCGGCTATGTCACCGGCGTCCAGTCCGGCGGTGTCGGCACCACCGTCAAGCACTTCGTCGCCAACGACGCCGAGACGGACCGCTTCACCGTCGACAACGTCGTCCCCGAACGCGCCCTGCGCGAGCTGTACCTGGCCCCGTTCGAGGCCATCGTCGAGAACGCCCGCCCCTGGGGCGTCATGACCGCCTACAACACGGTCAACGGCACGACGATGACCGAGCACCACCACCTGGTCAACGAAGTCCTGCGCGGCGAATGGGGCTTCGACGGCTTCAACGTCTCCGACTGGGCGGCCGCCCGGGACACCGTCCGTGCCATCGAGGGCGGCTTGGACGTGGCCATGCCCGGACCGCGGACCGTCTACGGCGAAGCCCTCGCCCAGGCCGTCCGGGACGGCAAGGTCGCCGAGGCCACCGTCGACGCGGCCGTACGCCGGGTCCTGCGGCTCGCCGCCCGCGTCGGGATCCTCGACGGCGCCGAACCCGTCGTGGCCGAACCCCCCGCGCCCGTCGACGGCGAGGCCCTCGCCCGCGAGATCGCCCGCCGCTCCTTCGTCCTCGTCCGCAACGAGAACAACGCCCTCCCGCTGAAACCGAACGGCACAGTGGCTCTGATCGGCGCCGCCGCCCGCGACGCCCGCGTCCTGGGCGGCGGCTCGGCCACCGTCTTCCCGGCCCGGATCGTCTCCCCGCTCGACGGCCTCACCGCCGCACTCCCCGAAGGCACCCTCACCTATGCCGTGGGCGCGGACCCGGCCACCGAACTCGCCGTCGCCGACCAGGGGTTCCGGCTCGGCGCCGTCTGCCGCGACACTGACGGCGATGTCATCGGCACCCGTTCCGCCCCGAACGGCCACATCCAGTGGATGGGCTCCGACCTGCCCGAGGGCGTCACCCACGACACCCTGCACACCGTCGAGCTCACCGGCACCTTCACCCCGCGCGTGACCGGCCCGCACACCTTCGGCATCAAGGGCACGGGCCCCTTCACCCTCACCATCGACGGTACGACGTACTACGACGACGTCCAGCGCCCCGACAAGGACGACCCCTTCGAGGCCTTCTTCGGCGCCCCCGTCCCCCGCGCCCAGGCCGAACTCACCGCCGGCGAGCCGGTCGACGTCTCCCTCACCCACGTCGTCCAGCTCCCCGAGGACATCCCCATGAAGGTCGTCACCTTCGCGCTCGCCCACGCCGAGCCGCAGCGCGACCCCGACGAACTGATCGCCGAGGCCGCCCGGGCGGCGCGGAACGCCGACACGGCCGTCGTCGTGGTCGCCACCACCGACCGTGTCGAGTCCGAGGGTTTCGACCGCACGGACCTGAAGCTCCCCGGCCGCCAGGACGACCTGGTACGCGCGGTCGCCGCCGCCAACCCCCGCACGGTCGTGGTCGTCAACTCCGGCTCCCCGGTCGAACTGCCCTGGCGCGACGAGGTCGCCGCCGTCCTGCTCGGCTGGTTCCCCGGCCAGGAGGGCGGCGCCGCCCTCGCCGACGTCCTCACCGGTACCCACGAGCCCGGCGGCCGCCTCCCCACCACCTGGGGCTCCCTGGCCGACGCCCCGGTCACCCAGGTCGTCCCCACCGACGGGGAACTTCCCTACGCGGAGGGTGTGTTCATCGGCTACCGCGCCTGGGAGAGGTCCGCCCGCACCCCGGCCTACCCGTTCGGCCACGGCCTCGGCTACACCGACTGGACCTACGAGTCCCTGGACCTCGACGGCACCACCGCGCGCATCCGCCTGCGCAACACGGGCGAGCGCCCAGGCCGGGAGGTCGTCCAGCTCTACGTCGCCCCGGCCGGGCCCGGCCCCGAGCGCCCGGCCCGGCAACTGGCCGGCTTCGCCTCCGCCGAGGCCGGTCCCGGCGAGAGCGTCGAGGTGACGGTCGCCCTGCCGCGCCGCGCCTTCGAGGTCTGGGACGAGGAGGCGAAGACGTGGTCGGTTGTGAAGGGTTCGTACGAGATCGCCGTCGGACGCTCGATCGCGGACCGCAGGCTCGCCGCGCCGATTAACGTCTGATCCGGGACAAGACCCCCACGAGCAGCCCCGGTCCGGGACCTGACCCCTGGACCGGGGCTCGTCACCTGCGGGTACGGATAGACTCCCGGCCCGCGAACACCGGAAGACACCGGGCACGGGGGAGAGACATCGTGTATCCAGGCCAGCCGCCGGGGCCGTACGGCCCACAGCAGCCGACGGGCCCGTACGGGCAGCCGCCGCAGTACCAACAGCCGTATCCGCAGCAGCCGTACCCGCCCCAGGGATACCCGCAGCAGCCCTGCCCGCCCCAGCAGCCGTACCCTCCGCAGCAGTCCCCCCAGCCGCCCGCCCAGCACGTCGGTGAGGGACGGATGCGGCTGGACCCCGGCCTCAGCCCGGCCCAGCGTGATCTGGCGCTGAAGATCCAGGCCAAGTCCAAGCCGATGGCCTACGGCATGGTCCTCGGCATCCCGCTCACCTTCGGCGGTGCCCACTACGGCATCACACAGAAGCCCCTCGGCTTCGTCGCGGCGCTCGCCGGACTGGGCCTGCTGGCCTTCGGCGTCTTCTCGCTGCTGCAGATGCAGGCCCTCAAGCGGCAGCTGCGGCTCGTCACGGCCGACGCCTGGCGCTCCCCGGCCGCTCATCTGCCCGGCGCCCGCAAGGCCGCGACACAGGCCGCCTATCTCAACGGCCTGCTGGTCCTGCTGTCCCTCGCCGCGACCGGCTATCTGCTCTACAAGGGCGCCGGCTGGGGTGCGTACGGCAATTCGCTGGGCTTCGGTGCGCTGTCGCTGGGCGCCGCCCTGCCGTTCGGGATGGCGCTGGCCGCCGCGAGCACCATTCCGCAGCTGCTCCAGGTGATTCCGGCCGGGGCGAAGGTGGGGCGGAGCCTGTACTCGATCATCTTCGTGCTGGCTGTGACGGTGACGGGGGAGGGCATCAAGGGCCTGGACCTCCCCGGGATCGCCATCGGCGGCTGCACGCTGCTGATCTGCGGCGGCGCGATGTCCCTGCTGGCCAAGGCGGCCAGACGGATGCGCGGCGAGACCAGCTAGCGGACGGCCCTCCGGTCCGGCACCTGGTGTCCTAGGCGACCGGGCGGGGCGCGATGATCGTCCGGTACGCGATCGCCGCGAGCCGCGCCTGGCCGTCCCTGCTGGGGTGGAACCAGTCCCAGTGACTGAGCTGGTCGGTGCCGAAGCGGTAGTCGTAGACCGCGTTGTTGTCGAAACGGCAGCGGCGGTCCTTGGCGCAGACCTCCTTCAGCACCCTGTTGTACTCCACCACCCGCTGCTGCACCTGGTCGCGGCGCAGCGTGGCCGCGCTGGTCAGGTCGTCCGCGTCGGACAGCATCGACGGACAGATGCCGAGCTTCCACACCTGCTTGCCCAGCGGATTGGCCCGGCCCTCGGACCACAGCCGCTTCAGGTTCGGCACGCTCGCCACGTACACCTGCGTCTTCGGCCGTGCCGCACGCAGGGTGTGCAGCGCCTCCTCGAAGTCCGCGCGGAAGTCGGCCACCGGGGTCATCGCCGACGCCGACGCACGGCAGGCGTCGTTCGCGCCCACCATCACCGTCACCAACTCCGGGCCGCGGGCGGCCGCCCGGGCCATCTGTCCCGGCAGGTCCGCCATGCGGGCACCGGTCTCGGCGTAGTTCCAGCTGTGCTCCGCGGCGCCCGTGACCCCGAGCAGGCGCACCGCCAGGCTGTCGACCTTCGCGTCGCTGCCCGTCGCCCACGACACCTCGGGGCAGTCCGACAGCACCGTGCACGCGTCGAAGCCGCGCGTGATGGAGTCACCGACCGCGGCGATCGAGTCCGGGCTGCGGTTCCACACCGGCGCGGGCCTGGCGGCGCGCGCCTTGGTGCCCTCAGGCGCGGGCGAACTGCCGTTCCCGGCGTCGCACCCGGCGGCGCCCAGCACGGCCGCGGCCACGACGGCGGCAGCGGCCCGCCCACGGCTGCTTCGCTTCCGCATCCCCTGGTGATCCCCTCGTCGTCGAATCCGGTGCTTTCGGTGCTTCTTTCCATAACAACGTGCGAGGGTTCCCGACCTGGCACCTTGGAACGGAGCACCCCCGTACAAGCGTCCCCCTGGGTGAATGGCGAAGGTTTCCTGGCACCGGGAGCGACGGTACGTCACACTCCTTGCACCGCCGCAGGGTAGCCTCGCCATCAACGCGGCCGTCGTGCCACTGCCGCCAGCCAGTCCGCAAGATGTCCCGCTCTGCCCGGAGGTTCCGGTGACGACACGTGGAGTTCTGTACGTGCACTCCGCGCCGCGCGCGCTGTGCCCGCACGTCGAGTGGGCCATCGCCGGGGTGCTCGGCACGCGCGTCAACCTCGACTGGATCCGGCAGCCCGCGGCCCCCGGCACCTGGCGCTCGGAGTTCTCCTGGCAGGGCGAGGCGGGCACGGCCTCCAAGCTGGCCTCGGCACTGCGCGGCTGGCACCTGCTCCGCTTCGAGGTCACCGCGGAGCCCTGTGCGACCGCCGAGGGCGAGCGCTACAGCTGCACTCCCGACCTCGGCATCTTCCACGCCGTCACCGGCATCCACGGTGACATCCTCATCCCCGAGGACCGCCTCCGCGCGGCGCTGACGCGCTCCCAGCGCGGGGAGACGGACCTGGAGGCCGAGATCGCCAAGCTCCTCGGAAAGCCCTGGGACGACGAACTGGAGCCCTTCAGGTACGCGGGCGAGGGCGCCCCGGTCCGCTGGCTGCACCAGGTGGTGTGAGTCCCTGCGGCTGTGCATGAGAAAGGGCCCCTGCCGTTCGGCAGGGGCCCTCACTCACGTTCTCAGACGGTCCGGAACGCCAGGACCACGTTGTGGCCGCCGAAGCCGAACGAGTCGTTCAGCGCGGCGATACGGCCCTCGACCGGAAGCTTGCGGGCCTCCCCGCGGACGACATCCGCGTTGGCCTCCGCCTCGGGGTCGATGTTCTCGATGTTGATCGTCGGCGGCGCCACCCGGTGGTACAGCGCGAGCACGGCCGCGACCGACTCCACGCCGCCCGCGCCACCGAGCAGGTGCCCGGTCATCGACTTGGTCGCGGAGACCGCCATGTGGTCCGTGTCGTCGCCGAACACCTTGCGCAGCGCCTTCAGCTCGGCGATGTCACCGGCCGGCGTCGAGGTGGCGTGCGCGTTGACGTGCACGATCTCGGCCGGGTTCAGGTCGGTGTTGTCCAGCAGGTTCTGCAGTGCGTGCGAGATGCCGCGGCCCTCGGGCTCCGGCTGCACGATGTCGTGGCTGTCGGCGGAGATGCCCTGCCCGACGGCCTCCGCGTAGACGCGCGCCCCGCGCTTCGCGGCGTGCTCGGCGGACTCCAGGACGATCACGCCGGCGCCCTCGCCGAGGACGAAGCCGTCGCGGTCGACGTCGTAGGGACGCGAGGCGCCCTGCGGGTCCTCGTTGTTCTTGGACATCGCCATCATGTTGCCGAACGCGGCGATCGGCAGCGGGTGGATGGCCGCCTCCGTACCGCCGGCGACGACGACGTCGGCGCGGCCGGTGCGGATCATCTCGATGCCGTAGCCGATGGCCTCGGCGCCGGAGGCGCACGCGGAGACCGGCGTGTGCACGCCCGCACGGGCGCCCACGAGCAGGCCCACGTTGGCCGAGGGGCCGTTCGGCATCAGCATGGGGACGGTGTGCGGGGAGACGCGGCGGACGCCCTTCTCCTTGAGCACGTCGTACTGGTCCAGCAGGGTCGTCACACCGCCGATGCCGGAGGCGATGACCGCGCCCAGCCGGTCGGGGTCGATGGAGCCGTCCTCGCCGGCCTTGCCGGTGAAGCCGGCGTCCTGCCAGGCCTCCTGAGCCGCGATCAGCGCGAACTGCGCCGAGCGGTCCAGCTTGCGCGCCTGCGGCCGCGGGATGACCTCGGTGGGCTCCACGGCGACCGGGGCCGCGATCTTGACGGCCTGATCGGCCGCCCAGTCCTGCTCCAGGGGCTTCACACCGGACTTGCCGGCGATCAGACCCTCCCAGGTCGAGGCTGCGTCGCCACCCAGCGGTGTGGTTGCGCCGATACCGGTGACGACCACGGTGCGATTGGTCGGGCTCACGGGAATTCTTTCTCCAACAGATGCGGGATTCTACGGCGCCACCGCCGGGTGGCGGGGCCTTGCAGCCTTCAGGACAGAGGGGTGGCTCAGGCCTGGTGCTTGAGGATGTAGTCGGTCGCGTCGCCGACGGTCTTGAGGTTCTTGACGTCCTCGTCCGGGATCTTCACGTCGAAGCGCTCCTCGGCGGCGACGACGACCTCGACCATGGACAGCGAGTCGACGTCCAGGTCGTCGGTGAAGGACTTGTCCAACTGGACGTCCTCAACCGGGATGCCAGCGATCTCGTTCACGATCTCGGCGAGACCCTTGACGATCTCTTCCTGAGTGGCGGCCATGTCAGGCGCTCCTTCTTCGATGTTCCAGTCGGTTTGTGGCAGTTGTCCCCCCTGCCGGACACAAGATCCGGCACGGAGTGCCTAGGGGAGGGTAACGACCGTGGCGGCGTAGACGAGACCCGCCCCGAAGCCGATGACGAGCGCGGTGTCGCCGCTCTTCGCCTCCCCGGTCGCCAGGAGCCGCTCCATTGCGAGCGGAATCGAGGCGGCCGAGGTGTTGCCGGTGGTGCGGATGTCACGGGCGACCGTGACGTGCTCCGGCAGTTTGAGGGTCTTCACCATCGAGTCGATGATCCGCACGTTGGCCTGGTGCGGGATGAAGACGTCCAGCTCTTCCGGGCTGATCCCGGCCGCGTCCAGCGCCTGCTGGGCGACCTTCGCCATCTCGAACACGGCCCAGCGGAACACCGCCTGGCCCTCCTGCGTGATGGCGGGGAACTTGACGTTGCCCTCGCTGTCCAGGGGCAGCTCGGCGACGTCACCGATGCGGAACCGGTTCCAGGGGACGGTCTGCTTGATCGTCTCGGACTTGTCGCCCTCGGAACCCCAGACGGTCGGGCCGATGGCCGGCTCCTGCGAGGGGCCGACGACGACCGCGCCCGCGCCGTCGCCGAACAGGAAGGCCGTGGCCCGGTCCTCCAGGTCGGTCAGGTCGCTGAGCCGCTCCACGCCGATCACGAGCACGTACTCGGCGGAACCTTCCACCACCATGCCCTTGGCGAGGGTCAGGCCGTAGCCGAAGCCCGCGCAGCCGGCCGAGATGTCGAAGGCGGCGGCCTTGTCCGTGCCCAGCTTGTCGGCGATCTCGGTGGCGACGGCCGGGGTCTGGCTGAAGTGCGAGACCGTCGAGACGACCACGGCGCCGATCTGCTCGGCGCCGATGCCGGCGTCCGCGATCGCCTTGCCGGCCGCCTCGATCGACATCGCGGCCACGGTCTCCTCGGGACCGGCCCAGTGCCGGGTCTCGATGCCGGAGCGCGAACGGATCCACTCGTCGGACGAGTCGATCTTCTCCAGGATCACCTCGTTGGGCACCACCCGGGTCGGCCGGTAGCCGCCGACACCGAGGATGCGCGCGTACGGGGCGCCCTTGCTGGGCTTGATCTTTGCCATGTACGGCTCCTTAGGCGCCGGCGTGCTCTGCGATGAGCGCGCGGGCCGCGTCGAGGTCGTCGGGGGTCTTCAGGGCCAGCGTGGTCACGCCGGGCAGGGCCCGCTTGGCCAGGCCGGTCAGGGTGCCGCCCGGGCACACCTCGACGAGCGCGGTGACGCCCAGCTCCTTGAAGGTCTCCATGCACAGGTCCCAGCGCACGGGGTTGGCGACCTGGCCGACCAGCCGGTCCAGCACCTCGGCGCCGGTGGCGACGGTCCGTCCGTCCTTGTTGGAGACGTAGGTGACCTTGGGGTCGGCGGGCGTGAGCTCCGCGGCGGCCTTGGCCAGCGTCTCGACGGCGGGAGCCATGTGGCGGGTGTGGAAGGCGCCGGCGACCTTCAGCGCGACGATCTTGCGGACGCCCTCCGGCTTGTCCTCGTTCAGCGCGGCCAGCTGCTCCAGCGTGCCCGCGGCGACGATCTGGCCCGCGCCGTTGATGTTCGCCGGGGTCAGACCGAGCTTCTCCAGGTGCGCGACCGAGGTCTCGGGGTCACCGCCGAGCAGCGCCGACATGCCGGTCTCGGTGATCGCGGCGGCGTCGGCCATCGCCAGACCCCGCTTGCGGACCAGGCCGAGCGCGGCGGTGTCGTCCAGCACGCCCGCGAAGGCGGCGGCGGTGATCTCACCGACGCTGTGACCGGCGACGGCGCCCGGGGCGATCTCGGAGATGTCACCGAGTGCCGCGGCGGACAGGATGCCGGCGGCCACCAGCAGTGGCTGGGCCACCGCGGTGTCGCGGATGGCGTCGGCGTCGGCCTGGGTGCCGTAGTGGACCAGGTCCAGTCCGATGGCGTCCGACCAGGCAGCCACACGGTCGGCGGCGCCGGGCAGTTCGAGCCAGGGGGTCAGGAAGCCGGGCGTCTGGGCGCCCTGGCCGGGAGCGACGAGTACGAGCACTCTCACACTCTCTCTTGGGGACGGCTGCGGCCGCCCGTGGGGACAGGGACGAAGAACACGAAGGGCTTTTGTGGGGCCCCGACAAAACCCTATGCCTGGGTCTCGCCGTCGGCCAGACGCCCGAGGATCAGCGCGATCCGCAGTGTGAAGGCGGATCGTACATCCGACGGCGACCAACCGGTGACGTCTGTCACACGTCGGAGCCGGTAGCGCACGGTGTTCGGGTGAACGAAAAGCATCCGGGCCGCGCCTTCCAGGCTGCTCGCCTGCTCCAGATAGACACTCAGTGTTTCCAGCAGCGCCGAGCCCGCTTCCTCCAGCGGTCTGTAGATCTCCTCCACCAGCTGCTCGCGGGCGCTCGGATCGCCCGCGATCGCGCGCTCCGGCAGCAGATCGTCCGCCAGCACCGGCCGCGGGGCGTCCTGCCAGGCCGAACACGCCTTCAGGCCCGCGGCGGCGGCCTGCGCGGACCGGGTGGCGGCCAGCAGATCGGGTACGACGGGCCCCGCGACGACCGGTCCGGCGGCGAAGGGTCCGATCAGTGACTTGGCCACGGCGAGCGGGTTGTTGCTTCCCCCGGCGACGACGACGAGCCGGTCCCCGAGGACCCCGGTGAGCACCTGGAGCTTGGCGTGCCGAGCGGCCCGCCGAATGGCCTCGACGGTCAGCTCGCTGTCCCCGTCGGGCGCGGTCCCGAGCACGACACACACATGCTCCGGCGAGTTCCACCCGAGGGCGGCGGCCCGGCTGACGGCGCCCTCGTCCGCCTCTCCGCTGAGCACGGCGTTGACGACGAGCGACTCCAGCCGCGCGTCCCAGGCACCGCGTGCCTCGGCGGCCTGGGCGTACACCTGCGCGGTGGCGAAGGCGATCTCCCGCGCGTACACGAGCAGAGCCTCGCGCAGCACGCTCTCGTCCCCCGGAGCGGCCACCTCGTCGATGGCGCTCTCCATGACCTCGATGGTGGTCCGCACCATCTCCACGGTCTGCCGCAGCGTGATGGCCCGGGTCAGCTCGCGCGGGGCGGTGCCGAAGACATCGGTGGAGATCGCCTGCGGGGCGTCCGGGTGCCGGAACCACTCGGTGAAGGCCGCGATGCCCGCCTGGGCGACCAGCCCGATCCAGGAACGGTTCTCCGGGGGCATGGCCCGGTACCACGGCAGGGTCTCGTCCATCCGCGCGATGGCCTGCGCGGCAAGAGACCCGGAGGACTTCTCCAGCCGCTTGAGGGTGGCGGCGTGCGGGTGGACGACGTGTGCGTGGGGATCGCTGCGGTGGGATTCGGGTTCGGGCACGGGGACAAGACTGCCTTATCCGGACGCCGACGTGTTCCGCCGGGTCAGGGCTGAGGGGCGTGCGCGGTTTCCCGCAGGTCTACGGTTGTCCCGTGATGGACGTACGCCGCGCCGGTGAGCGCTACCGCGGTGGGGAGGCGGAGGCCGGCATCGAGTCGTGGCACGCCTTCTCCTTCGGGCCGCACTACGACCCCGACAACCTGCGCTTCGGCACGCTGATCGCCTGCAACGAGGAACGCCTCGCACCCGGCGCCGGCTTCGACGAGCACCCGCACAGCCACACCGAGATCGTCACCTGGGTCGCCGAGGGCGAACTGACCCACCGCGACTCCACGGGCCACGAAACCCGGGTGCTCCCCGGCGACGTCCAGCACCTCAGCTCGGCCGCGGGCGTCCGGCACGTCGAGCGCAACGACGGTGACGCCCCGTTGACCTTCATCCAGATGTGGCTGGCGCCTCTGGAGCCCGGCGGTGAGCCGTCGTACACCGTCGTGCCCGGCCTTGCCGACTCCACCCCGTACGCACTTCCGGCCGCGGGCGCGCTGCTGCACGTGAGGCGGCTGGAACCGGGGGAGCGCACGGCGGTGCCGGACGCCGCGTACGTGTACGTCCACGTCGTACGCGGCGATGTCCGGCTGGCCGGCGAGCGGCTGGGCCCCGGTGACGCGGCCCGCATCACCGGGGCCCGGGGCATGGAGGCGGTGGGGGTGACCCGGGCCGAACTGCTGGTGTGGGAGCTGTCCGGCTGAGCGCTCACTGGTCGGCGCTGGGCTGCTCCGCGTTGCGCCAGACGGTGATGTCGACCGAGATGTAGTCGCTGGGGCCGTTGCGGGGCGCGGCCCCCTTGTAGGTGACCACCGCGATGTGACCGGCCTTGGTGTGCACGCAGATCTGCGAGCCCGCGCTGAGCTGCGAGAGATGGATGTCCTCGGCGTAGCGGGTCTCGTTCCGGCAGGTCGCCAGCGAGCCCTTCTCCGCGTTGTTCAGCAGCACGACCTCCTCGCTGTTGCTGCCGACGACGGGTGTCTGGTCGTCGGAGACGAACGCGTCGTTGTCGTAGTAGAAGTCGGCGCTGTCCCCGAAGCGGGCGTTGGCGCCTTCTTCCTCCTGGACCGGCTTCGGCGGCGAGTCCGCGAACCGCACCCAGTAGCCCTTGGGGATGTTGATGCCCTTGAAGGCAACCGGCTTGGGGTCGGGCCGGGTCGAG
This sequence comes from Streptomyces sp. NPDC053069, assembly GCF_044546895.1. Lineage (NCBI taxonomy): Bacteria > Bacillati > Actinomycetota > Actinomycetes > Kitasatosporales > Streptomycetaceae > Streptomyces > Streptomyces sp. NPDC053069. The sequence goes on along the minus strand of NZ_JBITZN010000011.1, from coordinate 76,954 downwards.
GGGGCACCGGAGCCGGGGGCCGAGCCCGGGTGCGAGACCGGGCCGGAGTGCGCGCCGGAACCCTGCGCGGAGGCGCTCGTGCCGTCGCCCTTCGTGCTGTCACCGGCCGTTCTGCTCAGATACACCGCGCCCGCCACGCCGACGACCAGCGCCGCCGCGACGACCGAGGCGATCACGCCGGTCCGGTTCCCGCGGACCGGCCGCGGCCGGGCCCCGGGCCAGGCAGCGGCAGGCGGCGCGTACGGTGCCGCCGGCGCGGGCGACGGCGGTGCGGGTGGCGGAGTGTACGGCGCGCTCACGGTGGGGACGGCGTACGGCGCCGGCCGGTCGAGCCGGGTCACGGGAGCGGTCGCCGCAGGCTCGGGTATCGCGGCGGTGGCCCGGGTCCCCGGTGCGGTCGCCGGTGGTGCCTGGGGCGGCACGGGGGGCATGGCGGGCTGCGCGCCGGGCATGGCCTCGGCCGCCGCGTCGGCCGCCAGTGCGGCGGACGCCGAGACACGCTGGGTGATCTGGGTGCCGATCGCCTCGGGCAGCCACGCGCCGGACTGGCGCAGCCCGCCCGGCGACGCGTTCTGGCACAGCGCGATGACCTCCTCGGGGGAGGGCCGGTCCGCCGGATCCTTCGCCAGGCAGCGGTCGACGAACCCCAGGGCGTCCGGCAGGCCGGTGAGGTCGGGCTTCTCGTGGACGATCCGGTACAGCACGGCGTGCGAGGGTCCCTCGCCGTACGCTGCCGAACCGCAGGCCGCGAACGCGGCGACCTGGCCGAGCGCGAAGACGTCGGAGGCAGGCGTGATCTCGCGACCGGTGGCCTGCTCCGGCGACATGAAGGCCGGGGTGCCGACCGAGACGCCGGTGCCGGTGAGGGCGGTGGCGTCGGTGGCACGCGCGATGCCGAAGTCGATGACCCGGGGACCGTTGTCGGCCAGTAGCACGTTGGACGGCTTGAGGTCGCGGTGCACGATCCCCGCACCGTGGATGACCGTCAGTGCCTCCGCCACCCCCGCGATCAGCAGCAGGAGGGTGGACACCGGGAGCGGGCCGTGCTCGGCGACGGCCGCCGCCAGCGAGGGGCCGGGTACATAGGCGGTGGCCAGCCAGGGCCGCGCGCCTTCGGTGTCGTAGTCGATGACCGGCGCGGTGTACAGGCCCTGCACACGCTGGGCCGCCTGGACCTCCTGCCGGAACCGCCGGCGGAACTCGGGGTCCTCGCTCAGCTCCGGCCGGATGGTCTTGAGCGCTATCGGATGGCCACCGGGCGTGTACGACAGGTACACCGTGCCCATGCCGCCCGAACCGAGCCGCGCCGCCAGCCGGTAGCCCGCCACCGCTTGAGGATCACCGCTCTCCAACGGCCGGAACTGGCCGTCGCTCTGGAGCCCGCCCATCACACTCCCCCGAGGTCCGTCACTGTGCTCCCGTGATGCACGGCGAGGCTATCCGACAGTGATCAACTGCCGTCGCGCGCCTCTGCCAGCACCGCGTCCGTGAACACCGGCCACGCCTCGATCGCCCAGGGCCCGAACGCCCGGTCCGTGAGCGCGGTGCACGCCAGCCCCGCGTCCGGGTCGATCCACAGGAACGTACCGGCCTGCCCGAAGTGCCCGAAGGTGCGGGGCGAGCAGGAACTCCCCGTCCAGTGCGGTGACTTGCCGTCGCGGATCTCGAAGCCCAGCCCCCAGTCGTTCGGGTTCTGGTGCCCGTACCCCGGCAGCACCCCCTTCGTCCCCGGGTACTGCACGCTCATCGCCTCCGCGACGGTGCGCACATCCAGCAGGCGCGGCGCCTGCACCTCGGCCGCGAAGCGCAGCAGGTCCTCGACCGTCGACACACCGTCCTTCGCCGGGGACCCCTCCAGCGAGGTCGCCGTCATCCCCAGCGGCTCCAGCACCGCCTGCCGCAGATACTCCGCGAACGGAATGTCCGTCGCCTTGGCGATGTGGTCGCCGAGCTGCTCGAACCCGGCGTTGGAGTAGAGGCGGCGCTCACCGGGGGGCGCCATCACCTTGTGCTCGTCGAAGGCCAGCCCGGACGTGTGCGCGAGCAGGTGCCGGACGGTCGCCCCGGGCGGTCCGGCGGGCTCGTCCAGCTCGATCGCGCCCTCCTCGTACGCGACGAGCGCCGCGTAGGCCGCCAGCGGCTTGGTGACCGAGGCGAGCGGAAAGCGGTGTCCGGCGGGGCCGTGCGTCCCGAGGACGGTCCCGTCGGCTCGTACGACGCCCGCCGCGGCGGTGGGCACGGGCCAGTTCTCGATCGACGTCAAGCTGTTCAACGACATGGTGCGAGCCTATGCGGCTCACAGCAGCGGCCGCATCGACGGGTCGGGGCACGGCTGAAGCCGAGGAAGGCGTACCGCGGTTCGGCGTCCGGGGAGGCGTTGAGCTCGGGTGCCGCACGCCGGCCGGGCGCACCGGCTCGCGTCCTGCGGATTTCTTACCGGATCCGCTTGCTTGGAGTGCACTCCAAGGCCATAGCGTGGAGGCCATGACGGTGATGCAGACCCCGCCGGCGGACACCGCGCCCCCGGCCCCCGCCGACATCTGCTCCGCCCCGCCCAGACGTCATCCGCGCCCCGACGGCCAGGACCACTACACGATCAGCGAGGTCGTCGCGTTCACCGGCCTGACCGCGCACACCCTGCGCTGGTACGAGCGGATCGGCCTGATGCCGCACGTCGACCGCTCGCACACCGGTCAGCGGCGCTACCGCAACCGCGACCTGGACTGGCTGGACTTCGTGACCAAGCTGCGGCTGACCGGGATGCCGGTGGCGGACATGGTCCGGTACGCGGAGCTGGTCCGGGAGGGCGAGAGCACCTACCGGGAACGGCAGGAACTGCTGGAGTCGACCCGCCGCGACGTGCTGAGCCGGATCGCCGAACTGCGGGACACGCTCGCCGTGCTCGACCGCAAGATCAGTTTCTACGCCACAGAGGGGACCACACGATGACCGACGCCAGGATCCCGACGGTACGGCTCGGCGAGAGCGGACCCGAGGTCGGCGTACAGGGCCTCGGCTGCATGGGCATGAGCTTCGCCTACGGTCCCACCGACGCCGGCCAGGCGCGCGCCGCGCTGGACCGGGCGCTGGAGCTGGGCGTGACGCTGTACGACACGGCGGACGCCTACGGCGCGGGCGAGAACGAGCGGTTCCTGTCCCCCTTCTTCAAGGCGCACCGGGACGAGGTGGTCATCGCCACCAAGTTCGCCCTGTCGATCCCGCCTCACGACCCGACCGAGCGGATCATCCGCAACGACGCGCCGTACATCCGCGAGGCCGTCGAGGCCAGCCTGAAGCGTCTCGACGTCGACGTGATCGACCTCTACTACATGCACCGCCGTGATGTGAACGTCCCCATCGAGGACACCGTCACCGTGATGGCCGAGCTGGTCCGCGAGGGCAAGGTCAAGCACCTCGGGCTGAGCGAGGTCACCGCCGAGGAGCTGCGCGCCGCGCACGCCGTGCACCCGATCGCGGCCGTGCAGTCGGAGTGGTCGCTGTTCAGCCGGGACATCGAGGCGCAGGTCGTACCGGCCGCACGGGACCTGGGTGTCGCCCTGGTGCCGTACTCGCCGCTCGGCCGCGGCTTCCTCACCGGATCCTTCGCCAACGCCGAGCAGGACCTCACGGCCGACGACTTCCGCCGTCTGCAGCCCCGCTTCACCGGCGCCAACGCGGCCGCCAACGCCGCCCTCCTGGAGCCCCTGCGCGCGATCGCCGAGGCCCACGGCGCCACCCCCGGCCAGATCGCCCTGGCCTGGGTCCAGCAGCGCGCCACGCTCGACACCCTGCCGGTCGTCCCGATCCCGGGCACCCGCAAGCCGGGCAGGGTGGAGGAGAACGTGGCGGCGACCCGCATCACCCTCAGCGCCGAGGAACTGGCCCAACTGGAGCCGATCGCGGCGAAGGTGGCCGGCGACCGGTACGCGGACATGAGCTTCACCTCTGCGGGAAGGGAATAGCAGCCGACCACCCCGGCCCGGCAGACGCTAGAGCTCGGCCAGCAACTCCGCCTTCTTGCAGGAGAACTCCTCGTCGGTGACCAGCCCCGCCTGATGCAACTCCCCGAGATGCCGGATCCGTTCGGCGATGTCCGCGGGGTCGCGCCGGGACGGGGCCGGTACCACCGGTACCGGCCCCCTGGTGCGTGCGGCGGCGAGCACGGCCGCGGCGAACGGCAACGACTCGTGCACCGGCCCGTACCCGAGACCGAACACCACCGCCGCCGGGTCCTGATCGGGCTGCACCAACGGGCCCGAACCGTCACGCCGTACCAGGCGCAGATGCCCCTCGAACACCTCCGGCGACCGCCACTCCACCCCGCTCAGGTCGGCGACCGCGAAGCTCTGGTCACCGGCCTTCCACTTCGCCGACGACGCCCCCGTCCACGACCAGCGGAACTGCACGGACGTCCCGTCGAAGGACGCCTTGCCGTCGTACGCCTTGAACTGCAGCGGCGCCTCGGGCACCGGCACCAGGAACCGGTCGGCCGGCCCGGACCCGGACTCGGTCAGCAGCGACTTCAGCTCGTCCGCGTAGTACTCGGCGAGAGCCTCCCGCTCGGCCGACAGCACCAGCCGGTACGGATCGGAGCCCTCCTTCAGCTGCCCGTCCGCCGCCTCCATCAGCGGATCGGCGCCGGGGCGGGGCACCAGCCGCAGGACGACGGTGCCGCGCTTGCCCGGGGTGAGGGTCACCCCCTCGACCGCGGACAGCGGGACGCGCCGTTCTCCGAGCGCCTGCAACAGCTTCGGTGTTCGAATCCCCCGTTCGTAACGGATGAGCACGGAGTCGGACTCGAACTCCCAGACGGCATGAAAACCCGCCAGTACGTCACCCATGCGGCTCATCGTATGCGGCACGTGCTCCTCCGTCGCCACCTGCGCAGACCGCACTTCCTGCTGTTTCTACGCGCGTCCGGCCGTGGTAGTGCCGGGCACACCGGCCCGGCACGCATCGTTCTCGCGTGCGCACGTCACCGCGCCGTACGCGCCGACCCCGACGCCGGCGAGGTTGCGCAGGCTGTCCGTGCCCGGCTGGAAGTAACCGGCGTGCCCCTGTGCGTCCCGCGCGGACAGCACCCGCGCGCCGAACGCCGAGGACACCGGATCGGCGCCGTGCCCGAGCCCGCCGAGCTCCAGATACGGCACGTCCTGGACCCAGTCGGTGGCGTCCCGCATGGCCCACACCCGGGCCCCCGTGTCCAGATGGGAGGCGCTGGGGACCCGCATGCCGGGGCTCGCGGCCACCGCTATGTCGGTCACCCGGCGGGGCAGTGCGGGCGCGGCGACCCCGCAGACCACCGAGCCGTAGCTGTGGCAGATCATCGCCACCGGGGCATGGCCGGGCAGGCCGCCCACCAGGGCGTTCAGCCGTACGGCGCCCTCCGCGGCGCGCAGCCCGGTGGCCGCGTCCATGCCGAGTCCGTCCGGGGCGGTGTAGTCGGCCCAGGCGATCACGGCCGTACGCGTCCCGGGGCTCTGCGCGCGCTCCGCCGCATACAGGGCCTCGGCCATGCCGACCGGGGCGGAGTAGGGGCGGGCGGTCCTCTGGAAGGTGAGCAGATCGGTGTCGACACCGGGGACGACGACCGAGATCCGCTGCGCCTCGTCCAGGTTCCCGAACACCTCGGCGACGCGGCCCGAGCCCTCGGGGTCGAAGGCCAGGATCTGCCGGCCCGGGCTCAGCAGGGACTCGTAGCGGTGCATACGACTGCCCGCGTCCTGCTGTCCGGCCGTGCTGAGCCGGCTGTCGTGCATACGTTTCTTCTCGACCTCGCGCTGCTGCTCCAGCGCGATGCGGTTGGCGCGGTAGCGCACGGCGGCGGGGGCGCCGTTCATGTTGCCGACCGCGAGCGGGTAGCGGTGGGCGAGTCGGTTCCGGTCCTCGGGGGAGAGGGAGGCGAAGAAACGGCTGAGCCGGGCCGGTGCGGCCTGGGGGTCCGGCAGACGGAGGCCGTGGATGCTGCCGTGCTCCCACTGGGCGAGCGAGGCCTGCAGTGCGGTCGACTCCCGGTGACTGCGCAGGGCGGTCCAACCGGTGGTCGCGAGCATCACGAACACCACGGCCAGCGCCAGCAGGGCGCGCCAGACGTTCAGTGGCGGGGAGGTGTCGAAGGAAGTCACTGGGAGGACACACTAGGAGAACGAGAGGGTCTCGGGGTAACCCAGTGACAGGGATCACGTTTCGCGGAACGGTCGAACGCCCCGTCAACGATCTTTTGTGGCACGCCAGTTTCCGGTGAGCGCCGGACCCACCTGATCGAGGTAGGCCGCGGTGAGTTGACGCATCGCCGCCAGGCTGAAGTCGTCGCCCGTGCACCACTGCCGTTCCGTGACCCTTATCACTCCGCCGAACACGGCCACGGCCAGCCGCGGTCGCGGGTCGGCGTCCACGTCCACCCCCTCGCGCTCGGCGAGCAGTCGCGCGATGGTCTCCTCGGTCGCCGCCGAGCGGCGCAGATGGGCGGCGAGCAGCGCGGGCGTCGATTCGATCGTCCGGTACATGCGCAGATACAGCTCGACCGGGACGGCCGACTCGACGGTCTCGCGGATCGCGTCCCAGCCCTCCAGGACCGCCTGTCGCAGGGCCTCCATCGGCGCCTCGTGCGCGGGCCGGGCCCGTACGGCGGCCACGAAGCGTTCCTCGGTCATTCCCTGCACCGCGAAGGCCACGTCCTCCTTGCCGGCGAAGTAACGGAAGAAGGTGCGCTGGGAGACGTCGACGGCCTCGGCGATCTCGTCGACGGTCGTGTGCTCGTACCCCTGGGTGGTGAACAGTTCCAGAGCGGCCCGCACCAGCTCCTCCCGGGTGCGCTGTTTCTTGCGTTCGCGCAGTGTTTCCATAGGTGTCAGTTACTGACTGCTGAAATGATTTGTCAATTGTCAGAGGCTGTCACTAGCCTCGAACACATGACTAGTCAGAGCACCATGGATGCGACGGGGCCGGGGGACGCACGCTCGGCAGCCCCGCTCGGGTCGGCTCCGGCCGCGGGGCTGCGCGGCCATCCCTGGCTCACCCTCATCACCGTCGCCGTGGGCGTCATGATGGTGGCCCTCGACGGCACCATCGTGGCGATCGCCAATCCGTCGATCCGGGACGACCTGCACGCGACCTTCGCCGACGTGCAGTGGATCACCAACGGCTACTTCCTCGCCCTCGCGGTCACCCTGATCACCGCGGGAAAGCTGGGTGACCGCTTCGGCCACCGGCAGACGTTCCTCATCGGTGTGACCGGCTTCGCCGCCGCCTCCGGCGCCATCGGCCTGTCCCACAGCATCGCCGCGGTCGTCGCCTTCCGTGTCTTCCAGGGCCTGTTCGGCGCGCTGCTGATGCCGGCCGCGCTCGGCCTGCTGCGGGCCACCTTCCCGGCCGAGCAGCTCAACATGGCCATCGGCATCTGGGGCATGGTGATCGGCGCGTCCACCGCGGGCGGTCCGATCCTCGGCGGTGTCCTCGTCGAGCACGTCAACTGGCAGTCGGTGTTCTTCATCAACGTCCCGGTCGGCGTGCTCGCCCTGCTCCTCGGCACGCTGATCCTGCTCGACCACCGCGCGCAGAACGCACCGCGCTCCTTCGACATCCTCGGCATCGCCCTGCTCTCCGGCGCGATGTTCTGCCTGGTCTGGGCCCTCATCAAGGCCCCCACCTGGGGCTGGGGCGACGGCAGGACATGGATGTTCGTCATCGCGTCCGTGGCGCTGTTCGCCGTGTTCTCCTACTGGGAGACGAGGGTCGAGGAACCCCTCATCCCGCTGGGCCTGTTCCGCTCGGTACCGCTGTCGGCCGGTGTCATCCTGATGGTCCTCATGGCCATCGCGTTCATGGGCGGGCTCTTCTTCGTCACCTTCTACCTGCAGAACGTGCGCGGGATGAGCCCCATCGACGCCGGCCTGCACCTGCTGCCGCTCACCGGCATGATGATCGTCGGCTCCCCGCTGGCCGGCGCCGCGATCACCAAGCTCGGCCCGCGCATCCCCCTGGCCGGCGGCATGGCCGTGACAGCCGTCGCCATGTACGGCATGTCGACGCTGAAGGCCGACACCGGCAGCGGAGTGATGTCCGTCTGGTTCGTGCTGCTCGGCCTCGGTCTCGCGCCGGTCATGGTCGGTGCCACCGAGGTCATCGTCGGCAACGCGCCCATGGAGCTGTCCGGCGTCGCGGGCGGCCTCCAGCAGGCGGCCATGCAGATCGGCGGCAGCCTCGGCACGGCCGTGCTGGGCGCCGTGATGGCCTCCAAGGTGGACAGCGATCTGCCGGGCAACTGGACGGGGGCGGGGCTGCCGCGGCTGACCCCGGACCAGCTGGACAAGGCCTCGGAGGCGGTGCAGGTCGGCGTCGCCCCGGTGCCGAAGGGCGTTCCGGAGCCGGTCGCCGCGCGGATCACCGAGGTCGCGCACCACACCTTCATCTCCGGCATGAGCCTCGCCTCCCTGGTCGCGGCGGGCGTGGCGGCCGTCGCCGTCCTCGTCGCGCTGCTGACCAAGCGGGGCGCGAACTCCGGGGCGGGAGCGGGCGTGGGCCACATCTGAGTGCCGCTCCCGGCGAGATTGCGGGCGGAGTTCGCCTATCAGGGTGACTCCGCTAAAGAATCCTCGCACTGGGCGCGCGCCGCAGGTCACAGTGGGTCAAGTCCTCCGCAGTGCATGGGAGGACCGCCGGGCCGGGGCGCGCGCTGCTGGAGGGGGGCAGCGCGCGCAGGTCTGCCGGCGGCGAACCGGGGTACCCGCACAGCGAAGCCGAACTGTCCATGAGCCTCAGGGAGTTGATGATGGCGGGCTTCGGGAACGGAACGCGCGGGTACCCCCGCTCACGTGGCCGGACGTGGCAACGGACCGGGCCGGACCGCGCGACCCTCGGCATCATCGGCACGATCTGTGCCGTGGCCGGCTTCTTCGCACTGGGCGTCGTCCTGGGACCGGTGGCGATGCTGTGCGGCTGGCAGGCGATGGGCCGCAGGTGGTCGAACGACCGGGACATCCCGGCGCTGGTGGCCCTGATCCTCGGCGCGATCGACACGCTGCTGGCCGTCATCGCCCTGGCGGGCGCGGCCACCTGGGGCCACGGGCTCCTCTAGCCGACGGGTCCTTCTTGCCGGGGCTGCGCCGCCGCCGCGTGCGAGCGCACACAGCCCCGCGCCCCTGGGCAGCGGCAGCGCCGCCGGCTTCCTGGCGCCGCCGCTGCGGGCGGTCGCGCCCCCAGTGCCTTGAGGGCCTGCACACGCCGGTGAGCGACCGACCCCCGGCCGGCCGCGGCACCCGGCGCCGGTCAACTGCGCTGCTGCTCCCGCTCGCCGGCCAACCGGGCCACTTCCGCCCGCAGCAGCCGTACCTCCTCGGCCAGGGCAGCGATCGCCTCCGTCTGGCGCCGCTCCTCCACGTCGTCCTTCTCGAACCGCGCGATGAACCACGCCGCGATGTTCGCGGTGACGACACCCAGCAGCGCTATCCCGGACAGCATCAGTCCGACGGCGATCATCCGCCCCAGCCCGGTCGTCGGCGCGTGATCCCCGTACCCCACGGTCGTCATCGTCGTGAACGACCACCACACCGCGTCACCCAGCGTCCGGATGTTCCCCTTCGGCGAGTCCCGCTCGACGGACAGCACCGCCAGCGAGCCGAACATCAGCAGTCCGACCACCGCCCCGGCCACGTACGTCGTGAGCCGGATCTGCGAGGCCATCCGCGCCCGCCGCCCCACCAGCAGCAGCGTCGACACCATCCGCAGCAGCCGCAGCGGCTGCAGCAGCGGCAGCACCACGGCGCACAGGTCTATCCAGTGCGTGCGGACGAACTCCCGGCGCCGGGGGGTGATCACCAGCCGTATCAGGTAGTCGAGCGCGAACGCGGCCCACACCACCCACTCCGTGGTGGTGCACAGGAGCGTCAGGGACCGGCTCGCGGGGTCGTCCACGATCGGTACGGCATAGGCGACGGCGAACGCCACCGCCAGCGCGAGCAACGGACGCTGGGTGAGCCGCTCCCAACGTGCCTGCGCCGACTGATCGTTCATGCCCGCAATGGTAAAGAAAAAGCAACGAGGGCGGCGCCACCGGCACCGCCCTGCGTCGGACACGCGCAGCGTTACGCGTCGCCACCCGCGATTCCCGGGTCCGCCGCCGACACATCCAGCAGCTGGTACCGGTCGATGGCCTGCTTCAGGGCGGAGCGGTCGATCTTGCCCTCGCGGGCCAGCTCGGTCAGCACCGCCACGACGATCGACTGCGCGTCGATGCGGAAGAAGCGCCGGGCCGCGCCCCGGGTGTCGGCGAAGCCGAAGCCGTCCGCGCCGAGCGACTGGTACGTGCCCGGCACCCACCGCGCGATCTGGTCCGGAACCGACCGCATCCAGTCGGACACGGCCACGAACGGCCCCTCCGCGCCGCCGAGCTTCCGCGTCACGTACGGCACCCGCTGCTCCTCCTCCGGATGCAGCAGGTTGTGCTCCTCGCACTCCACCGCCTCGCGGCGCAGCTCGTTCCAGGAGGTGGCCGACCATACGTCGGCGCGTACGTTCCAGTCCGCGGCGAGGATCCTCTGCGCCTCCAGTGCCCACGGGACCGCCACGCCCGACGCCATGATCTGCGCCGGGATCGAGCCGCTCGTGCCCTCACCGATCTTGTGGACGCCCTTGAGGATGCCCTCGACGTCCACGTTCGCCGGCTCGGCCGGGTGCTGGATGGGCTCGTTGTAGACGGTCAGGTAGTAGAAGACGTCCTCGCCGTGGGGGTGGTCCGCGTCGGCGCCGTACATCCGGCGCAGGCCGTCCTGGACGATGTGCGCGATCTCGTAGGCGTACGCCGGGTCGTAGGCCACGCACGCCGGGTTGGTCGAGGCGAGCAGCTGCGAGTGGCCGTCCGCGTGCTGCAGACCCTCACCGGTCAGCGTCGTACGGCCGGCGGTCGCACCCAGGACGAATCCGCGCGCCAGCTGGTCGGCCATCTGCCAGAACTGGTCACCCGTGCGCTGGAAACCGAACATCGAGTAGAAGACGTACACCGGGATCAGCGGCTCGCCGTGTGTGGCGTACGCCGAGCCCGCCGCGATCAGGGAGGCCGTACAGCCCGCCTCGGAGATGCCGTCGTGCAGCATCTGGCCGGTCGGCGACTCCTTGTAGGCGAGCAGCAGGTCCCGGTCGACCGCCTCGTACTGCTGGCCGAGCGGGTTGTAGATCTTCGCACTCGGGAAGAAGGAGTCCATGCCGAAGGTGCGGTACTCGTCTGGCGCGATCAGCACGAACCGCTTGCCGATCTCCTTGTCCCGCATGAGGTCCTTCAGGAGCCGGACGAACGCCATGGTCGTGGCGATGGACTGCTGGCCCGTGCCCTTCTTCACCGTCGCGTACGCCTTGTCGTCCGGCAGCGCGAGCGGCTTGGAGCGCACGACGCGCGTGGGGACGTACCCGCCGCACGCCTTGCGCATGTCGTGCATGTACTGGATCTCTTCGGTGTTCCGGCCCGGGTGGTAGTACGGCGGCAGGCCGGAGTCCAGCTCCTTGTCGGAGATCGGCAGGTGCAGCCGGTCCCGGAAGCGCTTGAGGTCGTCGACCGTCAGCTTCTTCATCTGGTGCGTGGCGTTGCGGCCCTCGAAGTTCGGTCCCAGGGTCCAGCCCTTGACCGTCTTGGCCAGGATGACCGTCGGCTGGCCCTTGTGCTCCAGGGCCGCCTTGTACGCCGCGTAGATCTTCCGGTGGTCGTGACCGCCGCGGCCCAGCATCAGGATCTGGTGGTCGGTCATGTTCTCGACCATCGAGCGCAGCCGGACGTCGTCGCCGAAGAAGTGCTCGCGGATGTACGCGCCGGACTCGGTGGCGTAGGTCTGGAACTGGCCGTCCGGAGTCGTGTTCATCCTGTTGACCAGCACGCCGTCCCGGTCCTGCGCGAGCAGCGGGTCCCAGGAGCGGTCCCAGATCAGCTTGATCACGTTCCAGCCGGCGCCCCGGAAGATCGACTCAAGCTCCTGGATGATCTTGCCGTTGCCGCGCACCGGACCGTCCAGCCGCTGCAGGTTGCAGTTGACGACGAAGGTCAGGTTGTCCAGGCCCTCCCGGGCGGCGATGGACAGCTGGCCGAGCGACTCCGGCTCGTCCATCTCGCCGTCGCCGAGGAACGCCCACACGTGCGACCTGGAGGTGTCGGCGATGCCGCGCGCCTGCATGTAGCGGTTCATCCGCGCCTGGTAGATCGCGCCGAGCGGGCCGAGGCCCATGGAGACCGTCGGGAACTCCCAGAAGTCCGGCATCGAGCGCGGGTGCGGATAGCTGGACAGGCCGTTCGGGTACTTCGACTTCTCCTGGCGGAAGCCGTCGAGCTGGTCCTCGGTGAGCCGGTCCAGGAGGTACGCGCGGGCGTAGATGCCCGGGGAGGCGTGGCCCTGGAAGAAGACCTGGTCGCCGCCGTCGCCCTCGTCCTTGCCGCGGAAGAAGTGGTTGAAGCCGACGTCGTACAGCGAGGCCGAGGAGGCGAAGGTGGCGATGTGACCGCCGACGCCGATGCCGGGGCGCTGGGCGCGCGAGACCATCACGGCCGCGTTCCAGCGGGTCGCGTTGAGGATCCTGCGCTCGATCTCCTCGTTGCCCGGGAAGAACGGCTCCGCCTTGGTGGGGATCGTGTTGACGTAGTCCGTGCTGCGCATCTCGGGCACGGCCACGCGCCGCTCGCGGGCCCGTTCGATCAGCCGGAGCATGAGGTAGCGGGCCCTCTCCCGGCCGCGCTCGTCCACGGCGGCGTCGAGGGAGTCGAGCCACTCCTGGGTCTCTTCGGGATCGAAGTCAGGAACCTGACTCGGAAGGCCGCCAATGATGATCGGATTGCGATCGGATCCGGAAGCCACGCTGTTCCTTACCTGTCAGAGGGCCAGTTTTTTGCACCTGCCTACACCGTTCCCCATCGTGTACCTCGGGACGGCGTACGTCATCTCCTCGGTGGCCATCGGTCTCTTCCTCGGTCAAAACGCAACGATACGCCCGGGGTGTGACAGGCTTGGCAAAGCCGTTCGAGGGTCGTATCGCTGAATGATTCCGAATGGCGCAAACCGGGCACATCGGTGTGATGTGGGTCTCGAGGAATCGGGATACGGTGCCTGGAGTTGCGGGGACACGGCCGGGATCGTCACCGTTTCGGCGGTCCGGACGGCCGGGTACTTGCGCGATCCGTCCCGCCCGTGTGGACTACGGCCAATGCTTCGCGCACGCGCGTGGCTGAGATATTCACCAAGACATGATCAGGAGGCAACCCGTGAGCGCGACCGCGGACCACGCGGAGGAGCGGACGAACCCTGCCGCCAGGCTGGGGTTCCAGCCCGGGCAGGTGGTCCAGGAGATCGGCTACGACGACGACGTCGATCAGGAGCTCCGCGAGGCCATCGAGGAAGCCGTCGAAGGCGACCTGATGGACGAGGAATACGACGACGTGGCCGACGCCGTTGTGCTGTGGTTCCGTGACGACGACGGTGACCTGACGGATGCGCTGGTGGATGCCACCACGTACATCGAAGAGGGCGGCGCGATCCTGCTCCTCACGCCGAAGACCGGCCGTTCGGGGTACGTGGAGCCGAGCGACATCCAGGACGCCGCCACGACGGCCGGCCTGACGGCCTCCAAGAGCGTCAGCGTGGGCAAGGACTGGAGCGGCAGCCGGCTGGCCACGCCGAAGGCGGCCAAGTCCAAGAAGTGACGTGAGGGTCGTCGACCGGACGGGCTGGTCTTCGCCCCAGCCCGTCCGGAAGGCCCCGGTGATCGCTGCGTAGGGTGGAGCCGAGCGTTTGCTGTGCGCTCACCCGAACAGCCCACCGAAGGGATGCACGACGATGGCGATCCAGGTCGGCGACAAGGCGCCCGACTTCGAGCTCAAGGACAACCACGGCCGCACCGTGAAGCTCTCGGACTTCCGCGGCGAGAAGAACGTGGTCCTGCTCTTCTACCCCTTCGCCTTCACCGGTGTGTGCACCGGTGAGCTGTGCGAGCTGCGCGACAACCTGCCGAAGTTCTCGGACCGCGAGACGCAGGTGCTCGCCGTCTCCAACGACTCCATCCACACCCTGCGCGTCTTCGCCGAGCAGGAGGGCCTGGAGTACCCGCTGCTCAGCGACTTCTGGCCGCACGGCAACGTCTCGCGCGCGTACGGCGTCTTCGACGAGGACAAGGGATGCGCCGTGCGGGGCACCTTCATCATCGACAAGGAGGGCGTCGTGCGGTGGACCGTGGTCAACGGCCTGCCGGACGCGCGCGACCTGAACGCCTACGTGAAGGCGCTCGACACCCTGTAGGCCGACCGTGGCCGACACCTGCGATGCACCGGGTCCAGGGTCTGCGGGGTGCGGGAACCCGTCACTAGGATCGGCACGTTGATCCCATATCCGAAGCACGACGGGGCTCCCCGCCCCTGGACACCACATGGAGGACCCGTGGGAGTCAGCCTCAGCAAGGGCGGCAACGTATCGCTGACGAAGGAGGCCCCGGGCCTGACTGCCGTCATCGTCGGGCTGGGCTGGGACGTGCGCACCACGACCGGCACCGACTTCGACCTCGACGCGAGCGCGCTGCTGCTGAACAACTCCGGCAAGGTCGCGAGCGACCAGCACTTCGTCTTCTTCAACAATCTCAAGAGCCCCGACGGCTCGGTCGAGCACACCGGTGACAACCTCACCGGTGAGGGCGAGGGCGACGACGAGCAGATCAAGGTCAACCTGGCCGGCGTCCCGGCCGACATCGAGAAGATCGTCTTCCCGGTGTCGATCTACGACGCCGAGAACCGCCAGCAGTCCTTCGGCCAGGTCCGCAACGCCTTCATCCGCGTCGTGAACCAGGCCAACCAGCAGGAGATCGCCCGCTACGACCTGAGCGAGGACGCCTCCACCGAGACCGCCATGGTCTTCGGCGAGCTGTACCGGCACGGGGCGGAGTGGAAGTTCCGTGCCATCGGCCAGGGCTACGCCTCCGGTCTGCGCGGCATCGCCCAGGACTTCGGCGTCAACGTCTGACGCACAAGGGCCTGGCACCGGCGCCGCACCGTTTACGTGCGGCGCCGGACGCGCAGGACAACCAGGGAAGCACCACTAGGGGAGGACCAGCATCATGGGCGTCACGCTCGCCAAGGGAGGCAATGTCTCCCTCTCCAAGGCCGCACCGAACCTCACCAACGTCATGATCGGGCTCGGCTGGGACGCGCGTTCCACCACCGGCGCTCCCTTCGACCTCGACGCCAGCGCGCTGCTGTGCGGCGCGGGCAACCGCGTGCTGGGAGACGAGTGGTTCGTGTTCTACAACCAGCTCAAGAGCCCGGACGGCTCGGTCGAGCACACCGGTGACAACCTCACCGGTGAGGGCGAGGGCGACGACGAGTCCATCCTGGTGGACCTCACCAAGGTTCCCGCGCACTGCGAGAAGATCGTCTTCCCGGTCTCCATCCATATGGCGGACGAGCGCGGCCAGACCTTCGGCCAGGTCTCCAACGCCTTCATCCGGGTCGTGAACCAGGCCGACGGCCAGGAACTGGCGCGCTACGACCTGAGCGAGGACGCCTCCACCGAGACCGCCATGATCTTCGGCGAGCTGTACCGCTACCAGGGCGAGTGGAAGTTCCGGGCCGTGGGGCAGGGCTATGCGTCGGGCCTGCGCGGTATCGCCCTGGACTTCGGGGTGAACGTTTCGTAGCGCGGCTTGCCCCGCACGGTACCGCCGGTAGGGTGCACCTCTACACTCGGGAGTCAACGTTTAGCAAAGCCGAGTACGGCGCGGGGGAGCCCCGTACTGACACGATTGGGTAGCCAGTGCTTCTGAAAACCTTCGGCTGGTCGTTCGCGGTCACCGCGCTCGGCTTGGTCGCCGCGTTCTTCTACGGGGGGTGGGAGGCCTTCGGCGTCGTCGCGATCCTCGCCGTCCTCGAGATCTCGCTGTCGTTCGACAACGCGGTGGTCAACGCCGGCATCCTGAAGAAGATGAGCGCCTTCTGGCAGAAGATCTTCCTCACGGTCGGCGTCCTCATCGCGGTCTTCGGCATGCGGCTGGTCTTCCCGGTCGTCATCGTCGCCGTCACCGCCAAGCTCAACCCGTACGACGCGGTCCACCTGGCCCTCACCGACAAGGACCGCTACCAGCAGCTGGTCACCGACGCCCACCCGGCGATCGCCGCCTTCGGTGGCATGTTCCTGCTGATGATCTTCCTCGACTTCATCTTCGAGGACCGGGACATCCAGTGGCTGCGCTGGATCGAGCGGCCCCTGGCCAAGCTCGGCAAGGTCGACATGCTGGCGGTCTGCATCGCCCTGATCGCCCTGCTGATCACCTCCTTCACCTTCGCCACCCACGCCCACCAGCACGGCGGCGCGCACATCGACAAGGCCCAGACGGTCCTGATCGCCGGTATCGCCGGCCTGATCACCTACATGATCGTCGGAGGCCTGTCCGGCTACTTCGAGGACCGGCTGGAGGAAGAGGAGGAGCGCGAGCACGAGGCGGAGGAAGAGGCCGCCCGCAGCGGCAAGCCGAAGTCGGCGGTACTGCTGGCCGGCCAGGCCGCGTTCTTCATGTTCCTCTACCTGGAGGTCCTGGACGCGTCCTTCTCCTTCGACGGCGTGATCGGCGCCTTCGCCATCACCAACGACATCGTCATGATGGCCCTCGGCCTCGGCATCGGCGCGATGTACGTCCGCTCCCTCACGGTCTACCTGGTCCGCCAGGGCACCCTCGACGACTACGTCTACCTGGAGCACGGCGCCCACTACGCCATCGGCGCCCTGGCCGTGATCCTCATGGTCACCATCCAGTACGAGATCAACGAGGTGATCACCGGTCTCGTCGGCGTCCTCCTGATCGCCTGGTCCTTCTGGTCCTCCGTCCGCCGCAACCGCGCGCTGGCGGCCGCCGGGGAGGGCACCGGAGAGAAGGCCGAGGTCTCCTCCGGGGTGTGACACCCCGGCCGGTGAGGAACGCTCTGAGCGGGGCGGCCGACGCGGTCGGCCGCCCCGACGGCGTTCACAAGAATGACCTGGGGGCGGGAATGGGTTTCTTCGACGGGCTGCGCGGTGCCAGCGCTGCCGACTTCGACTCGGGCAGCGCTTCAAGCAACGCCATAGAACTCACCAGGCGGCACCAGGCGGTGTCCCTCACCAAGCAGGGCGCGGCCACCGGCCATCTGCGCGTCAACCTCACCTGGCGGATGCGCACCTCCGACTTCGACGGAGTCCAGCGCACCAGCCTCTTCAGGCACCCCTTCAAGGCCCTCAGGCCCCCGGAGGTCCTCGGCCACGGCCAGAGCATGGTCAACGTCGACCTCGACCTCGGCTGCCTCTACGAACTGACCGACGGCACGAAGGGCGTCGTCCAGCCGCTCGGCGGCTACCTCGGCGACGTCAACGCACCGCCGTACATCAAGCTCAGCGGAGACGACCGGTTCGGCTCGGCGTCCGGCGAGACGATGTACGTCAACCTCGACCACCGCGACGCCATCAAACGCCTGCTGGTCTTCGTCTACATCTACGACCAGACGCCGGCCTTCGACCGCACCCACGCCATCGTCACGCTGTACCCGAGCAACGGCCCCCGCATCGAGATAGGCCTCGACGAACGCCATCCCCAGGCCCGCTCCTGCGCGGTCGTCATGATCGAGAACGTGAAGGGCGAGCTGGTCGTCCGCCGCGAGGTGAAGTTCGTCTACGGCTTCCAGGGGGAGCTGGACCGGCTCTACGGGTGGGGGCTGCAGTGGGGGAGGGGCTACAAGACCAAGGTCGACCGCTGAAGCGCCGGGAGCCGGTGCGCCCCGAGGGGGCGCGGGGAACTGCGCGAGAAACCACGAGCCCCCGCAGCCGCCGTACAACCGGCAGCCCCGAGCCACTGGGCGCACTCACCGCCCGATGAACTGCGGCCCCTGCGGAGGCAACCGGAAGTCCGAAGCCAATGGCCCGACCGGAACCGGAACCGGAACCGGCTGCGGCTGGGGGTATCCATACGCCGGCTGCGGCACCACCGCCGGAGGCAATGGCTGCGGAACCGCCGGGGGCTCCCCCTCGTCCACCGAGATGCCGAAGTCCGTGGCCAGCCCCTTCAGCCCGTTCGAGTAGCCCTCTCCCAGCGCGCGGAACTTCCAGCCCTCCCCGCGCCGGTACAGCTCCCCGCAGATCAGCGCCGTCTCCGCGCCCGTCTCCGGCTTGATCTCGAACCGGGCCAGCGGCTCGGCGTCGGCGACCGCGGCGTCGTACAGCAGGATGCACAGCGCCGGCACCCGGTCGAAGGTGACCCCGTCCGCCGACGCGACCAGCAGGATCCGGCCGACGTCCGGCTCGACGCCGGGCAGATCCGTCTGGATCGTGTCGGTCAGTCCCTCGGTGATGCGCTTCTTGCCCAGCCGCCACACCTTCCCGGAGGGGTGCCGGGGCTGGTTGTAGAAGACGAAGTCCTCGTCGGAGCGCACCCGGCCGTCAGGGCCCAGCAGCAGCGCCGAGACGTCCACGTCCGGGACCGCCTGCCCGGGAGCCCAGCGCAGCACGGCGCGGACCGTGTCGGCTTCCAGCGGGACGTTCGACCCCTTCAGCATCGCGTGCGTCATGCGGTCATCCTGCCCTCTCGGTCCTGGCCACGACAATGCGGGGGGTGGTCTCCCAGAGCACCGCCGACATGGGTGAGTTACCGGAAATTCATGCCCGCAGGGAACCCCTGACATGGATCTCTACGTACTATTACCGGCCACCCTTTACCGAACACTGAGACTCGGGCCCACGTCCTGAGGGAGTCCTATGCGTCATTTCGGGCACATCGCCCCGGAGGTGCGGCAGCGCCTCTTCCACCGGGAGCCGTGCGCGTTCAGCGCCGACTCGCCGGCCCGGCTGCTCGCCGCCGCTCTCGGCGCCACCCTGTACAGCCCGGCCACCCGGCCGAGGCTCGCCGACGACATCGTCAAGCAGGCCGGGAACGGCGTGGTCTCGATGGTGCTGTGCCTGGAGGACTCGATCGACGACGCGGACGTCGCGGCCGGCGAGGACAACCTCGTCCGGCAGTTCGCCGACCTGGCCGCCCGGCCCGGCGTCGAGCCGCCGCTGCTGTTCATCCGGGTGCGCACCCCCGAGCAGATCCCCGATCTGGCCCGGCGCCTCGGCCCGTCCGTGCGGCTGCTGTCCGGATTCGTGCTGCCCAAGTTCACCGAGGAGCGCGGCATCCCCTTCCTGGAGGCCCTGACGGCCGCCGAGGCCGAGACCGGGCGCCGGCTGTTCGCCATGCCCGTCCTGGAGTCCCCGGAGCTGCTCTACCGGGAGTCCCGCGTGGACACCCTGGAGGGCATCTTCCGCGCGGTCGACAAGTTCCGCGACCGGGTGCTGGCGCTGCGCCTCGGCGTGACCGACTTCTGCTCCTCCTACGGCCTGCGCCGCGCCCCGGACATGACCGCCTACGACGTCCAGATCGTCGCCTCGGTGATCGCCGACGTCGTGAACATGCTGGGCCGCGCCGACGGCACCGGGTTCACCGTGACCGGGCCCGTGTGGGAGTACTTCCGGGTCTCCGAGCGCATGTTCAAGCCGCAGCTCAGACAGAGCCCCTTCCTGGAGGTGCAGGCCGTCGAGCTGCGCGAGAGGCTGATCGAGCACGCCATGGACGGCCTGCTGCGGGAGATCTCCCTCGACCACGCCAACGGCCTGCTCGGCAAGACCTGCATCCACCCCTCCCATGTGCTGCCCGTCCACGCGCTCTCCGTGGTCAGCCACGAGGAGTACAGCGACGCCCAGGACATCCTGCGGCCGGAACGCGGCGGCGGGGGTGTACTTCGCTCGGCCTACACGAACAAGATGAACGAGGTGAAGCCGCACCGCGCCTGGGCCGAGCGCACTGTGCTGCGCGCCGAGGTCTTCGGCGTGGCCCACGAGGACGTCGGCTTCGTGGAGCTGCTCGCCGCCGGGATACCCGGCTGACCCTTCCCACACGTCCAAGGAATGCATGAATCACGCAGTGAACGACGGCATCTGGTCCGGCAGCTGGGTCGCGGAGCGGCTCGGGGTCGAACTCGTAGGGGACGACGGTCTGCAGGCCCTGCTGGGACTGGCGCTGCGCCGTAATCCCAAGCGGGCTCATCTGCTGGTCTCCAACGTGCTCGGCAAGCACGTACCGCAGTCGCCGTCCGTGGTCTACGAGTACGGCTACCGCCTGGGCCGACGGGTCGCCGCGCTGCTCTCCCCGGACGAGGCGGGGAAGGCGGTGGTCCTCGGTTACGCGGAGACCGCGACCGGGTTGGGCCACGCGGTCGCCGACGGCCTCGGTACGGCGCCGTATCTGCACTCCACGCGCCGGCCGGTGGCCGGGGTCGCCCGGGCGGGCGGCTTCGAGGAGTCGCACTCGCACGCCACGTCGCATCTTCTGCTGCCGGAAGACGCCGGCCTGCTGGCCGGTGACGGTCCGCTGGTACTCGTCGACGATGAGTTCTCCACCGGTAACACAGTGCTGAACACCATCCGTGACCTGCATGAGCGGTATCCGCGGGGGCGGTATGTGGTGGTGGCGCTGGTGGACATGCGCTCGGCTGAGGACGCGGATCGGCTGGAACGGTTCGCCCGTGGGATCGGGGCCCGGGTGGATCTTGTCGCCGCCGCGTCCGGGACGGTGCGGCTGCCGTCGGATGTGCTCGGCAAGGGGCAGCAACTGGTGGCTCACCATGAGTCGGCCGGGTGCGGGTCGTCCGTGGCCGGTCGCGCCCGAGGGGCGCACCGGCCCAGGCGCATAGAACTGCACTGGCCCCATCGCCTCCCCGACGGCGGGCGCCACGGCTTCACGCCCGCCCACCGGGCCCGCCTGGACGCCGCCCTGCCCGCCATGGCCGCCCGAATACGCGGCGCCCTGCCCTCCGGCGCCCGTCGCGTCCTGGTCCTCGGCTTCGAAGAGCTGATGTACGCCCCCCTGCGCCTCGCCCGTGAGCTGGAGCGGACCACGGATGCCGAGGTGCGCTTCTCCACCACCACCCGCTCGCCGGTCCTGGCTCTGGACGATCCCGGGTACGCGATCCGTACCCGCCTGGTCTTCCCCGCCCACGACGACCCGGCGGACGGTCCCGGTGAGCGCTACGCCTACAACGTCGCCGGCGGCGGCTTCGACGCCGTCGTCGCCGTGGTCGACTCCGTCGCCGACACTCCCGCCCTGCACGCGCCCGACGGCCTGCTGGCGCGGCTCGCGGCGCACGTCCCGCACGTCCTGCTCGCGGTCGTCCCCGCGTATGTCCCGCACACTCCCGAAAGGCCGGCCATGCTGCCCGAGCCCCTCCGCGGCCCCGCATTCTCCAGTTACGCGCCCGACGAGGTCGGCTGGCTGCTGCAGGACCTGTCCGACGTCACGCTGGAGGCGCCGACCGAGGAGCGCGAGGAGGCCATCCAGAGCGGCGGCGCGCACTACGCCGAGTCACTGCCCGTCGAGTACCAGCCGAGCGAGCAGTACCAGGAGTTGTTCCACACCGCCCTCGACGCCTCCGCCGCCCGGCTCGCCCAGGCGGTCGGCGTGGTGACCGAGGCGGTCATCGCCGAGCGGTCGCCCCGCCCGGTGCTGGTGTCCCTGGCCCGTGCGGGTACCCCGGTCGGTATCCTCATGCGCCGCTGGGCCCGGTTCCGGCACGGCCTCGACCTCCCGCACTACGCCGTGTCGATCGTGCGCGGCCGGGGCATCGACGCCAACGCGCTGCGCTGGCTGGCCGACCGTCACGACCCCCGTGACGTCGTGTTCGTCGACGGCTGGACCGGCAAGGGCGCCATCACCCGCGAACTCGCCCAGGCCGTCGAGGAGTTCGAGGAGCGGGAGGGCATCACCGGCTTCGACCCGGAGATCGCCGTACTCGCCGACCCGGGCTCCTGTGTGCGCACCTACGGCACCCGTGAGGACTTCCTCATCCCCTCCGCCTGCCTCAACTCCACCGTCTCCGGCCTGATCTCGCGTACGGTGCTGCGGGCCGACCTGGTCGGCCCGGACGACTTCCACGGTGCGAAGTTCTACCGCGAACTCGCCGGCGCCGACGTCTCGGTGGCCTTCCTCGACGCCGTCTCCGCCCGCTTCCCCGAGGTCGCCGACCCCGTCGACGCCGCGGTCAAGGAGCTGATGGCCGAGGACCGCACCCCCACCTGGGCCGGCTGGCGGGCCGTCGAGCGGATCAGCGAGGAGTACGGCATCCACGACGTGAACCTCGTCAAGCCCGGCGTCGGCGAGACCACCCGGGTGCTGCTGCGCCGGGTGCCGTGGAAGATCCTCGCCCGTGCCGGGGCCGGCGCCGACCTCGACCATGTCCGCCTGCTCGCCGAGCAGAGAGGCGTACCCGTCGAGGAGGTCGGCGACCTGCCGTACACCTGCGTCGGGCTGATCCACCCCAGGTACACGCGTGGGGCGACGGGCGCCGACGGCAAGGCGGTGAACGCCTGATGCCGGTGCTGGTGGCGAGCGACCTCGACCGTACGCTGATCTACTCCTCGGCGGCCCTCGCGCTGACCATGCCGGACGCGCGGGCACCCCGGCTGCTGTGTGTGGAGGTCCACGAGGCCAGGCCGCTGTCGTACATGACGGAGACGGCGGCCCAGCTGCTGACCGACCTCGGCGACGCGGCCGTCTTCGTGCCGACCACGACCCGGACCCGCAAGCAGTACCAGCGGATCAACCTTCCCGGGCCGCCCCCCACGTACGCGATCTGTGCCAACGGCGGCCATCTGCTGGTCGACGGGGTGACGGACCCCGACTGGCACGCGGGCGTGCAGGCCCGTCTCGCCGACGAATGCGCACCGCTGGGGGAAGTCCGCGAGCACCTGCTGAGGACGGCCGACCCCGTCTGGGTGCGCAAGCACCGGATCGCCGAGGATCTGTTCGCCTATCTCGTCGTCGAGCGCGAGCTGCTGCCCGAGGACTGGGTGAAGGAGCTGGCGGTGTGGGCCGAGAACCGCGGCTGGACCGTCTCGCTCCAGGGCCGCAAGATCTACGCCGTCCCCCAGCCGCTCACCAAGAGCGCGGCGGTACGCGAGGTCGCCCGCCGCACCGGCGCGGACCTCACGCTGGCGGCGGGTGACTCCCTCCTGGACGCCGACCTGCTCCTCGCCGCCGACCGGGGCTGGCGCCCCGGCCACGGCGAACTGGCCGACACGGGCTGGACGGCACCGCAGATCGCGGCGCTGCCGGAGCGGGGGGTGCTGGCCGGCGAGCGGATCGTACGGGAGTTTCTGCGAGCGGCACGGCAGTAGCGCCCCCCAGGGGCGCGGGGAACGGTGCGATGAGCCACAGCGGTGCCGGGCCGCGGGAAGGCGCCGAGCGGCACCTTCGTGGGTGATCAGCCGCAGCAGCCCCCACCGCAACAACCGCCGCCCCCGCCCCCCGCAGGGGCCTGCGTGGCCGTGCCGCCCACGGCAACGGTCGACAGCAGCTTCACCGTGTCGTCATGCCCGGCAGGGCACGGCGCGGGGGCGGCGGATTCGGCCATGGGCCGGCTCATTTCGAACGTCTCGCCGCAACTGCGGCAACGGTACTCATAGCGTGGCATGGGCCCAGGGTAGCCGTCGGGGCCCGGGCGACGGTTTCTCAATGTTGCATGAGTGTTGCGAGAAACTCCGCCCCTTGAACAGAGGATTCGAAAACTTCGTTGATAACTTGTGAACGCCGTTGCGAGGGTGCTCAGCTCACCGCGCGAGCAAGAACGAGTGCGGAGGGGAGACGCAGGTGACCGATGCGTCGCAGGGGGACGGCGCTCCCCAGGCGGGAGCCCGTGGTGACAAGCCGATCGACGCGGACATGACCCTGCATCTGAGGGTGGAGACCCTCAGGGCGGACGAGACCGTGCAGCTGCGCGTGCCCCCGCCGCCGGAGCCGCCCGCGGCCGGCAGCCGGGCCGAGCGCCGGCGCAGTGCGCGTCCCGCCGCGCGCGAGCGCGCCCTGGCCGCGACCCGGCGTCTGCTCGGGCCGCTCACCCCGTACGCCCGCAGCCTGGCCCCGTACGCCCGCCGGCTCGCCCGCTGCGCGCGCCGTCTGAAGCCCCTGTACCCCCGCCCCGGCCGGACCGGCTGGCGCCGCTGGATACCGTCCTGGCGCCAGTGGCTCGGCGCCACGACGGCCTCGTTCGGCCTGCTGACCCTCTTCCTCGCCACCGCGTACGCGATGACCGACATACCGACCGACCTGAACACCTACGCCACGCAGCAGGACAACGTCTACTTCTGGTCGGACGGCACCCCGATGGCCCGCACGGGCTGGGTGCAGCGGCAGGCGATGCCGCTGAAGGACATACCCCCGGACGTCCGCTGGGCGGTGCTGGCGGCGGAGAACGAAAGCTTCTACTCGGACCCGGGCATATCCGTCAAAGGCATCACGCGGGCGCTGTACCGCACGGTGGGCAAGGGCGACACCGAGGGCGGATCCACCATCACCCAGCAGTACGTCAAAAACGTCTATCTCTCCCAGAACCAGACGCTCAGCCGCAAGTTCACCGAGGCGATGATCGCCCTCAAGCTCGACAACAAGATGAGCAAGGACCAGATCCTGGAGGGCTACCTCAACACCAGCTGGTTCGGCCGCGGCAGCTACGGCATCCAGCGCGCCGCCCAGGCCTACTACGGCAAGGACGTCAGCAAGCTCAACGCGTCCGAGGCCGCCATGCTCGCCGGACTCCTCAAGGGCGCCGGCCTGTACGACCCCACACTCGGCAAGGCCAACCACAAGCGGGCCGTGGAACGCTGGAAGTGGATCCTGGACCGCATGGTCAAGATCCACCAGCTGTCGCCGCAGGAGCGCGCCACGTACAAGACCTTCCCCGAGCCGCTGAAGAGCAACCCGCTGTACAACACCGGCGCGCAGAGCGACTACCTGGTGGAGCTGGCGTCGCAGTACGCCAAGAAGGCCGGGCATCTGACCGACCAGCAGTTCGACCTCGGCGGGTACCAGATCTACACGACCTTCGACCGCAAGCGGGAGCAGGCGCTCACCGACGCCGTCACCAAGGCCCGCAAGCAGGCGAAGAAGGACCACCCGGACGCGGCGAAGACCGCGCACTACGGCGCCGCGTCGGTCGCCGCCGACGGCCGGATCCTCGCCGTCTACGGCGGCCCGGACCACCGTACGCAGGGTTACAACGAGTCCAACGCGGCCACCGTCCCGGCCGGCACCGCGTTCCTGCCGTTCGTCTACGCCGCCGGGCTCGAACACGGCGTCCACAGGACACGCGGCGGACCCGCCACCCCCGTCACCCCGGAGACGCCCTACAACGGCGACGACGGCATTCCCGTCACCACCCCCGAAGGCCCCTACTGGGACCGCAGCGGCAAGAAGGTCGCCGCGCACAACGACGGCGGGAAGTCCTACGGGCAGATCACCCTGCGCCAGGCGCTCGCCCAGTCGGTCAACACGCCCTTCATGCAGCTCGGCATGGACACCGGCCTGGACAACGTGCGCCAGACCGCGGAGGCGTCCGGACTGCTGTCCGACAGCATCGGCCCCCAGGTGCCCGCCCTGTCGCTCGGCAACTCCACGCCCAGCGCCATCCGCATGGCGAGCGGATACGCCACGTTCGCGGCCGGCGGCACGCACACGGAGCCGTACTCGGTGCGCCGGATCACCCGGAACGGCGCCCCGGTCGCCCTCAACACCCCGCGCCCCCGGCGTGCGGTCGGCGCCCAGGTGGCCCAGGAGGTCGACGAGGCGCTCGCCGACTCCTTCCGCACCGCCCACCCGGCCACGGCCGCCCTCACACCGGGGGCGGCCGGGAAGGCCGGCACCGACGACAAGGACACCGCCGCCTGGTACGCCGGCACAGCCGACTCCGTGTCGACAGCGGTCGTCGTCTACCGCATGGACCTGGCGAAGTCCCTGCAGCCACTGCCCCTCAAGGGGCTGGCGGGCACATCGGCGGACGACGTCCCGTACGCCCTCTGGTCGGCCGCCACGGGTCTGGGCTGACCCCGGACCCCACAGATCCCCTCGCCCCTCTCTGAGATTGAGCCGCGCAATGTCTCGCAAGAAGTCACCGACGGGCCGGCGTCGCGCCCCCGGCCGTCGCCTGGGCCCCGCCGCCACCCGCCCGCAGGTCCTGACGCTCGCCGTCCTTCTCGTCGTGGCCTCCCTGGTGGCCGGCTTCCTGGCGCTGACCCGGCCGGACGACACCGAGCCGACCGCCTCGGCCGGCAAGAAGCCCAAGGCGGCCGCCCCGAAGCCCAGCCCGACACCCACCTGGGACGGCAGGACCCACATCCTCGGTGACGGCTCGACCTCCTACACCGGCCCGCAGCCGGGGCAGTTGAAGCCGGTGCCGCTCAAGCCCGGCGAGAAGCCGCCCCAGTTCGTCGTCTTCTCCTGGGACGGCGCCCTGGAGGGCGACGACCATCTCTTCTCGCACTACCGGAAGATGGGCGAGCAGTACAACGCCCACATGACCTTCTTCCTCACCGGCATCTACCTGCTGCCCAAGAGCAGGAAGTCGCTCTACCACGGCCCGATGCACTCACCCGGCGACGCCGCCATCGACTACGCCACCGACGAGCACATCCGCACCACCCTGGAGCAGCTTCGCCTGGCCTACCAGCAGGGCAACGAGATCGGCACCCACTTCAACGGCCACTTCTGCGGCAAGAAGGGCGGCGGCGACTGGTCCGTCGCCCAGTGGAAGAGCGAGATCGACCAGTTCTTCCAATTCGTGGAGAACTGGAAGACCACCACCGGCTACAAGGACGTTCCCGCGCTGCCCTTCGACTTCAAGAAGGAGGTCACCGGCGGTCGCGCACCCTGCCTTGAGGGCCAGCCGAATCTGCTGAAGGCCATCAAGAGCTATGGCTGGCGCTACGACGCCAGTTCGCCGGGCGACTTCCAGATATGGCCCACGAAGAAGAACGGCATCTGGGACTTCCCGCTGCAGATGCTCCCGTACGAGAACGGCAAGTTCCAGGGCCTGTCCATGGACTTCAACTTCCTCTACAACCAGTCCCAGGGCGAGACGAACGGTGATCCGTCGAAGTACGCCCAGTGGCAGCAGATGACCGTCGACTCCTACATGGCCGGCTTCAACCGCGTCTACTACGGCAGTCGGGCCCCGCTGTTCGTCGGCGACCACTTCGAGGACTGGAACGGCGGCATCTACATGAAGGCCATCGACCAGATCATCCCGAAGATCTGCACCAAAAAGGGCGTCAAGTGCGTGACCTTCAAGGAACTGGCCGACTGGCTCGACGTACAAAAGCCGCAGACCCTGGCCGCGCTGCGCAGCCTCGACCCGGCGCAGTCGCCGGACTGGTCGCAGGTCGTCAAGTGACCTGCGCCCGACGCGGATTCCACTTGTGCAACACCCTTCACATGCACCGCATCAGGCATGCAAAGATGCTCCATCCCGGTAGGTGTACCGGCGAAAAGGGGAAACACCATTGAAATCAAGAAGACTGAGCCGTAAGCGCCGCCGCGCGACCATAGTCACGGCAGCGGCCGCCTCCGTGGTCGCAGGCGTGGCCCTGGTGCCGAACTGGAGCGCGGGGGCGGCGGTCACCAACGACCCGACGGTGGACGCGGCCACCAAGGCGACCTTCCAGCGGCTCGCCGACGCGGTCTTCACCGACCGCACCCAGGCCCTGGTGGACGGGGCCGGCAGCGCCCGGACGCGGCACGCATCCGGCTTCTCGGGGTCCGTCCGGCTGTCCGGCGGGCAGTCCCGTGAGCAGAGCTCCGCCCTCGGCGAGCTGCGCGCCCGCAGGACCCGCCTCGCGAAGCTGGGCGAGAAGTACAGCGCGGGCAGCACGAAGGTCTCGCTCGACGCGACCGAGGTCCACGGCCGGCGCGCCAAGGTCGCCGTCACCGAGACCACGACCCTGACCTACCACAAGGCCGCGGCCAAGGGCCCGAAGACCACGGGGTTCCAGGCCCACCACGAGCTGACCTTCAAGGCGGACCGCGACGGGAACTGGCAGCTGACCGGCATCCGCGACACGGATGACGGCTATCTCGCCGTGAACCAGGTCGCCACGCCGTCCGTCGCCAAGGTGAGGACGACCGCCGACGACGGCCCGCCCGACGCGCCCCGCGCGGCCACCAGCTGGCCCGCTCCGGCCAACCCGAAGAACCTCACCGGCGGCGCCTACGACTACAAGGCCATGGTGGCGTACGCGACGAAGTACTGGTCCCACTACAACCCGGACTACCCGGACTACAACGGGGAGGCCGACGGCGGTGACTGCACCAATTTCGTCAGCCAGTCCCTGAAGGCGGGCGGCTGGAAGCACGTTCCCGGCTACACGAACGACTTCCACAAGTGGTTCGGCAACGCCGACATCCAGTCGGACTCGTTCGTCGGCGTCAACGAGTTCTCCTGGTTCGCCCTGTCCTCCAAGCGCGTCACCCCGCTCGCCAACGTCTACCAGGCGAACCTCGGTGACGTGGTCCAGATGGACTTCAACCGGGACGGATCCAAGGACCACTCGATGATCGTCACCTACCGCGACCGCTATGGCGTGCCGTACGTGACGTACCACTCCACGAACACCTACAACAGGTCGGTGGCCAGCCTGGTCGCGTCGTACCCGAACGCGTACTTCTACGCCTACCGCACCTGATCCGGTCCGGTCGCTGCCGGCGCGGGACGGCTCAGTCCGTCCCGCGCTCGTCCTGCGGACCGGGATGCCGCGCCCGCCAGTACGGGTTGTCGTGCGGCAGGGTCGAGCCGACCCGGCCGTACATGCCGAAGGTCATCAGCAGCAGGCCCACGATGAAGCTGAAGAACACGTTCTGGATCCTGAACGCCAGGAAGTTGTAGCCGGTGTCCAGCAGGCCGAGGGTCAGGAAGCCCGCCAGCAGGAACAGCACCCCGAACACCATGTTCAGCGTCGACGCCACGTTCCCGCCGATCACCATCCCCGCGAGCAGGATCGCCCCGACGACGATCGACAGCACACTCAGCGTGCCGTTGGTGTTCAGCCCGGCGACGGAGTTGCCCCCGGTGTCGAAGAAACCGATGTGATTGACCAGCCCCAGGATGCCGAACGCGACGAGGAACGCGCCGATCAGGCCCGCGCCGATCCGGTAGACCGTGTTCAGCCTGTGGTCGACGGGCAGATGCTCGTCGAACCGGATCCGCCGTCGCGGTCTCGTGTGCGCTGCGTGTGTGGCCATGTCCGCCTCCCTCGATCGCTAGCGGAGGCCATCCGTCCACCCAATATCCGCCCGCCCCGCGGCACCCTGCAACCGACGGGACTGCAGCGCCCCCCGAAAGGGCGCTCAGCCGCTCAGTGCCCCCCGCCCCGTTCTTCCCGGATCTGAGCCACGACCCGCGCCGCAACCCGCCGGACGGCTTCCGTCTCGGTCAGGAAGTGCCAGAAGTCGGGATGCCGCCCCTCCAGCGAGCCGATCGCCCGCTCCAGCCGCGCCACCGCCTCGTCCAGCGGCCCCGCATGCCGCGGATCGGGGGTCGCACGGCCCGTCATGGCCAGCCGCTGGGCGTCCCGGAGGGCGAACCGGGTCCGCTCGACCTCCGCCTGCGGATCCTTCTGCACCTCGTTCAGGCGCCGCAGCCGCTCACCCGCGGCCGACACGGCCTCGTCGGTGGTGTTCAGCAGGGCCCGTACCGTCGACAGCAGCGAGGTGGCGTCCGGCCAGTGCTGGGCCTCCCGCGCCTGCTGTGCCTCGCGGAGCTTCAGCTCGGCCTGCCGGACGTTCTGCACGGCCTGCTCGGGCACCTGCTGCAGGTCCTGCCAGCAGGCGGCCGCGAACCGGCGCCGCAGCTCGCTGAGCACCGGGTCCACCTGCCCGGCCCGGGTGGTCAGTGCCTGGGCGCGGGTGCGCAGGCTGACCAGCCGGTGATCGATCTCGGCCGCCCTCTCCGGCAGCCGCTCGGCCTCGGCCCGGATCGCCCCGGCCTCCCGCTGCACCCGCTCGGCTCGCTCCAGGGTCTGCTGCACCCCGTGCTGCCCGGCGCCCTGGTTGAGCCTGGTCAGCTCGGGGGAGAGGGCGGCGAGCCGCCCGGCGAGGTCATCGGCGCGCAGTCCCTGCTCACGTACGGCGTCCAGCGCGTTGCTCGCGCCCAGCAGCGCCTGCCGGGCCCGCTCCACGGCGGGCGCCAGCCGGGCCAGCTGGGTCTCGGCCGTGCCGAGCAGCGGCCCGAGCGATGTGCCGAAACGGTCCAGCTCCTGTTTGACCCGGACCAGTTCGTCCTTGGCGGAGGTCAGCTCCGCACGCGCCCGGGAGGCCGCCGAGGCCTCCAGGTCGTCCCGGTCGAGATCATGGGCGTCGACGGCCTGGATGTACCGCCGGCTGACCTCGTCGATCCGCTGCCCGAGCGCCGCGAAGTCGGTGGCGGCACGCCGGGCGGCGGGGGAGTCGTCCACGGCCGTGATCGTCTCGACGGAGATCCTCAGGTCCCGCTGGGCGGTGTCCAGTTCGTAGAACGCGGTCGCCGCGGCGTCCTTCGCGGCCTGCGCCTCGGCCCGCTGGCTCTCCGCCCGGCCGCCGAACCAGCGCCGGGTGCCCCCGCCCGCGAACGCGGCGGGCAGGGCGAGCGCCGCCAGCACCGGCAGGCCCAACAGGGTCAGGGTGTCGCGCAGAGCCGTGGACCCGGACCGGGCCCGGACGGTCGACGGCGGGTACGACCGCGTCGCTGGCGTGCCCGGTGTCGCCGTCACATCCCTCTCCCGTGCCGTGGTTCGCCGTGGGTGGTGTCATTCTCCCACCCGTTGCAGACGAAGACACGGGCCGGTCAGTTCGGGTTCCGCACCGTGACCTTTCCGTTCGAGGAGTCGGCGGTCACGCGGTGCGGGCTCCGGTCCCGCTGCGACACCCCCACCGACACCGGCCCGTTGTCCGACTCGGCCGTCACGTGGTACTCGGCGCGGGGCACGGTGACCGTCACCTCTCCGTTGTCGCTGTGGGCGCTCACCATGTCGGGTACGGCACCGAGTTCGAGGTCCACCTCGCCGTTGCTGTCCTCCGCCCGCACCCGGCGCGAGGTGACCTCCGCCCGGACCGTGCCGTTGTCGGACTGCAGGTCCAGCGGTCCCGACGCATCGGTGACGTGCACATCACCGTTGCTCGTACGGATGCCGAGCGCGGCCGTGAACCCGCTCGCCCGCACGTTCCCGCTTCCGTCGAGGACCTTGACGCCGATCCCGGACGGCACCTCGATGCGGTAGCGGGCCGAGCAGTCGGCGAAGAGCCCGGAGCAGTGCTCCCGCAGCACCAGCCGGTCGTGGTCGAGCGACCAGCTGAGGTTCGGCCCGCTGCCGATGGCCACCGACCCGTCGAACCACCGGGTGACCTCGACCGCGCCGGCCTTGCCTCCCTGCTTGTTCCCCTGCTTGTTCCCCCGCCCGGCGACCAGCTCGATCGCCGCGTTGTCGCTGTCGACGGTGAGCGTGCGCCCGTGCAGTGCGAAGGACCGGTGGTCCGGGTGCTTGTCGTCATCCGCCGAGGCACCACAGGCACTGAGCCCGGCGACGAGCACACCGGTGCCCAGGGCCAGGACGGCAGCACGGACGGAAACGGAACGGGTCATGACGAGTTCTCCCCCTGGACGGTCTGCGGCGACCGTGAACGATCTGCAACGACCGTAAACGATCTGGACGAAGACCTTGATCCGGCCAGCTCCCCGACCCGGGGTGGGGATAACCCCCGTCTCGGCCCCGTTGTGACCCGGCGGTACGGGTTTGCCGTGCACCGGTCCCGGCAAGGTAGGCTGTCGACTCGTCCTGGGTGCACAGCCCGGGTGTCCGGGTGCGTAGCTCAGGGGTAGAGCGCCTGCCTTACAAGCAGGATGTCGGCGGTTCGAAACCGTCCGCGCCCACCGGCGGCGAAGCCCCCGGCCATGTGGCCGGGGGCTTCGGTCATTCCGGAAGGCGTTGTCATTCCTCCCCGCTCGGCTGCTCGTGTGCATGCTTGAGCCGGGTGCGGGCCTCCATGCGGTCCGCCGCGGCCACCTCGGCCCAGAAACGGTGTGTGCTGACGAACACCGCGAGTTCGTGCTCGCGGCGGCGCAGCTTCTCCACCTCGGCCTGCTCGTCCGCCGTCCAGCCGGGGGAGGCGGGCCGCTCCACCTTGCGCCAGCCGTTGTCGTCACTGAAGCCGTCCATCGGCTCGACCGACCACGGCAGGCGCTTGAGCAGGGCCGAGAGCTCGGCCCGGACCTGATGCAGCTCCTCCTGACCGGCGAGGAGGTCACTGGGGAATTCATAGGTCGCAGCCACACGGCAATGCTACGCCTGTTCGATTTTGGGTGGCGAGTTCCTCCTGAGGTTCCGGGGAGGTTCAGCCGAACGGGTGGCCGATCGGCGGGTGTCAGTGGCCGGCCGCCTGCAGCTCGCCCACCAGGCGGGCCGTCACCGGAGCCGGTACGCCGTGCCGCCCGGCCGCGCGCAGCAGGGCCCCGCCGATGGCATCGAGTTCCAGTGGGCGGCCCGCCTCGGCGTCGCGCTGCATGGACGACTTGGCGCCGGGCGGGAAGGCGTCGTACCGCGCCAGGGCCTGGACCGGGTCGGCGGGGGCGCCGCAGGCGCGGCTGACCGCGGTTGTCTCGGCGACCAGGGACTCCAGTTCCTCGCGGTGCCGGCTGCGGGCCTCGCCGAGCGGGAGGCCGTACCGGGTGGTGAGCAGCGCGAAGGGGGCGAGGAACGCCATCTTGGCCCACAGGGCCGCCGTCTCGTCCGCGGCCACCCGCGCGGTCGCACCGGCCGCGGTGAGGTCGGCGGCGAGGGCGTCCAGGCGGGCACGGGGCACGCCGTCCCCGGCGAGGTCGACCTCGGTGAACGGGCTGCCGTGTTCGATCACGCCCGGGGCGACGCGGGCGGACTCCACGCGGATCACCGCCGGGGCGACGCGGTCGGGGCGGTAGCGGGCGCGCAGCCGCGCGGGGTGTTCGACACCGTTCAGGAGCGGCACGGCGAGGGCGTCGCCGAGGGCGGCGGGCGGCACCCGGGTGAGGGCGGCGTCGAGCGCGGTGTGCTTGACGGCGATCAGACAGGCGTCCACCGGTTCACGCAGCTCGGTGTCCGCCTCGACGCGGGCGGTGAAGTCACCGAACTGGGAGCTGCGGACGGTGATTCCGGTACGGCGCAGGGTCTCGGCCGTACGGTCCTGCGCCAGGCAGATGACGCGGTGGCCGGAGCGGGAGAGCAGGGCGGCGAGGAGGCCGCCGGTGCCGCCGGGGCCGAGCACGGCCACGGTGTTCTTGGTCGCCATGAGGCTGTTCCTTTCGAGGGTCGGCCCCGGGTGTCGGTGGCCGCCTTGCGTGCGATCATCGCAGGGGTGTGCGGTCTGCGTAAGACTGGGGGCATGTGCCGGAGTATCAAGACGCTGCGTCCGCCCGTCCTGCCCGGCGAGGCCACGGACGAGGACATCCACGCGGCCGCGCTGCAGTACGTACGGAAGATCTCGGGGTTCCGGGCTCCCGCCGCGCACAACCGCGAGGTCTTCGACCGCGCGGTGGCCGCCGTGGCCGAGGCCACGGCCGAGTTGCTCGGCGGCCTGGAGGTACGCGGACAGTCGGTCCGCAGCGCGGGGTAGTGCGGGCCGTGTGAGGTCTCTCATAGAGGGGTGCGCCTTAGGAGGCGTGCCTCGTCGGCGCCCGATCTGCGGTGCGCGGTCGGTGAGTTGCCCGTCCCACGGCACGCGACCACGGGCGCCCGGCCGCAGTCGGAGCACGTCCGGTCCCGCGGTCCCGTCGTCGCGCATGACTGACGCCCCGTCAAGATCCCTTACTGCCAAGCGAGTCGGTCCTTTGTGCTGCCCGCGGACGGGGTGCGCCGGTGACCCGGCGCGGGGGCCGGCCAGGTGTGGATTCGGTCACGTACGCCGATGCGGGCACGGTCGCGCGGGCTTGCCTGGCGTGCGCCGTTTCCCGGCAGGGGGCCGCAAGCAGAGCCGGACCCCTGGCCAAATGTTGAACTTGCAAGCACTGATTAGGTTCCCCTAACCTGAGACTCCATTCGGTACCGCCGCCCCCACGGCCGGCCATCCACCACGTCCCCGGCCGGCCCGACCGACACCGAAGAGGAGATCCCCCCTCATGACCGCACGTCTCAACTCCGCTCAGCCCTATGTCCTCGGGCTCTTCCGCATCGTCGTAGGCCTGCTCTTCGCCGTGCACGGCGCCGCCTCGCTCTTCGGCGTCCTCGGCGGCGCCGCGGGCACCCAGGGCGGCACCATTCCGTCCGGCACCTGGCCCGGCTGGTACGCGGCCGTGATCCAGCTCGTCGCCGGCGGCCTGGTGCTCCTCGGCCTGGGCACCCGTGGCGCCGCGCTGATCGCCTCGGGCTCGATGGCGTACGCCTACTTCGACGTCCACCAGCAGGCCGCGCTGTGGCCCATCCAGAACGGCGGCGAGCTGTCGGTCCTGTTCTGCTGGGCGTTCTTCATGCTGGTCTTCACCGGCTCCGGCGCCTTCGGCCTCGACCGGCTCGTCGGCCGCCGCACGGCCGAGGGCGGCAGGTCCGCCACCGAGCAGACCCCGATAGCCGCCTGACCGCGCGGCGCCCTCGACCGCCACGAGGGCCGGCGCACGGCGCCCTTCCCCGTCACGAGGGGGAAGGGCGCCGCCTCGGGTCCGGCCGGGCCGGCTGCGGCTCTGTGCGCAACCCCCTTCACCCCCCGAGCCCCTCCTGTCACACCTCCGGCGTACGCTGTACGGCTGTCGGCGGGGGAGCAACGGGAGTAGTCGTGTTCGAGAGTGTGGGGGCGCTGGCCACCGGACCGTGGATCTATGCCGCGGTGGTCGTGTCCGTGCTGCTCGATGTGTTCGTGCCGGTGCTGCCGAGCGGCGTGCTCGTCATCACGGCGGGCATGGCAGCGGCGGCGGGCTCGGGCGCGGCGGCCGGCCGGGTCCCGCACGACGTGCCGGACCTGCTGGCCCTGACCCTCTCCGCGGCGACCGCCTCGGTCCTCGGGGATCTGGTGGCCTACCGCCTAGCCTGGCGGGGCGGTGAGCGGCTGGACCGGGCGATCGCCCGCTCCCGGCGGCTGACCACCGCGCAGGAACGTCTCGGCGATGCCCTGGCCCGCGGAGGCGGCGCGCTGGTCGTGCTCGCCCGCTTCGCCCCCGCCGGCCGCTCGGTCGTCTCCTTCTGCGCCGGCGCCGCCCACCGCCGCGCCCGCGATTTCGTCCCGTGGTCCGCCCTGGCCGGCCTCTCCTGGGCCGCGTACAGCGTGGCCCTCGGCTACTACGGCGCCCAGTGGCTCGGCGCGACCTGGCTCGCCACGGGTGTCTCGTACGCGGCCCTCTTCGCCGTGGGCGCGGCGGCGGGATACCTCATGCGCCGCCGCCCCGTTTCCTGAGACGCCGTCCGGCGGGTCAGCAGCTCGCCAGGTACTTGGTCAGGGCCGTCTTCTCGGCGGAGTCGACCGAGAGGTCGTAGTAGTACTTCACCTGGACCCAGGCGCGCACATAGGTGCAGACGTAGGCGGACCGGGACGGGACCCAGGTCGACGGGTCCTGGTCGCCCTTGGCCTGGTTCACGTTGTCGGTGACGGCGAGGAGCTGGGGGCGGGTGACGTCGTTGGCGAAGGCCTGCCGCTGGGCGGTGGTCCACTTGCTCGCCCCGGAGTCCCAGGCCTCGGCGAGCGGGACGAGGTGGTCGATGTCGACGTCGGACGCGGAGCTCCAGGTCGCGCCGTCGTACGGGGAGTACCAGCTGCCGCTGGTGGCTTTGCAGTCGGAGTCGGTGACGACGTTCGTGCCGTCCCGCTTGAGGATCCACTCGCGGGTGTTGCAGGTGCCGGAGATGGTGATCCAGGTCGGGAACTTGTCGCGGCTGTAGCCGGTGCGGTTCTCGGTGGCGACGGTGAGCTGGGAGAGGTAGCCGCGGGCGGTGGCGGCGCTGACCGGCGTGGGGAGGGCGGCGGAGGCGCTCGGGGAGCCGAACAGGGCGGCCGAGGCCATGAGTCCGGTGAGCGTGGCGAGTATGCTCAGCCGTCGACGCGCGTAGAACCTGGACATGTGGGAACTCCCTGGTGGGGTAGGGGTGTTGGGTGCGAGCGAGGGAATGCTCGCGAGCCCGTGTTGCCGTGGGGTGAGCGTTTGGTGAGAAGCTAGTGACGTGTTCATGACAGGGCAAGGGCATGACAAGCTTCACGGCCGAACCTTCACATCCCTTACGATGGGGAGCGCAGAAGGGGAGTAGCTCTTCGCCGGACCGTCGACATACTGCTCAGCCAGGCTGAGCCGGCGCCCGGAGGCGGACCTCGGGTCTTTCGAGGACCGCCGGCGAGACCTTCGGCAAGCAGTGCACGTCCGTGTCCCCGCGACACGGACGCCGAGTGTGCTGCCGTGCCGAGGTGTCATCGCGTGAGACGTACCGCACTCTCGGTGGGGCGGCCCCGACCGATTGAGGAATCTTGATCAGCATCACCGTGACGGCGCTCGTCTTCGGCGTCATCTTCCTCGCCGAACTGCCCGACAAGACCGCGCTCGCCGGCCTCGTCCTCGGCACCCGCTACCGCGCGAGCCATGTCTTCGCCGGTGTCGCCGCAGCCTTCCTGCTGCATGTCGTGCTGGCCGTCGCGGCCGGCAGCGTACTGACCCTGCTGCCCCAGCGACTCGTGCACGCCCTCACCGGCGTCCTCTTCCTCGGCGGTGCCGCGATGCTGCTGCTGAAGAAGGACGACGGCGAGGAGGAGATCAGGAAGCCCGCCGACCAGTCCTTCTGGAAGGTCGCGGGCACGGGCTTCACGGTCATCCTGGTCGCCGAGTTCGGCGATCTCACCCAGATCATGACCGCCAACCTCGCCGCCCGCTACGACGACCCGGTCTCCGTCGGTCTCGGCGCGGTGCTCGGCCTGTGGGCCGTCGCCGGACTCGGCATCGTCGGTGGAAAGGCCCTGATGAAGAGGGTGCCGCTGCGGCTGATCACGCAGATCGCGGCGCTGCTGATGCTCGCGCTCGGCGCGTGGAGCCTGTACGAGGCGGTGGCGGGCTGAGCCGGTCGGCGAGCTGAACGTCCGGTGAACCGGTGCGGGAGTCCGGTGAACCCTTGCGGGGGTGGTGGCGGACTCGCCCCCGGTTTTGTACCGTGGAGAAACAAAGTGGCTCCCGCCCGTTTTCCCTGACCGGCGGGCGGGGCCGCCTTGTCCCTGCCCCCGGGGCCCTTTCCTTCGGGGTCATTTCCTTCCCGGAGCCTCCTGGAGCTGCCGATGACGGCCACCGTCACGTCCACCGTCCTCACCGCCCGCGCCCTCCTGCTCGACATGGACGGCACCCTCGTCAACTCGGACGCCGACGTCGAACGCGTCTGGCGGCGCTGGGCCGGGCGGCACGGGCTGGACGGTGACGAAGTGATGAAGGTCGTCCACGGCCGGCAGGGGCACGCCTCCATGGCGGTACTGCTGCCCGACCGCCCCGTGGCGGAGAACCTCGCCGACAACGCACGCATGCTCGCCGAGGAGACCGCCGACACCGACGGCGTGGTCGAGATCCCCGGCGCGAGCGCCTTCCTCGCCTCCCTGCGGGGTCTTCCGCACGCCCTGGTGACCTCCGCCGACGTCCCCTTGTCCACCGCCCGCATGAACGCGGCCGGGCTGCCGCTGCCGCAGGTCCGCGTCACCGCCGAGTCGGTCGGGGCGAGCAAGCCCGACCCCGAGGGCTTTCTGAAGGGCGCGGCCGAGCTGGGCGTGGCTCCGGCCGACTGTGTGGTCTTCGAGGACTCCGGTGCGGGCATCGCGGCGGGGCGCGCCGCGGGTATGACGGTGGTGGGTGTCGGCCCCCGCGCCGGTGTGCATGCGCCCGACGTGGCCGTGCCCGACCTCACGTGGGTGCGGGTCGAGGCTGCGGCGGACGGGGCGATCCGGCTGCACGTCGGCTGACGGCCCTTCCCGTCGGGCTGCGCCCCTTCGCCCCCGAGCCCAGGGGCCCCGATCGGCATGGGCCCCGATCGGCATGGGCCCCGATCGGCATGGGTCCTCGGTCGGCCCGGAGGGCCCGTCCTCACGTGGCGGACGGGCTGATCGAGCCGGACGGGCCGGATGTCTCCGCCTCCAGACTCCTCCGGGTCGCCGGGCCGTACACGCCGAGAGCGTCGCCCTGGATGCCGCGGGCCAGTTGATAGGTGCGTACGGCGTCCTCCACCGAACGGGTGAAGATCCCGGTGATCCGGTCGGCGTACAGGTTCACCTGCCGTAGCCGCTGCTGGAGTTCGGCCACCTCCGGGCCGCTGTCGCCGCGTTGCAGCACCGGCGTGACGGCGGGCGTGGTCCGTGGGGTGGCGGCGGCCGTCATGGGTGCGGTGGGCGACGCCGGGTGGGACGTTTCGGCGGAGGCGGACGGGGTCGGCGAGGGGGACGGCGTGGCCGACGGACTCGGTCGGCTCACCGACGCGGAGGGCGACGGCGCGGGCGAGCGGGGGACGGCGGGGGAGGAGGGTGCCGTCGGTGACGCCGGGCCCGGTGTGCTCACGTCGGGGACGCTCTCCCTCACCTCGTCGGCGGCCGGGTGCCGGGACGGTGTGTGGTACGAGAACAGCCCGCTCGCGAACCCGGCCGCCGCCACGACCGCCACGCCCGCCCCCGCGACGGACAGCAGCACGCCACGACGGGACCGCCGACGGCCCGCCCCGGCGCCCAGGGGCTCCGCCGCACCGGGTGCGTCGATGCGGCCCGTGCCGGCCCCCTGGGCGCGGTGGACTCCGTCGGCCCCGGCGCCGCCGGCGCCGCCCTGCGGCCGGGGAGCCCCGGAGGTCCCGCCGGCCCCCTCGACCCCGAACATCCGCACGTCGGCCGGGTTCGGTCCGGCTGTCTGCGGTAAGGGCAGGGTCGCCTCCACGGCCGGTACCGGTTGCGTCTCCGTGCCGGATGGCGTGCCGGGCGTGGCCGGTGCCGTGTGGGCCCCGTCGACCTCCACGTACGGTCGTATCCGCAGCGGGTCGAAGTCCTCCGCCGCTGCCGCCTCGGCCGAGCGCGTCTCGCGCAGGGTCTCGGCGGCGCGCTCGGTGCAGTCGCAGGACGGGCCGTGGGCCGGCACCCTCGGCGCCCCGCACTCCGGGCAGGGGCAGATGCGGCCCCCGGGACTTCCGGAATCAGTCATGTGTTCGTCCCTCCCCTCGTGAACTTCCGAGACTATGCGCACCTTCTCCACATCCGTCGCCGAAAACGCGGGACTCGACAGGCCATAAACGGTGACACCTACCACGATGGAAGGTGCACCCGAGCCCCGGGAGGTCTCCATGGCCCTGGACACGCACGGCGCGGAAACGCAGGCCGCCGAGCACGTCTCCGGCAATGTCCTCGTCTCGATCGGCGCCCTGCTCCTCGGGCTGCTGCTCGCCGCTCTCGACCAGACGATCGTGTCGACCGCGCTGCCCACCATCGTCAGCGACCTCGGCGGCCTGGAGCACCTGTCCTGGGTCGTCACCGCCTATCTGCTGGCCTCGACCGCCGCGACTCCGCTGTGGGGCAAGCTCGGTGACCAGTACGGGCGCAAGAGGCTGTTCCAGACCGCCATCGTCCTCTTCCTCATCGGCTCCGCGCTGTGCGGCATGGCGCAGAACATGCCCCAGCTGATCGCGTTCCGCGCGCTCCAGGGGCTGGGCGGCGGCGGGCTGATGGTGCTGTCGATGGCGATCGTCGGGGACATCGTGCCGCCGCGGGAACGCGGCCGGTACCAGGGGCTGTTCGGGGCCGTGTTCGGGGCGACCAGTGTCCTCGGGCCGCTGCTCGGCGGGCTGTTCACCGAGCATCTGAGCTGGCGCTGGGTGTTCTACGTCAACCTGCCCGTCGGCGTGGTCGCACTCGCCGTGATAGCCACCGCCCTGCAGATACCGCGCCGCACCGCCCACCACGTCATCGACTACCTCGGTACGCTCCTCATCGCCTCCGTCGCCACCTGCCTCGTCCTCGTCGCCTCTCTCGGCGGTACGACCTGGGCCTGGGGGTCGGCGCAGCTCATCGGGCTCGCCGTGCTGGGCGTGCTGCTGGCCGTGGCGTTCGTGGCCGTCGAGCGCCGGGCCGCCGAACCGGTCCTGCCGCTGAAGCTGTTCGGCATCCGCACCTTCACTCTCGCCGCCGTCATCAGCTTCATCGTCGGCTTCGCCATGTTCGGCGCGATGACGTATCTGCCGACCTTCCTTCAGGTCGTGCACGGCATCTCACCGACCCTGTCCGGCGTGCACATGCTGCCCATGGTGTTCGGCCTGCTGCTGTCCTCCACCCTCTCCGGGCAGATCGTCAGCCGCACCGGCCGCTGGAAGGTCTTCCCGCTCGCCGGGACCGCCGTCACCACCATCGGCCTGCTCCTGCTGCACCGGCTCGACGAGCACAGCACCACCGCCCGGATGAGCGTCTACTTCTTCGTCTTCGGCCTGGGACTCGGCCTGGTCATGCAGGTGCTCGTCCTCATCGTGCAGAACGCCGTGTCGTACGAGGACCTCGGCGTCGCCACCTCCGGCGCCACCTTCTTCCGCTCCATCGGAGCCTCCTTCGGTGTCGCCATCTTCGGCACGGTCTTCGCCGGCCGCCTCGGCGACAAACTCGCCGCCGCCTTCCGGGGTGTGAGTCTGCCGCCCGGCGCCTCCGCGAACGCCCTGAAATCCGACCCCCGCGGCATCGCCGCCCTGCCGCCCGCCCTGCGTCCGGCGGCCCTGCACGCGTACGCGTCCGCCATCACCGACGTCTTCCTCTACGCCGTCCCCGTCGCCGTCCTCGGCTTCCTGCTGGCGTGGTTCCTGAAGGAGGACCGGCTGCGCGGCTCGGTCACCGCACCGGACGTCTCCGAGACCATCGCGCCCAACCCGGTCGAGCGGTCCTCCTACGACGAGTGCTGCCGGGCCCTGTCCCTGCTCGGCACCCGCGAGGGACGCCGCGAGGTCTACCAGAAGATCACCGCACGCGCCGGGTACGACCTGCTGCCCGCCGCCAGCTGGCTGCTGCTGCGCATCCGCAAGTACGGCTCCGTCGAGCCGGGCATGCTCGCCGAGCGCAGCCCCGTCCCGCTCGCCGCCGTCCTCGCCGCCGCCCGCCAGGTCGAGGAGCGGCATCTCGCCGAACGCCGGGGCCTGGACCTGTATCTGACCGAGTCCGGCCGGGAGGTCACCGAACGGCTCGCCCGGGCACGTGAGGAGTCCCTGGCCGAACTCCTCGGCGACTGGTGGCAGCCCGGCCGCTCCACCGACCTGACCCAGCTGGTCAGGGAACTCACCGGTGAACTGTGCGGCACCGACCGCGAGCGCCCGCACAAGGCGGTCCGGGCGAAGGCCGGTTGACCACCAGCTCCTTGCGGAACCAGTGCTCGGCGTAGACGTCGTCGTTGTGCGGACCGGTCTCCGTATAGCCGAGGCGGGCGTACAGGGCGCGGGCCTCGACCAGGTCACCGCGGGTGTCCAGGATCAGCCGCCGGGCGCCGAGGGCCCGGGCGGCCTCCTCGGCGGCGGCCACCAGCAACGGGGCCCCGCCCCTGCCGCGCAGATGCCCGTGCACGAACACCCGGGTCAGTTCCGCCGTGTCCGGCTCCAGCAGCCGTACGCCCGCCGAACCGGCCGGCTCGCCCTCGTACCGGCCGACGAGCAACCGGCCGGTGGGCGGCGCGAGTTCGGCCCCGGTCGTGGCTGCGATCTCCCGCTCCAGCTCGTCCGGGTCGGTGCGACGGCCCTCGTGCAGCAGGTACCAGCGGTCGCTGACCTCCGTGTAGTACGCCCGCCACAACGCGGCCGCGACCGGAGAGTCGTACGGTTCGGGGGTGATCGTCCACGTCATGCCGGACATTGTCGGCCGCCGTCGCCGCGCCGCCGAGCGAATTTCCGCAGACTGTCCGCCGTGAACCGCACCGACCGCCTCTACGCCCTCGTCGAGGAGCTGCGCGCCGCCGCTCCCCGCCCCCGCAGCGCCCGGGCGCTCGCCCGGCGCTTCGAGGTCAGCGTCCGCACGATCGAGCGTGACCTGGCCGCGTTGCAGCAGTCCGGGGTGCCCATCCACGCCGAGCCGGGCCGCAGCGGCGGCTACGTCCTGGACCGCGACCGCACCCTGCCGCCGCTGACCATCACCCCGGCCGAGGCGACCGCGCTCGCCGTGGGGCTGCAGGAGCTCGCCGGCACGCCGTTCGCGGCGGACGCGCGCAGCGCGCTGCACAAGGTGCTGGCCGTGCTGCCGGAACGGGAGCGGCGGGCGGCGGCCGAGCTGACCGGGCGCATACGGCTGCTCGTCCCGGCCGCCCGCCCGGCGCCGCCCGCCGGACCGGTCGTGCCCGCCGCGCTGCGGGAGGCGCTGACCGCGGGGCGGGTGCTGCGCCTGGAGTACTGCGACGCGGCGGGCCGGGTCACCGCTCGGGACGTGGAACCGCTCGGCTTCCTCGGCGGAGCGGAGCACTGGTATCTGGCCGGCTGGTGCCGGCTGCGGGACGCGCCGCGCGGCTTCCGCCTGGACCGGGTGCGTGCGGCGACGGCCCTGGACGAGCGGGTCCCGCACCGCGCCGTCGACCTCGCCGCCCTCGACACGCTCGGCTCCGACGTCGTACCGCTCGATGCGGCGACCGTGATGTGACGGCAATCACCGACAGGGCGGTGTCGCGGACCGGGCGGAGGCTGATGCCCATGACAACGACTTCCCACACCAGCCACCGCACGCTGACCACCGCGACCGGTATCGCCCTCTTCGACCGCTGGACCGCCCTGTGGAACGGCGACCTGAGCGACCCGGAGGCCTTCCTCGCCCCCGGCTTCCGCGTCCGCTTCGGCAACGACCCCGCGAACGCGGCCACCGACGAGGTGCGGGGCCCGGCCGGGATGGCCGCGTACGTCCGGAC
This sequence comes from Streptomyces sp. NPDC053069, assembly GCF_044546895.1. NCBI lineage: Bacteria > Bacillati > Actinomycetota > Actinomycetes > Kitasatosporales > Streptomycetaceae > Streptomyces > Streptomyces sp. NPDC053069. The sequence goes on along the minus strand of NZ_JBITZN010000011.1, from coordinate 34,293 downwards.
CTTCCGTGCGGACAAGCCCGGCCTGCGGTTCGCCGTCGACGGCACCCCGCTGGTGGACACCGGTCCGGGCCGGGTCGCCTGCTGCTGGTACGTGACCTTTGCGGACGGGGCGCAGAAGAGCGGGATCGACCTGCTGGAGGTGGTGGACGGGCGGATCGCGACGGTGTGGTCGGTGACCGGACTGCGCCGCTTCGCGGACTGACCGCCGTTTGTGGCTCCCCTTCCGGGTGACCCGGAGGGGAAGCCGGCCAGTGGGGCCGGCCCGAGCGGAAGGCAACCATGTCCACTGGCATGATCGTGTTGACCGTGATCGTGGCGGTCGTGATCGTCGGCGCGGCAGCCCTCCCGATCCTGCGCGGCCGGCGCCGGCGCGGCGGTCCCGCCCTCAAGCGGCGCTTCGGGCCCGAGTACGAGCGGGCCGTGGCCCTGCACGACGGTGACACCAAGGCCGCCGAACGGGAACTGACCGAGCGCATGGAACGCCACGGCGACCTGCGGGAACGGCCACTGGACCCGGCCGGGTGCGAGCAGTACGCGGCCCGCTGGACGGCCGTGCAGGAACACTTCGTCGAGTCGCCGCGGCAGGCGGTGGCCGAGGCCGACCGGCTGCTCGCGGAACTCGCCGTCGTGCGCGGCTACCCGGACGGCGGGCACTACGAGGAGCAGCTCGCCGCGCTGTCCGTGCACCACGCCGACCACGTCGACGGCTACCGGCAGGTGCACCGGGTGGCCCGGTCCGGACCGAGCAGCGGGGCGACCGAGGCGGGCTCCGGTACGGAGGAGATGCGCGCGGCACTCGTCGGTGCCCGCGCCCTCTTCGACGACCTGACCCACCCCGCCCGGGAGACGGGCCGCCACCGTGCGCCCCACGCCGGCGCCCGCTCCCACACCCCGTGGGCCTTCGACAAGAGCCGGCCGAAGGAGAGTTGACCGTCATGTCGGACAGGACGAGAGACCCCGGCGACGAGCGTCCCACCGGTCGCTTCACCCAGCCACCGGACGAGGACTGGACCCCGGAGGACGACACGGCGGCACGCCGCCGCACCCCGCGGGAGCCCCTCGCGGAGGAACGGCTGCCGGGCGAGCCGCCCGCCTCGACCGCCCCCGGCACGGAGGGCCTGACAGCAGACGACCGCACTCCGGAGGACATACCCGGACACCCCCCGGGCCCAGCAGGCACGCAGGGGTCCGAGTCCGGGGCCGGATCCGAGGGCCTGCGGCCCGGTACGGAGGATCTGGCCTACGACACGGGTGACGCCGGGCCGGGAACGCGCGACGGAATGCCGGACGACGGGCTGGGGATTCCGTCCTCCGGTGAGGTGGGCACACGTGAGGCGCGCTCGACCGAGTCCCCGGCGTCGGACACCTGGCCGGCGGCACCGGGCGGTGCGCCGGAATCCGCCGGCGACGTCGGTACGGCGGCTCCCGCGCCCTCCGGGGCCGGCGCCCCTCTTCTGCCGCACGAGGAGACCGACCGCTGGGAGCAGCGGATGCGGCAGCTGGCCGTCGGGTTCGTGGACGAGCCGCGGGCTGCGGTCGAGCAGGCCGACCAGGCGTTGGAGGAGATCGTGGCGCGCTTCGGCGAGGCCGTGGCCCGGCGGCGGCGTACGCTGCGCCGCTCCTGGGAGGCCTCCGAGGACCGGGGCCCCGGCACCGACACCGACACCGAGCAGCTCAGGCTGGCCCTGCGCGACTACCGGGAGCTGGCCGGGCGCCTGCTACACCTGTGACGGTCCCGGCAGCTCACCCCTGGCGGCGGCCCTGAGCCGCCGCCACTCGCGGACGACCTCCTCGACGTCGTACGGCTTCTTCCCCAGCGGAGGACCGGGCGGCGGCTTGAACATCATGTCCTTGATCTTGACGTTGACGTCCTCGATCAGCTTCCGGGCGATCCGCTCCGAGGGCGCCGCACAAGCCGCCGCGAGTGCGTCCTCGGCCTCCTTGCGCAGGGCGAGGGCGGGCGGCAGCACGGACAGGCCCTCGCGTGCCATCTTCCGCTTGATCCACCACAGTTCGTCGTAGCCGGAGTCGAGCTCGGCGGGCAGCGGCTCACCCGCGCCCGGCAGCCGCTCGAACTCACCGCGCTCCTGCGCGTCGCGGATCTCCTTGTCGACCCAGGACTCGAAGCGCACACCCGGTGGCTTTCGCTCGGTCATGACCCCATTGTGCCGGACGCGACCCGGCTGGGCGTTCTATCATGCGGCGGCGGTACGCCAATCCGGCCGCCGCGCAAGGACGTCACAGGGGGAACGCGCGTGCTCGAACTCACCATGGCCACCGTCTCCGGGGCCGACGCGGGCGCCACGGCCGGCATGACGATGGCCGACGCGCCCAGCGAGCCGGGCGCCGTGCTCCGGGTCGGCCGGGACGCGTCCGTGTGCCGGCTGGTCACGCCGGAGGACTGGCTGTTCGTCTCCCGGGTGCACCTGGAGTTCCGGTGCGGCCCCGACGGCGGCTGGCAGGTGAGCTGGCTGCGCGGTTCCCAGGCCGATCCGTCCGCTGAGGTGCGGCTGGTGGTCGGTGAGTACGCGCAGACCGTCGGCTACGGCTCGACCGTACGGCTGCCGCACGGCGCGTCCGGCGAACTCGTCGTCCAGGACCGCACCGCGCCGCGCAGCGTCAACGTCGGCTTCTACCACGAGGTGTGAGCCACCGGCCGGAGATCGCTCAGGCCAGTACCCGGGCCAGCGCGAAGCCGTCGTAGCCCTTGCTGCCGACCGTCTGGATCGCCGTCCCGCTCAGCCGCGGATGCGAGGCGATCAGCTCGATCGCGGCACGCGTGCCCAGGATGTCCGGCTCGGTGCTGCCCGCGTCGACGACCCGGCCGCCGCGCACCACGTTGTCCACGACGATCAGGCTGCCGGTGCGGGTCAGCCGCAGCGCCCACTCCACATAGTGCGCGTTGTTGGCCTTGTCGGCGTCGATGAACACCAGGTCGAACGGGGCCGGGTTCTCGTCGGCGAGCTGGGGCAGCGACTCCAGGGCCGGGCCCACCCGCACCTCCGCGATCCGGTCCAGGCCGGCCCGGGCGATGTTCCGGGTGGCCACCTCGGCGTGCTTGGCGTCGTACTCCAGCGAGATGAGTCTGCCGTCCTCGGGCAGCGCGCGGGCCAGCCAGATGGTGCTGTAGCCGCCGAGGGTGCCGATCTCCAGGATGTGCCGCGCACCCTGCACCTGGGCGAGCAGCTGGAGGAACTTGCCCTGTGCCGCCGTCACGGCGATGTGCGGCAGCCCGGCGGCGTCGTTCTCCCGCAGGGCCGCCCTGAGCGCCTCGTCGTCGGGTGCCAGGTGACCGGTGAAGTACGCGTCGACATCGTCCCAGAGCTGGGAGTCGCTCATGCTCCTGCTGCCTTTCCCGAGTGTCTGCCCTTCTCCCCGCATCGTCTCAGCCGGCGGGCGCCGACGGGGTGATCGGCGGCGGAGGCTGTACGGGCGGCGGCGGATTCACCGGCCGCCGCGAACGCCGTACGACGATCAGGGCGACGGCGGTGCCGGCCAGGAGCAGCACGCCCCCGACCGTGAGCAGCCAGGCCGGGATCCCGGCGATCTCGCGCAGCCGGTCGTCGTAGATCACCTGCTGGACCGGGGTGTCGGCGGCGGCCCGGCGCAGCTCGTGGTCGCCTACGATGCGGGCGGGCTCGGGGAACCACTGGGTGAGCGCGGTCAGATACGGCGTTCCGGCGGCCAGCCTGCCCAGGCTGCTGTCGTCGTGCGTGCGGAGACGGCCCGCGAAGACGACGCTGGGCTGGAGCCCGCCGATCGCCGAGCGCGTCCGCATGCGGTGCGCGGCGAGGACGTACAGACCGAGGGACTGCGGCCGGGTCGCCAGGCGGGACAACCGCATGGGGTACACCGGGGCGTCCGCGGCGAAGGTGAGGTGGATCGGGTCCAGCGCGCCGTTCAGCACGGTCCCGGCCGTCTCCGGGGCGAGCCGGACGGCCACGTACTCCCAGTGCCGGTCGACGTACGGCTGCAGGGCGCTCTTCAGCCGGTCGGGCAGCGCGAAGCCGTGGGCGTGCAGCCAGTCGCCGAGTGCGGCCGGGTCGGTGGCGGTCAGCCGGGCCACGTCGAAGGGGCCGAGCCGCTGCCGGTCGACCACGCCGACGGTGCTGCCGGGCCTGGCTGCGCCGTCGCCGGAGAGGCCGTGACCGTCGAAGGGCCAGTCGCCGTTCTCCGGCCAGAAGTGGTAGCGGGTGCGGTGGACCGGCTGGATGGCCTCGGCCAGCTGGTCGAAGAGGGCGCGGTCGCCGAGGCGGACGGTGGCGCGGTGCGGCACGGGCATGATCCAGGCGGCGTGCCGCGCGTCGCCGTTCACCGTCAGCCGCATCACGATCTGCTCCTGGCGGCCGTCCCAGCGCAGCACGGACTGCTCGTCGGCGACGGATATCCGTGCCGACGGATCCGGCACCATCGCTCCGCAGCCGCAGGCGTAGGCCGGGGCGATGAGCCAGGTCAGCTGGATACCGAGGAGGGTGAGGACGAGGGTGAGGATGCGGGCGCGTTTCACGGGGCAACAGACGTGCCGCACGTGTGATCGGTTCCGGCACCGCAGTGCCCCGTGCGGGGCACTGGAATGCCGTGTTCCCCGTGCGGCTTCGCCGCGTGGGCGCGATCAGCCCCCACGCACCCGCACCCGGCAAGGGCGAGGTACCCCTGCGGCGCTCAGCGGCCTTCCACCGCCGGGGCGGAACCCGGCAACGCCCGTCCCGCCGACTCCGACATCCGCCACACCGCGACACCGCCCACGACAGCCGCCGCCATCATGTAGTACGCGGGCATCATCATGTTCCCCGTCGCCCCGATCAGCGCGGTCACGACCAGCGGAGTCGTCCCGCCGAACAGGGACACGGACACGTTGAACCCGATGGACAGGGACCCGTACCGCACCCGCGTCGGGAAGAGAGCGGGCAGCGCGGCCGGCATGGCCGCCGTGAAGCAGACCAGCAGCAGACCCAGCGCACCCATGCCCAGCGCGACCGCGAGCAGGCTGCCCTGGCGGATCAGCAGCAGGGCCGGGATCGACAGGAACAGGAAGCCCGCACAGCCCGCCGCGATCACCGGGCGGCGGCCGACACGGTCCGTCAGCGCGCCCGCGAAGGGCTGGACGATCATCATCAGGGCCATCACGCCCAGCACGACCAGCAGGCCGTGCATCTCGTCGTACTTCAGCTCACTGGTGAGGTAGCTCGGCATGTACGACAGCAGCATGTAGTCGGTGACGTTGAAGACCAGCACCAGGCCCATGCACAGCAGCAGCGCCTTCCACTGGCCCGCCACCATCTCGCGCAGCGGCACCTTGGGCCGGGCGGCCTCGGCCTTCTCCACCTCCGCCGCGAACGCCGGGGTCTCCTCAAGACGCATCCGCAGGTACAGGCCGATGATGCCCATCGGGCCGGCGATCAGGAACGGGATCCGCCAGCCCCAGGAGAGCAGGTCCGCGGAGGAGAGCAGAGCGGTCATCACGGTGACCAGACCCGCACCGCCGATGTAACCGGCCAGCGTGCCGAACTCCAGCCAGCTGCCGAAGAAGCCGCGCTTCCTGTCCGGGGCGTACTCGGCGATGAAGGTCGACGCGCCCGCGTACTCACCGCCCGTGGAGAACCCCTGCACCAGCCGGGCGGCCAGGAGCAGCAGCGGGGCGCCCACGCCGATCGACGCGTACGACGGGATCAGGCCGATCGCGAACGTACCCACCGCCATCATGATCATCGTGAGGGCGAGGACCTTCTGGCGGCCCACGCGGTCGCCCAGCGGGCCGAAGACCATGCCACCGAGCGGCCGGACCAGGAACGCCGCCGCGAAGGCGCCGAACGTCGACAGCAGCTGGGCGGTCGGGTTGCCGGACGGGAAGAACACCTTGCCCAGCGTGACCGCGATGTAGCTGTAGACGCCGAAGTCGAACCACTCCATCGCGTTGCCGAGCGCCGCGGCCTTCACGGCGCGCCTGACGAGCGCGGGGTCGGTGACGGTGACGTCGCGGGCCTGCGTGGCCGGGCGGGTCTTCAGGGACGGGGACGGGGATACGGCTGTGGCGGTCGCCAAAACGGGGCTCGCCTACCTTTCGACGGGGACAGGGCGCGGTCCGTACGGCGACGCTGCCGGAAAACGGGCCGAAAGTGACCATAGGCGGCGTTCGGCACCTCACGTGACGTACGCGAGTCGCTGCACACTGCAGCTGAATGGGCCTTACGCAGGTACGTCTCCCCGCTCCCGGCGAGGCATTCCGCCCTTCCGCTGTGATGCTTCTCGCGCCCGGACGGGCAACCGGCGCACCGCGCGGAGGGCGGCATTCCCCGGCAACCTACAACCGCTGAATGATCGTCCCGGTCGCCAGCCCGCCGCCCGCGCACATGGTGATCAGTGCGCACTCCTTGTCCGTGCGCTCCAGCTCGTGCAGGGCGGTGGTGATCAGGCGGGCCCCTGTCGACCCCACCGGGTGGCCCAGGGCGATCGCACCACCATTCACGTTGACCTTGTCCAGGTCCTGTTCGAAGACCTGGGCCCAGCTCAGCACCACCGACGCGAACGCCTCGTTGATCTCCACGAGGTCGATGTCCCTCAACGACATCCCCGCCTTGCCCAGCACCGCGCGCGTCGCGTCGATCGGCCCGTCCAGATGGAAGTGCGGGTCGGCTCCGACCAGCGCCTGGGCGACAATCCGTGCCCTCGGCTTCAGTTTCAGCGCCCGCGCCATCCGCTTCGAGGCCCACATGATCGCCGCCGCCCCGTCCGAGATCTGCGACGAGTTGCCCGCCGTATGGACCGCCGTGGGCATCACCGGCTTCAACCCCGCCAGCGCCTCCAGGGACGTGTCCCGCAGCCCCTCGTCCTTGTCCACGAGCCGCCACATGCCCTGACCGGCGTACTGCTCCTCCTCGGTGGTCGGCACCTGCACGGCGAACGTCTCGCGCTTGAAGCGTTCCTCCGCCCAGGCCAGCGCCGCCCGTTCCTGCGACAGCAACCCCAGCGTGTCCACGTCCTGCCTGGTCAACCCCCGGTGCCGCGCGATCCGCTCCGCCGCCTCGAACTGATTCGGCAGGTCGACGTTCCATTCGTCGGGAAACGGTTTGCCCGGACCGTGCTTCGAGCCCGACCCCAGCGGGACCCTGCTCATCGCCTCGACCCCGCAGCTGATGCCGACGTCGATCACGCCTGCCGCGACCATGTTGGCCACCATGTGCGAGGCCTGCTGTGAGGAGCCGCACTGGCAGTCGACGGTCGTGGCGGCCGTCTCGTACGGCAGTCCCATGGTCAGCCAGGCCGTGCGCGCGGGGTTCATGGACTGTTCGCCGGCGTGGGTGACCGTGCCGCCGACGATCTGCTCGACCGCGTCGGCGGGGATGCCGGTGCGGCCGAGGAGTTCACGGTAGGTCTCGCCCAGGAGGTAGGCGGGGTGCAGGTTGGCTAGCGCGCCGCCGCGCTTGCCGATGGGGGTGCGTACGGCTTCGACGATCACGGGTTCGGCGGCCATGGGTGCGGGTCCTCTCCGAGAGGGCTCTCCTCCAGAACTAGTACGCGTTCTAGTTCTGAGTGCAGTCTGCTGACGTGATGTCCATCACCGCAAGGGTCGTGCAGTGGATTGAGGGCGTCGCGCCTCTTGCCACTTGTAGAACCCGTTACTACGGTCGCGGCAATTCGCTGATGGACCGTCAGGACTCATCGACGGGAGCCGCCGATGCACTGCCCCGCGCTGCCCGACGGGTTCGACTTCACCGACCCGGATCTGCTGCACCACCGCGTGCCCTTCCCCGAGTTCGCCGAGCTGCGCCGCACCGAGCCGGTCCGCTGGATCCCGCAGCCGCACGGCGTCGCGGGCTTCGCCGACACCGGCTACTGGGCCGTCACCCGGCACGCCGACGTCAAGTACGTCTCCACGCACCCGGAACTCTTCTCCTCCACCGTCAACACCGCGATCATCCGCTTCAACGAGCACATCCGGCGCGACGCGATCGACGCCCAGCGGCTGATCCTGCTCAACATGGATCCCCCGGAACATACGCGGGTGCGGCAGATAGTGCAGCGCGGCTTCACGCCACGTTCCATACGCGCCCTGGAGCAGCGGCTCCGCGCGCGTGCGGAGGCGATCGTCGCGGGAGCCCGGGCCCGCTCCGGCCCGTTCGACTTCGTCACCGAGGTCGCCTGTGAGCTGCCCCTGCAGGCCATCGCCGAGCTGATCGGCGTGCCCCAGGAGGACCGGTCCAAGATCTTCGACTGGTCCAACAAGATGATCGCCTACGACGATCCCGAGTACGCCATCACCGAGGAGGCCGGCGCGCAGTCTGCCGCCGAGATCATCGCCTATGCGATGAACATGGCCGCCGAGCGCAAGAAGTGCCCGGCCCATGACATCGTCACGACCCTCGTCGCGGCGGAGGACGAGGGCAACCTCAACTCCGACGAGTTCGGCTTCTTCGTGCTGATGCTGGCGGTGGCCGGCAACGAGACCACCCGCAACGCCATCACGCACGGGATGCACGGCTTCCTCACCCATCCCGGCCAGTGGGACCTCTTCAAGCGGGAGCGTCCGGCCACCGCGGCCGAGGAGATCGTGCGCTGGGCGACCCCGGTCAACGCCTTCCAGCGGACGGCCACCCAGGACACGGAACTGGGCGGGGTCCGGATCAGGGAGGGCGATCGCGTCGGCCTCTTCTACGCCTCGGCCAACCATGACCCCGAGGTCTTCACCGAGCCCGATGCCTTCGACATCACCCGGGATCCCAATCCCCACCTGGGGTTCGGCGGAGGCGGCCCGCACTACTGCCTCGGCAAGTCCCTCGCGATCCTGGAGATCGACCTGATCTTCAACGCGATCGCCGACGCGATGCCGGGCCTGCGGCTCGCCGACGCCCCGCGCCGGCTGCGCTCGGCCTGGATCAACGGCGTCAAGGAACTCCGGGTCACCACCGGCTGACCGGGGCGGTCGTCCCGTCCCGAGGCAGGCACTCCGGGGTGGAGGCCGCGACCGGGCCCGCGGCGGGTACGGCTCACTCCCGGCCGGATGCCACCACCGCCAGCACGCCCGACGTCCCCGCCGCGACCAGCAGGGGAATGCCCAGGCCGTGATGGAGGACCAGCCATGCGCCCAGGCAGGCGCCGGCGAGCATCGCGATCACCGCGGCCGTGCGGCGCGGCGAGCGGTGACCGGTGGCGGCGCCCAGCCGGGACTCGGCGGCCAGGCCGGTCAGGGTCATGGTCAGGACCGTGGTGGTGGTGAGGGCGGCGACGCCCAGTTTGCGGACGGTCGCGTTGCGCAGGCCCATCGCGAACGCCGTCAGGGCGATCAGGGCGTAACGGGTGCCGGTGGTGCCCGGCCAGACGAACGCCACCGCCGCCGAGGCGCCGACCAGGACCGCCTCCGAGGCCAGGGTCAGGCGGGTCCACCGGCGCCGGGAGCCGGCCGCGGCATGGGCCGTCACCCGCCCGCCCGCCACCGCGCCGAGCAGGAAGCACGCCAGCGAGGTCGCCGTGTGCGGGACGGAGAAGCCGGGCGCGCCGGCGGCCGCGAAGCCCAGGACGACCACGTTGCCGGTCATGTTGGCCGTGAAGACCCGGCCCAGGCCCAGATAGCCGACAGCGTCGATCAGACCGCTGACCGCGGTCAGGGCCAGCAGCACGACGACCAGCCGCAGCCCGCGCACCTCGGGGTCGTACGACGGTGCGGCCGCTGCTTCCTCCGCTGCGCTCACCGCTCCAGTGGACCATGCGGCGCAGGTGAGGGAACGCCGAAGGCGGCGGCCCGGGAGCGGGCCGCCGCCTTCGGAGGCTTTGGGTGTCGGCTCAGTACCAGCCGTTGGCCTGCCAGAAGCTCCAGGCCTTGGCCGGGCTGCCGTAGCGGGAGTTCATGTAGTCCAGGCCCCACTTGATCTGGGTGGCCGGGTTGGTCTTCCAGTCGGCACCGGCCGAGGACATCTTCGAACCCGGCAGGGCCTGCACCAGGCCGTACGCGCCGGAGGAGCTGTTGGTGGCGGTCGGGTTCCAACCGCTCTCCCGCTCGACGATCTTGCTGAACGCGTTGAACTGCGCGGCGTCCGGGATCATCTTGTGCGCGATCGCCTGAGCGGAGGAGGCCGAGGCGGGCGCGGCCTGGGCGGGTGCCGCGGACAGCGCCATACCGGCGGTGGCGGCGGCCACGGCGGCGGCGGTGAGGGCCTTCTTCGGGGAAGCGATGCGGCGGATGAAGGAGACGGACACGGAGAACCTCTTGCGTCGGGGACAGGGGATCGCCCGCATGGGATGGACCACGCGCTGTGGCCGCATGCGTCGGCGCCGCGGCCCTGAGGGCTCGTGGCGCCTGGCGACGTCGTCCAGACAAGCAGGCGCGAAGTTGGTCCGCAATGACCCCTTTTACTAGTTGTGGCCGGATCGGCCGGAATCACCCGCCGTGTGGCGTGGCTCTCAAAGTGCAGGTCAGCGGGGGTGCACGAAAGGATGTATCGGACATTTGGGACTACGGTCCCGCATCGTAGGTGACCTGCGTCATGTGGGGTGCTTCACCGACTCGCTCACCACGCGGATACGGGAACTCACCGACCGTGCTCGCCGAATGTGACCGCGGTCTCGAAGGCGGCCCGCCGGGTGGCCCGGCGCAGCGCGCGCAGCACGGCCGGTCCGAGCGCGAGGGTCAGCGCCACCGTGCAGACGGCCCGGCCCAGGTCCCAGCCGAGCGAGGTGGCCAGGCAGTAGGCGAGGAAACGGGCCAGGTTGGCCGGGACGGAGACATGCGCGTCGAAGGAGATGTTCGAGGCGGAGGCACCCATGAACGGCCAGCCCGCCAGATTCATGACCGTGCCGTAGGCGAAGGCGGCGAGGAAGCCGTAGCCGGCCAGCAGCAGCAGTTCCCCGCGTCCCCGCAGCCGCACGGGCCCCGGCAGCAGCCCCGCGCCCATCGTGAACCAGCCCATCGACAGCATCTGGAACGGCAGCCACGGCCCGACCCCGCCCGTGAGCAGGGCGGACGCGAACATCGTCACCGAGCCCAGGGTGAAGCCGAAGCCGGGGCCCAGCACCCGCCCGCTGAGCACCATCAGGAAGAACATCGGCTCGACCCCGGCCGTCCCCGCGCCGATCGGGCGCAGCGCGGCCCCGGTCGCGGCCAGCACACCCAGCATGGCCACGGCCTTCGGCCCGAGATCCGATTCGGAGATCGTCGCCGCCACCACCGCGACCAGCAGCACCAGCAGGCCCGCGAAGAGCCAGGGCGCGTCCTGGGCATGGGCGCTCAGCTGCGAGGTGGGCGGGGCGAGGAAGGGCCAGCAGAAGGCGGCCACGCCGACCGCGCTGACCAGCGCCAGCGCGGCGAGCGAACGGGGGCCGAGCCGGACGGCGTGCAGCCGTGCGGCACCCGGCCGTGCGGCGCTCACCCGAGGGCCTCCCGTACCTGGGCCACGGTGAGCCACTGCTGCGGGGCGAGGATCTTCGTCACCTGCGGCGCGAAGGACGGTGAGGAGACGACGATCTGCGCCGTCGGCCCGTCCGCGATCACCTCGCCCTCGGCGAGCAGCACCACCCGGTGCGCCGTCTCGGCCGCCAGCTCCACGTCATGCGTGGCCAGCACGATCGCGTGCCCCTCGGCGGCGAGCCCGCGCAGCACGGTCACCAGGCGGGCCTTGGCCGCGTAGTCGAGGCCGCGTGTCGGCTCGTCGAGCAGCAGCAGGGGCGGCCGGGCGGTCAGTACGACGGCGAGGGCGAGCGCGAGGCGCTGGCCCTCGGACAGGTCGCGGGGGTGGGTGTCGTCCGTGATCCCCGGCACCAGCTCGGACACCAGGGCCCGGCAGGTGCCGGGCTCGGCCCCCGCGTCCCGGTCGGCCGCCGCGCACTCGTCGGCGACCGTGTCGGCGTAGAGGAGGTCCCGTGGCTCCTGGGGGACCAGGCCGACGCGGCGGACGAGGTCGCGGGGGGAGGTGAGGTGGGGGGTGACCGTACCGACGGTGACGGTGCCGGAGGTGGGAGTCACGAGTCCGACCAGGGAGCTGAGCAGGGTGGACTTTCCGGCGCCGTTGCGGCCCATGAGGGCGATGGTCTCGCCGGGAGCCACCGTCAGGTCGACGCGCCGGAGGGCGTCTGTGCGGGCGCGGCGGACGGAGAGGGAGCGGACTTCGGCGATGTGCGTCCGCCGGGCTTCTGCGGTGGGGGCGGGACGGCGCCGGAACCGGAGGCGGCGCCCTGTGCCGGTGCGGGCCGGGGGCTGGTCCGCCTGCGGGCGCTCGCCGGGTGCGGCGCCTCCGCGCTCGACGGGGCCGCAGTTCCCCGGGGGCGTGGGGCTGTATCCGATGTGCGGCTGTCGCCGCGTGGGCGCGACCGGCCCCCGCGTCCCCGCACCCGAAGCGGCATGTGTGCCCAGGGCTGCGGCCAGGCGTTCCCTCAGGTCACCGGCGCGCCGGCGGGCGTCTCTCACGGTGAGGGGCAGCGGGGACCAGCCCGCCAGTCGTCCCAGGTCCACCACCGGCGGGAACACGGGGGAGACGGCCATCACCTCGGCCGGGGTGCCGACGACCGGCGCTTCGCCGGGGCCGGGCAGGAGGACCACGCGGTCGGCGTACTGGATCACGCGTTCCAGGCGGTGCTCGGCCATCAGGACCGTCGTGCCCAGGTCGTGCACCAGACGCTGGAGCACCGCCAGGACCTCCTCCGCCGCGGCCGGGTCCAGTGCCGAGGTCGGCTCGTCCAGGACCAGCACCTGCGGGTGGGCGGTGAGCACGGAGCCAATCGCGACGCGCTGTCGCTGCCCTCCGGAGAGGGTGGCGATGGGGCGGCCGCGCAGTCCGGCGAGGCCCAGCAGGTCGAGGGTCTCCTCCACCCGGCGCCGCATCACCTCCGGGGCGAGCCCCAAGGACTCCATGCCATAGGCGAGTTCGTCCTCCACGGTGTCGGTCACGAAGTGCGCGAGCGGATCCTGCCCCACCGTGCCGACCACATCGGCGAGTTCGCGCGGCTTGTGGGTGCGGGTGTCCCGGCCGGCCACCGTGACGCGGCCGCGCAGGGTGCCGCCGGTGAAGTGCGGCACCAGACCGCTCACCGCGCCGAGCACCGTCGACTTGCCCACCCCCGACGGGCCGACGAGCAGCACCAGTTCGCCCTCCGGAACCTCGAAGCCCACGCGCTGGACGGTGGGTTCGGCCGCACCGTCGTACGTCACGCTGACATCCTCGAAGCGGATCACGACGGCTCCTTGGGGGCCTGGGGTACGACGACGGCGGGGAGGAGGGCGAGAAGGACCGCCGCGGCGGGCCACAGGGGGAGCGTGGGGGCGGTCAGGGGGACGACACCGGGGTGCAGGGACTCCGGGTCGCGGGCCGAGGCGAGCGTGAGCAGCGCGGCGACGGCGACACCGGAGCCGGCGACCAGCCAGGCCCGCGCGTCCCACGGGTCCGGCCGGTACCGGGTGCGCGGCGAACGCCGGCCGCCGAGCCTGAGACCCGCGAGCGCGGCGGCGACACCGGCGAGCAGCAGCGGGATGCCGTACGCGCCGCCCTCCGCGGTGAGCAGCCCATAGGTGCCGGCGCACACGCCGAGCAGGCCGCCGAGGGTGAGCGCGGCCGTCGTACGGCGGACACCGGCGGGGACCTCGGCGGTGCGGCCGTAGCCACGGGCCTCCATCGCGGCGGCGAGCGCGACCGAGCGTTCCAACGCGCCCTCCAGGACCGGCAGCCCGACCTGCAGCAGACCGCGCAGGCCCCGGTCCGGGCGGCCGCGCAGGCGGCGGGCGGCGCGCAGGCGCTGGACGTCGGCGATGAGGTGCGGCGCGAAGGTGAGGGCGACGACCACGGCGACGCCGGCCTCGTACAGCGCGCCGGGCAGGGATTTCAGCAGCCGGGTGGGACTGGCGAGCGCGTTCGCCGCGCCGACGCAGATCAGCAGGGTGGCCAGCTTCAGCCCGTCGTAGGCGGCGAAGACGAGCGCCTCGGCGGTGACCTTGCCGCCCAGGTGGATGCCCTGTGCCCAGTGCGGCAGCGGGACTTCGGGCAGGGTGAGGAGGGTGTGGGTGCCGGGGATCGGGGAGCCGAGCGCCATCGCGAAGAGGAGGCGGACGAGGAGGACGGCGAGGGCGACTCTCGCGAAGGCCGTGTAGGCGTGGGAGGAGGGGGTGGTGGTGCGGTGGGTTGCCACGACGTAGGCGGAGGCGGATATGAGGAGGGCGAGGAGAAGGGGGTTGGTGGTGCGGGTGGCGGCGGTACCGAGGCTCAACGACCAGAGCCACCAGGCACCGGGGTGAACAGCGGCAGGCTGCGCCCGGTGAGAGCGACCAGCCACGGACGGGCCGCGGTCAACCGGAGACATTTCGCCGCCGTCGGGACTGCCACACCGCCGCGCCTGCCAGCAGGGCGACGACACCCGCGCCGATCGGCAGACCCAGCGAGGGGCCGCTCGACGAACCGCCGCTCCGTTCCGGTGCCTTCCGGCCGGCGGCCACCTGCTCCCCGCAGCCCCTCTTCGGATAGCCGGCGATCGCACACAACAGCGCGTTGGAGTCGTAGCGCAGCGGCTTGGCCACCGCGGCCAGCGCGTCCGCCGTCGTCGCGTCGGCGGACACCCGCGCGCACGCCGTACGACGCGCCGGCGGTGTCTCGCCGGACGGTGCGTCCGCGGCGGTGCCGAAGTCGAGGACCAGGGCCACCCGCTTCGTACCGGACGTGGCGGGCGTCGCCGCGCAGATCGTGCCGAAGTCCGTCGCACCGCGCGGCCGGTTCGCGTCCGCCGAGTCCGCGCTCACCGCGAAACGGAAGCCCTCCACGGCGCCGTCGTCGGGACGGGCCGTCGACGGGCCCTGCGTGGCGTACGTCCAGTGTCCGCCGGTCCGCTCCCAGAAGGACCAGTAGCGGTAGCCGACGGCGTGCGCCTGCCCGGCCCCGGCCAGCAGGACGAGCACGGCGCCCAGCAGGCTCGCGGCGCGGCGGACCGCGGTCACGGCTGCTGCTTCTTCCGGCCGCTGATCAGGAAGCCGACGCCGATGCCCGCGACGAGGCAGACGCCGACGAACCACCAGACACCGAAGCTCGAACCGCTGTCGGACTTCGTCTTCTGCTTCTGCTCGGTCGCCATCTGCGGGGCGGGCCCCAGCTCGTTGAGGGACCGGACCAGGCTCGTGCCGGCGAAGTCACCCGGCTGTGCGCCGACCGCGTGCGCGGCGAGGATCAGCTGGGCGTACGCCGCCGGACCGCTCTGCGCCGCCCACTGGGAGGCGTTCTTCTCCAGCCAGGCGTACGACGCCTTCGCCTGCTCGCTGCGCCCGTCCGCGGCGAGCGCGACGACCGCGTCGGCCGTGTTGCCGAAGTCCGGCCGGTCCTTGGCGCCGGGCAGCACGGACTGCAGGTGGCCGGTCTTGGCGACGGCCGCCGCCAGATACGCGCCGGCGTTGTCCGCGACCTGCGCGGGGCCGGGGTGGCCGGCCCGGCTGCAGGCGGCGTGCGCGGGCGCCTTGCCGGCCTGCACGACGAACCCCTTGCCGAGCGCGCCGAGCACCCCGGCCGCCGTCGCGTCCGCGTTGGCGGCCGGCTTGCCCTTCTTGTCCTGCTGGAAGGCGAGGGCACCGCCGCCGTCCTGGTCGCAGGGCACGGACATGGCGGCCAGCAGGTCGTAGGGGGACTTGCCGCCGGTGCGCACCCGAGCGGGGTCCTGGCCGACCGCGGCGAACGCGCCGATGACGACGCTGGTGGAGTTGGTGTCGCTCGCGCCGCCCGGCGAGTACCCCCAGCCGCCGTCCTTGTTCTGTGCGTTCGTCAGCCAGACCAGGGCCTTGCGGACCTGCGCGTCGTGCCCCCCGACGGCCTGCAGCGCCTGGACGGCGGCGGCCGTGCTGTTGGTGTCCACCATGACCTTGCCGTCGCAGGCCTTGTCCGGGGTGGCGCGGAACGCGGCGAACGCGCCGTTGCCGCACTGCTGCCCGGCCAGCCAGTCGACGGCCGAGGCGGCCGGCCGGTAGCCGAGGGTCCGCTGGGCGACCAGCGTCAGCGACTGGCGCCACACACCGTCGTAGGTCGGGTCGGACGTGCCGTACAGCCCGGACGGGATCGCGACCTTGGGCGACGGGGACGGGCCGGCGGCCATGGCGGGTGCGGCGGCGGCCAGCACGCCTACGGCGGCGAGAGCCGCGGCACTGCGGCGGACGTTCATGGTCGGCGACTGCCTCTCCCTGCAGGGAGCCGGGCAGCGCGCGGGTGGCCCCGGGCGGCTCGGCTCCGTAAACCTCGACGGTGCCGTGCGCGGCGGGCGGCCGACGCACGCAAGCCGGTCAACGTGCCGTACGGGGCAGTCCGGCTCACCGCGAACAGCGGCTCACGGATGGGGGTCGGCGTCGGAATTGCACCGGCTTCCCCCCGTACGGGTGTGATGACGACCCCGCCACTTTACCGGCAGCCTTCAGCGCCCTGAGGAGTGGCTGTGGGCACAGGACAGCGGTGACCAGGGTCACGGCCATGACGGAGACGGGGAGACTGCTGGGGTCGGGCCGTTCGGCCGATGTGTACGAGGTCGACGACGCCTGGGTCCTGCGCCGGGACCGCGACGGCCGGGGGGACGCGGCAGCCGCGTGCGCCGTGATGGCATACGTACGTCGGCACGGCTGTCCCGCGCCCCGGGGGCGACCCACCGGCTCAGGCACCGATCTGACGCTGAAAAGCCTGTCCGGCCCGACGCTGCTGACCGCCCCCGGCGAGGGCCGGGTCGGCGCGGCGGAGGCCGGCACCCTGCTCGCCTCGCTGCTGCGGCGACTGCACGCCGTACCGGGCAGGGTCGCGGCGGCGCAGGGCGGCCAACCCGACGATGACGCCGAGGGAGCTGGAGCTCCTCGAAGAGGCCGAGCACGTCATACGAGCGGTGGGGCAACTGCCTTGAGGGGGGCGGGCTACGCCGCGTCGAAGGCCCGTTCGCACTCCAGGGCATCCGCGCCCTCGACGACCCAGTACTCCCGCGAGGCCCGTCGGCAGGCGCCGTCGGCGAACCGGATCGCCGCCGCCCGCTGCCGCGTAGGTGTCACTTCGGGCACCGCCCCGCACGCGAGCGCCAGCGTCGCCCCCACCAGATCCACTCCCGTCGCCCGTTCCACCAGCCACGGAATCAGATCACCCGGCAAGTGCGGAGCGACCGCGGTCACCCGCGGCCCTCGCCCGGTCAGCCGCAGGCTCACATGCGCGACGGTGTGGGTGAGACCCAGCGCCCGTACCGCCCGTTGCACGCTCTGCCGGAGAAACGGGTTGTGCAGCAGGGCGTCATGAGCATGGACGGAATGCCCCAGCGACGTCGTACGGGTCAGCGCGGTGATGCGGACCTCGTCGTCCAGGACGACGGTCTCGGCGGACACCAGCGGCCCCTCCGTGTCCTCCGGTCCCGTGGGCACCACCCGGTTGCGGAGCAACAGCGCCCGTAAGGCCGGCGGATCGGCGCAGACGGCGGCCGTCTCGTACGGCAGGCCCGGCAGGCCGAGCCGTCCGGCGATCCGCGCGGCCACGGCCAGGTGTGCCCTGCTCCAGGTCAGCACGCCGGCGACCGGATGCCGGGCGGCGTACCGCGCCACCGTCTCGGCGGTCTCCGCCTCCCGTGCCGGGTCGGCCTGGAGATGGCCGGACAGGAAGGGCCGCGCCCAGCCGGGCACCGAGCTGTCGGCCAGCACCACCGGGCGTACGGCGGCGATCCGTGCCAGCGGGTATCCGCCGTGTGCGGCCCGGCCGGCCCCGAGCAGAAGGACGGGCTGCGGCATCGGCGCACCACCTTCGCAGGAGGAGCGGGACAGAGAAACACCCCGGATGCCGCTCCCCCATAGACGGCACCCGGGGCGGGTCTAGGGCACCCGGGCGGGTCGCATCTTGCTCTCTGTGTCGTGATCCTCACCCGTCGCACCCTCAACTGTCAACGATTACTGCCATCTTCAGCAGGAAGCGTTGTCGCGTCTGGTCGGCGAACGAGTGACCGGGTAGCCTCGCCGTCAGCCCAGCCACCGAACGGACGACACGCCAGGGGGGACCTCGGTGAGTGACGCCTACGCCTCGCTGGCCGCTGTCCTGGACCGGCTCGGCGAGCTGACCGGCAGGCCCGGCCGGCTGCCGGAAGTCCTCGATGTGGCCGACCTGTCCCATCGCACGGGCATCCCCGTGAACGTCGTCGTCGAACTGCTCGCCGGCGGGCGGGCGACGGAGACCTCTCTGGCCGGGCGGGTGCGCCAGCGGCTGGACTTCATCCGCGAGACCCGGCGCCGGCCCGACGGCAAGCGGTACTCGCTGGACGAGCTGGCGAGGATCGCCGGAACCAGCCGGCAGTGGCTGAGCGAATGGCGCAAGAGCGGGATGCCGGGACTGCAGCACACCGACCGGCTGCGCCGCTTCTTCGGCCTGCCCGCCGGCTTCTTCACCGCCGACGAACCGGAGGCGCTGCAGGAGGCGTTGCGCCCGGTGCTGCAGTGTCTGGAGGCCGAGGCGGACCCGCTGGTGCGGTTGCGTGAGAGCGGTCTCGTCCGGCTCGCCGCCCGCGCCCCGCAGATGAACGCACGGCAGCTCGCCACGCTCGCCGACCTCGCCGAGATGATCATTACGGCGGAGCGCGGACACGGCTGAGCCCAACCGGCCCGCATCGGTCGCCCGGCGGGGACCATGCCGCCCGCGTATCCGTCGACCCGGTACGTCGAGAAGTACGACACGGCCCTGGCCGTGGTCCAGTCGGTCACCGTGACCAGGACGTTGGCCATCAGGCGGCGCGAGAGCCGGTCGGCGGGGCGGGAGCCGAAGTACGACCGCAGCGCCTGCCGGCCCTCGATCCGGCGCCCGTCCCCCGGCGGGGGCCACTCCCAGCTGCCGTCCTCGGTGAACAGCTCGGCCACGGAAGCCGGTTCACCGAGGTCGAGCCGGTGGGCGAAGTCGATGATCAGGCGCTCGCAGGCGTGCTGGGCGACGAGACTGCGCAAAGGGTCCATGCGCCCGTCCAATAGGGACGCCCCGGGCGAGGCGACCGGATTGCACCGCGAGGTACGCCCGAGGTGCGTCAGGGGTTCGTCACCGGATCACACCGCGAGGTAGGCCACCGGCTCGCTCCCCGTCACCGGCTCCGCGCGGCCCTGCTTCACCAGGCGGCGCAGATGGGACTCGGCCTCGGAGACCGCGATGTTCCGGGAGCCGTAGGGGATCTGGGCCCACGGGCGGTTCCACTCCATGCGCTCGGCGAGCTGCCAGGGGGTGAGCGGCTCGGCGAGCAGGGCGAGCAAGCCGGCCAGGCGCTCCTCGTGGTGGTCGAGCAGCTCGCGTACCCGGCCGGCCGCGTCGGTGAAGGCGTGCTGGTGTGCGGGCAGCACCTCGGCGGGGGCGAGCCGGCCGATCCGCTCCAGGGAGTCGAGATAGTCGCCGAGGGGATCGGTCACGGTCGTGTCGTCGGGATCCTCGTACAGACCGATGTGCGGGGTGATCCGCGGGAGCAGGTGATCACCGCTGAACAGGCGGCCGTTTCCGGTGAGCCGGGCGGGGTGCTCCTCCTCCAGGTGCAGACAGACGTGGCCGGGGGTGTGGCCCGGGGTCCAGATCGCGCGCAGCCTGCGGCCGGGCAGGTCGAGGAGTTCGCCGGGGACGATCTCCCGGTCCGGCAGGGCGGGGGAGAGGCCGGGCAGGGTCCGGGGGACGCCGGGGGCGCGCAGCGGTGCGAGGTGCTCCTCCGGAGCGCCGGCCGCCGCGAGTTTGGCGCTCATGTACGTGAACCAGCGCTCGGGCGGGGCCTGCCGGGTGCGCCGTACGACCGCGGTGTCGGCGGCGTGCATCGCCACCCATGCGCCGGAGGCCTCGCGCACCCGGCCGGACAGGCCATGGTGGTCGGGGTGGTGATGGGTGATCACCACCCCGTGGACCTCGCCGGCCGTGGTGCCGCAGGCGCGCAGGCCCTCCGCCAGCGTGTCCCAGGAGCCCGGGTCGTCCCACCCGGTGTCGACCAGCACCGGGCCGCGGTCGGTGTCCACCACGTACACCAGCGTGTGGCCGAGGGGATTGTCCGGGATGGGAACCGCCACGGACCGTACGCCCCCGCCGTGCTCGAACGTCTGCACCATCAGCCCTCCACCCCTCCGGCCCACGGCCATTGCCCATGGTAACTAGAACTGATATCAGTTCTGAAACAGCGTCAGAAACGTGCGGTGCGGCGGGAGGCGGCAGGCCATGACCGAGCTCGTGGAACACGGACAGCTGTTCATCGGCGGGGAGTTGACCGATCCGCTGGGCGAGGACGTCATCGAGGTGATCTCGCCGCACACCGAGGAGGTCATCGGCCGGGTGCCGCACGCCTGCCGGCAGGACGTGGACCGGGCCGTGGCCGTGGCGCGCCGCGCCTTCGACGAGGGGCCGTGGCCGCGGGCGACGCTCGGGGAGCGGATCGAGGTCGTCACCCGGATCAAGGACGCCATCGCCGCCCGGCACGAGGAGATCGCCCGGGTGATCTCCGCGCAGAACGGCTCCCCGTACTCCTGGAGCGTCCTCGCCCAGGCGCTCGGCGCGATGATGGTGTGGGACGCGGCGATCAGGGTCGCGCGGGACTACACCTACGAGGAGCGCAGGGACGGCGTGCTCGGCCCGATCCTCGTCCGCCGGGAACCGGTCGGTGTCGTCGCCGCCGTGGTCCCCTGGAACGTCCCGCAGTTCGTCGCCGCGGCCAAGCTCGCTCCCGCGCTGCTGGCCGGCTGCACGGTCGTACTCAAGCCGTCCCCCGAGTCCCCGCTGGACGCCTACCTCCTCGGTGAGATCGCCCGCGAGGCCGGTCTGCCCGAGGGCGTCCTCTCCATCCTTCCCGCCGAGCGGGAGGTCGGCGAGTACCTGGTCGGGCACCCCGGCATCGACAAGGTCTCCTTCACCGGCTCGGTCGCGGCCGGCAAGCGGGTGATGGAGGTCGCCGCCCGCAACCTCACCCGGGTCACGCTGGAACTGGGCGGAAAGTCGGCGGCGGTCGTCCTGCCGGACGCGGACGTCGAGGCGGCGGTGGCGGGGATCGTCCCGGCGGCCTGGATGAACAACGGGCAGGCCTGCGTGGCCCAGACCCGCATCCTCCTGCCGCGCGCCCGCTACGACGAGTTCGCCGACGCCTTCGCAGCGGCCGCGAGCGCGCTCAGGGTCGGCGACCCGCTGGACCCGGCGACCCAGGTCGGCCCCCTGGTGGCGCAGCGGCAGCAGCGCCGCAACCTCGACTACATCCGCATCGGCCAGGAGGAGGGCGCCAAGATCCTCACCGGGGGCGGCCGGCCGGCGGGCCTGGAGCGGGGCTGGTACGTCGAACCGACCCTCTTCGGCGACGTCGACAACACCATGCGCATCGCCCGCGAGGAGATCTTCGGACCGGTCATCTGCCTGCTGCCGTACGACGACGAACCCGAGGCCGTGAAGATCGCGAACGACTCGGACTACGGTCTGTCCGGCAGCGTGTGGACGGCCGACGCCGAGCACGGCATCGAGGTGGCGAGGCAGGTCCGCACCGGCACCTACTCGGTCAACACCTTCAGCCTGGACATGCTGGGCCCGTTCGGCGGCTACAAGAACTCCGGACTGGGCCGGGAGTTCGGCCCCGAGGGCTTCGGCGCGTACCTCGAACACAAGATGATCCACCTGCCGGCGGGGGCGTGAGCATGGGTGACCGCTGGCACGTCGAGGTCGACCGGTCGCTGTGCATCGGCTCGGCCCAGTGCCTCCACCACGCCCCGCACGCCTTCCGCCTCGACCCGGCCCGCCAGTCCCACCCGGTGGACCCGGACCCCGACGCCGCGGAGCCGATCCTGGAGGCGGCGGAGAGCTGCCCGGTGGAGGCGATCCTGATCACCTTGCTGGAGAGCGGGGAGCCGGTGTTCCCGCCGGAGGACTAGGCCGTCTCCTTCGGACCATGGTCGGCGCTGTTCACGGCGCACGTCGCTTGCCGCTGCTCCTATGATCCGCGCATGAAGTGGCGAGGGGCGGCTGTGTTCAACGCGGTGGGAATATGCGTCATGAGCTGGGGACTGGCAGGGTTGCTGGAGACGGGTTTGTCACGTTCGGCACGGTGACCCCCTTGGCCACACGTCGGTACAGCGTCGCCGCGCAGCGCACAGCACGCAACATCGCCAGGCAGCAGCGTGGACACTGAGCCGGCGGCGGTGATCACGGATGGGCGCCGGGTTCCGTCAGGTCGATCAGGCGGCACACCGTCTCGATGTCGATCTTCACCTGGGCGATGGAGGCGCGGCCCGAGAGCCAGGTGATCAGGGCCGAGTGCCAGGTGTGCTCGATGACCCGGACCGCCGAGAGCTGCTCGGGCGTGGGGTCGTCCAGGCCCATCGCGTCCAGGATGATCAGGGTGGTCTGGCGGGAGACCTGGTCGACCTCCGGCGAGACACTGCGGTCGGCGAAGGTCAGCGCGCGGACCATCGCGTCGGCCAGGTGCGGCTCGCGCTGGAGCGCGCGGAAGGCGCGCATCAGGGTCTCCGCCACCCGCTCGGCGGCCGTGTCACCCGTCGGCGGCTTCTTGCGCAGCGTGCCGTGCATGTGCTCCAGCTGGTCCTGCATGGTGGCGACCAGCAGGTGCACCTTGGAGGGGAAGTAGCGGTAGAGGGTGCCCAGGGCGACCTGGGAGGACTCGGCCACCTCGCGCATCTGTACGGCGTCGAAACCGCCCCGGCTGGCCAGCTGGGCGCTCGCGTGCAGGATCCGGCGGCGGCGGGCCTGCTGCCGCTCGGTGAGCGACGACGACGAGGGCCGGACCGTACCGGTTTCCCCCTTGGCTCCCACCGTGGATTCCACTTTGGATTCCGTAGGAATGTCCGCAGGCATGGGTCCCGTCCGTGACAGTCGGTGAAGGCGTCTGTGGGGCACGTGATCAGACAGCATGGCAGGGCGACGCGCCGTGGCGCGAATCACCTGATCCACTGCTCACAGCACCCCTACCTGCCGGTAGATTCAGAGCCTCTTGAACGATCAAGTCTGAAACTTGTTCTAGATTAGCGTCCCGGCATAGTCTCGCGGGACAGTGCAGGCAGAAGGGGGCACGGAGTGACCGCTGAGGCCCGGGATGCGGGTGCCCAGAAGGAGCCCGCAGCCGACGGCGAGCGACCGCTCGACATCGCGCTCCTCACCTATAAAGGGAACCCGTTCTGCGGCGGCCAGGGCGTCTACGTCCGGCATCTCTCGCGCGAGCTGGCCCGGCTCGGCCACCGGGTCGAGGTCATCGGCTCGCAGCCGTACCCCGTGCTCGACGAGGGCTTCCCCCACCTCACCCTCACCGAGCTGCCCAGCCTCGACCTCTACCGCCAGCCCGACCCCTTCCGCACCCCCAGGCGCGACGAGTACCGGGACTGGATCGACGCCCTGGAAGTGGCGACGATGTGGACCGGCGGCTTTCCCGAGCCGCTGACCTTCTCCCTGCGGGCCCGCCGCCATCTGCGCGCCCGGCGCGGCGCGTTCGACGTCGTCCACGACAACCAGACGCTCGGGTACGGGTTGCTGGGCGACATCGGCGCCCCCCTGGTCACCACGATCCACCACCCCATCACCGTCGACCGGCAGCTGGAGCTGGACGCGGCCGAGGGCTGGCAGCGGCGGTACTCGGTCCGGCGCTGGTACGCCTTCACCCGCATGCAGAAGCGCGTCGCGCGCCGGCTGCCCTCGGTCCTCACCGTCTCCGGCAGCTCCCGCCAGGAGATCGTGGACCACCTCGGCGTCCGCGACGACCGCGTCCACGTCGTCCACATCGGCGCCGACACCGATCTGTTCGCGCCGAATCCGGCCGTGCCCGTGGTGCCGGGCCGGATCGTCACCACCTCCAGCGCCGATGTGCCGCTCAAGGGGCTGGTGTTCCTGGTGGAGGCGCTGGCCAAGGTCCGCACCGAGCACCCGGCCGCCCATCTCGTCGTCGTCGGCAAGCGCCCCGAGGAGGGGCCGGTCGCGGCGGCGATCGAGCGCTACGGCCTCGCAGGCGCCGTCGAGTTCGTCAAGGGCATCTCCGACGCCGAACTGGTCGACCTGATCCGCTCGGCCGAGGTCGCCTGCGTGCCCTCGCTGTACGAGGGCTTCTCGCTGCCCGCCGCCGAGGCCATGGCCACCGGCACCCCGCTGCTCGCCACGACCGGCGGTGCGATCCCCGAGGTCGCCGGCCGCGACGGTGAGACCTGCCTGGCCGTACCGCCCGGCGACGCGGGCGCGCTGGCCGCCGGGCTCGGCCGACTGCTGGGGGACCGCGAGCTGCGGGTGCGGCTCGGTCACGCGGGCCGGGAGCGAGTGCTACGGCACTTCACCTGGGCCCGTGCGGCGGAGGGCACCGTGGCCCACTACCGCGAGGCCATCGCCCGCTCCGCGGGCCCGGGCCGCGCCGCGGTGAGCACCGGCCGCTCACCGGCCCCGATACCCGGCCGCTCCGCCGCCCCGATACCCGGCCGCCCCGCGGCCGCACCGAGTGCTGCCTCCGCGACCTCGGCGAGTGTTGCCTCCGCGGCCTCGGCGAGTGACACCGGCGTCTACCCCGAAAGCAGGGCCACGTGCTGACCGTCGACTTCTCCCGGTTCCCGCTCGCCCCCGGCGACCGAGTCCTGGACCTCGGCTGCGGGGCCGGCCGGCACGCCTTCGAGTGCTATCGGCGCGGTGCCCAGGTCGTGGCCCTCGACCAGAACGGCGAGGAGATCCGCGAGGTCGCCAAGTGGTTCGCGGCGATGAAGGAGGCCGGGGAGGCACCGGAGGGCGCCACCGCCACGGCCATGGAGGGCGACGCGCTGGCCCTGCCCTTCCCCGACGACTCCTTCGACGTCGTCATCATCTCCGAGGTGATGGAGCACATCCCCGACGACAAGGGCGTGCTCGCCGAGATGGTCCGCGTGCTCAAGCCGGGCGGCCGTATCGCGATCACCGTGCCGCGCTACGGCCCGGAGAAGGTCTGCTGGGCGCTGTCCGACGCCTACCACGAGGTCGAGGGCGGCCACATCCGCATCTACAAGGCCGACGAACTGGTCGCGAAGATCCGCGAGGCCGGCCTGAAGCCGTACGGCAGCCATCACGCGCACGCCCTGCACTCGCCGTACTGGTGGCTGAAGTGCGCGTTCGGCGTCGACAACGACAAGGCGCTGCCGGTGCGGGCGTACCACAAGCTGCTGGTCTGGGACATCATGAAGAAACCGCTCGCCACCCGGGTCGCCGAGCAGGCGCTGAACCCGCTGATCGGCAAGAGCTTCGTGGTCTACGCGACCAAGCCGCATCTGCCGCGACTGTCCGACGAGGTGGCCGCCAAGTGACCACTCCCCGGACAGAACACCTCGTCCTGCCCGGGGTCCTCACCGCCGAGCAGGCTGCCGCGACCGTCGCCGGCATCCTCGCCGTACAGCGGGAGGACGGTGCGATCCCGTGGTTCCGTGGGCACCACCTGGACCCGTGGGACCACACCGAGGCCGCCATGGCCCTGGACGCGGCCGGCGAACACGAGGCCGCCGAACGGGCCTACAGCTGGCTGGCCCGGCACCAGAACGAGGACGGCTCCTGGTACGCCGCCTACGCCGACGGCGCCCACGACGACGTCACCGACCGCGCCCGCGAGTCCAACTTCGTCGCCTACATAGCCGTGGGCGTGTGGCACCACTACCTGTCCACCGGCGACGACACCTTCCTGGACCGCATGTGGCCGACCGTCTACGCGGCCGTGGAGTGGGTGCTCGCACTCCAGCAGCCCGGCGGCCAGATCGGCTGGCGCCGCGAGGACGACGGCACGCCCACCGCGGACGCCCTGCTCACCGGCAGCTCCTCGATCCACCACGCGCTGCGCTGCGCGCTCGCCATCGCCGAGCAGCGTGAGGAGCCGCAGCCGGACTGGGAGCTGGCGGTGGGAGGACTCCGCCACGCGATCCGCCGCCACCCGGAGCGCTTCCTGGACAAGGACCGCTACTCGATGGACTGGTACTACCCGGTCCTCGGCGGCGCGCTGAGGGGCGAGGAGGCCAAAGCCCGCATCGAGGAGTCCTGGGA
Organism: Streptomyces sp. NPDC053069; assembly: GCF_044546895.1. Lineage (NCBI taxonomy): Bacteria > Bacillati > Actinomycetota > Actinomycetes > Kitasatosporales > Streptomycetaceae > Streptomyces > Streptomyces sp. NPDC053069. Next base: position 8,374 of record NZ_JBITZN010000011.1, on the reverse strand, counting down.
CCGGTTCGTCGTGCCCGGCGCCGGCGTGCGCTGCGTGGTGCCCAACCCCTGGGTCACCGGCGGCGAGTCCAGCGAACTCGCCCTGGCCCTGTGGGCGGTGGGGGAGTCGGACCGGGCCCTGGCGATCCTGCAGTCCATCCAGCATCTGCGCGACCCCGAGAGCGGCCTGTACTGGACGGGCTATGTCTTCGAGGACGACGCGATCTGGCCCCGGGAGCTCACCAGCTGGACGGCCGGTTCCCTCCTCCTCGCCGTCGCCGCGCTCGGCGGCCACGAGGCGACGTGCGCGGTCTTCGGCGGCGAACAGCTGCCGACCGGCCTGGACCCCGACTGCTGCGGCTAGGGGGTGGCCCGAGGCTTCAGTGCCGGTGCATGCGGTTGGCGATGGCGTGGCCCACGAACAGGTAGACGACCGCGGCCAGGCCGTAACCGGCGACCACCCGGGCCCAGGCCGCGTTGAACGTGAACAGGTCATGGGACCAGCCCGCCAGCCAGGCGGCGGCGTCGTGGACGAACTGGACCAGGCTGTTGGCCCGGTTCGCGTCCAGCAGGTACATCAGGATCCACAGGCCGAGGATCAGGGCCATGATGTCGGCGACGACCGCGATGACCGTCCCGGCCTGATTCGCACCGTTGCGATATCGAGGGGACATACCTTCCGGATTGCCGGGCGGGGGACGGTGAAACCCGGCCGGCTCCCGCCGAGTGGCGGAACCTGCCGTCGCGGGTGAGGCTTCCGGAGGAAGCAGATCGCTCGGGGAGGACATGTCCGGAGGACTTCCGTGCCCGTACCGATACGGCGCCTCTGCGTGGCGCTCACGCTGTGCTGCGCCCTGCTGGCCTGCTCCACCGCCTGCGGCAGCGAGAGGACCGTCGAGAAGGCCAGTACGAAGGACAGCACGGCGGTCCTGGCCGCCGGGACCCCCACCCCCACCACCTCCGCGGCGCGGCGCACGTTCGCCAAGACGCGTTTCGTGCTCGACGCCGGTCTCGCGGCCGGCGCCGCCTACCAGTGGATCGTGAAGCCCTGGAAGGCCGGCGCGTTCAACAAGGGCGCCCAGGGCCGCAGGACGGCCCTGGTGAAGGCCGGCCTCGCCGGTGCCTTCGCCTACAACCGGCTCAAGGCGGCCCAGCGGAACGCGCAGGGCGACCCGACGCTCGCCAAGGCGCTCGCACCGCTCGGCGCCGGCATCGACGCCCTGAAGAACCTGCCGTCCAGGCTGCGCAAGGGTGACGCCGGCGCGGCCTCCTCCTTCAACGACGTCATCGGCGACGTCAAGCACGCGGGTGCGAGCGCCGGCGCCCCGGTCAGGGACCAGGTGCCCTCGGCGTCCGAGCTCGCCAAGGGCAGTTAGGGGGTGCCCTCGGAGTTCAGCTCCGCGAGCACCCTGAGGGTGTGCGGGTCCGGTGACAGCGCCAGGAGGTCCGTCACCGGGCCCCGGCGCCACAACTCCAGCCGCTCGGCGATGCGTTCCCGCGGGCCGACCAGAGAGATCTCGTCGGCGAAGGCGTCCGGCACGGCCAGCACCGCCTCCTTTCGCCGCCCCGCGAGGAACAGCTCCTGGATCCGCCGCGCCTCCTCCTCGTACCCCATGCGCGCCATGAGGTCGGCGTGGAAGTTGCGGGAGGCGTGGCCCATCCCGCCGATGTAGAACCCGAGCATGGCCTTCACGGGCAGCAGCCCCTCGGCCACGTCGTCGCACACCTTCACCCGGGCCAGCGGAGCCACCATGAACCCTTCCGGCACCTTGCGCACCATGTCCCCGTACACCTCGGGCCGGCTCGGCGACCAGTACAGCGGCAGCCAGCCGTCGGCGATCCGGAGTGTCTGCGCCACGTTCTTCGGTCCCTCGGCGCCGAGCAGGACGGGGAGGCCGGGCCGCAGCGGATGCGTGATCGACTTCAGCGGCTTGCCGAGCCCCGTGCCGTCCGGGCCCCGGTAGGGCAGCGGATGGAACCGCCCCTCGGCCTGCGCCGGCGCCTCGCGCCGCAGCACCTGCCGTACGACGTCCACGTACTCCCGGGTCGCGGTCAGCGGCGACTTGGGGAACGGGCGACCGTACCACCCCTCCACGACCTGCGGTCCGGACAGGCCCAGCCCGAGCAGCATCCGTCCGCCGGAGAGGTGGTCCAGGGTGAGCGCGTGCATCGCGGTGGTGGCCGGCGATCGCGCGGCCATCTGGGCAACCGCCGTGCCCAGCCTGATCGTCGAGGTGTGCGCGGCGATCCAGGTGAGCGGGGTGAAGACGTCCGATCCCCAGGACTCCGCCGTCCACACGGAGTCGTAGCCGAGCCGTTCCGCCTCCTGGGCGAGCGGGACATGCCCGGCGTCCGGACCGCGTCCCCAGTACCCGAGTGCGAGACCCAGCCGCATGGTCCTGCCTCCTGACGGTCCGTCAGTCAACTGGTCGGGAGCCGACTGTACGACAACGGCCCCGCACCCGGAAGGGTGAGGGGCCGTCGCTGCGGCGAGGTGCGGGCGGTCAGCCGCGCTGGATGCCGGAGGTGTCCTGGAGCACGCCGCGGCGGCCGTCCTGGGTCTGCGCGACCAGCGTGGCACCGCGCTGCTCGACGGCCAGGTACCAGGTGCCCGGCGCCAGTTCGGCGATCGGGTTCGGCGAACCGTCCTCCGGGAACAGGGGACGGGCGACCGGAACGGCGAACCAGAACGGCGAGAAGTCCGCGGGGCCCGGCTGGGCCGCGGCCGGCTGGGCCGCCGGCCCGCCCTGCGGCTGCTGCCCGAAGGGCTGACCCGCCTGCGGCTGGCCGCCGTAGGGCTGGGCCGGAGCACCCGGGTAGCCGTAACCACCGGGCGGCTGGGCGCCGTAGGGCTGCGGCGCGACCGGCGTGGGGGCCGGCACCAGGGCGGCCTGCAGGGCCGGGACCAGGGGGGTGGCGATGGCGCCGCCCGCGAGGACGAGAGCGGCGATGAAGCCGAGGATGAGGCCCGCGCCGGCGTCGGCACCGTCCGGGGTGTCGATCAGCGTCCACAGCAGCGACCAGGCCGCCAGCACTCCGAACGCGGTGCCGGTCTGGCCGAGGTCGAGGCCGAGCACCTTGCGCTGCTGCGGCAGACAGCGGTTGACGACGATGAGGACGGCACCGATCACCGCGCCCATGTAGATGCCCAGGCCCGTGCCCAGGGCGTCCCACGCATTCCCGCTGGTTGAGCCGCCGAAAAAGGAGTAGCTCTGGAAGGTGAGGAACGACGCGATGAACAGCATCACCGCTGCTCCGATCACCACGCCGTCGCCTCTAGTGAGGGAGCGGATATTCACTTCAAAGGTCCTTCGTAAGTCGTCTCGTCGTCGGTAGACACTACCGCCCGCAAGATCCGCCTGTCCGGCCGGTTCCGCCCGCCGGTCAGGACGCGTGCAGGAAACTCACGATTCCCTCAGAGATCCCTTGCGCAGCCTTCTGCCGCCAGGCTCCGCTGGTCAGCAGTGCCGCGTCCTTGCTATCGCGCATGTTGCCGCACTCGATGAACACCTTCGGAACCGTTGACAGATTGAGACCGCCCAGGTCCGTACGTGTGACGAGACCGGTACCTTCGCCCACGTAGTTGGACGGCGGCTCACCGGTGTCGCGCAGGAAGGTGCCGGCGATGCGCGTACCGAGGTCGTGCGAGGAGTCGACGATCGGGCGGGTGTCGGCGGCACCGGCGTGCACCGACCCCGGCAGGATCACATGGAAGCCGCGGTTGCCTTCGGCGGAGCCGTCGGCGTGGATGGAGACGGCCGCGTCGGCGTGCGCGGCGTTGCCGATCCGGGCCCGCTCGTCCACACAGGGCCCCCAGGGCGGACTGTCGCCGTCACGGGTCAGCTTCACCGTGGCACCCTGCTGCTCCAGCAGCGTGCGCAGCCGGTGGGCGACGTCGAGGGTGAACTGGGCCTCGGTGTAACCGTCGTTGGTGGACGTCCCGGTGGTGTCGCACTCCTTCCAGTTCGTCCCGATGTCCACCTGACGGCCGATCTCGGCCGTGTGCTGGAAGTTCCCCGGGTTGTGCCCCGGGTCGACGACGACGACCTTGCCCTTCAACGGACCGTCCGCGGGCGCCGCCCCCGAGGCCCGCTTGCCGCCGTCCGCAGGAGAAGCGGGCGGGGCCGACGGCGAGGTCGACGCGGGGGCCGGCACGGCGGAGCCGCCGCGGGCGCCCGGGGCGGCGGAGGCCCCGCCGCCGGCCGCCTCGTACGCCACCCACCCGAGCAGCGCACCGGGCACCAGCACGGCGAGCGCCACGGCCAGCGGGCGGCGGCGGGACCGGCGGGGCTGCGGGGGATCGAACTCCGGGCCTAGGTACGACACGTCTGTGACTCTAACCGGGGCCTCAGATGCCCGCGCGCGTTCGCCGCAGGACACGCAGGGAGCCGGTCGCCGAGACCTCCGTGAACGCACCCGACTCCAGAGCCCGTAGGTACACCCGGTACGGCGCCTGCCCGGTGAACTCGTCCTCGGGGTGCGGGAACACGTCGTGGATGACGAGGAAGCCGCCTTCGGCCACATGGGTGGCCCAGCCCTCGTAGTCGGCGGTGGCGTGCTCGTCCGTATGGCCGCCGTCGATGAACACGAAGCCGAGCGGGGAGTTCCAGATCGCCGCGATCTGCGGGGAGCGTCCGACGACGGCGACCACGTGCTCCTCCAGGCCCGCCCTGAACAGCGTCCGGCGGAACGCCGGCAGTGTGTCCATCAGCCCGACCTCGGGGTCCACGGTCTCCGGGTCGTGGTAGTCCCAGCCCGGCTGCTGCTCCTCGCTGCCCCGGTGGTGGTCGACGGTCAGTGCCGTGACCCCGGCCGCACGGGCCGCGTCGGCGAGCAGCACGGTGGACCGCCCGCAGTAGGTGCCCACTTCCAGCAGCGGCAGCCCCAGCCGCCCCGCCTCCACCGCTGCGGCGTACAGGGCCAGCCCCTCGTCCACGGGCATGAACCCCTTGGCCCCTTCGAACGCGGCCAGAATCTCGGGCTTGGGGGCGGGGGCGGTCATGGGTGGCCTTCCAGTCGTACGTCTGTTCCGGGGGCCCATGCTGCCGCACCCCCTGCCCACTTGTTCGACAGGGGGTGCGGTAGGCGCCCCAACGGGGCGCGGGGAACGGCGCGATCAGCCACGACGGCGGGACAGCCGCGAACCGGCCAGACCCCCCGAGCTCTAGGCGCTGACGACTTCCCCAGGCAACGAAAGATCCAGCTCGACAGCCCGCTCCTCCCCGGAATGCGTCGCGGAGGAAGCAAGCGGCCCATGGCCGGAGGCCTTCGCGGCCAGCACATACGCCCCCTGCGCCGGCACCGCGAGCACATAGCTGCCGTCCTCGTCGGAGACGGTCGCCCCCGCCTGCCGCCCCCGCCGGTCGATCAGCGTGACCTTGGCCCGGGCGACCGGCGCGCCGTCGGCACCGAGAACCCGCCCCCTGAAGCCCCGCAGGACCTCTTCCGCCTGCTCCAGCACGGCGTCCTCCTCGCTGCTGGCCCGGAGCTGCGTGTGCTCCTGCCGGGCCGCGTGGCGAGCACTCGGCAGGAACAGCGCGAGCAGCAGCCCCACCGCCACCGCGGCCGTGGCGATCAGGAACGACACCCGGAAGCCGTGCATGGTCGGGATCGCGACACCGCCCACGTCGTTCGCCGTGTTGGCCAGCACCATGCCGATGACGGCACTGGACACCGACGTACCGATGGACCGCATCAACGTGTTGAGGCCGTTCGCCGCACCGGTCTCCGAGGCCGGCACCGCGCCGACGATCAGCGCGGGCAGCGAGGAGTAGGCGAGGCCGATGCCGGCGCCGAGGACCACGGACGTGACGATCGTCTGCCAGGCCGCGTCCATCAGGCCGAGGCCGCCGCCGTAGCCGAGCGCGATGATCAGCAGGCCGATGATGAGGGTGGTCTTCGGGCCGTACTTGGCGGACAGGCGGGCGTAGACCGGCGCCGTGAACATCATCGTCAGGCCCAGCGGGGCGACGCACAGACCGGCGACGACCATGGACTGGCCGAGGCCGTAGCCGGTGGCCTTCGGCAGCTGGAGCAGCTGGGGCAGGACCAGCGAGACGACGTAGAACGCCACGCCGACCATGATCGACGCGAGGTTGGTGAAGAGGACGGCCGGGCGGGCGGTGGTGCGCAGGTCGACCAGGGGTGCCGGCGCGCGCAGCTCGTACAGGCCCCACAGGACGAGGACCACGACCGACGCGGCGAACAGACCGAGCGTCGTGCCCGACGACCAGCCCCAGTCGCTGCCCTTGGTGATCGGCAGCAGGAGCAGGACCAGACCGGTGGACAGGCCGAGCGCGCCGAGCAGGTCGAAGGACCCCTCGGCCCGCATCGGGGACTCGGGTACGACGAGGAGGGTGAGGACGATGGCGAGCGCGCCGAGGCCCGCGGCGCCGTAGAACAGGGCGTGCCAGTCCGTGTGCTGCGCGACCAGGGCCGCGGCGGGCAGGGCGAGGCCGCCGCCGACGCCGATCGAGGAGCTCATCAGCGCCATGGCCGAGCCGAGCTTCTCGCGCGGCAGCATGTCGCGCATCAGGCCGATGCCGAGCGGGATCGCGCCCATGGCGAAGCCCTGCAGGGTACGGCCGACGATCATGACGAGCAGCTGGCTGGTGAGCGCGCTGATCAGGGCGCCGACCACCATCACGGCGAGGCTGAGTATCAGCATCCGCCGCTTGCCGTAGAGGTCGCCGAGCCGGCCCATGATCGGGGTGGCGACGGCGCCGGACAGCAGGGTCGAGGTCAGCACCCAGGTGGCGTTGGAGGGGGCGGTGTCCAGCAGCTGCGGCAGGTCCTTGATGACCGGCACGAGCAGGGTCTGCATCACCGCGACGACGATGCCCGCGAAGGCGAGCACCGGGACCACGGCGCCGCTCGCCCTCCGGGGCGGCTGGTCGGTCGTCGTGTGGGTCATTGAGTGAGGCCTCCCGTGTACATGAGTGCCGGGTAAACCTCGTATGCACAGGCAACTATTCCGTTGCTTCGGGCCTCTAATGAATTCTTGACCATCTCATGGGGATCTGACGTACCATCACCTCTGGTTCATTGGTGGAACGAGTTCTAGTCTGCGCGCCATGAAGGCCTATGTAGCCGGGGTCGGGATGACCAGGTTCGAGAAGCCCGAGACCCGTCAGTGGCAGTACTGGGACATGGTGCGTGAGGCCGGCGGTGCGGCGCTGGCGGACGCGGGGGTCGTGTACGAGGACGTGGAACACGTTCCCGTGGGGTACTGTTTCCAGCCCTCGACCGCGGGCCAGCGCGCCGCCTACGAACTCGGCCTGACCGGCATCCCCGTCTACAACGTCAACAACAACTGCGCGACCGGCGCGACCGCACTGATGCTCGCCCGGCAGCTCGTGGAGGGCGGCGCGGCCGACTGCGTGCTCGCGCTGGGCTTCGAGAAGATGAAGAAGGGCGCGCTCGGGGCAGGGGCGGACGGCGGGGACTTCACGACGTCTCCCGTGGCCCGGCACTACGGCGTCATGGCCGCCCGGCACGGCTTCGAGCAGGCCCCGCCCACCGCGCAGATCTTCGGTGCCGCGGCCCGCGAACACATGGAGCGGTACGGCACGACCGAGGCACAGCTCGCCGCGGTCGCCGCCAAGAACCACCGGCACTCCGCGCACAACCCCTACGCCCAGTTCCGGGACGTGTACGACGTCGCCGGCGTCCTTGCCTCCCGCACGGTCCACCGGCCGCTGACCAAGCTCCAGTGCTCGCCGACCTCGGACGGCGCGGCGGCGGCCGTGGTGGTGTCCGAGCGGTTCGCCTCGCGGCACGGTCCCACCGGTCTCGTGGAGATCGCCGGGCAGGCCATGACCACGGACACCGGCGAGTCCTTCGCGTCCGGGTCCTGCATCGACGTCGTCGGGCAGCCCATGTCCCGGGACGCGACCCGGCAGGCGTACGAGCGCGCCGGGCTCGGCATCGACGACGTGGACGTGATCGAGCTGCACGACTGCTTCTCGGTCAACGAACTCCTGACGTACGAGGCGCTCGGCATGTGCGCCCCGGGGGAGTCCGGGAAGCTGGTCGAATCCGGTGCCACGACATACGGCGGCCGCTGGGTGGTGAACCCGTCGGGCGGGCTGATCTCCAAGGGGCATCCGCTGGGCGCGACCGGGCTGGCCCAGACGGCCGAGCTGGTGTGGCAGCTGCGCGGCACGGCGGGGCAGCGGCAGGTGCCGGGCGCGCGGGTGGGTCTCGCGCACAACATCGGGCTGGGCGGGGCGGCGGTGGTCACGGTCCTGCGGGCGGTCTAGGGGGTGTCGTCCGGATCAGGCCGGCCGGCACGCCCTAGGTGTATTGACCTGAAGCGTTGTTCACACGGCTGATCGGTGGCTGGCCTCCGAGTGCTGTGTGGCAGCGATGGTGGTTGTAGGTGTGCAGGAAGTCT
>NZ_JBITZN010000010.1:0-326959 GCF_044546895.1 Streptomyces sp. NPDC053069 | reverse complement strand
CCTCGTCACCGGAAGGATCCGGTAGACGGGGTATCAACATATCTGGCGTTGATTTTTGGCACGCTGTTGAGTTCTCAAGGAACGGTCGCTTCCTTTGTACTCACCCTCTCGGGCTTTCCTCCGGGCGCTTCCCTTCGGTGTTTCAAACTCTACCAGGGTTTTTCCGTCTCTCTGACCACCCTTCTGCGAACATGCAGAAGCGGATCCGAAAGTAGGATCTGACGAGTTTGGGTCCTGCCGGATGAAGGCGCTTTCGCGACTCTCCGTCCCAAGCAGGAGTACGACTGTACACGGGGCCTCGAAGGCGGTGCAAATCCATCGGGTTGGTGGTCTAGACCACTAGCTGCTAGCTTCCATACGGAACCGCCACTTCACATGACATACGCTGCTGCTCAGTGCGCAGCTCCACTCCTTGGAGGCTTCCCATGACCACCGTGACGTCCCCTGTTGCTGGACGTGCCATCGGACTGGCCGAAGTGCCGGATCCGGTCTTCTCCGGGGCCATGGTCGGCCCGGGTACCGCGATCGACCCCGTGCGTGAGCCCTCCGAGGCCGTGGCGCCCGTTGACGGCGTGATCATCTCCCTGCACCCGCACGCTTTCGTCGTGGTGGACGAGAGCGGGCACGGCGTGCTCACCCACCTCGGTATCGACACGGTGCAGCTCAACGGCGAGGGTTTCGAGCTGCTCGTCAACAAGGGCGACACCGTGGCGCGAGGTCAGGCCGTCGTGCGCTGGAACCCCCTTGCCGTCGAGGCCGCCGGCAAGTCCCCGGTCTGCCCCGTCGTCGCGCTCGAAGCCACGGCCGAGTCCCTCTCCGACCTCCGTGACAGCGGTGACGTGAAGGCCGGCGACAGCCTCTTCTCCTGGCACTGACGGCACGGCCGTCGCAGGACGGCGAACAGGACAACCATCACGGCGGCGGAACCCGCCGCACTATCGGAGACGGGTGAGATGGAGACAACGCTGCGAGGCGTCGGCGTGAGCCATGGCGTGGCCATCGGCGAGGTTCGGCACATGGGTACGGCGGTGCTGGAGCCGCCCGCGAAGCAGATCCCCGCCGAGGAGGCCGAGCGGGAGCAGGGGCGGGCTCGCCAGGCCGTGGACGCCGTCGCCGCCGATCTGATGGCGCGCGGCAATCTGGCGGGTGGTGAGGCCCAGGCCGTGCTCGAGGCGCAGGCCATGATGGCCCAGGACCCCGAGCTGATGGCGGACGTGGACCGGAGGATCGCCGTCGGCAGCACGGCCGAGCGTGCGGTGTACGACGCGTTCGCTGCGTACCGGGAGCTGCTGGCCGGTGCCGGTGAGTACCTCGCCGGTCGGGTGGCCGACCTGGATGACGTGCGGAATCGTATCGTCGCGCGGCTGCTGGGCGTTCCGATGCCGGGCGTGCCGGACAGTGACCAGCCCTATGTGCTCGTGGCGCGGGATCTTGCTCCGGCTGACACCGCGCTGCTGGACCCGTCTCTGGTGCTGGGTTTCGTGACCGAGGAGGGCGGACCGACCAGTCACAGCGCGATCCTGGCGCGGGCGCTGGGTGTGCCGGCGGTCGTGGCGCTGCCGGGTGTGGGTGAGCTGGCCGAGGGGACCGTGATCGCCGTCGACGGCAGTACCGGCGACATCTTCGTGAACCCGACCGAGGAGAAGAAGGCGCAGCTGGTGGCCGCTGCCGCCGAGCGCAGGGCCGCGCTGGCCGCCTCGACCGGACCGGGTGCGACGGCGGACGGTCACAAGGTGCCGCTGCTGGCCAACGTGGGCGGCCCGGTGGACGTGCCGGCTGCCGTGGAGGCCGGGGCGGAGGGTGTCGGTCTGTTCCGTACCGAGTTCCTGTTCCTGGACGACAGCAAGAACGCTCCTTCCGAACAGAAGCAGGTGGAGGCCTACCGGCAGGTGCTGGAGGCCTTCCCCGAGGGTCGTGTGGTCGTGCGGGTGCTGGACGCCGGGGCGGACAAGCCGCTGGACTTCCTGACTCCGGCCGACGAGCCGAACCCCGCGCTGGGTGTGCGGGGTCTGCGGACCCTGCTGGACCACCCCGAGATCCTGCGCACGCAGCTGACCGCGCTGGCGAAGGCCGCCGAGGGTCTGCCCGTCTACCTTGAGGTCATGGCGCCCATGGTGGCGGACCGCACGGACGCCAGGGCGTTCGCGGACGCGTGCCGTGCGGCGGGGCTGCAGGCCAAGTTCGGCGCGATGGTGGAGATCCCGTCGGCGGCGCTGCGGGCGCGTTCGATCCTTCAGGAGGTCGAGTTCCTGTCGCTGGGGACGAACGATCTCGCTCAGTACACGTTCGCGGCTGACCGGCAGGTCGGTGCGGTGTCCCGGCTTCAGGACCCGTGGCAGCCGGCGCTGCTCGATCTGGTCGCCCTGTCCGCGGAGGCGGCCAAGGCCGAGGGCAAGAGCTGCGGCGTGTGCGGCGAGGCCGCGTCCGACCCGCTGCTGGCCTGTGTGCTGACCGGTCTGGGTGTCACCTCCTTGTCCATGGGTGCGGCGTCGATTCCTTATGTCCGGGCGACGCTGGCGAAGTACACGCTGGCGCAGTGCGAGCGGGCGGCGGCGGCCGCGCGTGCCGCGGACAGCGCCGAGGAGGCGCGCGGCGCGGCTCAGGCGGTGCTGTCCGGGGAGTAGTCGTACGGGCGCATCCGATGTGGTCGGTTCAGGGGCGTCCCGCCTTCGGGTGGGGCGCCCCTGATGCGTTCGCCCTGTCGGCCCCGGTGATCAGTGCGTTCGACGCGTCGGCTCGTTCAGTGCCGGTGGCCCGGTGTCGCGCTCTCATCTCCGAGGTCGGGGGGCTCGCAGTAGTCGACGCCGGACTCCGGGGAGATGATGTCGCCGGATTCGACGTCGGTGCAGTAGGCGTCGAACACTTCGGATGCGGTGAGCGGTTCCAGGGCGCCGGCCCGCAGTCGCCAGCCGTAGACGCGGTCGGGCGTGCCCGGGGCGCTGGTGCGCAGGACGAGGCCGCCGGGGCTGCGGGTCGCGAGGCCGAGTGCGAGGACGCTGGTGAATTCCAGCGCCTCTGCCTCGTCGAGTCGGGTGGTGCCGTGGCCGTCCTGGTCGCCGTGGAGTACGGAGACCAGGGTGTCCGGTGGTCCGGAGACGCTGCACACGAGGTGGCGGTCGCCGGGTGGGGCGGTGTCGAGGATGCGGCACAGGAGGTCGGAGGCGCGGGTGAAGCCCGCCCTGCCGATGTCCTCGCCGCAGGTGGGGCAGGGTCCGAGTCGGGTCAGCAGGGTGGTGGCGTACTCCCACGTCGCCTGCCGTACGGCTTCGTCCACCAGGGCGGGTACGAGCGCGGCGAGGGGCCGGCCGTCGTAGGGGATGGTGGGGCCCGTGGCTGCGAGTTCTGCGGTGAAGCAGGTTCGGCTCGCCGGGGCTTCGGGGTCGAGGCCGGCTTCCGCGCAGTAGGCGGCGTAGTCCTGCGGGTCGAACAGGGCGAGTGTGGTGTGGGAGCCCTCGTCGGCGCGGTCCTTGAGGACGGCCTCGACCTGCTGGAGATAGGTCGCGTGGTCGTCGAAGGTGAAGCTGCGGTAGCGCCGCATGGCGCGGAAGTCGTGTTCGTCGGTGAGCAGCCCGATGGTGCCGGCGATCTCGCGGCGCAGGACGCGTCGCATGGTCTGGTGGTCGGTGTGCGCCATGTTTCCCCCAAAGTGCGCAGTCGATCAATGCTCACTCACCGTAACCGGCGGCACTGACAACGGGCCGGCGCCGGCGGCGGTCGCCCATCCGGTGACGGCCGGCGCGGTGCGGCCGGCCTCGGACTTCACCGTTGTGCTGGGCGAGTCCGAGGCCGCCTGCGGAGGATCGGCTCGGCGGAGGTTCAGGCGCGTTTGCGGGCGAGTTCCTCGTAGAAGCCGAGCAGGGCGAGGTTGTCGATGGAGCCGGGGTTGACGGCCTTTTCGAGGGGGGTGCCCTGGAGGAGGCGCTTGACCGGGACCTCGATGCGCTTGCCGGTGAGGGTGTGCGGGACGCCGGGGACCTCGATGATCTCGTCGGGGACGTGGCGCGGTGACAGTTGTTCGCGGATGGTCTGCTTGATGCGGTGCAGGAGGGCCTCGTCGAGGACGGCGCCGGGCGCGAGGTGTACGAACAGTGGCATCCAGTAGCCGCCGTCGGGCTGCTCGATGCCGATGACCAGGGTTTCCTTGATCTCGGGCAGCCGCTCGACGACTTCGTAGATGTCGGCCGAGCCCATGCGCACGCCCTGCCGGTTGAGGGTGGAGTCGGAGCGGCCGTGGATGATCACGGTGCCGCGCGAGGTGACCGTGATCCAGTCGCCGTGCCGCCAGACGCCGGGGTAGGTGTCGAAGTAGCTGTCGTGGTAGCGGCTGCCGTCGGGGTCGTTCCAGAAGCGGATCGGCATGGAGGGCATGGGGTTGGTGACGACCAGTTCGCCGACCTCGTCGATGAGGGGCTTGCCGCTGGGGTCCCAGGCCTGCAGGTCGGTGCCGAGGCCGGGGGCCTGGAGTTCGCCCGTGTAGACCGGGAGCGTCGGTACGCCGCCGGCGAAGCAGGAGCAGACGTCGGTGCCGCCGCTGACGGAGGCGATCCACAGGTCGTCCCGGACCTCGTCGTGCAGCCAGCGGAAGCCGTCGGGCGGCAGCGGCGAGCCGGTCGTGGCGACGCACTTCACCGCGGACAGGTCGTGGTCGCGTGCGGGGTGGACGCCGGCTTTGCGGCAGGCCATGACGTAGGCGGCGGAGGTGCCGTACAGGGTGGCTCCGGTGCGTTCGGCGATCCGCCATTGGGCGCCGGTGTCGGGGTAGCCGGGGCTGCCGTCGTACAGGACGATCGTCGTGCCCGTGAGCAGGCCGGAGACGAGGAAGTTCCACATCATCCAGCCGGTGGAGGTGTACCAGAAGAAACGGTCCTCGGGGCCGAGGTCGCAGTGCAGGCCGAGCTGTTTGAGGTGTTCGACGAGAATGCCGCCCTGGGACTGGACGATGGCCTTGGGCAGGCCGGTGGTGCCGGAGGAGTACAGCACCCACAGGGGGTGGTCGAACGGGACCTGCTCGAAGAGGGGCTCGGTGTTCCCGGCCGTCAGCGCCGACCACTCCAGGGCGCCCTCGGGTGCCTGGGTGCCGAGCAGCGGGATGTGGACGACGGCGCGCACGGTGGGCAGCTCGCGGCGCAGCTCGGTGACGATCTCGCGGCGGTCGTGCTCCTTGCCGCCGTAGCGGTAGCCGTCGACGGTGAACAGGACGACGGGTTCGACCTGCTGGAAGCGGTCGAGGACGCTGCGGGCGCCGAAGTCGGGGGCGCAGGAGGTCCAGACGGCGCCTACGGCGGCCGTGGCGAGGAGGGCGACGACGGCCTGCGGGATGTTGGGCAGGTAGCCGCTGACGCGGTCGCCGGGGCGTACCCCGAGGGCGCGGAGTTCGGCGGCGAGGGAGCCGACCTGGCGGCGCAGCTCGGACCAGGTCACGGGGCGCGGTTCGTGGGTTTCGTCCACGTACAGCAGGGCGGGTTCGTCCGCGCGGTCGGCTGCGGCGCGCAGGGCGTGCTCGGCGTAGTTGAGGGTGGCTCCGGGGAACCACTGGGCGCCGGGCATGGTGCGGTCGCCGAGCACGCGCGCGTAGGGCGTCGAGAAGCGTACGTCGAACCACTCCGTGACGGCCTTCCAGAAGGTGTCCAGCTGGTCGACGGACCACTGGTGCAGGGCGGGGTAGCCGCCTTCGGCCGGGGCGCCGTGGTGCTCGGCGGCCCATGCCTGGAACTGGGTGATGCGGGCCTGGGCGATCCGCGCGGGATCGGGCTGCCAGAGCGGCTGGGGGTTCGCGGTCGACATGGGGCGGCTCCCGGGCTGTGCGCGTCGTGTGCGTCGGTCCGCGCACGGGCTGGGGTGTGCGCGTGACGCGGCTGACAGGGACGATGCCATGTGATCGACTTCTACACCAGGGTGCGCCCCACATAGTCCGTGTCGTGAAGATGTGGTCCCAGCACGGGTGAACGGCAGTTGAACGACACACGCGCGTGGGGTGCTCAGTGGCAGGGTGAGCAGCATGGACGGTCGTGACCTGGTGCGTTCGGTGAGTGTGGTCGGTTCGGGGAGGGCGGCTCGGGGGTTGCGTACCGTACGGGCCGCATGGCGCAGGAGGCGTATCGATGCCGCCGGGCTACCGCGGCGGGGTGCCGAGCGGGCGCGGGTGCCGGGTCAGGTGGAGGGGGTGGAGCCGGGGCCGGGTGGCGGGCTGATCCGGTTCGGCCGGTCCGAGCTGCGGATCACCGTTGCGGTGAACGGGGCGGTGTTCTGGGGCTGGGACGGGGCCGGTCCGCAGCCCTCGTACGCGCTCGCGGGGGGCTGTCCGGAGCCTGATGCGCGGGCGGTGCTGGAGCCGGACAAGGAGGGTGGCTGGCGTGTGGTCGCCGAGCGTGTGACGGTCATCGTCTCGCGGCACGGTGCGGTGGAGGTGTGCACGCCCGGCGGAGTGACCCTGCGGCGGGATCTGCCGCCGCGCTGGTGGGAGCCGGTCGGCGGGGGCACGGCTCGGTGGATGCAGCGGTCGGAGGTGGCGGCGGACGCCCGCTTCTTCGGTCTGGGCGGCCGGGCGTCGGGGCCCCGGCTGAGGGACGGCACGTACCGGCTGTGGAACACCGATCCGGGGCGGGCCTTCGGCCCCGGTGACGATCCGCTGTATCTGACGATGCCGGTGCAGCTGGTGGTGGCCGACGCCGGCACGCATCTGGTCTTCCACGACAGCACCTGGGACGGCACGGTGGTGCTGCGGGAGGGTGAGGAGGGCGCCGGGTCCGGGCACGACCGGACGGGGCGCTGCGAGGTGCGGATGGACGGCGGTCCGCTGCGCTGCTGGGTGATGGTGGGCACGCCCGCGCGCGTGCTGCACACCTGGGCCTCGCTGACCGGGGCGCCCGCGCTGCCGCCGTCGTGGGCGCTCGGCCACCATCACGCGCGGTGGGGCTTCGGCAGCGAGCAGGAGGTGCGCCGGATCGTCACGGGGTACCAGGAGCGCGGTCTGCCGCTGGACGCCGTGCATCTGGACATCGACCACTTCGACGACCACCAGGTGTTCACCGTCGACCAGGATCGTTTCCCGAAGCTGCCCCAACTCGCCGACGAGCTGCGACGGGACGGCATCCGGCTGGTGTCGATCGTCGATCCGGCTGTGCGGGCCGCGCCGGGCAACGCCGTGTACGACGGTGGTTCGGCCGTGGACGCGTTCGTGCGGGACGCCTCGGGGCGCGAGGTGCGGGGTGTGGTGTGGGCCGGGGAGTCGGTCTTCCCGGACTTCACGCACGCGCGTGTGCGCGCGTGGTGGGGCGGGCTGTACGAGGAGCGTCTGGGGCAGGGCTTCGCGGGGTTCTGGCACGACATGAACGAGCCGACGTCGTTCAACGCCTTCGGGGAACCGACGTTGCCGCGTTCGGCGCGGCACGTCTTGGAGGGGCGCGGGGGCGACCACCGGGAGGCGCACAACGTGTACGCGCTCTGCATGGCCCGTGCCGCTTACGAGGGGTTGCGCCGGCTGTCGCGCCAGGAGCGGCCCTTCCTGTTCTCCCGCTCGGGCTGGGCGGGGATGCAGCGTTACGGGGGCACCTGGTCCGGGGACGTGGCGACGGGCTGGCCGGGTCTGCGGGCATCGTTGTCGCTGGTGCTGGGGCTCGGCCTGTGCGGGGTGCCGTACTCGGGTCCGGACGTGGGCGGTTACGACGGCAGTCCGTCGCCCGAGTTGTATCTGAGGTGGTTCCAGCTCGGTGCGTTTCTGCCGCTGTTCCGCACGCATGCGAGTCTGCGGGCGGGGCGCAGGGAGCCCTGGGAGTTCGGTGCGGAGGTGCTGGAGCACGCGCGCGTGGCGCTGCTGGAGCGGCGGCGGCTGCTGCCGTACTTCGTGACCCTGGCGCATCTGGCGCGGCGCACCGGTGCGCCGTATGTGCGGCCGTTGTGGTGGGGGGCTCCGGAGGACCGGGCGCTGCGCGAGTGCGAGGACACGTTTCTGCTCGGGGACGGTCTGCTGGTGGCTCCGGTGCTGGACCCGGGCGCCGACCGGCGGGCGGTGCAGCTGCCGCGGGGCCTTTGGTACGACACGGTGACGGAGCGGGCCTACGAAGGACCGGGACAGGTCCTCGTCGACGCGCCGCTGTCGCGGATACCGGTGTTCGCGCGCGGGGGCGCGGTCATCCCCGTGCGCGGTGCCGACGGCGGCCTTGAGCTGGAGGTGTGGGCACCCGCGCGTGGGCGTACGGGAGGCGGCCTCGTCGTGCCGGACCCCGGCGACGGCTGGGACGAACCGGAGATCGAACGCTACGTCGTCCGCCGGCAGGGCCGTGGGGTGGCGGTCACCCGGGAGCGGGAGGACGGCTCCGCCGAGCCGCCCTACCCGGTGCGGGTCCGGGGACTCGGCTGAGCCGCGAGGCCAGGCGTTGCGCCGGAGTCGCCGCGATGTGCCGCTTTTCGCGTGCGGCGCCGTTGCGCGGCCAGACCCCGCGACGCCGGGATGATCCAAACGACACCCCCTAGAGGTACCGGCCCTCGAACCAGGCCCGTACGGCCACGGTGTGCAGCGGGAAGGCGAGTTCCTCGGGCCTGCGCAGCAGCTGCCAGCCCTCGGTCTCGTCCGTGCGGTCGGAGGGCGGGAGGCCCTCCACCGGACGCTCCGGGAGGAGTCCGAACAGCAGCAGGTGGCCGTCGGGCGAGCTCATGGCGTCCACGAGCCGTACGTCGCGTGCGGCCGCGTCGATGCCGGTCTCCTCCTTGAGTTCGCGTACGACGGCCTGCTTCCAGTCCTCCCGGTCGTCGATGTAACCGCCGGGCAGTGCCGTGCCTCCGCGCGCGGGGGCGACGGTCCGGGTGATCACGACCAGGGCCGTGCCCTTGGTGTCGTACACGGGCTGGAGCGCGATCGCGACCGGCAGCGGGTTGCGGTAGGCGGCGGTTCCGCACGACGGGCAGGTGCGCGGCCAGCCGGAAACGCCCTCTCCATAGGGCGATCCGCAGCTCGAACAGTGGGAGTCCGGTGCGAAGTTGGCAGTCGAGTGCTGAGTTTCGGACACGCGCGGACTGTATCCGATCAGAAGAGGGACGTCTTCCGCAGGCGGCTCAGTGCCTGCTGATGAGCGACTTCCAGGACACGGGGAAGTCGAAGTAGGTGTCCGGATAGGGCTCGGGCTGGTACGTGAAGTGCCACCATTCCTCGGCGAGGTTCACGAATCCGAGGCCCTCCAGGGTGCTCTTGAGCAACAGCCGGTTGGCGCGCTGTTCGCCCTGGATACGCGGATCGAGCGTGTGCGCCAGAGTGTCGAAGCAGTCGAATCCCGTGCCCATGTCGACAGAGTTGTCAGGGAAACGCTCGTCTTTGGGTGCGTAACAGGGCACGAGCGGCTCTCCGGGGTGGTAGGGCCGGGTCGGCCTCGCGGGGAGCTTCACGATCGTGAGGTCCATGGTCGAGCCACGGCTGTGGCCGGATTTCTTCGCGATGTAACCGTCCTCGAACAGACGGGTCTTGTCGACATGCGGGTAGAATTCGCCCTTCATCGCCTGGTCGCCGAGGTCCTCCGCCCAGCGGACGAAGTGGTTCACGGCGCGCTGCGGCCGGTAGCAGTCGTACACCTTGAGGGTGTAGCCCTTGCGCAGCAGCTTCAGCTGGGCCCTGTGCAGGGCCAGTGCCGCCGGGCGGGTGAGGATGCAGATCGGTTGCTCGTAGCCGTCGATGCGTTCGCCGACGAAGTTGTGCGGCGTGAAGTAGCGCATCTCCTGGATGATCGACGGGTCCACGGTGGACAGGGCGACGAAGTCCTTCGGCGCTCTGGGCTCCTGCTTCGCCTGGGCGGCGGCGGAGGAGACGGTCACGGCCAGCAGGGCGGCGAGGGCGGTGACGAGACCGCGGACCGCACGGGTGAGTCGTGTCATGTTCCTGCATGTATCAGGTATGCGTTCCGGCCGGGAAGCGATCGGATGAGATTGCCCTGCGGCGCCCTCGGCATGCGTTCGGTCGAGGTGGACGCCCTGCCCTTTTCCGGCTGCCCGTGGCACACTCCTGACGCTTCGTCAGAAACGTGGTGAGGAGAGGTCTTGCCGCACACACGCACACCCGCGGCCGCCGGCTGGTTCACCGGCGAGGGGGACGACTTCCGGCTCCTGGGCACCCGTTGCCCGTCCTGCGGCACGGTGTTCTTCCCGCGCGAGGACGTGCACTGCCGCAACCCGCACTGCGACAGTGACTCACTGGAGGAGGTGCCACTGTCCAAGAACGGGCGAATCTGGTCGTATACGGATAGCCGTTACCGCCCTCCGTCACCCTATGTGAGCAATCCGGAACTTCCGTGGGAGCCGTACGCGTTGATCGCGGTGGAGCTGGCGGCAGAGCGGATCGTGGTGCTGGGGCAGGCGGCTCCCGGGGTCACCGTCGCCGATCTGACGGTGGGCATGGAGGTGGAGGTCGTCCCCGGCGTGCTCCACGAGGACGCGGAGACGACCTGGACGACCTGGCACTGGCGGCCGACGGGGGTGAGGGCGTAACGATGGACGTGGCGGTGCTCGGCGCGGGCATGCACCCATGGGGCAAATGGGGACGCCCCTTCGTGGAGTACGGGACGACCGCCGCCCGCGCGGCGCTCGCGGACGCCGGTGTCGCCTGGCGCGACGTCGGCTCGGTCGTGGGCGCGGACACGGTGCGCGGCGGTTATCCCGGGTATGTGGCGGGAGCGACGTTCGCCAAGGCCCTGGGCTGGCAGGGGGCCAGGGTCACCAGTGTGTACGCGGCCTGCGCCTCCGGGGCGCAGGCGATCGCCGCGGCACGGGCGCAGATCCTCGCCGGGCTCGCGGACGTCGTCCTGGTCGTGGGGGCGGACGCGGCGCCCAAGGGGTTCTTCCGGCCGGCCGGCGGGGAGCGCCCCGAGGATCCGGACTGGCTGCGCTTCCGTCTGCTGGGCGCGACGAATCCGACGTACTTCGGGCTGTACGCGCGGCGGCGGATGGCGGTGCACGGGGACACACCGGAGGACTTCGCCCTGGTGAAGGTGAAGAACGCCGCCATGGGCGCGCTCAACGCGTACGCGCGCTACCGCAAGCGGGTCACCGCCGAGGAGGTCGCCGCGTCCGCGATGGTCGCCGACCCACTGCGGCTGCTCGACATCTGCGCCACCTCCGACGGTGCCGCGGCCCTGGTGCTCTCCAGCCTGGACTTCGCACACCGGCACGGTGTCGCCCGGCCGGTGCGGATCCGGGCGGTGTCGACGGTGACCCCCCGCTTCCCCAACACGGTGCTGGACCTCCCGGACATCGCCACGGACTCGGCGCTCGCCGTGCAGCCCCCCGGCGAGACCTTCCGGTCCTCCATCGCCCGGGCGGCCTACGAGGAGGCGGGCACCGGCCCCGAGGACCTGTCCCTCGCCGAGGTCTACGACCTGTCCACCGCACTGGAACTGCAGTGGTACGAGGATCTCGGGCTGTGCGGCGAGGGTGAGGGAGCCAAGCTCCTGCGGGAGGGCGCGACGGCCCCGGGCGGCCGGATACCCGTCAACTCCAGTGGCGGTCTTGCCTCCTTCGGGGAGGCGGTGCCGGCCCAGGCCATCGCCCAGGTGTGCGAGCTGACCTGGCAGCTGAGAGGCACGGCAGGCGAACGGCAGATCGCCGGGGCACAGGTGGGGATCTCCGTCAACCAGGGGCTTTTCGGGCACGGTTCGGCGGTGATCGCGGTGAGGTGACGCAGACGAACCCGGACTCCCGTGTAGCCCGCACCAGTGGCTACGGAGACCGCCCACGCTGTGTGATCACCCCGGAATGCTGCGTGAACGTCTCATGAACTGGGCCTGAGCGCCCTCGGGCGGCGCCATCATGCTCCCGTGCACTCCTGGACGGACACTCTCCGCTTCGCCTTCCAGCCGGTGGTCAACCTCAGGACGGGCGCGGTCGCCGCACTGGAGACACTCGCCCGCCCGGAGACCGGTGACATCCTGGCCGAGGCCCGCCGGGACCCGGAACTCGACGGGAAACTGGCAGTGCTGGCGCTGCGCGCCGCCACACGCAAGGAGACTCTGCTGCCGCTGCACCTCAACGTGTTCGCGGCCACCCTCGCCGACCTCGGCGGCCTGACCCCGCTGCACGACGCCGTGCGCGCGGCCGGGCGGATGCCCTGGGAGGTGACGCTCGACGTGGTTCCGCCCTGCACGCACGTGCCGCAACAGGCCCTGCTGGAGGCGGTGGCGGCGCTGCGCGAGCAGGGGTTCCGGATCAGCGCGGACGGCATCGGCGACGGTGACATGCCGCTTCGGCTGCTCACCGACCTCTCCCCCGACCTGGTCAAACTCGACGCCTCGCTGCTGTCCCGGCCGCCCGCGGTACGGGCGATGCGCACGCTGTGCGAGGAGCTGGGCGCCCTGGTCGCGGTGGAGGGGGTCGAGACCGAACTGCAGTGCGCGGCGGCGCTGTCGGCCGGGGCGCAGCTGGCCCAGGGCGAGCTGTTCGCTCCGCCGGCCCGGATCCCCGCCGCGGACGTATACGTTCCGCCCCGCTCCCCCGGCGCCGTCGGCGTGCCCCGGTCCGGGCCGTCGGTGCGGGAGTTCGTGCGCCCGGCCGCCGTACTGCCGGTGACCGCTCCGGCGGGGCAGGTGCGCGCGCTGCTGACCGGATCGCCGGATGTCTCCGGTGTGCTGCTGGTGGACCAGGCCGGCCGGCCCGTGCGGTCGGTGCACCGCTCCCGGTTCCTGCTGTCGATGTCCGGCCGCTACGGGCACGCCCTGTACGCCGACCGGCCGGCCTTCAAACTGGGGGACGCCCCCCGTACGGTCGGGGTCGACGCCACCGCCTGGGAGGTGCTGGACGTCGTCGCGGTCGGCGGCCGGGACCGGACCTCGGACGATGTCGCGGTGGTCGACCGGCGCGGGCGGTGCGTAGGTGTCGTACGACTCGCGGACCTGGTGCGGGCGCTGGCCGAGAGCCGGGTCGAGGAGGCGGCCGGACTCAATCCGCTGACCCGGCTTCCCGGTTCGGATGCGATCACGGGCGAGGTGAACCGGTGGATCGCGGACGGCCGGACGTTCGCGCTCAGCTGGCTGGACATCGACCACTTCAAGCAGGTCAATGACGGTGCCGGGTTCGCCGCGGGGGACGAGCTGATCCGGTCGGTGGGGCGAGCCCTGCTGCACGCAGTGTCGGGGCACGCGCGCGTGGGGCACATCGGCGGAGACGACTTCCTGGTGCTGGCCGAGGAGGAGGCGCTCGATCCGCTGGTCGCCGCCGTGCTCGACGCGCCCTGGTCGGCGGGAGGCCGGCCCGTCACGCTCTCCCTGGCGACCGTCGTGTGCGCGCCGGGAAGCGTGGGCGACCACCGCCAGGCCGCCGCGCACCTCGCTCCGCTGAAGAAGGCGGCCAAGGCGCTGCACGGCGCGAGCTGGGTGCTGGGACGCGCCGGGCTGCCCGGTCACGAGGTCCGGCGGGGTCAGGGGACGGCGACGGCGCAGGCCGGGTACGCGGCCGCCGAGCCAGGGTGGTGAACGTCCGTCCGGTACATGTCCGTTGGATCCCGGCAGCAACGGCGGGGCCGTCGGGTGGGGCGCTGTCACCGTCGCCGTCGGCAACCTTGACGCCCCCGTGGTGCCGGTGAACACTTCCCGGTGTCGGCCGACATCGCCGTACATTCTCGGCGTTATCAGGCACTGCGCCACAGGTCTGCCCTGTTCCACGGCCCGTCCGTTCCTGGCGATACGGCTGCGACGGCACGCTCGTCACGGACGCCGGGCGGGGCGCGGGGCTCCGTGCGCGGCTGAAGTCGCCATGAACTTTCCTGCACTGAGGCCGGGGCCGAGCGCCCCACCGGCGCCAAGGGAGCCGCCATGAGCAACGGAGACATTTTCGTCGGCGAGGTCATCGGCACCGCGATCCTGATCCTTTTCGGCGCGGGTGTCTGCGCCGCCGTCACCCTCAGGTACTCCAAGGCGCGGGCCTCCGGCTGGGTCGTCATCGCGTTCGGCTGGGGCTTCGGCGTCCTCGCGGGCGCGTACACGGCCGCTCCCCTCTCCGGTGGCCAGCTCAATCCCGCGGTCACCATCGGCATCGCCGTGGACACCGGTGCATGGGGCAAGGTCTGGGTGTATCTGCTGGGTCAGATCGTCGGCGCGATGCTGGGAGCCGTCCTCGCCTACCTGGTGTACCTCGCGCAGTTCCAGGCCAACGTCCGCAAGGGCGGCACCACCGAGGGCACGGCCGACGAACCGGTGCCGACGCTCGGCGTCTTCTCGACCGTCCCGGAGATCCGGAACCCGGTCGCCAACCTCATCACCGAGATCATCGCGACGATGGCCCTCGTGCTGCCCGTTCTCGCCTTCGGGCTGACGAAGGGGCTCGGCGAGTCCGGCACCACGGTGCTGATCGTCTCCCTGCTCGTCGTCGGTATCGGCCTCTCCCTCGGCGGGCCCACCGGCTATGCCATCAACCCGGCCCGCGACCTCGGCCCGCGCATCGTGCACACCTTCCTGCCGATCCCGAACAAGGGCACGTCCGACTGGGGTTACGCCTGGATCCCGGTGGTCGGCCCGCTGATCGGCGGGGCGCTCGCGGGCCTCGTCTACAACGCGGCCTTCTGACCCGGCGACCGCACCGGCTCTCCGCCCCAGCGACTGCAACGCGGCCTGCCAGCCGGCACGCTGCAGGCCCCAGCGACCCGACCGAGCCACCCAGCGACCCAGCTACCCAGGGACAGCCATGACGGACACCCCCGAGAAGTACGTCGCCGCCATCGACCAGGGCACCACGTCCAGCCGTTGCATCGTCTTCGATCACGGCGGCGCGATCGTCGCCGTCGACCAGCGTGAGCACCGTCAGATCTTCCCCAAGCCGGGCTGGGTCGAGCACGACGCGACCGAGATCTGGTCCAAGGTGCAGGCCGTGGTGGCCGGAGCACTGGCCAAGGCCGGGCTGCGCGCCGATCAGCTGAGGGCGCTCGGCATCACCAACCAGCGGGAGACGACGGTCCTGTGGGACCGCGCCACCGGCAAACCCGTGCACAACGCGATCGTCTGGCAGGACACCCGTACCGCGGCCCTGTGCAGCGAACTGGGCGGCGCGGACGGCCAGGACCGCTTCCGTGAGCCGACCGGGCTGCCGCTGGCCAGCTACTTCTCCGGGCCCAAGGCGGCCTGGCTGCTGGACCACGTGCCCGGCCTGCGGCAGCGGGCCGAACGCGGTGAGATCGCCTTCGGGACCATCGACTCCTGGCTGATCTGGAACCTCACCGGCGGCACCGACGGCGGCCAGCACGTCACCGACGTCACCAATGCCGGCCGCACCATGCTCATGAACCTCCAGACGCTGCAGTGGGATCCCGCCATCCTGTCCGCCATGAACGTGCCCGAGACGATGTTGCCGGAGATCAGGTCCTCCGCCGAGGTGTACGGCACGGCGGTCGGGCAGCTCGCCGGTGTGCCCGTGGCCTCCGCACTGGGCGACCAGCAGGCCGCCGTCTTCGGGCAGGCCTGTTACGACGTGGGCAGCGCGAAGAACACGTACGGCACCGGAAGTTTCCTGCTGCTGAACACCGGGAACCGGCCGGTGCCGTCCAAGAGCGGGCTGCTGACGACGATGGGCTACAAGATCGGCGGGGAGGCGCCGGTGTACTGCCTGGAGGGGTCCATAGCGATCACGGGCGCCCTGGTCCAGTGGTTCCGCGACCAGCTCGGGATCATCCGCAGCGCCGACGAGATCGAGACGCTGGCGGCGAGCGTCGAGGACAACGGCGGTGCCTACATCGTGCCGGCGTTCTCCGGCCTGTTCGCGCCCTACTGGCGCTCCGACGCGCGCGGTGTGGTCACCGGTCTCACCCGGTACGTCACGAAGGCGCACCTCGCGCGTGCGGTGCTGGAGGCGACGAGCTGGCAGACCCGGGAGGTGGTGGACGCCATGTACCAGGACTCCGGGGTGCGGATCACCACGCTGAAGGTCGACGGCGGTATGACGAAGAACAACCGGCTCATGCAGCACCAGGCGGACGTCCTCGGCGTGCCGGTGATCCGGCCCCGGGTGTCGGAGACGACGTGTCTGGGCGCCGCCTACGCGGCCGGTCTGGCCACGGGCGTGTGGAACGACCTGGACGAGCTGAAGTCGCACTGGCAGCGGGACGCGGAGTGGACACCGGCGATGGAGCAGACCGTGCGCGATCGCGAGTACCGCAACTGGCGCAAGGCGGTGGAGAAGAGCTTCGGCTGGCTGGAGGAGGGCGCGCAGGACGCGTAGGAGGAGCGGGGCAAAGGTGCCGCACGCGCGCGTGGGCACCTGTCACGGTCGTCGTTGCCGCACGCGCGTGTGGGCGCTCCTTACCGGACCACGGCCCGTACCCCGGTCGGCGGGGGTACGGGCCGTGCCCGTCGGTCGGCCAAGGGCGGACCGCCGGTGGTCAGCCAAGGGCGGCGTGGCGGCGATCGGCGGCGTGGTCCATCGCATGCTGGACGACTCCGATGAGCACGTCCTTGACCGATTCCCGATCACGCGCGTCGCACAGCAGGACCGGTACGCCCTCGTCCAGGTCGAGAGCCTGCCGTACGGCCTCGGCCGGGTAACGGGCCGCTCCTTCGAAGCAGTTGACGCCGACGAGAAAGGGGATGGAACGCCGCTCGAAGTAGTCCACGGCGGCGAAGCAGTCCTCCAGACGGCGTGTATCGGCGAGGACGACGGCGCCGAGCGCGCCCTCGGACAGTTCGTCCCACATGAACCAGAACCGTTCCTGCCCGGGCGTCCCGAAGAGATAGAGCACCAGGTCCTCGCGCAGGGTGATACGGCCGAAGTCCATCGCCACGGTGGTGGTGTGCTTGCCCTCCACACCGCTGGTGTCGTCGACCGGGCGCCCGGCCTCGGTGAGCAGTTCCTCGGTGCGCAGCGGCCTGATCTCGCTGACCGCAC
Organism: Streptomyces sp. NPDC053069; assembly: GCF_044546895.1. Classification (NCBI taxonomy): domain Bacteria; kingdom Bacillati; phylum Actinomycetota; class Actinomycetes; order Kitasatosporales; family Streptomycetaceae; genus Streptomyces; species Streptomyces sp. NPDC053069. Next base: position 310,117 of record NZ_JBITZN010000010.1, on the reverse strand, counting down.
CGACGAGGGTCGTCTTGCCCACGCCGAAGCCACCGGCCACGAGGATCTTGAGCGTGACCGGCTCGACCGGGGGCTTGCCTCGCTCAGAACGCCCGAAGATCATCGGTCTCTTCTCCTGCTTGATGGTGGTCGGGCGACGGCCGGCTGTGGCCGTCGCGAGGGTATCCGCCAGAGGTGTCGACGCCGGTTACGTTGCGTGCTTCGCGGTACGGTGCTCCGTTCCTGCGCCGGTCACAGTGCCCGGAGGCCGTTGATCACGTCGCGCAGGATGCTCTCGTCCGGCAGCTCGGCCGGGGGCACCGGACGCGTGACATGGACGAGTTCCGTGTGCACGAGGTCGCCGATGAGGACGCGCACCACACCGATGGGCAGGTCGAGTTCGGCGGCGAGTTCGGCGACCGACTGCGGTTCGTCGCGGCAGAGCCCGACGATCTCCACGTGCTCGGGCGACAGGGTCGGATCCGTCTCCGGGTCGCCCGCGTCGGATTCCGTGACGACCACCGCGATCACGTCCAGCCGGTGCTGGGCGGGACTCGTGGTGCGGCCGCGTGTCATGGCGTACGGACGGACGACCGGTCCGGCCTCGTCGTCGAACCAGTGTTTTCTTCCCTGACCGTCTCCGCTCATGTCATCCCACTACCCGCCTGCGGGCAGATCGGTGCGCGGAGCGGTCCCCAGATGCACGCCGACCCGCTTGACCAGGAGCGTCATCTCATAGGCGACCTGTCCGACGTCGGAGTCGGCGTCGGAGAGGACGGCGAGGCAGCTGCCGTCACCGGCGGCGGTGACGAACAGGAAGGCGTCGTCCAGTTCCACCACCGTCTGCCGGACGCTGCCCGCGTCGAAGTGACGGCCCACGCCCTTGGCAAGGCTGTGGAAGCCGGAGGCGACGGCGGCCAGATGCTCGCTGTCCTCCCTGGTCAGGTCCTTGGACACGCCCGTTGGCAGCCCATCGCCGGACAGGACGACGGCCTTGCGGATGCTGGCGACCCGGTCGACCAGGTCGTCCAGGAGCCAGTTCAGTCCCACCTGGTTCGTCGCCGTGTGGCCGGTCGCCTTCGGTGCGGTCATCGACCGTCCCCCTTAGTCGTTCCTTGTGCTGTGCCGTTGTGGGCGTCGTCGCCCGTGGCATTCTCCCGTCGGCCGCGCTGCCAGCCACGCTGCAGCGAGGCCATCCGGCTGCGGACCTCCTCGGCGTCGCGGTCGGCGGGCTGCGCCGCGCGCTCGGCGCGCCGCGCGGTGTCCTGCTTGAGCTGGGGGGCCAGGCTGGCCTGGCGGACCCGCCGGGGCAGGGACCCGGTGGCCGGTTCGGGGGCCACCACGGCGCCCGAGCCGGTGGCCGCGGGGCTGCCGGCGGAGGTGACACCACTGGTGCCGGTGGCGCCGGGCGGCGAGGACGTGCCCCGGGTGGGCAGGGCCTCGCGGCCGGACCGGGCATCACCCGGCCGGGGTTCTTCGGCGGAGAGCTCGCCCTGGCCACTACCCGGACGGAACCTTTCACCGCTCGGCTCGGCCGAACCACCGAGACGGTCCCGCTCTCCGGCAGTCCCGGCCCCGCCACCACCGAAACGGCCCTGCTCACCAGCAGCTTCGGCCTCGCGGCCGAAACGGAACCGCTCACCGGCAGCATGGGCCGCACTCTCGTCCGACCCCAACCGGTCCATGGCGCCCCGATCCGACCACCCTCTGGCACCGCCACCCGGCCGACCCGTGACGGCCCCATCCGGCCGACCCGTGAGGGCCCCTTCCGACTGGTTCGTGGCGGCACCCTCCGATCGGTCCGTGCCGCCGTCGTCAAACCGACCCGCGGTACCTGCGCCTTCATCGCTGGGTGACCCTGGTCGGGTGCGGCGGGGCAGGGCGGGGACGTCGGGGAACGGGGCGGTGCCGTCGGCGGGAGCCGTGCCGCCTTCCTGGGTGCGCTCGGTGAGTTCGGCGGGGCGGCGGGAGGCCGTGGTGCGCCGGCGTGCGGGCAGCGGCGCCAGTCCGCCCATGTCGGGGCGGCGGGAAGCGGCGGACGTCTGCTGCTCCGGTTCGTCGCGGCGGCTCCGCTGGTCGGTGACGGGCTTGCCGTGCGAGCTGACCAGTTTGGGAGTCTGCCGGCGCGGCAGCGGGATGGGCCCACGTTCCTGGGCCTCCTCGCGGGGCGCACGGTCAAGGGACACGGAGGGCGTCTGCTCTTCGGCGCGGGAGCGGGAGCGGCGGGGCAGGAACAGCCCGCCGCGCTCGCTGTCCTCGTCGGCCAGGACGCCGGGGAAGTCGTCGATGGCGTCGAGATCGACGGGCGCCTCCAGCTCGACGGGACCGTCCAGCAGCGAGGTCGGCAGGCCGGGCAGCTGCTCCGGCCCCGCGGACCGGCCTGCGGCACGGCTCCCCGCCTGCCCGATGCTCTTCTCCGGGCGGTCCCGGTCGAGCCGGAAGCCGATGCCGTTGGTGTCCGGTACGTCGTCACTCAGCAGCGCGTCGGGGATGAAGACGACGGCGGTGGTGCCGCCGTAGGGCGACGGCTGGAGGGAGACCCGGACGTTCTGTCGCTGAGCGAGCCGGCTGACGACGAACAGGCCGAGCCGGTCGGTGTCGGACAGTTCGAACTCGGGTGTCTCGGCGAGGCGCAGGTTGGCATCGAGGAGCGCCTCGGCGGTCATGCCGAGGCCCCGGTCGTGGATCTCCAGCGTGAAGCCGTTGGCGACCCGCTCACCGACCACCTGTACGGCGGTGTGCGGGGGCGAGAAGACCGTGGCGTTCTCCAGGAGTTCGGCCACGAGGTGGGTGAGGTCGGCGACGGCCGGGCCGGTGACGGCGACCCGGGGCAGCCGTCGGACCTCGATGCGTTCGTAGTCCTCGACCTCGGCGACGGCGGCCCGTACGACGTCCATCAGTTGCACCGGTCGGCGCCACTGTCGGGAGGGTGCGGCGCCGGAGAGGATCACCAGGCCCTCGGCGTGCCGCCGCATGCGGGTGGTGAGGTGGTCCAGGCGGAAGAGGTCGGCGAGTTCGTCGGTGTCCTCGGTGCGGCGTTCCATGGTGTCGAGCAGGGTGAGCTGCTTGTGCAGCAGCACCTGGCTGCGGCGGGCGAGGTTGACGAAGACCTCGGAGACGCCGGACCGCAGTTCGGCCTGTTTGACGGCGGCCTCGACGGCGGCGCGCTGGAGGGTGTTGAGGGCCTGGCCGACCTCGCCCATCTCGTTCTTGTCGTACTCCAGGCGCGGCACCTCGGTCTCGACGTCGACCTGTTCGCCGGCGGACAGGCGGCGCATCACGCTGGGCAGCCGCACGCCGGAGGCCTCGTGCGCCTCCAGGCGCAGTTGGCGCAGATCGCGAATGAGGCCGCGGCCGACGCGGACCGACAGGACGACGGAGAGCACGAGCGCGACCAGGCCGAGGAGGCCCGCGACGGCCGCCTGCAGGATGACGCCGATGGCCACGGGACGCGTACGGTCCTGGAAGCGGTCACCCACCTGGTCGTCGAGGGTGCCGAGGCCGGTCAGCACGCTCGCGGCCGCGGAGTCCCAGCTCTGGGCCGTGACGCCGCGCGGAGTGCCGGAGTCCGTGCCGATGGTGGACCGTTCGGCCGCGCGCAGCGGGGCGGTGGTGGCGTTCTTCCAGAAGCGTTCGTAGCGGTCGCGTTCGGCGGCGGGCAGCAACGGCAGGCTGACGTCGTACAGGACGGTGCGCTGGGCGACGAGGTCGGAGATGTGACGGGTCTCGTCGCGGGTGAGCCGGCCGACGACCAGGGAGGAACCGAGCAGGGCGTCCTCGCGGGAGAGCAGCTCGCGGGCGCGGCTGATGTTGACCATGGCGCGGGCCTGCGCGTCCAGGTCGACGTCGTCGACTCCTTCGAGGGCGCCGAGCAGCGTGAAGCAGGGGTCGACGAGGCGGTTGTACTGGTCCAGGGCCTGTGCACGGGTGACGGTGCCCGCCTCGACGCCGTGACGCAGGGAGTCGAGGCCGCCGAAGGCGTCGAGGACGGCGGTGAGGCGTTCGCCGTCGTCCGTGTCCATGGCGTCGAGGACGTCCTGGTCAGCGGCGTTCTTGCGGATCTTGGCGATGGCCCGGTCGGTGGCGGTACGGGTGCGCTGGAGCGCGGTGAGGGCGTCGGCGGCCCGCGGGTCGGCGAGGTAGACGAGGGTCTGGCGGCGTTCCTGCTGGAGGACGCGGACGGTGTCCTCGGCGGGGTAGCCGATGTCCTCCTTGACGTCCGACACGTGGAACAGCCGGAGGGCTTCGCGACCTGTGAGTACCGTGGTGAAGCCCCAGATGGCGGTCAGGGACACCAGCGGCACGAGAAGCAGCGCCACGATCTTCCGGCGGATCGACTTCCCGCGAAAGCGCATGGCCTCCCCCAGCTCGACCCCCGCGGGCCGGGGGTGCACATGTGCGTCAACAAACGGCGCGAGCCTACTACCGCCTCACAGTTAACTCGAAGACATGTCCGGAGAGCGAACTTCCGCTTCGGCGACGCGAGATGGCGAGTTGTCCGGGCATTACGGGAGATTGCCACCGCCATCCGGTAGCGGCGCCCGGGTTGACCGGGATGCCCTGGCCGGGCGGTTGGCTTGTTTTTTTCGCCGGTTGGGAATCTTCCGGCGACGTCGTTCGTCCTTCTGTACGGGAAATGGGGGCGGAATGGGCCACAGGAGCCGCATCCCGCACCCCGGCGGCGTAAAACTGCGCAAGCCGGGCAGCCACTGGGGGAGCCGGAGTCTTGTGACACCGGGGGCGAGCGGTCTGCTGGCGGTGGGGAGTGACACGGTGATGGGCACGGCGGAGCGGCGCGAGGCGCCCGAGGAGAGCGTGGCGGAGCGCTCGGCGGCACGGTGGCGCCTGGAGGCACCGGATCGCGACATTCCGGCGCGTGGGCGCGCTGCGGAGTCCGCCGGCGAACAACAGCAGGCGTACCGGCCGTTGTGGGTCGAGGAGCCCGCCCGACGGCACCCGCTGCCGGATCCGGTGCGTACGGCGGCGGTGCGTGCGGTCCTGATCATGGCGGTGACGCTGATCCAGGCGATGGTGGCGTTCCTGTGCACGATGGCCGGGTCCTGGCTGGCGTTCCCCATGGTGATCAGTGGCGTGGCGAGCACGGTGGTGGCCACCTGGGCCGTGGTCGACGTGTGGGTGACCCGCCAGGTGTGGAGCCAGCGGTACGGCGTGGTCTCCGAGCCGAGCAGCACGGCCCGAGCGCTGCGCCGCGAGCGCCGCGCCCGCCGACGCGAGGAGCGCGCGGCCCTGCGCGAGCAGGAGCGGATACGTCGGCGGGGCGGCACCGGGCAGTTGTCACATCCCTGAGCGGGAGCGGCCGGGCATGGCCTGGCTCCGGCCGGACGGGACGCAATCGGGGCGAGGCGGAACAAGACCCGGGCGAGACGTGACCGCGCAGGGTCGGAACACACCCTGGCCGCACAGCGGTCGGGACGCGACCCCGGCGAGACGTGACCGCGCAGGGATCGGGACGCAGCCCGGCGGGGCGGGAGCCGAGACCGACTCGTGTCGGACGGCTCCGGCCCGCCGTCACAGCACGGCTGGTGCGGCCCGTTCCCGCTCCTCCCGCTGGAGTTCGCGGCGGGCCCGCATGAAGGCGCGCGGCCGGTCCACTCCGAGGACAGCGACCGTACGGCCGTCCCGCTCGTAGTGGGCGAGAAAGCCGGTCTCACCCGGGCCGTCGTCGTTGATCTCGCCCTCGGTGACGCGGACGGTGTCACCGTCCCGGTGCCGGCCTGCGAACTGTATGCGCGAGCCGTACTGGTCGGACCAGAAGTACGGCACCGTGCGCACCGTTTCGACAGTGCGGCCGGCGAGCAGGTTGGTCACGGCGACGCGCGGTTGCTCGGTGGCGGCGGTCCAGTGCTCGGCCCGGCGCCCCCCCACGCGCGCGACGTCCCCGACCGCCACCACTTGGGGCAGGGCCGTCGCACACCCGTCGTCGCACAGCACGCCGTCCTGGAGGGCGAGCGTCGAGGCCGCGAGCCAGGAGGTGTTGGGGGTGGCGCCGATGCCGACGATCACGAGGTCGGCGGGGAGAGTGCGGCCGTCGGTGAGGTCGACACCGGTGACGGTGGCGGTGCCGCGCAGGCCGGCCAGGCCGGTTCCGGTGATCAGCTCCACCCCGCCGCGGCGGTGCAGAGCAGCGCAGACGGCGGCCATCCCGGCGCCGATCTGGGGCACCAGCGGCAGCGGTGCGGCCTCGACCACCGTGACCGCGTGCCCCAGGCCGGCGCACGAGGAGGCGGTTTCGGCACCGATGAAGCCGCCCCCGATGACGACGACCCGGCGGTGTCCTCGGCAGAGGTCGGCGCGCAGGGCGCGGGCGTCGTCCAGGGTGCGCAGGGTGTGCACGCCGGCGAGGCTCTCGCCGGGAATCCGGCGCGCGGCGGCGCCGGTGGCGATGACGACTGCGTCGGTGGAGACCGTACGGCCGTCCTCCAGAAGAACGGTACGACCGCGCGTGTCGAGGCCGCGGGCGCGGACGCCGAGCAGCCACTCGGCGTCGAGTCCGGCGGCGTCGTCGGCATCGGTGAGGGCGAGGTGCTCCTCGTCGGTGCGGCCGGTGAGGAAGTCCTTCGAGAGGGGAGGCCGGTCATAGGGCTGGTGGGGCTCCTCGCCGACCATCACCAGTCGGCCGTCGAAGCCCTGGGCGCGCAGTTCACGGGCGGCGTAGAGCCCGGAGAGGGAGGCGCCGACGATGGTCACGGTCTTCATACGGCACGGCTCCTCGCGGGGGCGGCGGGGTGGTCGGGGCGGGCCGGTGCCTCATCGGAGGGACGGCGCGTGGTTGCCCTGCAGGTGCGCCACGCGGTGACGGGCCGTAGGACGAGCCCTGTCCGGGCTTGGGCGGCGTGGCGTCGGCGGCCGTGCGCGGTGTCGCTCCCGCCGTCACGGTCGTCGGCGGTGCTGATGCCGCCGTGACGGCTCGGGACGGTGCTCAGGCAATCGTGACGGCTTGGGACGGTGCGCAGGCAGTCGTGCCGGGACTCGGCGGCATTCGTGCGATCGCCCCTCGCCGGGGTGGAGTTCAGCCGGCCCCGCCAGCCGTGGGCGCCGTTCACACGGTCGCGCCGGTCCTCGGTGGTCTTCATGCGGCCGTGCCCTCCTCCGCGGTGAGGTGGACGTGGATGACGCCGTCCTCGACGGTGACGCGGTGGGTGCGGACGGGGCGCCGGGCCGGCAGGCAGGTCGGTTCGCCGGTGCGCAGGTCGAAGGATGCGGCGTGCAGCGGGCATTCGACCAGGCAGCCCTCCAGCCAGCCCTCGGAGAGGGACGCGTCCTGGTGGGTACAGGTGTCGTCGATGGCGTAGAGCCCGCCGTCTTCGGTGCGGAACACGGCGATGGGCGGTGTGGTCTCGACGCGGACAGACTCGCCCTCGGGGAGGTCTTCGAGGCGGCAGACGGGAATCACGGGCCCCCCTCTCGGTCCGGGACACTCGGTCCGGGACCTGCTCGATGCAGGCGTCAGGGATGCAGCCGGGAGTCCGGGCCGTGATGGCCCGGCCGGGCAGCGGTAAGGGAGTGCAGCGGCAAAGCAATGCCGGACATCTGGGTCCGGATCGTCCGGCACCCTTCCGGGATCCGGACGCTTGGGTAACATGATGTTTCGTATGGCGCACGCTCTAGCGCTATGCGCAACAGAATCCGCGCGGGACGACCGCCGCGTCAAGGGCTTCCCGCAGATGCGGCCCGAACCGGGCCCACAGGTGGTGAGAGTTGAGCCATGACCCCCACGCAGAATCAGTCCGGCCGCAGCGAGGAGACCACGCAGGACCCACGGGCCCCGGAGAGGCAGACCGGCCGCGGCACGGTCAGCGCGGTGCAGTCGGTGGACCGCGCCGTGAGTGTGCTGGAGATCCTCGCCCGGCACGGCGAGGCCGGTGTCACCGAGATCGCCGAGGAGCTGGACGTCCACAAGTCCACGGCCTTCCGGCTGCTCGGCGTCCTGGAAAACCGCGGCCTGGTGGCCCAGGCGAAGGATCGCGGCAAGTACTACCTCGGGGCCGGCGTACTGCGCCTGGCGGGGGCGGCGGCAGTGCGGCTGGACATCTCCCAGGAGGGCGTCCCGGTCTGCCGTGAGGTCGCCGACGAACTGGGCGAGACGGTCAACATCGCCGTGCTCGACGACGACGCGGCGGTCAACATCATGCAGGCCCGCGGCACCGCCTCGGTCACCGCGCAGAACTGGCTGGGCAGACGCACCCCGCTGCACGCCACCTCCAGCGGCAAGGTGCTGCTCGCGCACATGCCGCCCACCCTGCGCGAGGGCCTGCTGGCGCGCTCGTTGCCGCGGTTCACCGACCGGACGATCACCGGCGCGGGCATGCTGCGCGCCGAGTTGGAGGCCGTGGTCGAACAGGGCTACGGCGTCACGATCGAGGAGCTGGAGCTGGGGCTCGCCGCCGTCGCGGCACCGGTGCGCGCGCATGACGGCAAGGTGATCGCGGCGATCAGTGTCTCGGGGCCGGTGTACCGGCTGAATCCGGACCGGATGCCGGAGGTGGCGAAGCGGACGGTGGCGGCCGGCGCCGAGCTGTCGCGCCGTATGGGCTACGGCTTCTGAAGGACTTGCAGCAGACGGTGACCGCGGCGCGGGACCGGGCCGGCCCCGGTCCCGCGCCGTCGTGTGTCCGAGGGGTTTCGCCCCCCGGGCTCCTTTTGCCAAGGGTTAACGCGCACCCCTTGACGGCCGTGTGACGCCGTTCTCAATATGTTCCCCATCGCGCAACCCATCGTGCAATGCGCAACAGCAGAGGAGCTTGTCGTGCCACACGAGGTCCGTGCCGTAGTCGCTGTGAAGAAGGGCGCACCCGTGGAGGTGCGGACGATCGTGGTGCCCGATCCGGGGCCCGGTGAGGTCCTGGTGAAGGTGCAGGCCTGCGGGGTGTGCCACACGGACCTCCACTACCGCGAGGGCGCGATCAACGACGACTTCCCGTTCCTGCTGGGCCATGAGGCGGCCGGCACGATCGAGGCGGTCGGCGCGGGCGTCACCGACCTGCAGCCCGGTGACTATGTGGTGCTGGCCTGGCGGGCGCCCTGCGGCAGCTGCCGTTCGTGTCGCCGCGGACGGCCCTGGTACTGCTTCGACTCGCGCAACGCCGCCCAGCCGATGACCCTGTTGGACGGCACACCGCTCAGCAACGCCCTCGGCATCGGCGCGTTCGCCGAGAAGACGCTGGTCGCGGCCGGTCAGGCGGTGAAGATCGACCCCGCGGCGCGTCCCGAGGCGGCCGGGCTCATCGGCTGCGGAGTCATGGCCGGTTACGGCGCCGCGGTCAACACCGGCAAGGTCGGGCGCGGTGACTCGGTCGCCGTCATCGGCTGCGGCGGCGTCGGCAACGCGGCCATCGCGGGCGCCTGCCTGAACGGCGCGATGAAGGTCATCGCCGTGGACATCGACGACAAGAAGCTCGACCAGGCGGAGAAGTTCGGCGCCACCCACACCGTCAACTCCCAGGGCACCGACCCGATCGAGGCGGTCCGCGCCCTCACCGACGGTCACGGCGTGGACATCGCCATCGACGCGGTCGGCCGCCCCGAGACCTTCAAACAGGCCTTCTACATGCGCGACCACGCCGGTCTGCTGGTCCAGGTCGGGGTGCCCTCTCCGGAGATGAAGGTGGAACTCCCGCTGATCGACGTCTTCTCGCGCGGCGGCGCGATCAAGTCCTCCTGGTACGGCGACTGTCTGCCCAGCCGGGACTTCCCGTTCCTGATCGACCAGTACCTGTACGGCCTGCTCGACCTGAACGCGTTCGTGTCCGAGACCATCTCCCTGGACCAGGTGGAGGAGGCGTTCGGCAAGATGCACCGGGGCGAGGTGCTGCGCTCGGTGGTGGTGCTGTGAAGGGCGCCGTACGTGTCGAACGTGTCGTCACACACGGCACCTTCAGCCTCGACGGCGACACCTTCGAGGTCGAGAACAACGTCTGGCTGGTCGGTGACGACGAGGAGGTGCTGATCGTGGACGCCGCGCACGACGCCGAGGCGATCCACCGCGCGACGGCGGGCCGCCGGGTCAGCGCCGTCGTCTGCACCCATGCCCACGACGACCACATCGACGCCGCGGCCGCGCTCTCCACCCGTACCGGAGCGCCCGTCCTGCTCCACCCGGACGACCACGAACTGTGGTCCCGCACCCATCCCGCCCGCAAGCCGGACGGCGAGCTGACCGACGGCCGCGTCCTCACGGTCGCCGGGATCGAACTCCAGGTCATCCACACCCCCGGCCACACCTGGGGCAGCTGCTGCCTGTACGCGCCCTTCCTCGACGCCGTCTTCACCGGCGACACCCTCTTCCACGGCGGTCCCGGCGCCACCGGCCGCTCCTACTCGGACCGCCCCACGATCGAGGCGTCCATCCGCGCCCGGCTGCTCACCCTGCCGGGCGGAACCGTCGTCCACACCGGCCACGGCCAGGACACGACGATCGCCGCCGAGCGGCCGAACGTCCCTGCCGCCTGAGCGACTCCCCCGCACCTGCCATCCCCGCCACCACAAGGAGGGGCATGTCCAGCACCCCCGAACACCGGTCCCAGGGTCCCCGCGTCGTCGTCATCGGCGCCGGTATCGTCGGCTGCTCCCTCGCCGACGAGCTGACGGCCCGCGGCTGGACCGACGTCACCGTCCTCGAACAGGGCCCGCTGCCCGCCCCGGGCGGTTCCACCTCCCACGCGCCCGGACTGGTCTTCCGGACCAGCCCTTCGAAGACCCTCGCGGAGTTCGCCAAGTACACCGTCGAGAAGTTCTGTTCCCTCCAGGTCGACGGCGTCTCGTGCTTCCAGCAGGTCGGCGGCCTGGAGCTCGCGACGACCCCCGAGCGCCTGGCCGACCTGCACCGCAGGGCCGGTTTCGCCGCCTCCTGGGGCATCCGCGGCGAGGTCGTGAGCACCGCCCGTTGCAAGGAACTGTGGCCGCTGCTGGACGAGTCGGTCGTCCTCGGCGGATTCCACACGCCCGACGACGGTCTGGCCCGGGCCCTGCTCGCGGCCCGTGCCCAGATGGACCGGGCCACCGCGCGCGGCGCCCACTTCCTGGACCGTCACACGGTCACCGGCATCGAGCAGGCGGACGGCCGCGTCACGGCCGTGGTCACCGACCGGGGCACCTTCCCCGCCGACCATGTCGTCTCCGCGGCCGGATTCTGGGGGCCGGTCATCGGCCGCCTGGCCGGCATCGACGTACCGCTGCAGCCGCTCGCGCACCAGTACGCCAGGACCAAGCCGCTGCCCGGGCTGGGCGGCGCCACGGCCGAGGCCTCGAAGCCGATCCTCCGTTTCCAGGACCGGGATCTGTACTTCCGCGAGCACACGGACCGCATCGGCATCGGCTCGTACGCGCATCGGCCGCTGCCGGTGGACCCGTTCGCCGTGCCGGCGTACGACGAGGCCCGCGCGCAGGACCTGGAGATGCCGTCCTCGTACCCGTTCACGGAGGACGACTGGGCGCCGAGCTGGGAGGACTGCCGGCGGCTGCTGCCCGCGCTGCGCGAGACGGAGATCGAGACCGGCTTCAACGGCGTCTTCTCCTTCACCCCGGACGGCATGCCGGTTCTCGGAGAAGCCCGGCAGCTGAGGGGCTTCTGGCTGGCCGAGGCGGTCTGGGTGACACACTCCGCCGGGGTGGCGAAGGCGGTGGCCGAGTGGATGGTCGACGGGCGGCCCTCCGTCGACGTGCACGAGTGCGACCTCACACGGTTCGAGGAGGCGCAGCGTTCACCGTCGTACGTCCGTGAGCGCGGTTCACAGCAGTTCGTCGAGGTGTACGACGTCCTGCATCCTCTCCAGCCGATGGAACAGCCCCGGCCGCTGCGCGTGAGCCCCTTCTACGCCCGTCAGCAGCAACTCGGCGCCTTCTTCCTGGAGGGCACCGGCTGGGAACGTCCGCACTGGTACGAGGCGAACGCCCCGCTCGTGGACGCGCTCGGCGACCTCCCGGAGCGCGACAGCTGGTCGGCCCGCTACTGGTCCCCGATCGCCGCCGCCGAGGCGAAGGCGACCCGCGAGAGCGTCGCCCTGTACGACATGACCCCGCTGCGCCGCCTGGAGGTGACCGGCCCCGGCGCGCTCGCCTTTCTGGACCGCATGACCAGCAACAACCTCCGCAAGAAGCCCGGCGCGGTCACCTACACCCTGCTCCTGGACGAGATGGGAGGCATCCGCTCGGACCTCACCGTCGCCCGTCTCGCCCCCGACCGCTTCCAGGTGGGGGCCAACTCCCCCGCCGACCTCGACTGGCTGGTGAGGCACGCGCCCGACGACGTCCAGATCAGGGACATCACCTCCGGCACCTGCTGCATCGGGGTGTGGGGGCCGCTCGCCCGCGACCTGGTCCAGCCACTCACCCGGGACGACTTCTCGCACGAGGGTTTCGGCTACTTCCGGGCCAAGCAGACCTACCTCGGGCACGTGCCGGTGACGGCGATGCGCCTGAGCTACGTCGGTGAGCTGGGCTGGGAGCTGTACACCACGGCCGACCTGGGCCTCCGGCTCTGGGACACGCTGTGGGAGGCCGGCCGGGAGCACGGCGTGATCGCGGCCGGGCGGTCCGCCTTCAACTCCCTGCGCCTGGAGAAGGGATACCGCGCCTGGGGCACCGACATGACCGACGAGCACGATCCGTTCGAGGCGGGCGTCGGCTTCGCGGTCCGCATGGACAAGGAGGACTTCGTCGGCAAGGCGGCACTGGAGCGGGCCGCAGAGCCCTCCCGCCGGCTCACCCCGCTCCTCCTCGACGACCCGGCAGCCGTGGTGCTCGGCAAGGAGCCGGTCTTCGTCGACGGCGCCCCGGCCGGCTACGTGACCAGCGCGTCGTACGGCTACACGCTGGGCCGCTGCGTCGCCTACGCCTGGCTCCCGGCCGGCCTCGCCGACGGCACCGGCGTGCACATCGAGTACTTCGGCGAGAAAGTCCCGGCCACCGTCGCCGACGAGCCGCTCTTCGACCCGAAGATGACCCGCATCCGCCGTTAGGAGACGTCCGTGACGACGACCCCGATCTCTCCGAGCCTCATCGCGACGCTTCCGGGCCGCTACTACACCGACCCGGACGTCTTCCGGCAGGAACAGGAGAACCTCTTCGAGTCCCTGTGGTTCTGCGCGGTCCGCAGCGCCGACCTGGACAAGCCGGGTGCCTTCCGCACGGTCCAGGTGGGCCGCGAGAACGTCATCATCACCCGCACGCGTACGGGTGAGCTGCGCGCCTTCCTGAACGTGTGCCGGCACCGGGGCGCCCGGCTGTGCATGGAGGAGTCCGGCGAGGTGCGCCGCACTCTGCAGTGCCCCTACCACGCATGGACGTACGACCTTGACGGCAAGTTGATCGCCGCACCCAACTTGATCAAGATGCCGGACATTGACCGAGTCGCGTACGGGTTGATCAAGGTGGCCCTGCGCGAATGGCTCGGCTACGCCTGGGTGTGCCTCGCCGACGAACCGCCCTCCTTCGAGGACACCGTGATGTACGCGGCCGTGGAACGGCTCGGCGACGCCGCAGCCATCGAGCACTACGGCACCGAGCAGCTGGCCCTCGGCAAGCGCATCACCTACGACGTGAAGGCCAACTGGAAGCTGATCGTCGAGAACTTCATGGAGTGCTACCACTGCGCGACGATCCACCCCGAACTCACCGAGGTGCTCCCGGAGTTCGCCGACGGGTACGCCGCCCAGTACTACGTCGGGCACGGCGCGGAGTTCGGCGAGCAGATCAAGGGGTTCACGGTCGACGGCAGCGAGGGCTTCGCCAAGCTCCCCGACGTCGGTGCCGACCAGGACCGCCGCTACTACGCCATCACCATCAAGCCGACCGTGTTCGTCAACCTCGTCCCCGACCACGTCATCCTGCACCGCATGTTCCCGCTCGCCGAGGACCGCACGGTCGTGGAGTGCGACTGGCTGTACGCGCCGGAGGTGGTGGCCTCGGGCGCGGACGTGTCGAAGTCCGTGGAGCTGTTCCACCGGGTCAACGTGCAGGACTTCGAGGCGTGCGAGCGCACCCAGCCGGCGATGTCCTCGCGCGCGTACCGCGGGGGCGGGGTGCTGGTCCCGAACGAGCACCACCTCGGGATCTTCCACGAGTGGCTGCTGAGCCGGCTGGGAGACGACCGTGCCTGATCTCTTCATCGACGGCGAGTGGCGCAGCGCCCTGGACGAGCGCACCCGGGAGATCCGCTGCCCCGCCGACGGCTCCCTGGTCGGGGTCGTGGACGAGGCCGGCGGCAAGGACACCGTGGAGGCGATCGGGGCGGCCCGGCGCGCCTTCGACACCGGTCCCTGGCCGCGTACGCCCGCCCAGGAGCGCGGCGACCTGCTGCTGCGGGTCGCGGACCTGCTCGTGCGCGACAAGGACGCCCTCGCCCGCGCCGAGTCCCTGGACACGGGCAAGCGGCTGGTGGAGAGCGCGTACGACGTGGACGATGTCGTCAGCTGTTTCCGCTACTTCGGGCGGCTGGCCGCGACCGAGACGGGGCGGGTCGTGGACACCGGGCGGGAGGACGTGGACAGCCGGGTGGTGTACGAACCGGTCGGCGTCTGCGCGCTGATCACGCCCTGGAACTATCCGCTGCTGCAGACCGCGTGGAAGGTCGCGCCGGCCCTCGCGGCGGGCAACACCTTCGTGCTGAAGCCGAGCGAGCTGACCCCGCACACCGCGATCGGCCTGGTGCGGCTGCTGGCGGAGGCGGGGCTGCCGACGGGCGCGGCCAACCTGGTGCTGGGCGCCGGTCCGGAGGCGGGCGCCCCGCTCGCCGAGCATCCGGACGTCGACCTGGTGTCGTTCACCGGCGGTCTGCAGACCGGCCGCCGGCTGATGGCAGCCGCCGCCGGGACGGTGAAGAAGGTCGCGCTCGAACTCGGCGGCAAGAACCCCAACATCGTCTTCGCGGACGCCGACTTCGACGCGGCGGTCGACATGGCGCTGACCGCCGTGTTCCTGCACTCCGGGCAGGTGTGCTCGGCCGGGGCCCGGCTGCTGGTCGAGGACGCGCTGCACGACCGGTTCGTGGACGAGGTCGTACGCCGGGCCCGGCTGATCCGGCTGGGCGGCCCGTTCGACGAGCGGGCGCAGACCGGGCCGCTGATCTCGGCGGCCCACCGGGCGAAGGTCGAGGCCTATGTGGCCAAGGGCATCGAGGAGGGCGCGGTGCTGCGCTGCGGCGGGGCCCGGCCCTCCGGCCCCGGACACGACGACGGCTTCTACTACCTTCCGACCGTCCTGGACGGGTGCACGAGCGCCATGTCCGTGGTCCGGGAGGAGTCCTTCGGGCCGGTGCTGACCGTAGAGCGGTTCGCCACCGAAGAGGAGGCCGTGCGGCTCGCCAACGACACGATCTACGGCCTGGCGGGCGCCGTCTGGACCGGCGACGGGGCCAGGGCGGCCCGGGTCGCGGCGGGACTGCGCCTCGGCACGGTCTGGATCAACGACTACCACCCGTATGTGCCGCAGGCCGAATGGGGTGGTTACAAGCAGTCCGGGTTCGGACGTGAACTCGGACCGGCGGGGCTCGCCGAGTACCGCGAGACGAAACACATCTGGCGCACCACCGCGCCGGCACCGCAGGGCTGGTTCGACTGACAGCCAGAGGAGTCCGCTCATGACGACCACCGAGCAATCGCCAGGCCCCCACCACCACGACGACGCCGAACTCGCGGAGTTCGGCTACAAACCCGAGCTCAAGCGCACGCTCGGCAACTTCCACACCTTCGCCGCCGGGATCAGCTACATCTCGATCCTGACGGGCACCTTCCAGCTGTTCTACTTCGGCTACGGCAGCGGCGGCCCGGCCTACTGGTGGTCGTGGCCGATGGTGTTCGTCGGCCAGTTCATGGTCGCCCTGTGCTTCGCCGAACTCGCCGCCCGCTACCCGGTGGCCGGCTCGGTCTACAACTGGTCGAAGAAGATCGGCAATTCACATCTCGGCTGGCTGGCCGGGTGGATGATGTTGATCGCGTCCATCGTGTCCATCTCCGCGGTCGCGCTGGCCTACCAGTTGACGCTGCCGCAGATCTCGTCCGCGTTCCAGTTCGTCGGGGACGGCACCGGCAAGTACGACGTGGCGACGAACGCGGTCGTCCTGGCCGCCGTGTTGATCCTGTTCACCACCCTGATCAATGCTTTCGGCGTCAAGTTGATGGCCACGATCAACACGGCGGGGGTCTTCATCGAGTTGATCGCCACCGTTGTATTGATCATCTTGTTCGCCGTCCACATCACCCGTGGCCCTCAGGTCGTCATGCAGACGAACCACATGGGATCGGGTTACTCGACGGGTTACCTCGGTGCCTTCCTGGTGGCCTCGCTTGCCTCGGCGTACGTCATGTACGGCTTCGACACCGCCGCCTCGCTCGGCGAGGAGTCCCTGGACCCGTCCCGGAACGCCCCGCGCGCCATCATCCGCGCGATCGTCGCCTCCTTCGTCCTGGGCGGACTGGTCCTGCTGCTGGCGCTGATGAGCGTCTCCAGCCTCAAGGGCGACAAGCTGTCCACGGACGGCCTGCAGTACATCGTGCTCGACGTGCTCGGTCCGACGGCCGGCAAGGCGATGCTGTGGTGCGTGCTGATCGCGGTCACGGTGTGCGCGCTGGCCGTGCACACGGCGGCGATCCGGCTGGCGTTCGCCATGGCACGGGACAACAACCTGCCCGCGTCCTCGCTGCTGGCCCGGGTCAGCCCGCGCTTCCAGACCCCGGTCCTGCCGGCCGTGATCATCGGTGTGCTGGCGCTGGCGATCCTCGTGGTCAACATCCGCCAGCCGCAGATCTTCACGGTCGTCACCAGCATCGGCATCATCATGATCTACCTCGCGTACCTGGGCGTCACCGGGCCGATGCTGGTGGCCCGGCTGCGCGGGAAGTGGCAGCCGGCGGGCGGGGGCCGGTTCTCGCTGGGCCGCTGGGGGCTGCTGGTCAACATCGTCGCGGTCGTGTGGGGCGCGGCCATGACGGTCAACCTGATCTGGCCGCGCGCCGCGGTCTACAACGCCGGCGCGCCGTACCACTGGTATCTGCGCTGGGGCGCGGTGCTGTTCGTCGCGGTCATCGCGGGAGGCGGCTTCGCCTACTACTGGTTCGTCCAGCGTCACCGCACCGGCGTGCTCGCCGAGCACCGCCTGGAGGCGGCGTCCACCGCCTCGGCTCCCCTCACCGCCCCGGCGGCCGACTGACGCCGCCCCACACCCACCGATTACGACCGACAACGACTGATGCCGGCCGGGTTCCGGCCGGCAAGGAGGTCAAATGAGCATCGACGAGTTCGACTACGTGGTGGTCGGCGGCGGCACGGCGGGCAATGTGGTGGCGGCGCGGCTCTCCGAGGACCCGTCCGTGACGGTGTGCGTGCTGGAGGCGGGGCCGAGCGACGTCGGCGACGACGACGTCCTCAAGCTGGAGCGCTGGATGGGCCTGCTGGAGTCCGGCTACGACTGGGACTACCCGGTCGAACCGCAGGCCACCGGCAACAGTTTTATGCGGCACGCGCGGGCGAAGGTGCTGGGCGGCTGTTCGTCGCACAACTCCTGTATCGCCTTCTGGGCGCCGGCACAGGACCTGGACGACTGGGCGGCCCAGGGCTGTACGGGCTGGAGCGCGGCCGACCTGTTCCCGCTGTACCGGCGGCTGGAGAACAACGACGCCCCCGGCGACCACCACGGCCGTACCGGCCCGGTGAAGGTGCGCACCCTGAAGGGCGGCGACCCCTGCGGCGCGGCCCTGCTGGAGGCGTGCGCACAGGCGGGGATACCCACCGTTCCGTTCAACACCGGGAAGACGGTGGTGCGCGGGGCCAACTGGTTCCAGATCAACTCCGACGAGAACAACGTCCGCCAGTCGTCCTCGGTGGCCTATCTGCACCCGGTCATGGGCAAGCGTCCGAATCTGGACATCCGTACCGGGGTACGCGCCAAGAAGCTGGTGCTGGAGGGCCGGCGGTGCGTGGGCGCCGAGTACCTGGATCCGGACCTGGTGCACACCCGCACGGTAAGGGCCCGGCGCGAGGTGATCGTCTCGTGCGGCTCGATCGACTCGCCGAAGCTGCTGATGCTGTCCGGCATCGGCCCGGCCGGGCATCTGCGGGAGGTCGGCGTGGACGTCGTCGTGGACTCCCCCGGCGTCGGCGAGAACCTCCAGGACCACCCCGAGGGCGTGATCATGTGGGAGGCCGAGCAGTCCATGCCGGCCACGTCGAGCCAGTGGTGGGAGGCGGGCATCTTCTACGACACCGAGCCGGGCCTGGACCGGCCCGACCTGATGTTCCACTACGGCTCGGTGCCGTTCGACATGAACACCGCGCGCTGGGGCTACCCCACCTCGGAGAACGCGTTCTGCCTGACGCCCAACGTGACCAAGGCGAAGTCGCGCGGCACGGTACGGCTGCGCACCCGGGACTACCGGGACAAGCCGAAGGTGGACCCGCGGTACTTCACGCACGAGCACGATGTGCGGGTGATGACGTACGGGCTGAGGCTGGCGCGCCGTATCGCCGCGCAGCCGGCGCTGAGCGGCTGGGCGGGTGCGGAGCTGGCGCCCGGGCCGGACGTCCGGACGGACGACGAGCTGCTGGACTACATCCACAAGACGCACAACACCGTCTACCACCCGTCCTGCACGGTGAAGATGGGCGCCGACGGCGACCCCTCGGCCCCGCTCGACGCGCGGCTGCGGGTCAAGGGGGTCGAGGGGCTGCGGGTCGCCGACGGGTCGGTGATGCCGGACCTGATCGCGGTCAACCCGTGCATCACGACGATGATGATCGGCGAGAAGTGCTCGGATCTGATCAAGGAGGACCGCTGACGGCTACACCGGCTTCTTGAACATCCGGGTCGCCGTGATCTCACTGTGCACCGCTTCTCCGGCCCGGGGCTGCTGCGGCAACCCGGGCCGGAGGTGTTCCTCCACGCTGATGTACTTCAGGCCCGCCCTCAGGTCGGCGTCGTTGCGCAGGCGGATGACCAGCGGGAACTCGGCCAGCGCGGTCGTGTCGAACAGGCCGGTGGTGTACAGCAGCTGCACACCGAGCGCGTCCGACACGGCCCGCTGCAGCTCCAGCAGGTAGGTGGCGTTGGCGCGGCCGATGGGGTTGTCGAGGAACAGGGTGCCGGCGTGCCGGTGCTTGTCCCTTCCCCGGTCGTTCGAGCGCAGCGCGGCCATCGTGCAGTACAGCGCGATGGCCGCCGTGAGCAGCTGGCCGCCCGAGAACACGTCGCCCATCTGCCCGACGGGCACCCGTTCGGCGCGCAGTACGGCGTCCGGCTTGAGGATCTCGACGGCCACGCCCTTGGGCTGCAGCGCCGCCGCGACGCCGCGCAGCAGCAGGGACATGCCGTCGCGGCGCAGGTCGGAGTTCTTCTTCACGGCCGCGCGGGTGGCGTCGTCGATCACCTCGCCGAGCCGTTCGGTGAGTGTGGCCTGGTCGGGCTCCTCGAAGCGGATGCGCAGGAACTCCTGTCCGGACCACTCGCCGAGGCCTTCCGGGAGGCGGGAGAGCCGCTGGGCGGAGCGCAGAGTCGCGAGGGCGGACTCCACCAGGCCCCGCAGACGGTCCACGATCGAGTCGCGGTTGCGCTCCAGCTGCGCCAACTCGTCGGTCAGCACACGCAGCCGGGGCGCGAAGGCGTCGGCCCACTTCTGCGCGTGCTCGGGCAGCGCGGAGGCGGGCAGCTCGCGGATCTGCTGCCGGGCGGGGGTGCGGACCTGCTCGTAGCGCGTGGAGTTGGCGTGCCGGACCAGCACGTCGCTCGCCTCGCGCACGGCCGCCTCGGCGGCGGACAGGTCGGCGGCGCAGCCGCGCAGCGAGCGGCGGGCCTCGGCCGCGGAGTGCCGGGCCTCCTCCAGGCTGCCCGGGTACGGCTCGGGCTCCTCCTGCTCCTCCTCGGCGACATGCTCGCGCAGCAGGTCGCGGAGCATCGCGGCGATCTCGTCGAAGCCGCCGGCCGCGTCCTCGGCGGCCCGGTGGGCCTCCAGCAGCTCGGCGTGCGCCTCGCGGGCCCCGGCCAGCGACTCGGTACGGGCGGCGAGTTCGCCCGTCGCGGTGCGCAGCAGCGCCTGGGCGTGCTCGGCGTCGCGCGGGACCAGTTCGTCGGGCAGCTCGGTGTGCGCCTCGCCGTCCTCGGGGGCGTGCCGTTCGGCCTCGCCGCGCAGCCGGCCGAGCTGCTCGCTCGCGCTGGACATGCGGGTCTCCAGGAGCTGCACCAGCTCCTCCGCGCGGGCGGCGGCGGCCTGCCGGGAGGGGCCGTCGGAGCCGTCGGGCGACTGGAGCAGCTGCTCGGCGCGGGTGCGGACCTTGTTGCTGAGCCGGTCCAGTTCGGCGCGGGCGGCGCTCTCGTCGCTCTCCGCGCGGGCCTGCTCGGCGCGCAGGTCGGCCCCGACGCCGACCTTCTCGTACACCTGGGAGGCGGCCCGGTAGGCCTCGCGGAGGGCGGGCAGGGACGCCTTGGGGGCGTCCGCGTCCTCGACCGGTACGTCGTCGGGGGCGCCGGCGATCTCGGAGCGCTCGGCGCGCAGGGCGCGCGCGGTGCGGCGGGCGTCGTCGGCGGCGCGCTGGGCGGCGCGGCGGTCCTCGTCGGCGGCGCGGGCCCGCTCCAGGAAGGCCTGGGCACGGGCCTCGGACTCGGCGGCCTCGTCGGCGAGTTCGCGCAGTTTCACCTGCCAGCCGGCGCTCTCGCGGAGCCGGTGGGCCAGTCCGGCGAGGGCGTCGGCGGCGCGGCGGGCCTTCTGCGCGGCCTCCTGCCGCTCGTCACGGACCTGCACGGCCTCGGCGGCGGCCTGGTCGGCCTCCGCGCGCAGGGTGCGCGCCTCGGCCAGCTCGGCCTCGGACTCCGCGGCGAACGCACGGGCCTCCTCGGCGGTCCGGGCCAGTTCGGTGAGGCGTCCGGCGGGGCAGCCGGTGCGCCAGGAGGCGAGCCGTGCGGCCAGTTCACGGTCCTTGCCGAGCCGGGCGGCGAGGGCGCGGATCTCCTCGTCGCGCTCGGTGGCCCGCGCGCGCAGCGCCTGGCGTTCCTCGTCGGCGGCGTGCTCGTCGTGCATGGCCGGGTTCGGCGGCACGAGGAAGACGTCACCGGGAGCGGCGCTGTCGGCAGGGGGCGGGGCGAGCAGGGCTGCGGCCGTGCCGACGGCGACGGCGGAGCGCGGCAGCAGAGCGGCGTCCGCGAGCGCCTCGCGGGCACGCGCGTGGGTGTCCGGGTCGGTGATGATCACACCGTCGACCAGTTCCGGCCTGGCGGCGAGCACGCGCGCGTGGTCGACGGGGTCGACGGCCTGGGCCAGATAGCGCCAGCCGGGCAGTGCCGGGATGCCGTGCTCGCCGAGGAACTCCACCGTGGCCAGCACGTCCGGGCCGGGCGGCAGCAGTCCGCCGTCGCCGAGTGCGCCGAGGATGCGGGAGTCGTCGGCGGCGGCGGTGCGCAGCTCGAACAGGTGCCGTTCGGCGGTCGCCACGGCGTCGTCGAGAAGCTCGCGCAACTCGTCGGCGAAACGGTCGAGTTCCTCCGGGGTGAGGGGGCCTTCGGCGGCCGGGCGAAGGGTGCCGTTCAGGCCCGGTCCCGCCGGCTCTCCGGCACCGTGTGGCCCGCCCGCAGGGCCCTCGTCGGTCGCGCCGTTGCGCGCGCCGCCCGGGGTGCCCGGTGCGTCGTCGGCCCCGGACCGGGGCCCGGGCACTGCGGCGTGCCCGGCCGCGGTCGCGCCCGGCAGGCTCAGCAGCTCCGCGAGCCGCTCCTCGGCGGCCAGGGACTCGGCGAGGCGCCGCTCGGCCTCGTAGGCGCGCTCGGCCGCCGTCGCGGCATCCGCGGCGCGGGCCGCGGTCAGCTCCGCGCGGGACTCGGCGGAGGCCGCCTCGCGCGCGTGCTCGGTGACCTTGCGGGCGGCCTCGCGGGCCGCGTCCCAGGCGGCGACGGCGGCCTTCTCGGCGTCGCTGGCGGCGAGTGCGGCGCGGGCCGGGTCGGCGTCCGGGGCGCTGTCGTCGAGCCAGCCGGCGCGCACGGCCTCGGCGGTCTCCTGCTCGACCTCGGCGAGGCGCTGACGCAGATGCCCGGCCTCGCTGCGGGCGCGCTGTGCCTCGGTCGCGGCGGTGGTGGAGTCACGGTAGGCGGAGTCGCCGGCCTCCTGAAGGGCGGTGGAGCGCTCCTCCCCCTCGTTCGCCAGGGCCTCGGCGTTCTCGGCGGCCGCGTGCAGGGCCCGTACGAGGTCCACGGCGGCCTTGGCACGGGCGGCGAGCGCGGGCGCGGCGTCCCGCTCGGCCTCCTGGATCGCGGCGGACACGCGCGCGACGCGGTCGGCGGCGGCCCGGTGGCGCAGCACGGCCTCGGCGGCCTGCCAGGCGGAGTGCAGGGTGCGCGCGTCGGCCAGTTCGCGCTTCTGCGCGGCGGCGGACTTCTCGGCGGCGGCCAGCGCCAGGGAGGCGTGCCGGTAGGCGAGTTCGGCGGCGATCAGGGCGCTGCGCTCGCGGGCACCCTCGGAGTGCGTGACGGCGTACGCGGCGGCCGTGACCCGCTGCGCGAGGTCGGCGGCCCGCACCCGCTCCTGCACGGCCCGGGCGGACAGCCGCCGGGCGAGCGTACGGGTACGGCGCTCGGCGCCGGCGTGCACGTCACGCGCGCGTGAGCGGGCGTCGGCGGCCTCGACGATCCGCCCGAGCAGGTCGACCGACCCGGCGGTGAAGTCCCGTTCGGCGATCAGCTCGGCGCGCCGGCCCAGCTTGTTGCCGAACCCGCTGACGAGGTCGGCGAGGCCGTCGGTGTCCCGGGTGTCGGTGACGGCGCGCAGCAGCAGGTCCGTGAAGTCGGAGTCCTTCTTGACCGCGAAGAGACCGGCCGCCTCGCCCTCGTCGGCGTTCATCTCCCGCTGGTAGCGGAAGAGTTCGGGGTCGAGGCCGAGGTCGCCGAGGTGCTCGATCCAGCGGTCGTGGATCTCCTCCCAGTGCACCTCCAGGTGCGGATATGCCTTGCCGGCCTCCATGAGGGCGTCACGGAAGCCCTTCATGGTCCGGCGGCGTCCCTGGGCGCCCGAGGTGCCCTCGACGCGGGGCCGTACGGCGGTGGACTCGGCGACGGGCAGGTTGTCCAGGCTGAGCCCCGGGCCGGGCCGGAACGAGTACCAGGCCTCGGCGAACTTGCGCGGGTCGTTGGACACCTGCCGTCCGCGCCATTCGCTGACCTTGCCGACGACGACGCATTCGCCGGTCTGCACGTGCTGCCACTCCAGCGCCACGTGGCCGCAGTCGTCGGCGAGCAGGAACTTGCGCAGCACACCGGAGCTGGCGCCGCCGAGCGTGTTGCGGTGGCCGGGCAGCATCACCGAGAAGATCAGCTTGAGCAGCACGGACTTGCCGCCGCCGTTCTCCAGGAAGAGCACGCCCGCGGGCGCGGGCCGGCGCGGCGGGCCGGCCGGCTCCTCCTCGAAGAACTCCGCCTGCGTGGGCGCCGGGTCGGGCACGGGCTCGCCGACGCCCCGCAGGTCAAGCACGGTGTCGGCGTAGCGCGCACCGGCGGGACCGATGGAGTAGAGGCGGACCCGGGACAGCTCGTACATGGCGGACTCTCGTCGTAAGTCTTCGGAAAACGTGCGGTGGTTCTGGAGGTTCAGGAGTGGAACGGCAGTCCGGCGTCGGCCACCAGTTCCAGGTCCTCGGTGTCCTCGGCGGGCAGCAGGCTGGCCGTGCCGTCGGTCACCGGTACGACGCCCAGTTCGAGCAGTTCGGCCATGGCCGCGCTGCCGGCCAGGTCGCGGACCTGGAGCTGGTAGCGGGCCGTGGTGCGGTAGGTGCCGCCGCTGTCGTCGCCGGTGCGCTGCAGGAAGCCCGAGTCGGTGAGGAAGGCGAGGGCCTTGGCCACGATGCCGGTGGTGGAGGCGGCGGGCCGGCGGGCGTCCTTGGTGGCACCGGTGGCGCTGCGTCTGGCCCAGATCCGCCAGGCGGCCTCCAGTCCGGGCGCGTCGGTCACCGGGTCGGTGTTCTCGCCCAGTTCCTCGGCCCGCTCCTCCAGACGCCGGCAGGCCTGCCGTACGAAGGCGTCGACGCCGTTGACGGTGACGCGGCCGATGTAGGAGTCGTCGGCCAGGTCCTCCGGGCGCGGGAAGGCCAGTGCGGCGGCGGCGAGATGGGCGAGGCCGTGCAGGAAGCGGTCGCCGGAGTCGGCGGTGGTGCGACGCGCGTAGTCGCCCATGCGGACGGCGAACACCGAGTCCTCGGCGGCCGTCACGGCCATCCCCGCGCGCGGGGACACCTCCAGCACGACGAGCCCCAGACCGGCGGCGACGGCGTCGGCGAGCCGCGCGAACGCCGGGTCGTCGCGGTACCGGCGCAGCAGTTCCGTGTACTCCTGGTCCCGCGCGGGCTGCAGCTTGGGCTGCAGCCCGAAGGCGACGAGCCGCGCCGCGTCGGCGGCGTCGGCGGGGGTGACGGCGGCGGGCGCCGACGGTGCCGACGACTCCGCCTCACTCCACTCGACGTGCTCGCTCACGGTTGGGGCTCCTTGTCGCGCTGTTGTTGACTCATGCTGCTTCCGTCCGGTCCGCGGCCATCCCGGCCGCGTCCAGCAGGGCGGTCCCGACGATGAGGTCGGCCCCGCCGAACTCCGGATCGTCCAGCTCGGTGCCGTCGTCCACGGCGAACAGCAGCTTCTCCTCACCCTGCCGATACGCCGTGCCCACGGCCGGACTCGCCGCGTGGACCGCCAGCAGGGCCACCAGGTAGGCAAGATCGGGGTCGCCGGTCCGGCGGGCCTCGGCCAGCAGACCCGACAGTCTCCTCGGCGCGTCGGCCGGCAGATCCAGCAGCTCCATCGCCGCGGCCAGCTGTTCCTCGCTGAACCGGCTGTCGTCCGGCGTGGCGATCAGGTCGGGTTCGGGCATCTCCGCGCCGAGGTGCTCCCGCTCGACGGGCGGCGTCAGCAGGATGTCGACGAGATCGGCCACCCGCACGGACACGGGTGTCCGCAGGCCCGTGCCGTTGGCGAAGAACGCGTCGGTGACCCGGATCGCCTGCTCCAGGGGCAACGGCAGGACGGGCGCGACGAGATGGCCGTACAGGTCTATTCCGGAGGTCGTCGCGGGGGTGGCGAAGGCCTGCCGGTCCTGCTCGGCGCGGAACAGCGGGCCCGCCTCCAGCAGCCGGGACTGGAGCTGGGTGTGCCGCCGGATGCAGTCCTTGACGATGTCGACCAGCTCGGCGGCGCGGCGCTTGTGCTCGGGCTCCTCGGTCTCGTCACGGGCCTTGCGGATGTTGGTGAGGATCGCGTTCTCGTGGCGGTAGCGGTCGGCCACGTGGTCGAGGGCCTCGGCGATCATGTCGGGCACGGCGACCAGCCAGTCGACCGCGCGGACGTTGCGCCGGGTGGCGTCCAGGGCCCGGCGCAGGGTCTCCGAATACTGCACCGTGCGGTAACGGGCCTGTTCGGCGGCGAGCTGGGCGTCGGCGAGCCGACCGCGGTTGATCAGCACCTCCAGCTTGACCTCGGCGGCGATCTGGGCGCTGGTGACGTCGGTGTCGAGGGCGCCGACGAGGACGTTGACCGCCTCGTCGGTGGTGCGCAGATAGACCGTGCCGCCGGGGCCGGGGACCTCCTCGATCAGCTTGAAGTCGTAGTCCCTGCGGACGTACGTGCCGTCCGGGGCGAAGGTCCCGTACACGGCGCGGAAGCCACGGTCGACGCTGCCGACGTTGATCAGGTTCTCCAGGACCCAGCGGGCCACGCGCTCGTGCTCGGCGGCCGGCCGCTGCGGGGCCTGCGCGGCGATGCGCGGGACGAGCCGGGCCACGATCTGCTCGTGGTCGGCGCCGGTGTCGAAGTCCATGTTGAGCGTGACCAGGTCGATGGCGGCGAGGGCCACCTCGGCCATGCCGTACACCCCGTACTCACCGGCCAGATTGGCCTTGCGTGCGTCGAGGTCGTGCAGCGGCGCGGTGCAGGCGAGCGCGCGCAGCCGACGCGCCAGCCCCTCGTCGGCGGCCGGGCCCGGTGCCGGGCGCGGCCCCGCGCTGAGCTGGGGCGGAACGCTGTCCGTCGATGCAGGCGAAGTCACGGTGCACAGACTAGGTCCTTGGTCTGACATCGACCCAAACGAGTGGCTCCGCCGGTTTGGCCGGGGCGCCTCGGGTTGTCCATGGCCGCGTGTCGGTCGTGGCTGGTCGCTCCGCGGCGCAGCCGCGGACCGATACGGCCCCGCGCCCCTTACGGGGTGACCCGGCGCCGGTAGACCTCGACCACCCGCTCCAGCGAGTCCGCGAGGTACGTCTCCAGCAGCCGCTCGGCCTCGCGCTTGTCGCCGGTCTGGAGCGCCTGGAGGATCTGGCGGTTGCGGGCGAGGTAGGGCTCGTGCAGCCGGCGTGGGTCGTCGACGACGTGGAAGGCCAGCCGCAGCTCGGCGAAGACGCTGCGCATCAGTTCGTCGGTGCGTTCGCTGCCGGCGAGGGCCACCAGTTCCCGGTGGAAGTGGATGTTGGCGGTGCCCAGCGCCTTCCAGTCGTTCCCGGCGGACGCCGTCTCTCCCTCGGCGACCGCCGCGGCCACTCCGTCCAGCAGGTACGGCGGCTCGCCGAGCCCGCGGACGACGGCGCACTCGACCAGGGAGCGCGTGCGGTAGATGTCCTCGACGTCCTCGACGGTCAGGACCCGCACGAACACCCCGCGGTTGAGTTCGTGGACCAGCAGTCGCTCGTGCGTGAGCAGCCGGAACGCCTCGCGCAGGGTGTTGCGGGAGACGCCGAGCGCCCCGCCGATGCCGTCCTCCGACAGCCGCGTGCCGGGCGGGAAGTACCCGTCGGCGATACGACTGCGGAGGATGTCCGAGACCCGCTCCGCCGTGCTCGTACGCCCGAGGAGCGCCCGGTCGTCGGCCAGTGCCGTCAACTGCTCTGCCATGCCCGGAATTCAATCGCACACGCCGGAACGAAACAACGTGGGTATTGAGGGATTGTTCAACGATCCTCTACTCCGGTACCGCAGCCTTCCCGGCGGACCGCCGGCCCCCGGTTCGCCATCCGGCCACCGCGGTGGGCGCCCCGGCCGCACCCGCCGTCCCCGGCGCCATGGCGGCGGCCGCCATCCCCGGCACGGTGCCCGTACCCGGCGTCGCGGCACCGCCGGCCGCGGCCGAACACGGTTCCGCGGGGCCGGAGAGGGCTGCCAGGGCGGCGGAGGCCGCTGCCGAGGCGTGCAGGTCGAGCTGGGCGCTGGTGCCGCGGGCCCGATGGTGGAGTTCGTCGGCGGCCAGGCGCAGGAGCTGGGGCAGCAGGTCCCTGCAGCGCCGGGCCACCCAGGCGGTGCCGGCCGTGGCCAGCCACAGCAGGCTCGCCGTGCGGGTCGGCGCGGGGAACTCCGGTTCGGGGGAGGGCGGTGGTCCCGTCGCCCGGCCCGCCTCGGTGAGCAGCGCGTGGAAGCGCACGGCGAGCTGCCGGTGCCCCCGCTCGCCCGGGTGCAGCCGGTCCGCGCTCCACAGGGCCCGGTCGGTGATCCAGGCACCGTCCGCGGCGTGCAGATGGACGGCCCCGTAGCGTTCGGACAGCGCATGGACGACCGTGTTGACGGCCCGTTGCCGACGGGCCAGCGGGCGGGCCAGGGCGCCCGGCAGGCCCAGCATTGCGCCGGGGTCGGGCAGGCAGGCGGTGAGCACGGTGGCGCCCTCGCCGGTGAAGGCCGCGTAGACCTCGTCGAGGTGGGCGGCCACCGCCTGGATGTCGAAGGTGCGGCGCAGCGTGTCGTTGACGCCGATCACCACCGACACCAGGTCGGGACGGAGTGCACGGGCGGCCGGGGTCTGCCGTTCCAGCACGTCCCGGGTCTGTGCGCCGCTGACCGCCAGGTTGGTGAACGCCACGGCGTGCGGGGTCTCGGCGAGGGAGGGTGCCAGCAGCGCGGCCCAGCCGCGCCGGCCGTCCCCGGCCGGGTCGCCCACGCCCTCGGTCAGCGAGTCCCCGAGGGCGACGAAGCGGACGGGTCTCATGCCACGCCCTCCGGTACACCACGACGGACGCCGATGGGGTGCAGCACCTCCGCGTCGTGCGCCGCCAGGAACGCCTCCACGGCCGCTCCCCAGCCGAAGCACTCCGCACGCGCGCGTGCCGCCTCGCGCCGGGCAGGACCGCCGCGGTCCAGGAGCAGCTCCACGGCGTCCGCGAAGGCCTCGCCCCGGTCGGCCGCGGTCGCCCCGGCGGACCCGATGACCTCGGACAGCGCGGAGGACGCGCTCGCCACCACGGGCGTGCCGCACGCCATGGCCTCCAGGGCGGCGAGCCCGAAGGTCTCGGCCGGCCCGGGCGCGAGAGCGATGTCCGCGGTGGCCTGGAGGGCACCGAGCGCGGCCCGGTCGGAGACGTGCCCGAGGAACGTCACCGGCAGCCCGTGCTCCCGCGCGCGCTGCTCCAGCCGGGCCCTGAGCGGCCCGTCCCCGGCCACCACGAGCACCGCCCGCCGCCCGCGTCGTATCAGCGCCTCCAGCGCGTCCAGCGCGGTGCCGGGGCGCTTTTCGACCGACAGCCGGGAGCACATGACCAGCAGCGCCTCGCCCCCGCGCGCGTGCAACGTGCGCAGGCCCGGGTCGCGCAGCGCGGGGTGGCGTTCCATCAGGTCGACGCCCAGGGGAGCGCGTACGACGTTGCGCGCGCCGATGCGCACGAACTCGCGCTCGGCGAACTCGGTGGTGCACACCACCCGTGAGTAGACGTGCGCGGTACGGGTGTTGAGGACGTCGGCCGCCCGGCGGGAGAGGTTCTCGGACAGGCCCCAGGTGCGCAGCACCCCGTCGGCGGTCTCGTGGGAGACCATCACGGCCGGCACGCGCGCGCGGCGGGCCCAGCGTCCGGTCCAGCGCAGGGTCGTACGGTCGGAGACCTCCAGGCGGTCCGGGGCGAGCTCCTCCAGGAGGGTGGCCACGCGCCGCTTGTCGGTGAGGACGCGGTAGCCGCCGGTGCCGGGCAGCGGCGGGCCGGGCAGGGTGATGACCCGGCCCTGCTCGGTGTCGCGGTCGGTGTGCCGTTCACCGGGCACGATCAGCACGGGTTCGTGGCCGGCCGCCCGGAAGCCCTTGCCCAGCTCGCGCAGGGCGGTGCGCAGGCCGCCGGAGGCCGGGGCGACGAAATTGGCGAGCCGGACGATGCGCAGGGACTGGCCGGTCATGCCGCCACCACCAGCCTGCGTGCCGCGAGGACGTCGTCGTAGTGGGCGATCAGCTGGTCGCCGACGGCGGCCCAGGTGCGGCCCTCGACCATGGTGCGCGCGGCGGTGCCGTACGCGGTCCGCCGCGCCGGGTCGGCGGCCAGTGCGCGGACGGCCTGCGTCACGGCGGCGGCGTCGCACGGCGGGACGAGGAGTCCGGTGCGACCGTGGGCGACCAGGTCCAGCGGGCCGCCGGCGGCGGGTGCGACGACCGGCACCCCGCTGGCCATGGCCTCCTGGACGGTCTGGCAGAACGTCTCGAAGGGGCCGGTGTGCACGAACAGGTCCAGCGAGGCGAAGATCCGCGCGAGGTCATGGCCGGTGCGGCGGCCGAGGAAGACGGCGCCGGGCAGGGCCTCGGCGAGGTGGGCGTGGCTGGGTCCGTCGCCCACGACCACGACCTTGACGCCCTGCAGACCGCAGGCGCCGGCGAGGAGTTCGACGTGCTTCTCGGGGGCGAGCCGGCCGACGTAGCCGACGATCAGCTCGCCGTCGGGGGCCAGTTCGCGGCGCAGCGCCTCGTCACGGTGCTCTGGCCGGAAACGTACGGTGTCCACGCCGCGCGGCCACAGCCGGACCCGGGGCACGCCGTGCGCCTCCAGGTCGCCCAGGGCGGCGCTGGAGGGGGCCAGGGTGCGGTCGGCGGCGGCGTGCACGGAGCGGATCCGCCGCCAGGCGGCGGCCTCGCCGGCACCCATGTAGGTGCGGGCGTATCCGGCCAGGTCGGTCTGGTAGACGGCGACGGCGGGGATGCCGAGCCGGGCGGCGGCGGCCATGCCGCGCACGCCGAGGACGAAGGGGCTGGCGAGATGCACCAGGTCGGCGCGGTGCTCGACGAGCGCCGCGGCGAGCCGCCGGCTGGGCAGGGCGACACGGACCTGGGGGTAGCCGGGGAGCGGGAGGGAAGGGGTCCGGACGACCGGGCACGGGGCGTCCGTGTCCGGTCCGCTGCCCGGGGCGGGGGCGGGGGCGACGACGAGCGGATGGTGACCGCGATCTACGAGGTGCCGGGCGGTCTGGAGCGCGCAGTGGGCCACGCCGTTCACATCGGGGGGAAAGGATTCGGTCACGATGACGACACGCATACGGGTGTTGTCGCCGCGCCGGAAGTGGCCGCGTCAACGTCGATCTTTCCGGCCGGGGAACGTCCCATGAGCGTTGGGCTGCACACCCGAGCAGGTCAGACGGCCGTCATGACCGCCTGACCTGCGGGACACCCGGTGTTCACGCGGCGGGCGGTCGTCCGCCCGGGCCGTGTGCGTGCGGGGGTCAGCCGAGGGCGGCGTCAGGTCCGAAGCGGCTGCGTACCGCCGTCTGTACTTCCGCCTCCTCGGCCGGGTCGGCGGCCAGGCGGCGCAGGCGCTCCACGACCCGGGCATCACCTGTCTCGGCGTGCCGGGCGGCGAGTTCGCGGGTGGTCTCCTCGCAGTCCCACAGGCATTCGACGGCGAAGCCGGTGGCGAAGGAGGGGTCGGTGGCGGCCAGGGCACGGGCGGCCCGGCCGCGGAGATGGGAGGACGCCGTCTCGCGGTAGACATGGCGCAGGACGGGAGCCGCGCAGGCGATGCCGAGACGTCCGGCGCCGTCGACGAGGGCCCACAGGGTCGGTGCGTCGGGGCCCTCGCCCCGCACGGCCTCACGCAGGGCGCCGAGGACGAGGTCGCGGTCCTGGACGCCGCCGCGGCAGGCGAGCATGCGTCCGGCGGCGGCCCCGAGCCCGTCGGGGCGCTGGGCCCAGCGGCGCGCCCGGTCGACGGCGGCGACGCTGCGCATCCGTTCGAAGGCGTCGACGGCGGCTTCCACGACGACGCCCGTGCCGTCGGCGACCGCGGCCTCGATCAGGTCGAGGGCGTCCGGGTCGTTGCTGTCGGCGAGATAGCGCAGGGCGGTGCAGCGGGCTCCGTCGATTCCGCTGCGGGCGGCCTGGACGATCTCCGGCCGGTCCTCGGGGCCTGCCACGGCGACCAGGCAGCGGGCGGCCGGCACATGGAGGGCGGCGCCGCGCTCCATGCCGTGCTGGGCCCATTCGAACACGGCGCGCACGCTCCAGCCGGGGCGTGGACCGGTGGGCCGCAGCTGGCGCTGCCAGCGGTCGAAACAGCCGGTCTCCTGCGCGGCACGCACGCGCGTCGCGATCGATTCGCGCGGATCCTCGGCCCACAGCCGCCAGGGCCTCGGCTCGAAGGCGTCGCGCACGGCGGCGGCCAGCTCGGCCTCGCCCTCGGGATCGGTGGCGAAGCGGGCCAGGACGGGCGGCGCGAGGGCACGCAGGCCGGCGTCGTCGTCCCTGAGGGCCAGCTCGTCCAGGGCCCAGGCCCAGTTGGACCCGTGGGCGGCGTACCGGCGCAGCAGTTCGAGCGCGTCGCGCCTGCCGTAGGAAGCGAGGTGCCCGAGGACCGCCAGGGTGAGGCCGGTGCGGGACTCGTCGGTGTCGAGGACGTCCTCGGGGTCGAAGAGGTGTGCCTCGATGGCGTCCAGCTCGCCGTTCAGGTCGAGGTAGAGCCGGGCGTAGTAGAGGGAGCGGTTCTCCACCTGCCAGTCGTGGCGTGGATCGCGCAGCACGCACTGGTTCAGGGCCGCGAGCGCTTCGGCGCGCGGGGCGGTGAGCGCATGCAGCGTGCCGTCGCCGCGGCCCCGCTGGAGCAGGCCGAGCAGCGTACCGCTGGGCGCTATGACCGGATCGAACATGGGAAACAGCCTCACATCAAGCGTCGACGCAACCGGGGAACACGCACTACCTGGCCGCGTGACACAACGTCGGAGCGCCCGCCGTCTCTTGCTTGCTGAAGACCATCTCTCTCTGCCTCTCGTCGGTGGCCCATGCGGACCGCATCACGGCCCGCGCGGTGCGGCAACACCTGCCCAGCCATCGCGTCCGTGAATCACGTCGTCATGATGACCCGGCCGTTTGCGCTGCCGCGACCGTATTTCCGGCGGCCCTTTACCGCCTCCCCCGTTTTCTGTGTCGTACCTGGTCAGGACATGCGCGTCAGTGCGCGCCGAACAGCTCCAGGAGTTCCGTCTTGCCGAACATCCGGGCGGTGTCGACGGCCGACGGCGTCCCCGCCGCGGGGTCGGCCCCGCCCTCCAGAAGAGCCTTGATCACTTCCGTCTCGCCCTTGAAGACCGCGCCCGCGAGCGGGGTCTGGCCTCGGTCGTTGACCTGGTCCGCCGCGCCACCCCGGGCGAGCAGCGCGCGGACGGCGTCTGCGTGGCCGTGATAGGCGGCGAGCATGACCAGGGAGTCACCGCGGTCGTTGGTGAGGTTGGCCGGAACGCCGGCGTCGACGTACGCCACGAGCGCCTCGGTCTGCCCCTGCCGGGCCAGATCGAAGATCTTGGTCGCCAGCTCCACGACCTCGGGGTCGGGGGCTTCACTCATCGGCGGGACCGCCTCTCCTCAAAACTTCGGGGACTGCAGGGAGCGTACGGCAGCGAGCGGAACACGGCCGTACGAGTGAATCGCCAGCGTACTGGCTCTCGCGGCACATGACCCGATGTGCCCGAGGTAAAGATCAGCAGCAGGCCCCGCGGAAGGCAACGGGCCTGGCCAACCGGGTCAGGGCCACTCCGCCGCGCGGGCGAAATCGCTCGTATTTCACCCAGTTGCACCTTTTATCGTATGGATACATAGTGTGATCCTGGAAGAACTCATGGTGACTGCCCCCCACCTTCGACACCAGGAGGCCCGAAATGATCCTCTCCCTGTCAGGCGTGTTCATCCTCGGAATCGTCGTCTTCCTCTTCTTCCGCAAGGACGGACTGAAGGGTTCGCACGCCACGGTCTCGGCTCTGTTCGGCTTCTACCTGTCGAGCACGGCCATCGCACCGAGCATCAAGGCCGGCGGCGAGAGCCTGGCCAGCCTCCTCGGCGGTCTCAAGTTCTGATCCCGCCCGCCCCACCCGCACGCACGACCAGGAGTCAGCAGTGGCCCGGCGCCCCCTCCCCCGCATCCTGAGCAAAGACAGCGCCCAGATCGCCCGGATGCAGCTCGCCCGGAGCCGGGAGCTGGCCCGGACTGCGGCCGACAGCGCCACCGACGTCCTCCACCCGCTGATCACCGTCACGCGGGGGCTGCGCCTACTGGCCTCGGCCGGGCGGCGCAGATGGACGGACACCCCGAAGGACAAACGCGGGCCACTGCTGTTCCTGGTGGCGTCCGTGATCCTGGTCGTGGTGCTGGTGCCGTACGGTCCGCTGCTCGCCGTCATCACCCTGATGTCCGCGGCGGGCTGGCAGGGCCGCGACCGCACCCCGCCGGCCCCCGAAGGACCCGACGAGTCGCAGACCGAACGGCTCCAGACCCTCTACGAGGCCCTGGTGCCGTACTTCTCCAGCCCCGAGGACCCGGCGCCGCTGTACACGCACGGCGGGGAGTGGGGGAAGGCCTTCCCCGCCCACGAGTTCGACGACGCCGGGCGCATCGGTCATCTCGTGATCCGCTATCCCGCCTACTTCCCGGACGGCGAGCACGACGCCCGCGCACGGATCGAGCAGCTGCTCACCGCGAAGGCCGGGCGGGGCCGCGAATACCACTTCGCGTGGGCCGCGGAGGGCAACCAGCTCACCGTCACCGTCCTTCCCCCGCTGCCGGCCGACATCCCGGCCCAGCACTTCGTCACCGCGCCGGGCGAGACCGTCCTCGGCTTCACCGACGCGAGCGAGGTCCAGCGCACGCTTCCCCTCTCCTACGGAGAGGAACAGATCGACGTCCCACCGGTCGTCTGGCGCACCGGCGTGCGCTCCACCGAGCCGCATCTGCTGGCCATGGGGCACCCCGGCAGCGGCACCTCGACCCTGCTGCGCTCGATCGCGCTGCAGGCCCTTCGGTACGGGGACGTCCTGATCGTCGACGGCGGCGGCACCGGCGAATACGCGTGTCTGACCGGCCGGGACGGTGTGCTGGCCGTCGAGTGCACGCTGCCCGGGGCGCTGGCGAGCATGGAGTGGGCCGCGCAGGAGACCGAGCGGCGGCTCATCGCCGTCAACCTGGCCCGGCAGGCGGGCGACCCACCGCCGGCCAACGCCCGGCGACCGCTGTGGATCATGCTGGACCGCCCGTCCGTCTTCACCCACCTCGCCGGGGCGGACGGCCACAAGGACCCGCAGACGCTGCTCCAGGTGCCGCTGCGGCACGGCCGGGCGGCGAACGTGACCGTCGTCGTGGCCGAGCAGTTCGACAGCGCGGAGGCTCTGGGCGACGCGGTACGACAGCACACGCGCGCGCGTGTCGTGCTCGGGCCTGCGACGCCCCGTCAGGTGGAGGCGGTGCTGGGGGCTCCGCCGCACACCACTCCGCTGGGGCACGTGCCGCCGGGGCGCGGATACGCCCGGCTGGGGGTCGGGCCCGTGCACCGGCTTCAGGTGCCGCGTACGCCGGATCCGTACGACGACGCGACCAGTGACGCCGACCGGCAGGCGGTGCTGGAGTTGCTGCCGGCGCGGGCCACTGCCGTGGGCGCTCAGCCGACGGAACTCACGAAGCAGGCGGTGAGTGCGGAAGCAACCGGTTAGCGCCGTCCGGGTTCATGTCCGTCTCCCGGGTGCGGGTCCCTCGTGGTCACCCGCACCCGGCGCGCCGAGCCAGTGGGCGAACCAGGGGGTGTCGACGACAACGCGGCAGACGTACGTGCCAGGGCCCGCGACGCCGGGATGATCCGAACGACACCTCCTAGGCCACAAACGTACGCGGCGCCTCCGCACCCCCCGCACCCCCGTTCTCCACCAGCCGAGCCGCCGCCGCGAGTCGGACCGCCGCCTCCTCCGCCACCGCTCCCCCGACGGTGAACGGAAGCCGCACATAGCCCTCGAAGGCGCCGTCCACGCCGAAGCGAGGGCCGGAGGGAACACGGACCCCGGTCCGCTCACCCGCTTCGGCGAGCCGGGAGCCCGACAGGCCGCCGGCGCGGACCCACAGGGTCAGACCGCCCTTGGGCACGTTGAACTCCCACGCCGGCAGTTCACGGCGGAGCGCCGCCACCAGCGCGTCCCGGTTCTCCCGGGCCTGAGCCCGGCGCAGTTCCACCGCCTGCTCCCAACCGCCCGTGCTGAACAGCCAGTTGACAGCGAGCTGTTCGAGCACAGGGGTGCCCAGGTCGGCGTAGGCCCGCGCGGCGACCAGGCTGCGGATGACGTCCGGAGCCGCCCGCACCCAGCCGATGCGCATCCCCGCCCAGAACGCCTTGCTGGCCGAGCCGACCGTGATGACGGTCGAGCCGGCCGGGTCGAAGGCGCAGATCCGGCGCGGCATCCCGCCGCCCGCGAACTCCTCGTCGAGCCACAGCTCGGTCATCGTCTCGTCGGCGACGAGCACCGTACCGGCCGAACGCGCCGCGTCCACCAGCCGGCGCCGCTGGTCCTCGTCTGCGAGCGCCCCCGTGGGGTTGTGGAAGTCGGCGACGACATAGGCGAGCCGGGGCGCGGCCTCGCGCAGGACCTGGCGCCAGCGGTCCATGTCCCAGCCGGACAGCCCCTCGGCCATCGCGACGGGGACGAGACGGGCGCCGGCCTCGCGCATCAGCTGCAGGATGTTGGCGTAGGACGGGGACTCGACCGCGATGCGTTCACCACGGCCGGCGAAGAGGTGGCAGATCGCGTCGATGGCGCCCATCGCGCCGGTCGTCACCATGATCTGCTCGGGCATGGTGGGGATCCCGCACGCGGTGTACCGCTCGGCGATCATCGCGCGCAGCGCGGGCAGTCCGGCCGGGTAGTCGCCGTGCGTGTGGGCGTACGGCGGCAGTTCCTCCAGGGCGCCCTGCACGGCGCGGGTGAGCCACGGCTCGGGCGCCGGAAGCGAGGCGCAGCCGAGGTCGATCATCGAGCCCAGCGCCTCGGGGGGCAGGGGTTCCAGGCCACGGGCGGGCAGCGGGTTGCCCGCCGGTACGGCCGTCCAGCTGCCGGCGCCCCGCCGGGACTCCAGAAATCCCTCGGTGCGCAGCGCCTCGTAGGCGGCGGCGACCGTCGTACGGCTCACGGACAGGGCGAGGGCCAGTTCGCGTTCGGCGGGGAGGCGGGCGGCGACGGGCACGCGCCCTTCGAGGACCAGCAGCCGGATGCCGTCGGCGAGGGCACGGTAGGCGGGCGGACGGCGGCTGCCGGGTCCGGCCGGGCGGTCCTGCTGTGAGTTGAGGAGCCGGGCGAGCTGCGCGGCCCCCATCGCAGAGGTCCACTGCGCCATATTGATCAGTCCACCTTCCCCGAATTGGCCATGGAAGCGGATTCTTCCCAAGCCACAGAGTGACATGCATCAGGCCACCGCCACCACCCAGGGGGTATCTCATGTCCACTCCGCGTCGGCTCGCACGACGATTGGTCCAGCTCTACGCCGGACTCGCGCTCTACGGCGCCAGCGCCGCGCTGCTGCTGCGCGCGGGCCTGGGCATGGAACCCTGGGGCGTACTGCACCAGGGCCTCGCGAAGCTGACCGGGCTGACCATCGGGGTGGTGTCGATCATCGTGGGGGCGGCGGTGCTGCTGCTGTGGATCCCGCTGCGGCAGCGCCCGGGACTCGGCACGGTCTCCAACGTCTTCGCCGTGGGCCTCGCGATGGACGGCACGCTCGCGCTCGTCCCGGACGCGCACTCCCTGGCTCTGCGCGTCGCGCTCCTGCCGGCGGGGATCGTGCTGAACGGCGTGGCGACCGGCCTGTACATCTCGGCGCGTTTCGGCCCCGGTCCGCGCGACGGGCTGATGACGGGTCTCCACCGGCGCACCGGCCGCTCGATCCGGCTGATGCGGACCGGGATCGAGGTGGCGGTCGTGGTCACCGGGTTCCTGCTGGGCGGCACCATCGGGGTCGGCACCGTGCTGTACGCCGTGTCCATCGGACCGCTGGCGCAGCTGTTCCTGCGGGTGTTCGCCGTCCCGGCGGCATCGGGCGGCAGCACGGTGGTTGCCACCGCGACACCGGAGCGAGTCATACTGCGGCCGTGACCCTCACGACGCCGCCCATACGCCACCCCTACCTCGACCATCCCGGCCCGATCGCCTTCGCCCACCGGGGCGGGGCCGCCGACGGGCTGGAGAACACCGTGGCGCAGTTCCGGCGCGCGGTCGAGCTGGGCTACCGCTACATCGAGACCGACGTGCACGCCACGGCCGACGGCCGCCTCGTCGCCTTCCACGACTCGACGCTGGACCGGGTCACCGACGGCGCGGGCCGCATCGCCGACCTGCCGTGGGAGGACGTACGGCACGCGCGCGTGGGCGGACGGGAACCGGTGCCGCTGTTCGAGGAGTTGCTGGAGACCTTCCCCGAGGTCCGCTGGAACGTCGACGTCAAGGCGGAGCCGGCCCTGCGTCCCCTGCTGGAGCTGATCGAGCGCACGGACGCCTGGGAGCGGGTCTGTGTGGGCTCGTTCTCCGAGGCCCGGGTGCTGCGCGCCCAGCGGCTGGCCGGGCCGCGGCTGGCCACCTCGTTCGGCACCCGCGGGGTGCTGAGTCTGCGGCTGCGCTCATGGGGCCTGCCGGCCGCCGTGCGCCGGTCCGCCGTCGCCGCCCAGGTGCCCGAGGCCCAGTCGGGCGTCCCGGTGGTCGACCACCGTTTCGTCCGCGCCGCCCACGCGCGCGGACTTCAGGTGCACGTGTGGACGGTCAACGAACCGGAGCGCATGCACCGGCTCCTGGACCTGGGAGTCGATGGCATCATGACCGATCACATCGACACGTTGCGCAAGGTCATGGAGGACCGCGGCGTCTGGGTCTGACCACCCGGCCGCCGGGACCTGAGCCTTCGCAGTTCAAGCGGGGAAGCGAGGGCACGGGTGGGAACCGACACCGTGCGGGCGCAGACGGCGGACGACTCCGCCGGGCTGCGGCGCGAGCAGCGCGGCTGGTACTTCTACGACTGGGCCTGCTCGGTCTATTCGACGAGCGTGGTGACGGTCTTCCTCGGGCCGTACCTCACGGCGGTCGCCGAGCGGGCCGCGGACGCCGACGGCTATGTGCATCCGCTCGGCGTCCCGGTCCGGGCGGGCTCCTTCTTCGCCTACTCGGTGTCCCTTTCGGTGGTCCTGGCGGTCGTGGTGATGCCGCTCGTGGGCGGCGCGGCCGACCGCACCGGCCGCAAGAAGCCGCTGCTCGCGGCGGCGGCGTACACCGGAGCCGCCGCGACCACGGGCATGTTCCTCCTCGACGGCGACCGGTATCTGCTCGGCGGGGTGCTGCTGGTGGTGGCCAACGCGGCGCAGTCCGTCGGGATGATGCTCTACAACTCCTATCTGCCGCAGATCGCCCCGCCCGAGCAGCGCGACGCGGTCTCCTCGCGCGGCTGGGCCTTCGGTTACGCGGCGGGCTCGACGGTCCTCGTCGCCGATCTGGTCCTGTACTCCGCGCACGGCTCCTTCGGCCTGAGCGAGACGGCCGCCGTCCGCGTGTGCCTGGCCTCGGCGGGCCTGTGGTGGGGCGCCTTCACGCTCGTACCGCTGCGCAGGCTGCGCGACCGGCAGCACGCGCGCGTGGAGCGCGCCGCGGCACCCGGGCTCAGGCAGCTCGCGGCGACGGTCCGGGACATGCGCCGGCACCCGCTGACGCTCGCCTTCCTGCTGGCGTACCTCGTCTACAACGACGGCATCCAGACGGTGATCACCCAGGCCTCCGTCTACGGCTCGCAGGAACTGGGGCTGGCCCAGTCGACGCTCATCGTGGCCGTGCTGCTGGTGCAGGTGCTGGCGGTGGCCGGGGCGCTGGCGATGGGGCGGCTGGCACGGACGTACGGCGCCCAGC
Organism: Streptomyces sp. NPDC053069; assembly: GCF_044546895.1. Classification (NCBI taxonomy): domain Bacteria; kingdom Bacillati; phylum Actinomycetota; class Actinomycetes; order Kitasatosporales; family Streptomycetaceae; genus Streptomyces; species Streptomyces sp. NPDC053069. The sequence continues at coordinate 271,271 of NZ_JBITZN010000010.1, read as the reverse complement.
GGACGATCCTCGGCTCGCTGGTGGCGTGGACGGTGACCCTGGCGGCCGGCTATTTCCTGCCGGCGAAGGCTCCGGCGTTCTTCTTCGTGCTGGCCGCCGGGATCGGGCTGGTCCTCGGCGGCAGCCAGGCACTGTCCCGGTCGCTGTTCTCTCATCTGGTACCGCCCGGCAAGGAGGCCGAGTACTTCTCGGCGTACGAGGTGAGCGACCGCGGGATGAGCTGGCTGGGGCCGCTGCTGTTCGGCCTGACCTACCAGCTGACCGGAAGCTATCGGTCCGCGATCGTCTCGCTGGTGGCCTTCTTCGTCATCGGATTCGCCCTGCTGGCACGGGTGCCGGTGCGCCGGGCCATCGGCGAGGCGGGCAACCCGGTTCCGGAGATTATTTAGCTTCGATTTAGCGCTCAACACAAAAGGGCGGTAGTGTACGCCTTTGGCCTGCCAGGCGTACCGTTACTGCGCGTCAAAGATGCCGAAACGCTGGGTGACATCTGCTTGCAGATGTGACAAACCGGGCGCCGGTGGGTACAACAAGGGGCGGCTACGACGGCGACGCATGACCCGGAACGGGACACGGAACGGGAATCTTTACCGCCGACCGGACGTTGACCGGATGACGACGACAGCGACACCTGTCCTGTGGGCGACAAGCCCGGGAGGCACGATTCATGAGTGAGCGAGCTCTTCGCGGTACGCGCCTCGTGGTGACCAGCTACGAGACGGACCGCGGTATCGACCTGGCCCCGCGCCAGGCCGTGGAGTACGCATGTGAGAAGGGGCACCGATTCGAGATGCCCTTCTCGGTCGAGGCGGAGATCCCGCCGGAGTGGGAGTGCAAGGTCTGCGGGGCCCAGGCACTCCTCGTCGACGGCGACGGCCCTGAGGAGAAGAAGGCCAAGCCCGCGCGTACCCACTGGGACATGCTGATGGAGCGGCGCACCCGTGAGGAGCTCGAAGAGGTCCTTGAGGAGCGCCTGGCGGTTCTGCGCTCGGGGGCGATGAACATCGCGGTTCACCCCCGGGACAGCCGTAAGTCGGCGTAGTCCCTGCGGGGCTGCGCCAAGATACAGCGCACGTCAAACAACCGCGGGCGCCGTACGTGAACTCGACGTACGGCGCCCGCGGTTTTGTGTTCCGGTGCGGCTTCGTGCAGCCACCGGCCCCTGGGACGGGCTGCTGGGCCTCACCGCGTCAGCGGCGGCCGCTGCTCTCCCGGCTCGGGCCGGTCCTCCCTGATGACCTCGCCCTGCACCACCTTGCCGTCGGGCCGGTGGATGCGGGCCTGCTGGAAGGCGTCGCCGAAACTGCCCGGGGCGGCCGTGCGCAGCCGCTTGTCCAGAGCGTTCTCGGCATAACGGCTCACGGCCTTCTGCACCGGCGGGAGCAGCAGGAGCAAGCCGGCCGCATCGGAGACCAGGCCGGGGATCATCAGCAGCAGGCCGCCGAGCATCATCAGGCCGTTGCCACCGCCGCGCTCGGGCGAACCCCCGCGCTGCAACGCCTCGTTGAGGCTCTGGAAGGCGCGGCGGCCCGCCCGCTTGATGACCACGGAGCCTGCCATGAAGCCCGCGACGAGCAGCAGGAACACGGCAAGCCCGCCGACTGCGCCCGCGACCACGGTCAGCAGCCAGATCTCCAGCACCAGCCAGGCGGCGACCCCCAGCGGCAGATACCTGCGCAGCCGGGAGCGCCGGGGCCGGGTGGCGGTGTACGGAGAGGTCGGAGCGCCAGTCGTCATGCTCCCAGTGTGCCTGGCGGCGCCTCAGCGCAGGATAAGAGGGTGATCGACCGGAGCCGGCGGACGGCCCGGGGCCGACAGGGGCCTACGAGCTCCGCTTGTTCTTGCCGGTGAGCTTGGCGACCCGGTCCCGCGCACCCCAGGCGGTGACCCGCCACAGCGCCTCGATCAGGATGTCCTTGCTCATCTTGGAGTCGCCGAGTTCCCGCTCGACGAAGGTGATCGGGACCTCGACCACGTGGTAGCCGGCCTTGACCGCGCGGCGGGCCAGGTCGACCTGGAAGCAGTAGCCCTGCGAGGCGACCTGCTCCAGACCCAGCCCCTGCAGGGTCTCACGGCGGAACGCGCGGTAGCCGCCGGTGATGTCGCGCAGCGGCAGATCGAGTGCGAGCCGGGAGTAGAGGCTGCCGCCGCGGGAGATGAACTCGCGGGACTTGGGCCAGTTCACCACCCGCCCGCCGGGCACCCAGCGGGAGCCGAGCACCAGGTCGGCGCCCTTGAGCGCGGTGAGCAGCCGGGGCAGCTCCTCGGGCTGGTGGGAGCCGTCGGCGTCCATCTCGATCAGCACGCCGTAATCGCGCTCCAGGCCCCAGCGGAAGCCCGCGAGGTAGGCGGCGCCGAGGCCCTCCTTGCCCTTGCGGTGCATCACCTGGACGTTGCCGTCCTCGGCGGCCAGCTCGTCGGCGAGCTTGCCGGTGCCGTCGGGGCTGTTGTCGTCCGCGATCAGTACGTGCGCCTCGGGGACGGCCTTGCGCACCCGGCCGACGATGGTCTTGATGTTCTCCGCCTCGTTGTAGGTCGGAATGATCACCAAGGCTGTCCCGAGCGGACCGAACTGCCTCCCCTGGGCCTTGGCCGCGAGGGTCCCGTCGCCGTCGTTCACTGCTGCCCCTTCTGGTTGTACGCAGGATCCACCATAGTGGTCACCGCCTGGTAAGACGTGCCGACTTGTACGTATGGCTGTGTCGATTCCACAAGAGTGGGGTAAGAATGCTGCTTTGGGCATCTTCGAGGCACGCCGTCGGCGACTTCCCGCCACGGCGGATGGGGGCCCGGCGCCCTTCGGGCCGACCTGGGACCCGCTGGCTGCGGATCGACCGAAAGCCGTTGTCTACTGAGCGCACGGGCCCCACCCGGGTCACACCTTGCCGGGCCGGAACGTTCCCTCGGCGGCGCGGGCGCTGAGCCTGGCTCCCAGCGACGATGCCCGGTACGGCACACCGTCCCTGACCCAGCGGCGCTGCGACGAGTTGCGTGAACGCCTCCGGTCGGGCGTCCGGTGGTGGACTCGGACGAACCTACCGGCCCTCGGCCGTCGACTGTCAACAGTCGTCTGACCTGCTACGACACTCCGGACGGGCCGGTCACCGCAGAGGATGCGCAGGTCGGGCGGCGGGGCGCCGGCGCCCCCGCTCCGCCGCGCCACCCCCGTAGATCACTCGCCCGGCCGTACGAACACCGTCCGTCCGCCGACCACGGTGCGCAGACAGACCGGCAGGTCGCGGCCCGGGGTGAGGTCGGGCAGGCCGGGCGTGCCGGAGCGGGGGTCGGTCGACCAGCGGGCCACGCGGTCGTCGGGGGCCTGGACGATCAGCTCGTCGGTGCGCCAGACCGCGTAGTCGGCGGGCGCGCCCGGCACCAGGACGCCCGCGTCGTCCCGGCCCACGGCCCGCCAGCCGCCGCGCGTGTGCGCCGTGAACGCGGCCCGTACGGAGACCCGGTGCTCGGGCGTGCGGTGGAACGCGGCGGCACGGACGGTGCCCCAGGGGTCGAGCGGGGTGACCGGGCTGTCGGAGCCGAAGGCGAGGGGCACACCGGCCCGCAGCAGGGCCGCGAAGGGGTTGAGGGTGCGCGCCCGTTCGGCGCCGAGGCGGCGGGCGTACATGCCCTCCTCGCCGCCCCACAGCGCGTCGAAGGCGGGCTGGACCGAGGCGATCAGGCCCAGCTCGGCGAAGCCGGCGACGGTCTCCGGGGTGAGCATCTCGGCGTGTTCGACGCGATGCCGGGCGGCGCGGATCCGGGCGAGGCCGAGCTTCTCCGCGGCGGCGCGCACGCCCTCCACCACGGCGCTCACGGCGGCGTCGCCGATGGCGTGGAACCCGGCCTGCAGACCCGCCTCGGTGCAGGCGACGACATGGGCCGCGACGGCCCCGGCGTCCAGGTAGGCGGTGCCGGCGTGGTCGGCGTCGGCGTACGGCTCGTGCAGACAGGCGGTGTGCGAGCCGAGGGCGCCGTCGGCGAAGAGGTCGCCCGCGGCGCCGACGGCGCCCAGCTCCCGCGCCTTGTCGGCATTCCGCTCGGCCCAGTAGCCGACGACGCGTGGGCCGGGTACCTCGGCGGCCACCTGCAGCAGGCCGGTGAAGTCGTCCTCGGAGGAGATCTGCGGTCCGCCGCACTCGTGCACCGAACCGATGCCGAGGGAGGCCGCGTGGGCGAGGGCGGTGCGCTGGGCTTCCGCGCGCTGGGCGGGGGTGATCGCGGCGAACGCGGCCTCGCGTACGGCGTGGTGGGCGTCCCGGGTGAGCGGGGCGTCCGCGCGCGGGAGGTCTTTGGGGATCAGGTCCAGCAGGGCGGTGGTGACGACCGCCGAGTGCGCGTCGATGCGGGACAGGTACAGCGGGCGGCCGCCGGTGAACTCGTCGAGTTCCGCCCGCGTGGGCGGGCGGCCGCCGGGCCAGCGGGCGGCGTCCCAGCCGTGGCCCAGCAGGACGCGGTCCTCCGGGCGGGCGGCGGCGAAGTCGCGTACCAGGGCGAGGGCAGCGTCCAGGGAGGGCGCGTCGGACAGGTCGAGGCCGGTCAGGGCGAGGCCCGTGGCGGTGGTGTGCACATGGGCGTCGGTGAAGGCGGGGGTGACGAGGGCACCGTCGAGGTCGACCACCTCGTCCACACCGTCGGCGAAGGCGTCGGCGGCACCCTCGGAGCCGACCCAGGCGACTTGGCCGCGCTCCACCACCATCGCTGTGGCGAAGGGGTCGGCGGGGCTGTGCACCTCACCTCGGCGCAGGAGGACGGTCTTGTCGGGCTCGGGGTCGGCGGTGCGGTCGCTCATGGCGGACAGTTTCTCTCGCCGCCGGGGCAAAGCTGCATCCGGGGCGTGTCGGCACGGCACCCGGCACCGGCGGCCGTGCCCGCCCTCCCCCGTCGGCCCTGCGCCCGGCGGTGCTCAGATCCGCGGTGGCCGGGCCTCGTACGGTGTCGACAGCACGACCGTCGTGCGTGTCGAGACCCCCGCCAGGCTGCGCAGCCGTGCCAGCAGCTCCTCCAGCTCGTGCGGGGTCGCCACCCGTACCTTGAGGATGTAGTTCTCGTCGCCGGCGACGCTGTGGCAGGCCTCGATCTCCGGAACGCCGGCGAGGCGGTCCGAGATGTCGTCGGGGGCGCTGGGGTCGAACGGTTTCACCGAGATGAACGCGGTGAGCGGCAGCCCGACGGCCTCGGGGTCGACCACCGCGGCATAGCCGCGGATGACGCCACGCTGTTCCAGCCGGCGCACCCGCTGGTGCACGGCCGACGTGGACAGGCCCGTGGCCTTGCCCAGGTCTGTGTAGCTCATCCGCCCGTCCTTGACGAGCAGCTGCACGATCTGTCGGTCCAGCTCCTCCATGGCGCCAAAACCTACAGTGCGCTTGATCCCCGCACCTGCACGCGGCATGTGACGAACGCCACACGCCCCGAACAGGCTCCGTGATGTTCTCGTGATTACCGCCGAGGACGGACGGGAAGTGCTTGCTGTGGTCGAGGCCGCAGCGCCGTCACGGCCCAGCCTTAGGGGGAGAATCCCATGCAGAGTGTCCATCGCCCTGGTCGATCCGCGTCCAAGCGGCAGCAGCCGGTCGTCGAGCCCGAGCCGGAGGGCGTCGAACCCGACGTCTTCGACGACGAACTGGACGCCTACGACACCTTCGAGATGTACCGGGTGATCTGCCCGGACTGCGCCCAGCCGATCGCGCTGCTGGCGGACGAGCAGGTCCTGCCGGAGCACGCGCTGTGCGTCTCGCCGTGGAACCCGTTCGGTCTCACGGTCTGTGCGGGTACGGGTCGCAAGGCCGACGAGGCCCGCCCCGCGGACGAGTCCGCCGGGCCGCAGGAGCAGGACACCGCCCTGCTGCTGACGCTCCCCCAGGGTCTGAACTGGCGGACGCAGCCCTTCTCGCACGCCGGCGGCCCGGGCTCGCGCCCGATGCGCGTGCCGGCGCTGCGCCGCCAGGCCGCCTGAGCCCGCCTCACCGCATCCAGTAGGTGCCCTGCACCATGGCGCGCAGGCTGCCGTGGTGCAGGATCAGTGTGTCCGGGTCCGCCGGTACGGCGACCTCCCCGAAGTACGCCTGACGGTAGGCGATGCGGAGCATGACGATCGCGTGCCGCAGCGCGGCGTAGAGGGTGTGGAAGTCCATGTCCTGCGGGGTGTGCCCGGTCAGCCGTGCGTAGCGGGCCTCGACGCGGTCGCGGCGCAGGAGGTCCGGCAGTCCGCGCTGCCCGGAGGCGACCGAGAGGTCGTGGAAGAAGCGGTGCAGGTAGATGGTCCAGCCGAGGTCGACCTCGCGCGGGGCGAGCGCCGCCATCTCCCAGTCCAGGACGGCCACGGGGTCGAACCCGTCGTAGACGATGTTCCCGATGCGCGCGTCACCCCAGGTGAGGACGGTTTCGCCGGGCTCGCGCGGCCACAGTTCCTCCAGCCGGTCGAAGGCGGCCTCGATGAGGGGTGAGCGGGGCAGGCCGTCGATCACCCAGGAGTAGTAGGCGCGTTGGGCCGTCACATGCCGGCGCAGCGCGTCGCCCGTACCGGGCGGGGCGAGGAACCGGACCTCGGCCACGGGCACTTGGTCGTGGAGTCGGGCCAGCAGGCCGACGGTCGCGGCTTCCAGGTGCTCGCGTTCGGCGTCGCTCGCGCGCTGCAGCCAACTGCCCTCGTAGGTGTACGGCATGACGTCCGGGGGCACGCGTCCGGCGACCCGCTCCATGACGAAGAACGGCGCCCCGAGCGGAGCCGGATCCTCCTCCAGCCACAGCACCCGGGGTACGGGCACGTCCGTGTGCCCGGCCACCAGGCGCAGGGTGTGGTACTGGCGCGCCATGTCGTACTCGGGGAAGACGGTGTACGCCCGCGGGTCCGCCGCCAGCCTCAACGCGCAGGAGCGGCAGGGAGTTTCGGGGTGCTCGATGTCGAACAGGAGGGTCTCGCTGGACATGCCGTTGGATTCCGGGACGGTGACGCCGGTGGCCTTGGCGCCGGGCAGCCGGGTGCCGAGCCAGGCGGTGAGGCGCCGGGCGAGGTCCTCGGGGTCGCGGGTGGTGGTACGGGGACGCGGTGCCGTGGCCATACCGGGGTCCTCCCTCAGGGCGCGACCGAGTCGAAGCCGGTGAAGCCGCTCGGGTCGTGCCGGCCGAACGAGCCGTGCTCGAAGATGCCGTGACCGGTCCGCCCGTCCAGCCGGAAGCGGGCGGAGTGGTCGGTGACGCCGTAGGCGGCCAGGGGGTGGGGCAGGGTCATGTCGTACGTGCGGCGGTCGGTCCAGCCGGGGCCCCGCCAGGTCCCGTGCTGCCAGTCGTCCGCCGGCGGGTAGCCCGCGCCGAGCGCGAGTGGCGAGGAGGTCAGGATCTCGGCGTCCAGCTTCCGGGGTCCGCGTGCGTCGCCGAGGTGGATGACCGCCCGCTCCGGGTGGCGGGTGCCGGAGCGGTAGGTGATCTCGGCCTGGGGCCAGCCCAGTTGGTGGTCGCGGCGGCCCGGCCGGACGAGGGTGGCGTCGTTCAGGGAGCGGTGGCCGTCGGCGTCCTCCTGGACGATGACCATCAGGAAGCGGTCCTCGAAGCGGACCGGGCACCAGATCCAGTGGAAGCCTTCGGTGGGGTGGTCCGCGGCGAGCCGCCCGCCGTCCTCGCCGGGCACCGGCCGTACCCCCCAGCTGCGGTCCCGGGTGCCGGTCCAGCCCTGGGCGGTGACCCGGAACTCCTCTGCCCCGGCCCGGATCACACCCTCCGCGGTGCCCGCCTGGACGAAGCGGCGGCCTTCCAGGGTGAGCCGGTCACCCCGGCGCTGCAGATGGTGGGGCTCCCAGAGGGCGGAGAAGGCAGCCGTCCAGGTGAGGTCGTACGACAGCTGCTCGTCCTCGCAGATCAGGCGCAGCTCCTCCAGCGGGCGCGGGACCTCGATGCGCAGCGGGCCGGCGGCGAGCCGCATCCGGTCCTCGCCCAGGGCGTCGGAGGCGCGTACGGCGTGCAGGGTGTCCCCGGTGCGCAGGGTGGCGTAGGCGTCGATCACGCCCAGGTTGGGATAGACGCCCAGGCCGAGGATGAGCAGGGCGCGCCCGGCGTGGTCGAAGACATGGAAGATGCAGCGGTCGTATGCGTTGCGGTCGCCGGTCGCCACATGCTTCATGGACAGCGGCACCTGGTGCACCGGGTATTCGTCGAGCGGTACGGGACGGTCGTCGGCCACGGACACCCCCTGAACGATGGTCGGCGACGGTACGTCAGTTGACCGCAGGTGGCCAGAGGGGGGAACCGGACAGGGCTGAACTGACGCTCGATACCGCCGGGCGGTGACCTGCCCGGCCGCTGTCGCGTTGCCCGGGTATGACCCCCATGTACACGGCCACCGGGCGTCAGCGCCGCATCTTCGTGCCCCGCCCGGCAGAATCGGTTCCGCCGCCCATGCCGCAGGACCCGCCCATCTACCGCGATCTCATGCGGGCCTGGGCCGACCGGGGCCGGACCCTGCCGGGCCGCCACGACCCGGAGTGGATCAGACTGGCGGCCCCGACGGTCCGCACGGGACAGTTCAGCGGCCTTCGGGTCCCGCCACGTGACGGGCGATGACCATCCGCTGGATCTGGTTGGTGCCCTCGACGATCTGCAGCACCTTGGCCTCGCGCATATAGCGTTCGGCCGGGAAATCGGCGGTGTAGCCGTACCCCCCGAGTATCTGCACGGCGTCCGTGGTGACCTTCATGGCCGTGTCGGTGCAGTGCAGCTTGGCCATGGCGGCCTGCTTGGCGAACGGCTTGCCGGCGTCGCGCAGCCGGGCCGCCGCGAGGTACAGCGCGCGGCCGGCCTCGATCTGGGTGGCCATGTCGGCGAGCATGAAGCGCAGGCCCTGGAAGTCGGCGATGGGACGGCCGAACTGCCGGCGCTGGGTGGCGTAGCCGACCGCCTCGTCCAGTGCGGCCTGGGCGAGGCCGATCGCGCAGGCGGCGATGCCGAGCCGGCCGGAGTCGAGGGCGGACAGGGCGATGGAGAAGCCCTGCCCCTCCTCGCCGATCCGGCGGTCGTCACCGACCCGGACGCCGTCGAAGTGGACCTGGGCGGTGGGCGAGCCCTTCATGCCCATCTTCTTCTCGGGCACCGCGTCGCTCACGCCCGGGGCGTCCCCGGGGACCAGGAAGGCGGTGATCCCGCGCGGACCCTCCTCGCCGGTGCGGGCCATCACGGTGTAGAAGTCGGCGATGCCGCCGTGCGTGATCCAGGCCTTGGTGCCGTTGATCACCCATTCGCCGCCCTCCGGGAGGGCCTTCGTACGCAGCGACGCCGCGTCGGAACCGGCGGACGGCTCGGAGAGGCAGTACGCGCCCAGCAGGCCGCCGCCGAGCATCGCGGGCAGATGCTCGACCTGCTGCTGCTTGGTGCCGTAGGTGGCGAGCGCGTAGCAGGCGAGCGTATGCACGCTGACGCCCAGGCCCACGGTGAGCCGGGCCGCGGCGAGCTCCTCCAGGACCTGGAGGTAGACCTCGTAGGGCTGGTCGCCGCCGCCGTACTCGGAGTCGTAGGGCAGGCCGAGCAGGCCCGATTCGGAGAGCAGGGTGAAGACCTCGCGCGGGAAGCGTCCCGCGTCCTCCTCCTCGGCCGCCTTCGGCGCGATCTCGCGCTGGGCGATGTCCCGGACGAGCGCGAGCAGATCCCGCGCCTCCTCCGTCGGCAGTTGACGCTCCACCGGCTGCGGGTCGCGGTCGGGCATGGCGTCGGTCTCCTCCCTGTTCGGGCACCGGCGGTCTGGCCCGTTGGGTGGGGGCGGCTCCGCCTGGTCGTTCCGTGATCGCCGAAGGCGCCCTCTCCCGGGTCTCGGAAGCGGCTGACCAGCGGCTGTGCGCAGTGAGTATGCCCGATCGGCGACCTCCCGTCACCAGTTAACGACCGCTTACTTCAGGAAAGTCGATGATACCGAGAGTGCGGGAGCAGGTACATTGCGTGACCACGGCCGGCGCCGTCGGCCCGGCCGCACCCCAGGGACCCCAGAGCTGCCGGGCTCTCGCACGGTCAGCCGTCGCGGCGGGCCGGCCGCGGTGCCGGATAGGCGGGGTCCAGCTCCTCGACGGCGCGCAGGGCTCCGCCGAGCGTCTTCACCAGCAGCGCGCGCATGCTGGCACGGGACAGCTCTCCGGGGCGGTCGATCCAGTCCAGGGTCGCGCCCTCGACGCTGCACACCCAGGAGAGCAGGCCCATCCGGGCCAGCGGAGCGATGTCGCTGCGGCCGTACGCCCCTTCGGCGATGGTGGCGATGATGGCCTCGCGCACACTGTCCCGGATCGCGTGCACCTCGGCGTCGAAGCCGACGCCGCCGCTGACGATGGTGCGGTAGGCGGCCTGGTGGTGCTCGGCGTAGTGCAGATAGCCGTCGATGGTGCGGTGGACGCGGTCCACGGCGGGCATCTCCAGGCCGCCCGCGGCGGAGGTGACCAGGTCGGCGACGGAGTCCTGGATGATCGCCAGGTAGTAGCCGCGCTTGGACCGGAAGTAGTAGTAGATCAGCCCCTTGGCGACATGTGCCTGGCGGGCGATGTCATCCATGGACAGCGCGTCGTAGGACGTGTCGGCGAACAACTTCCGGCCGATGGAGATGAGTTCGGCGCGACGCGCCACCGAGCGCTCGGTACCGTGCACCCTGGGGCGGACGGCGGAACGCTGCTGAGGCATATTCAATTTCGACCCTGGTCTGGGAGGTCGGCGGGACATCCGCAGTATGTCAGAACATGCCGACCGCATGCGGCTCGGTCAGAGCAGACCCAGCTGGGTCACGAGCATCGCGATCACCGCGACGAGGACCCAGCCCATGACGTGTTCTAGGATCTTCGGCCCGTCTTCCTGGGGGCCGCCGGTGCGGACGCGGGTGGCGGTGGCCGGATGTGCGGTCATGGTTCTCACAGAGGTCGGACGTACTGAGCGGAATCCCCCACCCATTTGTCCACCTTGCCACCCGCGACGGCGTTTGTGGCGGAGACGTTGCTCACACGGGTCGGGTCAGCGCACACCCACGGCCGCGAGCGCCTTGCGCTGGCGGGGGCTCGGGTGTGCCGGGAAGTAGAGGTAGCAGACTCCCCCGGTGCCGGAGACGACCTTCCCGGAGGCGTTGTACCGCTTGGTCCTGAGCCAGATGTTCTCGAACTCCCGGCGCAGATAGACCCGCCGTACCGCATCGTCGCTCGCCGAGGCCGGGTCATTGGCGATCACGTCGCCGTCCGCCGTGAACCCGATCACGGTCATCAGATGGCCGGCGGTGCCGTATCCGGCGCCGGTCAGTTCCGTCTTCAGGAACGACTGTGACGTTATGGCCGGGATGCCGGCCGCGATCAGCGTCTCCAGTTCGGTGAGCGAGGCGAGCCGCGTGACCACACCCTGGAGGTCCTTGTACGTGGCCGCGTAGGCCGCGTTGAACGGCCAGTTGCCGCAGCCCTCGTACTGGTAGTCGTAGGTGAAGCGGGCGGCGTGGTCGACCTGCGGATCGGCGTAGGAGGGGTCGACCCAGGACAGCTGCCGGGGCGTGAGCCGGCCGCCCCAGTACTCGATGATCATCTGCGAGGAGGTGGGGCTGCACCAGGCCTCGCCGCCGTTGTCGTACTCCGGGTACTGGCCCTTGTGGATCTCCTGCGAGTAGCGGGGGACGGCCAGTTCCTGGGCCAGGCCGGGGGTGGAGGCGGGGACGGTGAAGCGGTCGGGGATGTCGGAGCCCATGGCGCCGAGCCGCCACACGGTCGGGGTCAGACGTGTGCCGGGCTTGCGGTACAGGGTGAGGCGCAGCCGGTACGACGCCAGGCGCAGGCCGGTGCTCGCGTCGTCGATGGCGAAGGTGTCGGTCCAGATGGTGCTCCTGCCGTCGGTCTGGTCGTCCACCGAGGTGCGCTTGATGTCCTTGTCACCGGACGCCCAGCGGCCCATCACGTACCAGGGGGTCTCGGTGCCGTCGGAGTACGTGCCCTGCAGTTCGACCTGGAGCCAGGTGCCGTCGGGAGTGTCGGCGTTCCAGGAGGCGACGAGCTCGGTGGCGGGGACCGTGAGCCGGTGGACCGGGGCGGTCCAGGTGGCGTACTCCCAGGTGGCGGTGGTGCCGGTGTGCGGGTCGGTGTAGTCGCTGCGGCCGGCGGGGGCGGCGATCACGACGCCGGGGCGGGCGCCGGCGACGGTTCGCACGCCCTGGGCGGCACCGAGGCGCCACTCGCGGTACGTGGTCCAGCCGTGGTAGTCGATCGGGCGGGCCTGCGGCCGACCGGAGTCGTCGGTGTCGGCGGCGGGATGCTGCGCGGCGGCGGGGACCGTTCCGCCGGCCACCGCTGCGGCGACGGCGGCGGTGAGGACGGTTCTGCGGGACGGCTGCTGGGCTCTGCTCATGGGCGCGATTACCCCCAGGTGTCCGGGTCGGGGACGAACTGCTGCACGTGTGCGCCAACTATGGAGCAGCGGGCATGCCCCTGCCAGCACCTCGGCGCATGCCGCGCGAGGAATATTGGTCTGGGCCACTGGAGGGCGCCTTCCGCGCGGCTGCCGCGGCGGCCGAGAGCGCTCGAAGGGGCGCGGGGAACTGCGCGACCGGCCCACCGCCGGCCGGCAGTCCCCCGCAACCACCCGAGGTGTCCACCTCGTCGATCGATGCTCGGCGTCAGACGAGATCCATCGCCGCGACCTCGTCGGGGCGACCGTAGCTGACCGGCCCCTGGAAGCGGCGGCGGGCCGTGGCGAACCACCACACCGTCGCCACGACCAGCACGACCGCGAGTGCGATCGGCGCGTAGTTGAAGTTGTCGGCGGTGATCGGTGAGGCCTGCGGCAGCATGAACAGAACGCTGCTGAGCACGATCCAGATCACCGCGAGCCAGCCGACCGGCCGACCCCAGCGGCCCAGGTGCCAGGGCCCCGGCTGGAACCCGCCGCCGAGCCGCAGCCGCAGGAAGATCGGCACGGCGTAGGCGAGGAAGAGACCGACCACGTTGACGCTGACGATGGCGGTGAAGGCGGTGTGGGACCACCAGCCGGGCACGACCAGGGCCACCGAGCAGATCACCGCGAGCCACACCGCCTTCACGGGCGTACGGGTGCGCGGCGAGACGGAGTGCCACCAGCGGGAGCCGGGCATGGCTCCGTCGCGGGAGAAGGCGAAAATCTGCCGGGTGTTGCTGGTGAGGTTGGCGAGACCGCAGAAGAGCATCGCGCCGATGACGATGAGGAGCATCACCTTGGCGGCACCCAGTCCGAGGCCGTCGATGAGAATCTGGACCGGCGGCGCGCCGGAACCGGCCTCCTTGGCGTAGTCGCCAATGCTGTAGACCAGTGCCAGCATCAGGATGAGACCGGTGATCGCCGAATAGGCGATGGCGCGGGTGATCCCCTTGGGTGCGTTGACGGTGGCGCGGACCGTTTCCTCGGACATGTGGAAGCTGCCGTCGAACCCGGTGAACGTCCAGCTGGTGACCAGCAGGCCGAGCATGCCTCCGTAAAGCCCGCTCGTGAAGCCGGTGTTGTTCTCGAAATGCGTCACGAACGACGCCGGCTGGTGGTGATCGGGCATCACTATGAGTGCGCCCACGATCACCACGAGTCCGATGAGCAGCCACCACACGGAAATACGGTTCAGTACGGCGACGAGCTGGACGGTGTAGGTGTTGGCGAGGCCCTGCACGACGATGATCAGTGCCGTGATCAGCACTGTCTGGTGCGTGGTCGGCCGGTAGGAGGGCCACTGCAGCTGGACGAAGGCCTGGATGAAGGTGGCGGCCGCATAGCCGGTGGCGGCGGTACCGCCGATCTGGCCCACGAAGTTCAGCCAGCCCGTGTACCAGGACCAGGCACCCTTGTGCCGCTTTGCAAGTTTACCGGCGGAGAAATACAGCGCGCCGCTCGTCGGATAGGCCGAGGCGACTTCCGCCATCGCCGCGCCGATGAGCAGCACCATGACGCAGACGCCTGTCCAGCCGAATACGAGAATGCGGGGGCCGCCCGCATTCATACCGAATCCGAAGGACGAGAAAATACCCGACAGGATATTGATGATGGTGAAGGAGATCGCGAAATTGTCGAACGCCTGGAAGCGCCGGGTGAGTTTCCGCGGATAACCCATCGCGTGCAGGGTCGCGTCGTCGTCGAGCACGACGGGATCTTCTCCCGCGCCGGCCTTCGCCCGGGGGGTCGACATCCGTTCCGACACAGATCGGCCTTTCTCTCGATGGGGAGCAGGGACGAACGAACAGGGTCAGTCGGGTCGCGGAACGGGCAGGCCGCAGGCACGTCGGGCCCGGGAGAGCTGTTCGGCGGGGTCGCCGAAGACGCTCCAGGGCATGCGCGAGGCGTACGGGCCCATCGCCGTGAACACCGCCCGGGCCTCGAACTCGCGCTGGGCCATCACCAGTGCATGCGCGAGGTAGGCCAGGTCGAGCACCGGCGTGAAGCGGTAACCCGCGGCGGCCGGCAGCCAGTTGTGGTAGATCGCCAGCGCGGTGGAACGCCACTGCGGCTGTTCCCAGACGCGGTCGGCGAGCAGCTGCGTGGGGTTGTAGCTCTCCACCAGGGCCACCAGCGGCAGCAGCCGGAGGGCGGAGTCGGCGGGCGCCCGCTGACTGAGGAAGGCGGCCACGTCCCAGGCCGCGTTGACCGAACCGCCGTGGCGCGTGAAGAAGCACGACAGGAAGCGGTGATGGCCCTCGCGGTGCCAGGGATCCAGGGACAGGATGTGCGAGAACAGCCGCCAGGGACCGGGCGGGGCGGTGAGCAGGCCCTGCGGGGCGGGGTCGCGCAGCCGGTGCAGCCGGGCCATGGCGAGCTTGGCGACCCAGGGCGTGGGGTCCTCGGGGGCCAGGGCGGCGGCCCGGTCGCAGGCGGTCAGCGCGATCCGCTCCAGCGCCTCGGCGCGCTCGTCGCGCGCGTCGGCGGCCCGCAGGGCACGCTGCACCGCGACCCGGGCCCACATCAGCGCCGCCTCGGGCGTCGGCTCCTCGGCGAGCCAGCGCTCGACCAGATCGGTGCCGGCCGCCTCGGAGGCGAGCACCAGCGACCGGTGAGCGCGCAGGGCGAAGTCGGAACGCGTCTCGGCGAGGGCCTCGTACGCGTATCGATAACGTCCGGCGCGCACATCGACGCATACGCTCGCCAGGACACGGTCGTCGGCCGCCGGATGCCACACATAGTGCCCTTCGAATAACCCCGCGGCCATGTCCCCCTGCCAGTCCCCGTACCACGCACACCGGTTGCGCTGGAGGCACCTTACTCAGCTACGGGCGCACCCGGAACGCCGAATTCGACATATCGGTCAGGGGATTCGCGAATGTTTATCCGAGCCATTGGCTGGCTGCCAGCCGATGATTCAAACCCCGACGTTTTCCGGTGCGGC
This sequence comes from Streptomyces sp. NPDC053069, assembly GCF_044546895.1. Taxonomy (NCBI): domain Bacteria; kingdom Bacillati; phylum Actinomycetota; class Actinomycetes; order Kitasatosporales; family Streptomycetaceae; genus Streptomyces; species Streptomyces sp. NPDC053069. Next base: position 255,949 of record NZ_JBITZN010000010.1, on the reverse strand, counting down.
GGCCTCGGCGGTCCTGCCGCCATGGGCCGCTACTAGACTGTTTCCGGAAAACCGCCCACATCGACCCACACCGGGGAACCATCATTCTCGACCTCGCCGCCCGACTGCGCGGGCTTCCCCCCTCCGTCGGGCCGGTCCGGCTGATCGGCGTCGACGGACACGCCGGCTCGGGGAAGTCCACCTTCGCCGGGCACCTGGCCGCCGTGCTCGGCGGGGCTCCGGTACTGCATCTGGACGACATCGCCAGCCACGAGCAGCTCTTCGAGTGGACCGACCGGCTCATGACCCAGGTGATCCAGCCGCTCGCCCGCGGCGAGAGCGCGCACTACACGCCGTACGACTGGCGGGTCCGTGCGTTCACCGCGCCACGCCCGCTGCCGGCGGCGCCGGTGGTCCTGGTCGAGGGTGTCGGCGCAGGTCGCCGGGCGCTGCGGCCGCACCTGGCCCTGCTGCTGTGGATGGAGCTGCCGCGGGACGAGTCCTGGACGCGCGGCCGGCTGCGGGACGGGGCGGAGCAGCGGGAGTTCTGGGAAGGCTGGGTCGCGGCGGAGCACGCGCACTTCGCTGTGGACCCCTCACGCCCCCATGCCGATCTTCTGGTGCATCAGACACCTGAGGGGTATGAGGTGCTGCCGGGGCCGGCGTCAACCCGTGGACCGGACCAAAGCATGACTCAGAGTGACGGGCCGTCCGCATTGTGGTGAAGGTGTGAAGACCCGTCCGGACGAACTTCCCCGAAGGCCTCAACTCGGCTTGACCCGGGGGCCGTACAGGTCTTACGTTCTCAATGTGCGGCCTTTGGAGCCGCTCACAGACGCGAAGCCCCCGGTTGTTCCCCCGTGATCGGGGGCTTCGTTCTGCCCGCGGACGCTTTTCCGGCCGCCCGGCGCACCGATCCGCTCACCCTCGGTCACGAAACCCTGTGCGCCCCGTCTGCTCCCACCTCGTCGAACGGCCTGCGCGGCACCCTTCGGCACGCGGTCTTCGCGCGGGTACGATGCCCTCGGTGCGACCTTCGCGGCCGCCTCGCGCACTGGTAACTCCGGTCCGCGGCACGGCGGTTCGATGCGCGGCGGCCGCCGGGCGACTGCCCGGTGGTGAACCACGGGGGCACGGTCTGTGGGGGGACGGGATGGACTTCGGCACGCAGGGCCCCGAGGCCCCGGCCGACCTGGCCTGGCTGCGGGGGGTGGACGCCTACACGATGGGCGCCTATCCGCACGCGGAGGAGGAGTTCCGCGCCGCGGTGCGGATGGACCCCGGGATGGCGGACGGCTGGCTCGGACTGCACGCGCTCCGGGTCGACACGACGACCTCGCTGCTCAGGATGTTCCGGCACCGCGACCGCTTCGGCGAACAGCGCGCCCGGCACCGCCGGACACTCAACTCCTGGTACTGGCTGGGCTGGTGGGTGCAACCGGTGCTGGAGAGCCCGCGTGATCTGCTGCTGGCGCACGCCTCGCACTGGCTGGACGGCCGGCACGTGCCCGAGCTGGACCGCGCCCTCGCCGGACTGCCCCCGGTCGACACCGACCCCCAGGTCCGCTTCCTGCACGCCTGCCGCTCCTATCTGGTCAAGGACTGGGACCAGCTGGTACGGCACACCGACCCGCTGCTGGACGACCCCATGCTCGGCATCGAGGCCGGCCTGTTCGGCGGCATGGCCCGGGTGCGGCTGGAGATGTACGGCCAGGCCGAACCGCTGCTGTCGGCGGCTCTGATGCGCTGCCGCAGTGAGCAGCCGCAGCGCAAGGAGCTGCGCTACTGGCTGGCCCGGGCGCACGAGGGCACGGGCCGCAGTGCCGCGGCGCTCCCCCTCTACCGGGCGGTGCACCGCGTCGACCCGGCGTTCATGGACACTTCGGCGCGGCTCGCGGCGATCGCCGAGGGCGACGGGTACGACGACACCGCAGACCTCGCCGCGATCACCCTGACGGGTGCCGGGCAGGACAGCGTGGACGGCCCGGACGGGTACGACCCCGTCTTCGGCACCGAGGGCCGGGATCTGCGGCTGCCGGAGCCGGATCTGCCGACGGGGCCCCTGCCGTCGGTGGCCGACCCGGCGGTGCGGGTGAAGACGGGTGTCTCGTCCTTGCCGATCCCGGCCGGGCCGACCGATCCGGCCCTGCTTGAGGAGGCGCTCGCCGAGCTGGAGCGCATGGTGGGGCTGGAGCCGGTGAAACGCCAGGTCAAGGCGTTGTCCGCGGTGTTGAACATGGCTCGGCTGCGGGCCGGGCAGGGGCTGCCGGTGCAGCCGCCGAAACGGCATTTCGTCTTCTCGGGGCCGTCGGGGACGGGGAAGACCACGGTGGCCCGGATCCTCGGACGGGTCTTCTACGCCCTCGGGCTGCTCGGCGGTGACCACCTGGTCGAGGCCCAGAGGGCCGATCTGGTCGGCGAGTACCTGGGGCAGACGGCCGTGAAGGCCAACGAGCTGATCGACTCCGCGATCGGTGGAGTGCTGTTCGTGGACGAGGCGTACTCGCTGTCCAACTCGGGGTACGGCAAGGGCGACGCGTACGGCGACGAGGCCTTGCAGGTGCTGCTGAAGCGGGCCGAGGACAACCGGGACCATCTGGTGGTGATCCTCGCCGGCTATCCGGAGGGCATGGACCGGCTGCTGGCGGCGAACCCCGGACTGTCGTCCCGGTTCACGACCCGGGTCGACTTCCCCTCCTACCGGCCGCTGGAACTCACCGAGATCGGCAAGGTGCTCGCGGCGGAGAACGGGGACGTGTGGGACGACGAGGCGCTGGAGGAGCTGCGCTCGATCGCCGGGCACGTGGTCGATCAGGGGTGGATCGACGAGTTGGGGAACGGGCGGTTCCTGCGGACGCTGTACGAGAAGAGCTGTGCCTACCGGGATCTTCGGTTGTCGACGTATGCGGGTTCGCTGTCCCGGGAGGACCTGGTCACGCTGCGGTTGCCCGACTTGATGCAGGCGTACGGAGAGGTCCTGTCGGGCCGAGGCCCCCAGGATCCGTCGGCCATGTAGCTGCGGGGGACTGCGCGACCAGCCACGACGCACCGGCAGCCGCGCAGCTCCCCGCCACCGTCCGAGCTCCTAGGCGAGCGCTCCCTCCGGCTCCCCACTGACCCTGGGCTCCGTCAGTTTCACGTCGCGCCTCTCCCGGTGCGCCGGATCCCGTACCTCACCGACCAGCATCTCCAGCACGTCCTCCAGGGCGACGAGCCCCAGCACCTTGCCGGACGCATCGGCGACCTGGGCCAGATGCGTGGCCGCTCGGCGCATGACGGTCAGTGCGTCGTCGAGCGGCAGCTCGGCCCGCAGCGTCGTCATGGGCCGCCACACGTGCTGCGGCACCGCCCGGTCGGAGTCCTCCAGGTCCAGGACGTCCTTGACGTGGACGTACCCCATGAAGGGACCCTTGTCCGTCGCGGCGACCGGGAAGCGGGAGTACCCCGTGCGGGCCGTCAGCTCGACGATCTGACCCGGGGTGATCGCCGGGTTCACCGTGACCAGGGACTCCCGGCGCAGCAGGACGTCCGTCACCGGACGGGAGCCCAGCTCCAGCGCGTCCTCCAGGCGTTCCCGCTCCTCGGGGTCGAGCAGGCCCGCCTGGCCGGAGTCCTCCAGCAGGCGGTTGAGCTGCTCGCTGGTGACCACGGCCTCCACCTCATCCTTGGGCTCGACCCGGAAGAGGCGCAGAACGGCCTGGGCGCAGGCGCCGAGGGACACCGTGATCGGCTTGCACAGGCGGGCGAACCAGACCAGGCCCGGGCTCAACCACAGCGCCGCCTTCTCGGGGGCCGCCATCGCCAGGTTCTTCGGCACCATCTCACCGATGACCAGGTGGAAGAAGACCACCGCGGCCAACGCGATCACATAGCCGAGCGGATGGATCACGCCGTCGGGCAGGTGCACCGCCTCGAACACCGGTTCAAGCAGCCGCGCCACCGTCGGCTCGGCCACCGCGCCCAGCGTCAGGGAGCAGACGGTGATGCCGAACTGGGCCGCGGCCATCATCTGCGGCAGCCGCTCCAGGCCGTACAGCACCTGGCGGGCGCGGGCGGTGCCGAGCGGTTCGATCTGGCTGCGGCGGACGGAGACCAGCGCGAACTCGGCGCCGACGAAGAAGCCGTTGGCGAGGACGAGCAGCGCGGCGAAGATCAGTTGGAGGACGCTCATCGGACGGCCTCCATCACGTTCACCGACGGGACCGTCCTGACCAGGCGGACCCGTTCGGCGCGGTAGTGGCCGACCTGGCGGACGGAGAGCCGCCAGCCGGGCAGTTCGGCGCGGTCGCCGGGGGCCGGGATCCGGCCGAGCAGGTCGGCGACCAGTCCGGCGACCGTCTCGTACGGCCCCTCGGGTACGTCGAGGCCTATGCGCTGCAGGATGTCGACGCGGCAGCTGCCGTCCACGTCCCAGGCGGGCCGGCCGTCCTCGGGCGGGGCCGGCAGCAGCTCGGGCACGTCCTTGGCGTCGTGCTCGTCGCGGACCTCGCCGACGAGTTCCTCGACGATGTCCTCCAGGGTGACCACACCGGCCGTGCCGCCGTACTCGTCGACGACGACCGCGATCGGCTGCTCGCTGCGCAGCCGCGCGAGGAGCGGCTGGACGGGCAGGGTCTCGGGGACGAGGAGGGCCTTGCGGGCGATACGGCTGACCGGGGTGCGCAGCCGGTCGTGCACGGAGACCGCCAGGGCGTCCTTGAGGTGGGCCATGCCGACGATGTCGTCGATCTTCTCCCGGTAGACGGGGAAGCGGGACAGGCCGGTGGCCCGGGTGAGGTTGACGACGTCCTCGGCGGTGGCCGTGTCCTGCAAGGCGCTGACCTTCACGCGCGGGGTCATGACGTGCTGCGCGGTCAGCTCGCCCAGCGACAGGGTGCGGACGAACAGGTCGGCCGTGTCCTGCTCCAGGGCGCCCGCCTGGGCGGAGTGCCGGGCCAGGGAGACGAGTTCGCCCGGGGTGCGGGCGGAGGCCAGCTCGTCGGCGGGCTCGACGCCGAGCGCGCGCACCAGCCGGTTGGCGACCGTGTTGAGCGCGGCGATGACCGGGCGGAACAGCCGGGAGAAGTGATGCTGCGGGCCGGCCACGAACCGCGCGACCTGCAGCGGCTTGGACACGGCCCAGTTCTTGGGCACGAGTTCGCCGATCACCATCTGGATCGCGGAGGCCAGCAGCATGCCGACGACCACGGCGACACCGGAGACGGCGCCGCCCGGGATGCCGAGCGCGGCGAATGGGCCGTGCAGCAGCTCGGCCAGCGCCGGTTCGGCGAGCATGCCGACGACCAGAGAGGTGATGGTGATGCCGAGCTGGGTGCCGGAGAGCTGGAAGGACAGCTCCTTGAGCGACTCGGCGACCCTACGGGCCCGTCGGTCGCCCTCGGCGGCGGCCTTCTCGGCGTCCGTCGACTCGACGGTCACCAGACCGAACTCCGCGGCCACGAAGAAGCCGTTGGCGAGGATCAGCAGGAAGGCCGCTCCGAGGAGCAGCAGGGGGATGGTCACGCTGCCACCGCCTTCCCGGTATGTCGGGTCGGGGCGGCGCAGGTACTACAGGACGATCCGTCCATCGCTGGAGGGAGTCACTCCTCGGGTAGCAGGAACCCCTGTGCACCGGGCGGCACGCAGGGGCGGAGGCGCAGCGAAGAGGCCTCCGCCACCAGATTAATCAAGACAGGGGCCACTCGGGCAGGGTGGGCACCCCCGAGTCAGCCCTGATCTTCGACCGGGTGGGCCCCGGAGTGGGCTTCGGCAAGGGCTCGCAGGGCCTGCGCGTCGGCGATGGCGCGCTGTTTGGCGAGGCCCGGCTGGATGCCGAGCGCGGGCAGGCTGGTGCCGTCGCTGAGGTTGAGGAACACCCACGGGTCGCCCGGACGGAGGTTCACCTGAAGGATCTCCGCCCAGGCCAGGCGCCGCTTGCTGGCGATGTTCACCACGGTGACGCCGGACTCGTCGGCGACGACCCTCACCCGGGCCAGCTGGGCCAGCACCCAGAAGATCAGCGCCCCGGTGACGATGAAGCTGGCCCGCTCCCCCGGGCCCAGCTGCTCCAGCAGCAGGGAGACCCCGGAGATGGTCAGGAAGATCGCGGCACCGGCGGTGAGCAGGATGGCCCGGGTGTGGCCCGGCCGGAAGGTGACGGGAAGCGAGGGAAGGGTGGAGGTGTCGGACATCGCGGTGCGTACCCCTTACAGGCGGCAGGCGTGGATGGCCGTGGTGAGGATGGCGCGGGCGCCGATGGCGTAGAGGTCGTCCATGATCCGCTGCGCCTCCTTGGCGGGGACCATGGCGCGGACGGCGACCCAGCCCTCGTTGTGCAGCGGGGAGACGGTCGGGGACTCCAGGCCGGGGGTGAGCGCGACGGCCTTCTCCAGCTGCTCGACGCGGCAGTCGTAGTCCATCATCACGTACGTCCGGGCGACCAGGACGCCCTGGAGGCGGCGCAGGAACTGCTGCACCTTCGGCTCGACGGCCGCGTCCGCGCCGGCTCCGGTGCGGCGGATGACGATCGCCTCGGACTTCATGATCGGCTCGCCGAAGACCTCCAGGCCCGCGTTGCGCAGGCTGGTGCCGGTCTCCACGACGTCCGCGATGACCTCGGCGACGCCCAGCTCGATGGCGGTCTCCACGGCACCGTCCAGGTGGACGACGGAGGCGTCGACGCCGCTGTCCGCGAGGTGCCCCGCGACGATCCCTTCGTACGAGGTGGCGACCGTCTTGCCCTTGAGGTCCTCGATGCCGTTCGCGGTGCCCGGCTTGGCGGCGAAGCGGAAGGTGGAGCGGGCGAAGCCGAGCGGCAGGATCTCCTCGGCGTCCGCGCCGGAGTCGATCAGCAGATCGCGGCCGGTGATGCCCAGGTCGAGGCGGCCGGAGGCGACGTAGATCGCGATGTCGCGGGGGCGGAGGTAGAAGAACTCGACCTCGTTCTCCGGGTCGACGATCCGCAGTTCCTTGGACTCCCGGCGCTGCTGGTAGCCGGCCTCATGCAGCATCTCCGCCGCAGGGCCGGACAGTGAACCCTTGTTGGGGACGGCGATGCGCAGCATGAGGTCGGCTTCCTTTGCTCGTTCTCTACGGGACTGTGTGCGGGTACGGCTCAGAGGTGGGCGTAGACGTCGTCCAGGGAGATCCCGCGGGCGACCATCATCACCTGGACGTGGTACAGCAGCTGCGAGATCTCCTCGGCGGCCGCCTCCTTGCCCTCGTACTCGGCGGCCATCCAGACCTCGGCGGCCTCTTCGACGACCTTCTTGCCGATGGCATGGACGCCCTTGCCGACCAGCTCTGCGGTGCGGGAGGTGGCGGGATCGCCGTGGGCGGCCTTGTGCTGGAGCTCGGTGAAGAGCTCCTCGAACGTCTTCTTGGACATGATGGGCCCACCCTAGCCGCTAAGGCGGTCGGCCTAGTGCCAGGGTTCGGATACTGAACGGAGCGTGGCCGCGGTCGCGACCGCCGCGGTCACCGCCTCGTGACCCTTGTCCTCGTTCGAGCCCTCGATGCCCGCCCGGTCCAGGGCCTGCTCCTCGGTGTCGCAGGTGAGCACACCGAAGCCGACGGGGACGCCGGTCTCGACGCTGACCTGGGTGAGGCCCTGGGTGACGCCCTGGCACACGTAGTCGAAGTGGGGGGTGCCGCCGCGGATGACGACGCCGAGGGCGACCACCGCGTCGTAGCCGCGGCCCGCGAGAACCTTGGCGGCGACCGGCAGTTCGAAGCTGCCGGGAACCCGGATCAGGGTCGGCTCGTCGATCCCCAGGTCGTGCAGGGCGCGCAGGGCGCCGTTCACCAGACCGTCCATCACCTTCTCGTGCCACTGCGCCGCGATGACGGCGACCCTGAGGTCGCTCGCGTTGCGTACGGACAGTTCCGGTGCACCCTTGCCGCTCACGTCTCTCCTAAGTGCTTTCTCGCTTGCTTACTGGTTGCCGCAGGTGGATACGGCAGGTGTGTCCAGCCAGGGCAGGTCGTGCCCCATCCGGTCCCGCTTGGTCCGCAGGTAGCGGAGGTTGTGCTCGCCCGCCTGGACGGGCATCGGCTCACGGCTGCTGACCTTGAGGCCGTGGCGCAGCAGTGCGTCGGTCTTCTCGGGGTTGTTGGTCATCAGGCGGACGCTGCGCACGCCGAGGTCGGCGAGGATCTGCGCGCCGGCGCCGTAGTCGCGGGCGTCGGCGGGCAGCCCGAGTTCGAGGTTGGCGTCGAGGGTGTCGCGGCCCTGCTCCTGGAGTTCGTACGCCCGCAGCTTGGACAGCAGGCCGATGCCGCGCCCTTCGTGGCCGCGCAGGTAGACCACCACTCCCCTGCCCTCGGCCTGGATCCGTTCGAGGGCGGTGTCCAGCTGGGGGCCGCAGTCGCAGCGCAGGGACGAGAAGACGTCACCGGTGAGGCATTCGGAGTGGACGCGGACCAGGACGTCCTCGCCGGCGCCGATCTCGCCGTGCACGAGGGCGACGTGCTCGACGCCGTCGACGGTGGACCGGTAGCCGTAGGCGGTGAAGGTGCCGTGCGCGGTGGGCAGGCGGGTCTCGGCCTCGCGGCGGACGGTGGGCTCGCTGCCGCGGCGGTAGGCGATCAGGTCCTCGATGGAGATGATCGTCAGCCCGTGCTTGCGGGCGAACGGGATCAGCTCGGGCAGCCGCAGCATACGGCCGTCCTCACCGGCGATCTCGACGATGGCACCGGCCGGGCGCAGACCCGCGAGCCGGGCGAGGTCGACGGCGGCCTCGGTGTGGCCGTTGCGGACCAGGACGCCGCCGGGCCTGGCGCGCAGCGGGAAGACGTGGCCGGGGCGGACGAAGTCGGTGGGTTCGGCGGTGCCGCCGGCCAGCAGCTGGAGCGTGGTGGCGCGGTCGGAGGCCGAGATGCCGGTGCTCACGCCGTGGGCGGCGGAGGCGTCCACGGAGACGGTGAACGCGGTTTTCATCGACTCGGTGTTGTCCTGGACCATCTGCGGGAGCTGGAGCCGGTCGAGCTCCTCGGGCTCCATGGGGGCGCAGATGAGCCCCCGGCACTCGCTCATCATGAACGCGACGATCTCGGGGGTCGCGTGTTCGGCCGCGATGACGAGGTCGCCCTCGTTCTCCCGGTCCTCGTCGTCCACGACGACGACCGGGCGGCCGGCCGCGATGTCGGCGATGGCCTGCTCGACCGGGTCGAGCGTGAACTCCTCGAAGTCGGCGGTGTCGTACAGCAGCGGTGCCGAGGTCATGCCGGAGCTCCTTCCAGGACGGGCTGCGAGCTCCTGCGGGAGCGCAGCCACCAGTCGCGCATGCCCCACAGGACGAGTGCGCCGTAGATGACGTAGACGAAGCCGGAAAACGCGTAGCCGTTGGCGAAGTTGAGGGGTACGCCGACGAGGTCGACGAGCAGCCAGGCGATCCAGAACTCGACCATGCCCTTGGCCTGGGCGTACATGGCGACGATGGTGCCGACGAAGATGTAGGCGTCGGGCCAGGGGTCCCAGGACAGGGACGGGTAGGCCGTGAAGAGCAGGGCGACGGCGACCGTGCCGGCGGCGGCCGCGCCGAGCATCGCCGCGCGCTCGCGCCAGCCGGCGAACCGGGGTGTGATGTGTCCGTCGGCGGTCCGGCCCTGGTGGCGCCGCCACTGCCACCAGCCGTACACGGCTACGGCCATGACGACGGCCTGCTTGCCGGCGCTGCCGGTCAGGTGGCCGTAGAAGGCGGCGAAGAGGACGAGGCCGGAGAGGAACTGCACGAGCCAGGTCCACAGGGAGCGGCGCCAGCCGAGGGCGAGGGTGATCAGGCCGAGGATGTTGCCGACCATGTCCGACCAGATGATGTGCTGGCCGAAGAGGGTGAAGGCCTCGGAGTTCATCCAGTTCACCGGGTGGCTCCCTGGGCGCGGTCGCCGAGGAGCCGCTCGACGTACTTGGCGATGACGTCGACCTCGAGGTTGACCGGGTCGCCGGGCTGCTTCACGCCGAGCGTGGTCAGGGCGAGGGTGGTGGGGATGAGGCTGACGGTGAAGTAGTCGGGGCCGGCCTCGACGACGGTGAGGCTGATGCCGTCGACGGTGATGGAGCCCTTCTCGACGACGTAGCGGGAGAGGTCCGCCGGGAGCGAGATCTTGACGATCTCCCAGTTCTCGGAGGGCGTGCGCGCCAGCACCTCGCCGGTGCCGTCGACATGGCCCTGCACGATGTGTCCGCCGAGGCGCGTGCCGACAGCGGTGGGGCGCTCCAGGTTGACGCGGGAGCCGACGGTGAGTGCGCCGAGGCTGGAACGCTTCAGGGTCTCCGCCATCACATCGGCGGTGAACTCGTCGCCCTCGTGCTCCACGACAGTGAGACAGACCCCGTTCACGGCGATGGAGTCGCCGTGCTGCGCGCCCTCGGTCACGACGGGGCCACGGAGCCGGAAGCGGGAGGCGTCGTCGAGGTTCTCGACGGCGGTGACCTCACCCAGCTCTTCGACGATTCCGGTGAACACTTCCCGGGTCCTCCTGCCTCTTCGGGCACGGACTCCGGGGCCTGTCGATGACGACAGAATCTACGGGTGAGCACACACCGGGGCGTCGCCGGAACGGACCCGTCCGCATACGGACGCGCCCAGATACGGCGGCGCGCACACGGAAAGACGCATGCCCGCCCGCCGCGCACTGCCTCCCATCCGGACTTTAACCGTCGGTCCAGGAATTTCACCTGGTCAACCGGCCGCTGGAAGCGACCGGGTCGCGGACTGTAACCGCCGGTTCGGACTTTCACCGACCCCGGAGTGCGCTGCTTCTGGTACAGGGCCAGTGTGCCACGCCGGACGGCCGTCCAGACAGGTGGAGGGTGTGGGTTCCCTCACAGCGCGTGTCACCGGCCTTGCGCGGCGGAGTCACGTCGGACAACTGCCAGGCGGCCGGGGCGGCTTGACCTGGTCCGGATCCATTGACCGTTCTGGTCTAGTCCTTTTAGGGTGCGGTCGGGTCCGGCGGCGGTGACGACGGCCCTTGCCCGCCGCCGGACCGCCGCCAACTGCCGTCGCCCGGCCGGGCCAGCCGGGGCATGTCACGTTTTCCGGGGTCCGCGCGGTCTCATCCGGAGGAGGGCGCCCCGATGGGGGGTGCCCCGGGTCCGGAGGGACAGACACGGCATGACCACGATCCTGGTGACCGGCGGAACCGGCACGCTCGGCCGGTGCGTGACGCAGCGGCTGCGGGCGGACGGGCACGACGTGCGGGTGCTCAGCCGGCACGCACAGCCGTACGCCGTCGATCTGCGGGTGGGCGGCGACAAGCTGGATGCGGCGCTCGCCGGTGTGGAGACCGTGGTGCACTGCGCGAGCACCCAGCGGGGCGGGGACGAAAAGGCGGCCGGGCATCTCGTCGCGGCGGCGCGGCGGGCCGGTGTGGGCCATCTGGTCTACATCTCCATCGTCGGGACCGACCGGGTGCCGCTCGGCTACTACCGGACCAAGCTGGCCGTGGAGCGGCAGATCGAGGCGTCGGGGCTCGGCTGGACCATTCTGCGCACGACCCAGTTCCATGACCTGCTGGTCTCGGTCCTGAGCGGGCTGGCCAAGGCGCCCGTCCTGCTGGTTCCGGCCGGGGTGCCGGACCAGCCGGTGGAGGTGGGCGAAGTCGCGGACCGCCTGGCCGCGTTGGCGCTCTCCGGTCCGGCCGGGCGAGTGGCGGACATGGGCGGCCCCGAGGTACGGAGCCTGGACTCCCTGGCCCGCTCCTACCTGCGCGCGACCGGCCGGCGCCGGGCGGTGGCGCAGGTGCCGCTGTTCGGCGGGACCTACCGCGCCGCCCGCGCGGGCGGTCTGCTGACGCCGGAACAGGCGGTGGGGAAGACGACGTTCGAGGAGTATCTGGGGCGGCGGTTCGGCGGCTGACGGAAGAGAGACGGGTGGCCGGACCCACGTCTTCGGGACGGCCACCGGCCGACCGGCGTACAGAACGGTCGCACCGTCGGCGGGTGCGACCGCGGCCCATCCGGTCACCGGCCCGGGTGAGGCCGGGGCCTTGCGAACAGGTCCTCCTGGGCGCGGTCCCGAGCCGTCAGGAGGGCTCCGCGCAGCACCGCCGTGCCGCCGAGGGTGCTGGCGCGGACCTCGGTGAGCAGGGGTGACATACGGCTGAGCCGCTCCTCCACGAGGCCGGCGAGGACCGCGCCGCCGGCCTGGCCGACCTCGCCGCCGAGCACGACACACCCGGGATCGAGCACGGCCACCACGGCCGCGGCCCCCAGGACGATCCGGTCCGCCAGGGCGTGGAGAAACCGGCCGGCGGGTCGTTCGGCAGCCGAACGAGACACAGGGGAGCCCCCCTCCGCCGCCTCCGCCACGGCCCGCCGGAGCACGCGCGCCGCGCCCGGTCCGTCCATGGTGGCCGGTACCGGCAGGCCGCACTCCGCAGCCAGGGCGCCGATCGCCGCCGCGCCCGCCAGTGAGTGGAAGCCTCCGTCGCAGTCGCTCGCCGAGGGCAGCGAGACGGTTCCCGGGACCGGCAGGAAGCCGATCTCGCCCGTGCCGCCCGAGGCGCCGCGACGGAGCGTGCCGTCGAGGACGACGGCCGCGCCCACGCCGTGGCCCAGCCAGAGCAGGACGAAGGTGTCCCGCTCGCGCGCGGCACCCTCGCGCTGTTCGGCCAGCGCGGCGAGGTTCGTCTCGTTCTCCACGGTGACGCGGGCCCCGGGCAGACGTTCCTGCAGCGCGGCGGCCAGGCTGCGGTGCCAGGCGGGCAGGCCGCCGGAGTCGCGGAGATCGCCGGTGGCCGGGTCGACGAGGCCGGGGGCGCCGATGCCGACGGTGTGCAGCCGGTCCGCTCCGGCCTCCTTCGCGGTCCGCTCCACCGCCGCCACCGCCTGCTCCACGGCGGGTCCGGTCCCGGTCTCGCCGCCGATCGGTACGGACGCCTCGGCGAGCACCCGCCCGACGAGGTCGGCGACCAGGACGAAGACACCCCCGGTGCGGACGTCGAGGGCGGCCAGGTGAGCCCGGTCGGCGACGATGCCGTACAGCCGGGCGTTGGGACCGCGGCGCTGTTCGCCGGACTCGCCGACGACCGTGATCAGCCCGGCGTCGGTGAGCCGTTCCAGGAGGTCGGCGACCGTCGGCCGGGACAGGCCCGTCAGCTGTTTCAACTGCCCTGCCGTCAGCGGGCCTTCCTGCTGCAACAGCCGCAGGGCCAGGCGGTCGTTGATGGCCCGGGCGGTGCTGGGTGATGCGGGCATGACGGGAATCCTCCCAGATCGGCGACCCTCCCGGAGCCGTGGCGCCCCTGACGGCGGCCGTAAAACCACCTATCTATCAGGCAGGGTCCCTGATAGTTTACGGCGCAAGCCGGCGGGGGGCGGGGAACTCTCGGGGAGGGACGGGAACATGGGTGACGTGGGATGCGCACGTGGCGAGGTGCGACGCGCCCGGTATGCCGTGGCGGCCGTGTTCGCCGTGCACGGCGCGGTGACGGGCACGTTCGCCACGCGCGTGCCGTGGATCCAGGACCACGCCGCGCTGAGCTCGGGCCAGTTGGGGTTCGCGCTGGCCTTCACGGCGTTCGGCGCCTCGTGCGCGATGCCGCTGGCGGGCCGGATCAGCCACCGGTTCGGCAGCCGTACGGCGCTGCGCGGGCTGCTCACGCTGTGGACGCTGTCGCTGGTCCTGCCGTCCCTCGCGCCGAACCTTTACGGCCTGTGCCTGGCAATGTTCGCCTACGGCGCGAGCGCGGGCATGGCCGATGTGGCGATGAACGCGCTCGGTGTCGAGGTCGAACGGCTGCTCGGCAGGTCGATCATGTCCGGGCTGCACGGCATGTGGAGCGCGGGTGCGCTGACCGGCTCTGCGGCCGGGACGCTCGCCGCACACCTCGGCTCGGACGCCCGGCTGCACTTCGCGCTCACCGCTGCCGTGCTCACCGTGCTCGGCCTGGTGGTCTGCGCCTGGGTGCTGGATCTGCAGCCCGCCGAGGACGAGGAGCCGCCGCCGCGGTTCGCGCTGCCGCCGCGCTCGGCGCTGCTGATCGGCACGATCGGCTTCTGCGCGGTGTTCGCGGAGGGCGCGAGCCTGGACTGGTCGGCGGTGTTCCTGCGGGACCGGCTGGACGGCTCGGCCGGTGTGGCGGCGGCCTGCACGACCGGCTTCATGCTGACGATGGCGGTGGCCCGGCTCGCCGGGGACACGGTGGTGGACCGGTTCGGCGCGGTCCGCACCGTCCGGGGCGGCGGCATCCTGGCCGTGCTGGGCGGTCTGCTGATCGTCGTCGCGGGGCATCCGGCCGTGGCGATGGGCGGGTTCGCGCTGATGGGGCTCGGCATCGCGGTGGTCGTCCCGCTGTGCTTCGCGGCTGCCGGGCACGCCGGGCCGAACCCGAGCCAGGCGATAGCGGGCGTGGCGACGATCACGTACACCTCGGGGCTGATCGCGCCGGGCCTGATCGGCGGGGTGGCCCAGGCGACCAGCCTGGTGGTGTCGTTCTGCCTGGTGACGGTGCTGGCGTGCGGGCTCGCGGTGTTCGCGGGCGTGCTGCGCACGGCCGAGCGCGGCACGCGGAAGGAGATCAGCCCGCAGCCCGCAGCAGTTCCCGGCCCACGGTCCTGAAGGCGTCGGTCCACGGCGTCGGCCGCAGCGTCGTGGCATCCAGCCGGACCAGCACCCGGTAGGTCAGGCCCGTGGTGCCTAGCCGTTGCAGCCAGAGGTGGACGGCGGAGGCGGCATGCTAAGCGACCGCTCAGAACCCCCTTCGGAAGCGTGGGGTGCCAGGCACCCCTGACAATGGTTCGGGAACCCCCTTAGGTACGTAAGAAAGCGAAACCCACCATGGACCTCGGCGTGCGCTGGAAACTGCACGGTGACGGGCGCACGCCCGCGCCCGGAGCGGTGGTACGCCCCGATGAACGGCTGTCCTGGCCCCGCACGGTGGGCCTGGGGGCCCAGCACGTGGTCGCGATGTTCGGCGCTTCCTTCGTGGCGCCCGTGCTGATGGGTCTCGACCCGAACCTGGCCATCATGATGTCGGGCGTGGCCACCGCGATCTTCCTGCTCGCCACCCGCGGTCGTGTTCCGAGCTATCTGGGCTGCTCCCTGTCGTTCGTGGGCGTGGCCGCCGTCATCCGCGCCCAGGGCGGTACGAGCGCCACCGTGACCGGCGCCGTCCTCGTGGTCGGCGCGGTGCTGTTCCTGGTGGGCCTCGCCGTGCAGCGCTTCGGCGCGCGGATCATCCACGCGGCCATGCCGCCGATCGTCACCGGCGCGGTCGTCATGCTGATCGGCTTCAACCTCGCCCCGGTGACCGCCGCCACCTACTGGCCCCAGGACCAGTGGACGGCCCTGCTGGTCATGCTGTTCACCGGACTGGCCGTGGTCTGCCTGCGCGGCTTCTGGTCCCGTGTCGCGATCTTCCTCGGGCTGGTCTTCGGGTACGGCGTCTCCTGGGCCTTCGACCGGATCTTCGGCAAGATCCACTCCATGAGCCCGAGCGGCAAGGTCACCGACCACTGGCGCCTCGACCTCTCCGGCGTCTCCAAGGCCGACTGGATCGGCCTGCCGCACTTCCACGGGCCGTCCTTCCAGTGGTCGGCGGTCCTGGTCGCGCTGCCGGTCGTCATCGCCCTGGTCGCGGAGAACGCGGGGCACGTCAAGGCGGTCGGCGAGATGACCGGCGACCCGCTGGACGACAAGCTCGGTACGGCGATCTCGGCGGACGGCGTCGCCTCCATGCTGTCGACCGCGGCGGGCGGCCCGCCGAACACCACGTACTCCGAGAACATCGGCGTGATGGCCGCGACCCGCGTCTATTCCACCGCCGCCTACTGGGCAGCGGCCGGCTTCGCCCTGCTCTTCGGCGTCTGCCCCAAGTTCGGCGCGGTCGTGGCCGCGATCCCCGGCGGTGTCCTCGGCGGCATCACCGTGATCCTCTACGGCATGATCGGCCTGCTCGGCGCCCAGATCTGGCTGCACGCCAAGGTGGACCTGCGCAACCCGCTGAACCTGGTGCCGGCCGCCGCGGGCATCATCATCGGCGTGGGCAATGTCAGCATGAAGTTCACCAGCACCTTCTCGCTCAGCGGCATCGCCCTCGGCACCCTGGTCGTCATCACCGGCTACCACGCACTGCGTGCCTTCGCCCCGGCCCATCTGAAGAAGCAGGAGCCCCTGCTGGACGAGGGCACCTCCAGCTACGACACTCAGCAGGCTCAGCGCGCCAAGTCGTAGGCGTACGACGGTGTGAACGTCCCGGCCGCGCCCCGGCATCCGTCGGACTCCCCCGGCAGCTTGACCCACAGATAGGCGTCGATCCGGGCCTCGCCGGTGTCCAGGGTCGGGGCCCGGCCGAGCTTCCGGCCGGCCGGATCGCACCACTGGCCGTCCGGCGGGGCGCCGTTGCCGTTGCGGCTGGTGTCGATCACCGCGCCGAGGCTCGCCGGACCGGCGAGCGCGTCGAGGACCTGACGGTCGTAGACGATCTCGTCGGCCGTGCTGCGGAAGTTGGAGACGTTGCTGAAGACGCCGTCGGCGTCCGCCGCGCCCGCCTGTCGCAGCAGGGCGGCCTGCTCGGCCGGCGGGTGCCAGCCGGAGTGGCCGGCGTCGTAGTAGACGCGGGCCTGCGGATCGGCGGCCTTCAGCACCCGCCCGGCACGGGCCAGCGAGGCGAACCTGGCCGCGCGGTCGGCCTCCGGCAGGCAGTCGGACTGGGCGATCGCGTCCGGTTCCAGGACGATCACCACCTCTCCCGTGCCGAGCCCCTGCGCGAAGGCGTCGATCCAGGTGTCGTAGGCCGCGAGGTCCGGCGCGCCGCCGCGGGAGGCGCCGCCACAGTCCCGGTCCGGGATCGCGTACGGCACGAGCACCGGGACCCGGCCCCGCTCCGCCGCGTCCGCGGTGACCGCCCGCACCCGGGCGGTGACGCTGTCCGGGTCCGGGTCGGTGAACCACACCGCGGCCGGCCGGCCGGCGATCCGGGCGGCGATGACGCCGGTGCGCGGATCGCCGGGGTGGGCGCGGACCCAGTCCAGCACCTGGGAGCCGGGGTGGCGGTACAGGAGCGGTGACACGGGGACGGCCCGCTGCCTGTTCCCGGTCGGGGTGGGGGCGGGCGTGCTCGGCGCAGTCGGCGTCGGCGTCCTGGTGGCGGCCCTGCCCGGGGAAGGTGCGGCCGGCCTCGGCATGGGAGCCAGGGTCGGTGTCCGGGCCGCCTCGGCGCGGGCCCGGCCGGCGCCGGGTCCGGAGTCGAGCGCCGATATCACTCCGGTGACCGAACCGACCACGGTCACCACCGACGCCGCCACCACCATCAGCCCGCGCCGCACGGCACGCCTGCGCGCGGCCCGGCGCTCGGCGAGACGCCGGGTACGTAAGCCTGACACCGTGCCATTCCCCCCTCGCATCCGCGGCCCGCCGTCCGTTCCCCCGTTCCGGCGAAGCACCGGGCCGGTCGGCACGCCCGTCGGCCCAGGGCTGGGACCCTTCCCCCATGACGCAGTTGGGACACTTCACCACTCCTGTCGACGCGGTCGTCTCCCGGATGCGCGCCCTGGACGCGGCCCTGCCCGAGCGGGACGGGGTCGCCGTGTTCAACCGCGTCTACCGCTCCGTCACCGAGGAGGTCGACCGGCGCCTGGACGCCGGGGAGTTCCCGGATCCACGGGCGGCGATCGCCCTGGACGTGCGGTTCGCCGAGCGGTATCTGGCGGCGGTCGACGCGGCGGCGGCGGACCGCCGGCCACCCGCCTGCTGGCGCCCGCTGTTCCAGCTCCGCCGCCATCCCGGGGTACGGCCGCTGCAGTTCGCGCTGGCGGGCATCAACGCGCACATCGGGCACGATCTGGCGCTCGCCGTGGTGGACGCCTGTCGTACGCTCGACTGCGAACCATTAGATCTGGAGGACGAGTTCGACCGCGTGGGCGAGATCCTCGTCTCGCTGGAGGAGCGTGTCCGCGAGGATCTGATGCCGGGTCCCGACCTGCTCCAGATCGCCGATCCGCTCACCCATCTGCTGGGCTCCTGGAGCCTGGAGCGGGCCCGCGACGCGGCCTGGGCGGCGGCACGGGCCCTGTGGGCGCTGCGCCACTGCGGCGACGTGGCCGAGGAGTTCACCGAACGGCTGGACAGGGCGGTGGGGTTCGCGGGGCGGATGCTGCTCACTCCGCTCACGGAGTGATCCCGTCACCTCGGAACTTCCCGGTGGCCGTGGGACGTTGAGCGGCCAGGACCCGATCACAGAGGAGTGGCGGTATGGCGACCCGGCTCGGTCTCGGTCTTCCCCAGATGCGGCAGTACTCGATCGGCAAGGACGTCCCCGAGGTGGCACGCGCCGCGGAGGACATCGGCTACGACAGTCTGTGGGTCTTCGAACGGGCGCTGTTCCCCGAGCCCGCGACCCAGGGTCTGTACGGCGTCGAAGGCCTGCCATGGCCGGACCAGTACCGGAACGTGGCCGACCCACTGGTCACCCTCACCCTGGCGGCCGCCGCCACCGAGCGGGCGGAGCTGGGCTCCAGCGTCCTGGTGGCTCCGCTGCACGGTCCGTTCCAGCTCGCGAAGGCCCTGGCCACGCTGGACTCGGCGAGCGGCGGGCGGGTGCTCGCGGGCCTCGGCACCGGCTGGTCCCTGGACGAGTACGCGGCCTCGGGCGTCCGGCCCTTCGAGGAGCGCGGCGCGGTCCTGGACGAGATCATCGAGGTGTGCCGGAAGGTGTGGGGCCCGGATCCGGTCGTCCATGACGGAAGCCTCACCCGGATCGCCTCCGCCGTGGTCGGGCCCAAGCCCGCGCGGCCGATCCCGATTCTGCTGGCCGCGGGCAGCCGGCGGGCCTTCCGGCGGCTCGTCGACCACGCCGACGGCTGGCTGCCGGTGGGCATGGGCGCCGAGCAGGTCGCCGCCCAGTGGCGGCAGTTGCGGGAGCTGGCCGAGGAGCGGGGCCGTACGCGGCCGATCCGGACGGTGCTGCGGGTGAACACCAGCCGCCAGGCGAAGCCGTACGAGGGCCCGGACCGCCGGCCCTTCCAGGGCGATGTCGACCAGATCGTGGCGGACCTCGTGGACTACGCCCGCATCGGCCTGGACGAGATCCTCATCGACCTGCAGGGCACCGCCCGGGACGCACGCGAACTGACGGACGTCGCCGCGGAGGTGTTTGAAAAGGCGCGGGCGGCCGGAGTCTGAGTCCGGCGGCCCGCGCCTTGGTCCTTGCTCGCTCGTCCGGTCAGTCCTCGGGCAGCTCCACGGGGGCGATCTCGTCGTACAGGTCACCCGGGCCGGGGTTGGCCGGGTCGGTCTGGCCACCGAAGTGGTGCATGACGCCCCAGACCGCGTTCAGCGCGGTCTGGACGGCGCCCTCGGCCCAGCCGGCCGTCCAGGAGATGTCGTCGCCGGCGAGGAAGATGCCCCGCTTGTCCTCGGGCAGCCGGTCCTGCATGAAGTGGGTGAACAGGCGCCGCTGATAGCGGTAGTGGCCTGGCAGGTTGGCCTTGAACGCGCCCATGAAGTAGGGCTCGTTCTCCCAGGAGACCGTCACCGGGTTGCCGATGATGTGCTTGCGGATGTCGACCTTCGGGTAGATCTCGCCGAGCGACTTCAGCATGACCTCCATCCGCTCGTTCGCGGACAGCGGCAGCCACTTCAGGCTGTCGTCGCACCAGGTGTAGGACAGGCAGATCACGGCGGGCTTGTCCGGACCGTCGTCCAGCAGGTAGGTGCCGCGGGTCATGCGGTCGGTGAGCGTCATCGACATGACGTCCCGGCCGGTCTCCTCGTCCTTGTCCAGCCAGAAGGGCCGGTCGACCGGGACGAAGAGCTTGGAGGACTCCATGTAGTGGGTGCGCTCGATCGCGGTCCAGTGGTCGATCGGGAACAGCGAGTCGTCGCAGGCGATCTTGGACAGCAGCATCCAGGACTGGGCGGTGAAGATGGCCGCCTTGTAGGTGCGGATGTCGCCGTTCGCGTCGGTCACGGTGATCTGGTTGCCCGCGGTGCGGTGCAGCCGGGTCACGGCCGGGCGGGGCTCGCCGTCCATGTGCAGGGACTTCAGCGAGGTGCCGTAGGGCCAGTGGACGATCTTCTCCGGCTCGCGCTCCCACAGGCGCAGCGGCAGCTGCTGGGAGCCGCCGACGATGCCGCGGTGGTGGTCGTCGGCCTCGGTGTAGACGACGCGGAGGATCTCCAGGATGGAGTTCGGGAAGTCGGTGTCCCAGCCGCCGGTGCCGAAGCCGACCTGGCCGAAGATCTCGCGGTGCCGGAAGGACTTGAAGGCCTCGGAGTCGCAGAGGAAGCCGTAGAAGGTCTGGTTGTCGAGCTTCTCGACCAGCTGGGCCCAGATCTCGCGGATGCGCGGGACGTCCCGCTCGCGCATGGCGCGGTTCATGTCGGAGAAGTCGGCACCGTCTTCGAGGCACTTGTTCCAGGCCTCGGCGACGTCCCGGTAGACCTGGGGCAGGTCGTCGATGGTCTCGGCGTAGTGCGACTCGCCCTTGAGGTCCACGACGGTCGAGGGGGTGGCCTCGGCCAGCGGGTTCGGGAAGGGACGGGTCTCCAGGCCCACCATGTCGATGTAGTGCTGCAGGGCGGTGGAGGACGGCGGGAAGCGCATCGCGCCCATCTCGGCGGTCAGCGTCTCGTCGCAGCCCTCGAAGCCGACCGTGCGGAGCCGGCCGCCGATCTGGTCGGCCTCGTAGACGACGGGCTTGAGGCCCATCTTCATCAGCTCGTACGCGGCCACGATGCCGGACAGGCCACCGCCGATGACCGCGACCTCGGTGCCGTGCTCGGTCGCGGGTATCTGCCCGAGGCCCGCCGGGTGGGCGAGGAAGTCGTCGTAGGCGTAGGGGAAGTCCGGGCCGAACATGGTGATCGGCGGCTGCTGCTCGTCGTTGTGCTCGACGGCGTTGGGCACCGTGGACGTCATGGGGTACGGGACTCCTTGCGCGGGGGCGAAACGGGGAGGGAGGGCTCGGGGGGGTCAGACCAGGGACCCGTACAGACCGGGGCGGCGGTCCTTCAGGTACGGGTTGGCCTCGCGGGACGCGGCCAGGAAGGCGGGGTCGACATCGGCGATCACCAGCTCCTCGCCGCGGCCGGCGCGGGTGCGGGCGATGCCGTCGGGCCCGGCGAGGGCGGAGAGTCCGAAGAACTCGAACTCGCCCTCGTGGCCGACCCGGTTGACGTACGCGACGTACATCTGGTTCTCCCAGGCACGCACCGGCACCATGGCCTCGGCGACGAACTGGAACGGGTGCATGTTCGCCGTCGGCACCACGAGCAGGTCGGTGCCGGCCAGGGCGTGGGCGCGCGCGTTCTCCGGGAACTCGACGTCGTAGCAGATCATGAGGCCGACGGTCAGTCCGCCCAGCCGGGCCTGGACGAGCGACTGCTCGCCCGGGGTGAAGTGCTCACGCTCGGCACAGCCGAAGAGGTGGGTCTTGCGGTAGTTCGCGAGGCGGGTGCCGTCGGCGGAGATCAGCTGGGCGGAGTTGTAGACGGTCTCGCCGTCGCGCTCCGGGTAGCCGTAGACGATCGCGATGCCGTGCCGGGCGGCCGTCTCCGCGATCGCGTCGGCGGAGTCGCCGTCGGCGGGCTCGGCGAGGCGGCCGATGTCGTCGCCGATGGCGTACCCGGTCAGGAACATCTCCGGTGCGGCGATCAGCGCGGCGCCCGCGGCGGCGGCACGGCCCGCGGCCTCGTCGAGGACCTTGAGGTTCTCGACGATCGAGCCGGGGCGGCCGGAGCTCTGGAGCAGGGCGGTGCGCATGCGGGGTCCTCACCGGAAAGCGGGTTCTTGGGGCCGGAGTGGCGGCCCGGGAAGGTTTTTCGGGGCCATGAAGAAGGTACGGTCGGCGCGCTCGGCCGGACAAGAAGGAGCCGTTGCGCGCCTGTGCGCGGATCGTTGCGTGGAAGGAGGGTCTGTCGGCGATTCGTTGCGCGCCCGGGGGGCCGTATCCCGTCCTTCCCGAGGCGCAGGTCACGGCCGGGGTTCCCCGCCGGACGGCGGAGATGGGGTCCCGCCTGCGGGGCGATGTGCGGCCGGGCCGTCGCCGGGAGAGTGGTGATCGTTCAGTTCACGCGCTTGACCTGCGGAAAGGACCGTCATGAAGCGTCGTACGAAGATCGCCGCCGTCACCCTCACCACCGCCCTGCTGATCACCGCCGGCACGGCCGGGGCGGCACTGGCCTCGGTCGGCGGGACGCACCCCCCTCAGCGGGAGGCCGCCTCCCTGACCGGTACGGCCAAGCTGTACCGGTCGGCCGGGGACGACATCACCTTCAGCTTCGACGCGCATCTGGCGCCGAAGAACAACATGAACCCGCTCAAGGCCACGGGCACCTTCGAGTTCAGCCACTACCTGCACGGTCAGGGGGCCTGGGCCAAGGCCAAGGTCGACTGCCTGGTCACCGGCGGCCCGGTCGCCGTCGTCTCCGGTGTGATCACCGCGTCCGACCTGCCGGGGGCGAAGGGCAAGCGGGTCGGCGTCACGGTCCACGACCTCGGCCGGCACGACCGGCTGGGCTACAGCTGGGCGGGGGTCGGCAGCCCCAGGGACACCAAGGATCTGCCGCCGTGTGTGTCGTCCGCCCCGTTCGAGAAGGTGAAGCAGGGCACGGGTGACTTCAAGGTCGTGCCCTGGCAGCCGAAGCTCTAGATCTCCCGCAGACGCTGCACGATCTCCCGCAGCAGCCCCGGGTCGGCGGCCGGGCCGCCGGCCGGGAGGCGGCGCGGCTCGTCGATGCGGATCAGGCTCGCCTCGGCCAGATCGCCGAGCAGGACCCGCAGCACGGTCAGGGGCAGATCGGCGTCCGCGGCCAGCTCCACGACGGGACGCGGGCCGCGCCGGATCAGTTCGAGCAGGGCGGCCCGGGCGTGGTCGACGTCCGGCCCCGGCGCGTCGGTGTCCAGCGCGGTCACCCGGGACATCAGGTCGATGGCGTGCGCGCCCGAGGGCCGGGTGCGGCCACGGGTCACCGTGTAGGGGCGCACCATCGGCCCGGTCTCGTCCTCGTACCAGTGCTCGTCGCTCACGTGCGGGATCAGCTGGGGTTGCGCGTGGCCGCGTCCAGGTGGCGGCCGAGGCGACGGACCAGCAGGGCCATCTCGTGAGCGAGCTGGCCGACGTCGGTGCGGGCCTCGCTGAGCACGGCGAGCCGGCTGCCGTGTCCGGCCGGGGTGATGAAGAGGTAGGCGTCGTCGAGCATCACCATGGTCTGCCGCACCCCGCCCGCGGCGAACCGCTCCCCCGCCGAGCGGGCGAGGCCGTGGAAGCCGGAGCAGACGGCGGCCAGATGCTCGATGTCCCGCCGGCGCATCCCCTCCGAGCTGCTGAGGGGGAGGCCGTCGGCAGTCAGCAGGACGGCCTGACGGACGTGGTCGGTGCGCGCCACGAGGTCGTCCAGCAGCCATCCGAGATCCGTGCCGGGCGCTCCGCCGGGCACGGCGGGTTGCTCGGGCCTCTGTTCGTCACCGGGCATCGTCGGTGTCCGTCCCTTCGTGGGTGTCGTTGAGGGGAAGGTCCGCATGGTCGGGTGCGGATGCGTGGTCGGGTGCGGGTGCGCGGTGGCTGGTCGCGCCGTTCCCCGCGCCCCTGGGGGGTTGCGGTGCCGTCGGCTCCGCGGCACCGGAACTCCGGGCCACCTCGCCGGTTGCCGGCAGGCCCCTGCGGCCGCGGTCCAGCCCGCGCTGGAAGGCGCCGAAGATCGCCCGCATCTCCTCGGCGTCGACTTCCGGTGCCCTCGCCGTTCTGTCCTCCGCCGGCGGCTCCTCCCGCAGCTCCGGCACGAGGGACGCCTGCCGGATCCGGGTGGGCAGAGCGGGCTCGGCCGCCGGTTCCGGCGCGGGCACGGGCGTGAGCCGGGTGGGTGCCGGTGGCTCCGCCACGGGTGAGCTCTGCTGCTCGGCCCGTGCTGCGGATCGCCTTCTGGAGGGCAGCTCGTGCACCTCTGCCCCCACCACCGGCTCCACCTCCGCCAGCACCCCCTCCGGCAGCAGCACCACCGCCGTCGTCCCGCCGTACGGCGAATCGCGCAGGGTGACCTCGATGCCGTGCCGGGCGGCGAGGCGGCCGACGACGTAGAGGCCGAGCCGGTCGTGGCGGGTGGGGTCGAAGGCGTCCGGGTCGGTGAGGGTGCGGTGGGCGTGCGCGCGGGCGTCGGCGTCGAGGCCGAGCCCCCGGTCGTCGATCTCCAGCACGAACCCGCTGCCGACCCGTCCGGTGCGCAGCGTGACCTGGGTGTGCGGCGGCGAGAACACCGTGGCGTTCTCCAGCAGTTCGGCGATCAGGTGCACCACGTCGGCGACCGCGTCCGCCGCGACGCCGGCCTCCTGCATGGGAGGAACCACCACGCGCGCATAGTCCTCGATCTCGCCGACGGCCGAGGCGACGACGTCCGCGACGGGTACGGGCCGGCGCCAGCGCCGGCCGGGCGTGGCGCCGGAGAGGATGATCAGGCTCTCCGCGTGCCGGCGCATGCGTGTGGTCAGGTGGTCGATGCGGAACAGCTCGCGGAGCACGTCGGGGTCGTCCGTGCGCCGTTCCAGGGTGTCGACGAGCTTCAGCTGCCGGTGGACGAGGGCCTGGTTGCGGCGGGCGATGTTGAGCAGCACCGCGAACAGGCCGCGGCGCAGGGTCGCCTGCTTGACGGCGGCCTCGACGGCGGCGAGCCGCGCGGTGTTGAAGGACCGGCCGACCTGGCCGATCTCGTCGTCCCGCACCTCGCCGGTGGCCAGCGGCGGTGCCTCCGCCACCGCGTCCACCTCCTCACCCGCACTCAACCGGCGCATGACATCGGGAAGTTGTTCCCTCGTCAGGACGTCGGCCGCGTCCCGCAGGGTCTCCAGGCGCCGTGAGATGCGCCGGGCCCCGCGCACGGCGAACCACAGGGAAAGCCCGACGGCCCCGAGTCCGACCACGCCGACGACGGCCGCCTTGGTCAGCTCCCGGTAGGCGAAGGCCCGGCCGCGTGCGGCGGAGTTCTCGGCGGACTGCGTGCACAGTTGCATGTAC
Organism: Streptomyces sp. NPDC053069; assembly: GCF_044546895.1. Lineage (NCBI taxonomy): Bacteria > Bacillati > Actinomycetota > Actinomycetes > Kitasatosporales > Streptomycetaceae > Streptomyces > Streptomyces sp. NPDC053069. Next base: position 231,039 of record NZ_JBITZN010000010.1, on the reverse strand, counting down.
CGCTTGACGGCGCGGTCGGTGGTGGACCGCCAGGTGTCCGCGGCGACGGCCTTCCCGGCGCCGGCGGCCCCGGCCCGCAGCAGCGCGTCCTCGCCGCGCGCCAGCGAGCCGTACAGGTCCCCGCGCTGGAACTGCTCGAACAGCGCACGCGAGTCGCCGGGCAGGTCCGGTACGTACGTCCGCTGGAAGACGCGCCGGTCCTCGATGGTCTCGGTCAGGCTGTCGTACTGCCGGTCGGTCAGTGTGCCGGCCGCCCGCGCCCCGGCGACCAGTGCGTCCTCGCGCGAGACGAACTCCCGTACCCGTACCAGCTCGATGACGACCTGCGCCTCACGGGCGAGTTGTCCGGCCTGCAGGGCGGTGAGGGTGGACTGCACGTCGAAACCGGGCTCGACGAGCGCGCTGTACCGGTCCACGGCCCGGTCCCAGGTGATGTGCCGGGACAGCACCTGAGCGCGCAGGTCGTCCAGCTTCCCGGTGGCGGTGACCATGGCGTCCAGCGCCTGTCGCTGCCGTGCCGTGAGCCGGCTGCGGTCACCGCCCCGGACCGCCTGCCGCATGGCGTCGACGGCCCGGTCGGTGCGGCGCTGCTGCCCGAGCAGGTCGCCGGCGGCGGCCGTGTCGAGACGGGCCCCCAGGTAGGCGGCGGACATCCGGCGCTCGATCTGGATCTGCCCGATCGCGGTGTCCACGGGGGTGCCGAAGTCCTCGTACACCCCCTGGAGCCGGATCAGCGCGCGTGTTTCGCCGGTGACGGACCACATGGCGAAGCTCCACAGCCCCATCAGCGCGACGGCCGGGGCGAGCGCGAGCGCCACGATCCGCGCACGGACGGTGGTGGGACGGCCGAGGGGCCAGCGCATGGAGTACCTGCCGCTGTTACCAGTCAGTACAAAGTTCGGCACAACCTACGGGACGATCACCCGAACCGCAATGGTGACCTGCGGTAACCCCGGGTCACAGCCGGGTCACGGCGAAGGTGGTCACCACCGCCGCGTGGTCGGAGGGCCAGTCGTTGTCCGCGACGTCCGGCCAGGGCCGCGGGCTGCCGGTGACGAGGGTCCGCGCCTCCCGGACGGTCAGACCCCGGTGCAGGACGTAGTCGATCCGGTCCTGCGGTTCGGGCCGCCCGCTGCCGTCCTCGTGCACCGGGTGGATCGGCGACCAGGTGTGGCCGGGCTCGGCGACGGGATCCGGGTGGGCCTCGCGGTAGGAGTCGGCGAAGCCCGCGTCCTCGGCGGCCTTCGTCACCGGCCAGGCGACCTCCGGCCGATCCAGGTGCGAGGGGCAGTTGAAGTCGCCGAGGAGGACGACCGGGACGCCCTGCGCGGAGGACTCGTCGATGCGGCCCAGCGCGTCCCGCATCTGGGCGAGCCGCACCTCCTCGTGGGCGATCAGCTCCGCCGCCGGCAGCCCGTCGAAGGCGGACTCGTAGGGCCGTACGGCGTGCAGTGCAGATGCGCGGTCCACACGTCGACCTCGTGGCCGGGCGCGAGGGCGATGCGGACGCCCGCGGCGCCGTAGAAGCCGACGTCCGGGTCGCCGAGGCGGGCGGTGATCGGGTGGCGGCTGATGACACCGAGGTTCTCGCCGGCCCGGTGGTGGTGCCAGCCGAGTGCCTCGGCCAGCTCCTGGGCGGCGGTTCCGCCCGTCTCCTGCAGCCCGACGACGTCGGCGCCGCTGTCGATGATGGCCTTGAGCTGCTTGGCGCGATGGTCGTCGACCTCGCTGCCGCCCAGCCACAGGTTCCAGCTCATCACCCGCAGCTCGGGGGCGGCCATCCCCCGCAGTTCCTCGACCGTGACCGTGGCGAGGCTCTCCCGTACGGTCCGGCCGGGCGCCGCGCCGATCGGCGCGAGGGACGGCACGGCGAGTACGGCACAGCCGGCGGCCTCGGCCGAGGCCACGCCGGTCGCGGTGTCCTCGACGGCCACGCAGCCGGCGGGGTCGGCGCCGAGGGCGCGGCAGGCGGCGAGGTACGGGTCGGGGGCGGGCTTGGTGCGGGCGGTGTCGTCGGCGGTGACGGAGACCGCGAACCGCTCGGCGCCGAGGGCGTCGAGGACGACGTCGGCGACCGCGCGCGGGGACGCGGTGACCAGGGCGACCGGTACGCCGGCGGCGGCCAGCGCGTCCAGCAGGCCGAGGGCGCCGGGCCGGGGGACGACCCCGGTGCGGACACGTTCGGCGAACTCGTGGTGCAGGCGGGCCGAGAGGTCGGCGGGCTGCCCGCCGGTGGCCGCGGCGAGCCAGGCGGCGGTGTGCTCGACCGGGCGGCCGAGCACATCCGGCTGGTCGGCCTCGGTCAGCGGGCGCCCGGCGACCTGCTCGACCGCCTCCCACCAGAGCCGCTCGGTGTCGACGAGCGTGCCGTCCATGTCGAACAGGACCGCCTGAAGGGCGGTGCGGGGGGTCACGGAGTGGTTCCTCACTTCTGGGTACGTTCGGCCACGAGCACCGGCCGCTGAGGCAGTGACACGGCCACGGCGGTTCCGGCCCCGAGCCCGGTGGCCTCGTGCGCGGGCAGGTCGGCCTTGACCTCCGTGCCGTCGGCGAGCCGTACGGTGACCCGGACGACCGCGCCGAGGAAGGCGGTGGCGACGACCCGGGCGCTGCCCTGCTCGTCCGGGCGCACCTGTACGGCCTCGGGCCGCACCAGCACGTCCACCGCACCGTCGGACACCTCGCCGTCGGCCGGCAGCCGCTGCCCGAGCACCGCGGCCGTGCCGTCCGTCAGCTCGCCCGGGATCCGGCTCATGGTGCCGACGAACTCGGCGACGAAGGCGGTGGCGGGGCGGCCGTAGAGCTCAGCGGGCTCGGCGCACTGTTCGAGCCGGCCGGCGCGCATCACGGCGACCCGGTCGGCGACCGAGAGGGCCTCCTCCTGGTCGTGGGTGACGAAGAGGGTGGTGATGCCGAGTTCCTGCTGGAGCCGGCGGATCTCCTCGCGCAGGGTGAGCCGCACCTTCGCGTCCAGTGCGGACAGCGGCTCGTCGAGCAGGAGCACGCGCGGGCGCAGGGCCAGGGCGCGGGCCAGCGCGATGCGCTGCTGCTGGCCTCCGGAGAGCTGGTGCGGGTAGCGCTCGCCCTTGTCACCGAGGCCGACCAGCTCCAGCAACTCGGCGGCGCGGGCACGCCGTTCGGCGGTACGGACGCCGCGCATGCGCAGCCCGAAGGCGACGTTGTCCACGGCGTTCAGATGCGGGAAGAGGCTGTACGACTGGAAGACCATGCCGGCGTCGCGGCGGTGGGCCGGGACGAGTGTGACGTCCTGGCCGTCCACCAGTACGGCGCCGGAATCGGGGTGTTCGAATCCGGCCAGCATGCGCAGTGCGGTGGTCTTGCCGCAGCCGGACGGGCCGAGGAGAGCCAGGAACTCTCCCGGGCGGACGGTGAGGTCGAGTCCGTCGAGGGCGACGGTGGCCCCGAACTCGCGGCGCAGGCCGCGGAATTCGACGGTGGCGGCCTTGTCGAGCGTCTCGGGCAGGGTGGCGGTCATGTGTGTCATCCCCGGGAGGAAGCGGTTCGGTTGCGGCCGCCGGCACCGGCGAGCGCGAGGAGCAGGGCCCAGGTGACGAGCAGGCTGAGCACGGACACGGCGACGGACATCTGGGCCTGGGAGCCGCCGACTTCATAGATCCATACGGCGAAGGGCCGGAAGCCGAGCAGGCTGGCGACGGTGAACTCGCCGAGCACCAGGGCGAGGGTGAGGAAGGCCGCGTTCAGCAGGGCCCCGCGCAGGTTGGGCAGGACGGCCCGGACCAGGGCCTGGGGCCAGGAGGCGCCGCAGCTGCGGGCCGCCTCGACGAGGGTGCGTACGTCGATGGCGCGCAGGCCTGCGTCCAGGGCGCGGTAGACGAAGGGCAGGGCCATCACGACGTAGGCGAGGACGAGGACGACGGGGAAGCTGTCGTTCTGGATCACCACGAAGGTCTCGAACAGCGGGGTCCGGGACAAATACTCCGGGCCCCACTTCAGCACGGTGGCTATCCCGGCGACGAACGCGATGGGCGGCACCACCAGCGGCAGCGAGCACACCACCTCCACCACCGGCCGCAGCCGGGGTGCGCCGAGCCGCAGGGCGACCATGGCGGGCACCATCAGCAGCAGGACGACGACGATGGTGGCCACGGCCAGCTCCAGCGAGAGCAGCAGGCTGGAGACGAAGCCGTCGGTGGAGAGGATCTTGGTGTAGGCGTCGAAGGTGACGCCCTGGCCGGGCACGTCCACCGTGAAGATCACGGAGGCGGCGAGCGGCACCAGGAAGTACAGGGCGGCGAGGCCGAGGACGACCCATCGCCACGGGGTCAGGCGTCGAGCCATCGGGCACTCCGTCGCTGAAGGGGCAGGTACACGGCCATCACCAGGCCCGCCACCAGCACCATGTCGAGGCTCAGGGCGAGGGCGACGTTCTCCTGGCCGACCAGCACGTTGCCGGACAGGGCGTCGGCGATCTGCAGGGTCACCAGCGGGACCGCGCTGCCGACCATGGCGGCGGCGGTGGCGTAGGCGGCGAAGGCGCTGCCGAAGAGCAGGACGAGACCGCCGAGCAGCGAGGGCGCGAGCACGGGCAGGGCCACGTGCCGCCAGTACTGCACGCCGGTGGCGCCGTTGTTCAGCGCGGCCTCCCGCCACTGGGCGCGCAGCCCGTCCAGCGCGGGGGTGATGGTGAGGACCATGAGCGGGATGAGGAAGTACAGGTAGACGAGGACCAGGCCCCAGAAGCTGTAGAGGTCCCAGCCACTGTCCTTCAGACCGAGGTGCACGGTCAGCACGCCCGCGTTGCCGAGGGTGGCGACGAAGGCGAAGGCCAGCGGGACCCCGCCGAAGTTGGCGAGCACGCCGGAGGCGGTCAGCACGGCCTCGCGCAGCCAGCGGGAGCGGGAGCCGACCACGGCCTGGGCGAGCGGCAGCCCGAGCAGGGCGCCGAGCGCGGCCGAGATCGCCGACAGTTTGACGCTGCCGAGCAGGGCGGTGAGGTACGGGCCCTGCAGCGAGGCCGTCAGGTTGGCGCCGGTGTAGGAGGTGGCGCCCGTGGTGGCGTCCTTCACCGTAAAGGCGCCGTTCAGGATGGCGGCGGCCGGCAGTCCGAAGGCGACGGCCGTGAACACCAGCAGCGGGAGCACGGCGAGCCAGCCGGGGGCGCGGCGCCGTCGCTTCGCCGAAGCGACGGGCGCCACGTCCGCGCGCGGGAGGGCGGCGGTCATCCGGAGACGGCCTTCCCCCAGCCCTGGGCGATGACCGTCTTCGCCTTGCTCTGCTGGGTCTCGGTCGGGAAGGACGGCGTGCCGGTGACCTCGGGGAGCTTGGCGGCGGCGGCCCTGTCGAGCGTGCCGGCCTTCTCCATGGCGGTCATCAGGGCCGGGCGGGCATAGCCCTTGAGCCACAGGTTCTGGCCCTCGGTGCTGTACAGGTACTCCTGCCACAGGCGGGCGGCGGCCGGATGCGGGGCGTCCTTGTTGATGGCCTGGGAGTAGTACTGGGCGTACTGGCCGTCGCCGGGGATGACGACCTTCCAGTCGAGACCCTTGGACTTGAACTCGTCGGCGTATCCGGCGTTCAGGTAGTCCCAGTCGATGGAGATGGGCGTCTCGCCCTTCTCGACGGTGGCCGGGGTGGACTCGACGGGCGTGTAGTTGCCGTTCTTCTTCAGCTCGGCGAAGAAGTCCAGGCCGGGCTGGATGTTGTCGAAGGAGCCGCCGTCGGCGAGGGCCGCCGCGTAGACACCGCCGAAGGCCGAACCGGACTTGGTGGGGTTGCCGTTGAGGGCGACCTGGCCCTGGTACCGGGGCTTGAGCAGGTCCTTGAAGCTGGTCGGGCACTGCTTGACGCGCTTGGCGTCGCAGCCGATGGAGACATAGCCGCCGTAGTCGTTGTACCAGCGGGCCTGCGGGTCCTTCTGGGCCTCGGGGATGTCGGCGAAGGAGGTCACCCTGTAGGGCGCGAGGAGGCCCTGCTGGGCGGCGCTCAGCGCGAACGAGCTCCCCAGGTCGAGGACGTCGGGCGCGCGGTCCTGGCCCTTCCTGGAGGTGACGGCGTTGATCTCGTCCTGGCTGGTGCCGTCCGGGCTCTCGTCGTCGATCTTGATGCCGTACTTCTTGTGGAAGCCGTCGATGAGGGCGCCGTAGTTCGCCCAGTCACGGGGCACCGCGATGATGTGCAGCGCCCCCTCCTTCTTGGCCGCCTTGACCAGGGCGTCCATGCCGCCGAAGTCGGCGGCGGAGGCGGCGGAGGCGGCGCTCTTGCCGTCCTTGGTGGTGGTCGACGCGTTGTCGGGGGCGGCGCCGCAGGCGCTCAGCGCGAGTGCGGCGACGACGGCGATGCAGCCGCCGAGCACGGCGTTTCTCGGCAGGGACACGGTCACGGTCTCTCCAGGGGACGCAGGAGGAGGGTGGAGAACTTGTCTGAACAAGTTGCGTCACAGTACGCCCGCTCACGGTGTCCTGTCCGTAAACGTGAGCGAAACTCTGGGCCCTGCTCGGCTGCACATTCCAGACCGCTGCAGATCACGCTCAGGTCTCGATTAGGCTGGTCACGCTGTGCACAGCGACCTGAGCAGAGGGGAAGCATGACGGCGCGACACGAGGAGATCGCCGATGAGCTGCGGCGGGCGATCGACCGCGAGCAGTACACGGTCGGCAGTCGCCTGCCCTCGGAGTCGGAACTCGCGACGCACTACGGCGTCTCACGCGGCACGGTCCGCCAGGCCGTCGCGGCCCTGACCGCCGAGGGCCTGATCGGCTCCCGGCAGGGCGCCCGGCGCGTCGTGCTCGCCAGCCGCCGCAGCCAGAGCTTCGGGGAACTGCGCAGCTTCGCCCAGTGGGCCCGCGCGATGGGCCGCGAGGCCACGGGCCACGTGGTGACGCAGGAATACCGCCCGGCCACGCCCGAGGACGCCGTACGTCTCCAACTGGCCACGGGCACACCGGTGTTGCACGTACTCCGGGTACGCGGACTGGACGGCGAGCCGGTACTGCTGGAGCGCACGGTGTACGCCGACTGGATCTCCCCCGCGGTCGAGTCGATCGAGCGGGAGTGTCCCTCGGTCACGCAGCGTCTGTACGACGACACCGGTCTGGTTTTCGCCTACGGGGAGCATGTGATCGATGCCGTGGCGGCGGGCGCGCAGGACGCAGAGCTGCTGGGGGTCCGCCGGACGAGTCCGCTGCTGCGGGTGCGGCGCGTGACGACGACGAGGGAAGGGCGGCCGGTGGAGTGGTCGGACGACCGGTACCGGTCGGATGCGGTGAGTTTCAGCGTGCGCAACTCGATCGGAAACAACGCGCTGGCGCGCAAGACGGCTGAATAGGGCTCGGGGCGCCTTGCCGTCTGCCGGCTGCGGGTGCGCCGTGGTTTCTCGCGCGGTTCCCCGCGCCCCTTCCGGCACGTGCGACTGCAGCATGCCCAGGGGCGCGGGGAACTGCGCGACCAGCCACACCCAACCCGCACCCGGCAACGGCGAAGGCGCCCCGAGCCGGAAGCCGCCTACCCCGGCGCCCCGGAGGAAAAGCGCCGCAGCAACGGCGACAGCACCAGCACCGACTTGGTCCGCTCCACGAACGGCTCACCGGCGATACGCTCCAGGACCCGCTCGAAGTGACGCATGTCCGACGCGAAGACCTGGGCGATCGCGTCCGCCTCGCCGGTGACCGTCGACGCGGCCACCACCTCCTGGTAGCGCTCCAGACCCCGCTGGATGGTCTCCGGGGAGGTGTTGCGGCGGCAGTAGATCTCGATGTACCCCTCGGTCTCCCAGCCGAGCGCCGCCGGATCCACCCGCACGGTGAATCCGGTGATCGCTCCGGTGGCCCGCAGCCGGTCCACGCGCCGCTTCACGGCGGGCGCGGACAGGCCGACCATCTGCCCGATGTCCGCGTAGGAGCGGCGGGCGTCCTCGGCGAGGGCGTGCACGATGCGTTCGTCGAGATCGTTCAGCACAGGGGGTGGTTCACTTCTTCGGTTCGGTCACTTCTCTGCCGTCACCGCGAGACCCTCACCGGTCGCGAGACGGGAACGGCGATAGCCGTACACGAAGTAGAACACGAGCCCGACGGCCATCCAGACACCGAACACGATCCAGGTGACGGCCGACAGGCTGCCCATCATCCAGACGCAGAAGGCGAAGCCCAGCGCGGGCAGCACCGGCGACAGCGGGACGCGGAAGGTGCGCTTCATCGTCGGGCGGGTCCGGCGCAGCACGACGACGGCCACGTTGACGAGACCGAAGGCGAACAGCGTGCCGATGCTGGTGGCGTCCGCCAGCTGGCCCAGCGGGATCGCGGCGGCGAGCACACCGCAGAACACCGACACGATGACCGTGTTGGCGCGCGGGGCACCGGTCTTCGGGTGCACCTTGGCGAAGATCTTGGGCACCAGGCCGTCGCGGGACATGGCGAACAGGATGCGGGTCTGGCCGTAGAGCACGGTCAGGACGACGCTCGCGATGGCGATGACGGCGCAGAAGGCCAGCAGGGTGGCCCAGAAGCTCTGACCGGTCACGTCCTTCATGATCTGGGCGAGCGCGGCCTCGGAGTCGTTGAACTGCCGCCACGGCTTGGCACCGACGGCGACGGCCGCCACCAGCACGTACAGGGCGGTGACGATGACCAGCGACAGCATGATCGCGCGGGGCAGGTCACGCTGGGCGTTCTTGGCCTCCTCACCGGCGGTGGAGGCGGCGTCGAAACCGATGTACGAGAAGAACAGCGTGCCGGCGGCGCCGCTGACGCCCGCCATGCCGAGCGGCATGAAGTGCGAGTAGTTGCCGGACTTGAAGCCCATGAAGCCGATCGCGCAGAACAGGACCAGCGCGGCGATCTTGACGCACACCATGATGGTGTTGGCCCGCGCGGACTCCTTGGCGCCGCCGAGCAGGAAGGCCATCGCGAGGAGCACGACGATCAGGGCCGGCAGGTTGAAGATGCCGCCGTCGCCGGGCGGCGCCGACAGGGCCGTCGGGATGGTCACGCCTATGGTGCCGTCCAGCAGCTCGTTGAGGTACTCGCCCCAGCCGACGGCCACGGCGGCGACCGAGACGCCGTACTCCAGCAGCAGACACCAGCCGCAGACCCAGGCGATGAGTTCGCCCATGGTTGCGTACGCGTACGAGTACGAGGAGCCGGAGACCGGGATGGTGCCGGCCAGCTCGGCGTAGGACAGGGCCGAGAACAGCGCGGTCAGTCCGGCGATCACGAAGGAGAGGGTGACGGCCGGGCCCGCCTTCGGCACGGCGTTGCCGAGGACGACGAAGATGCCGGTGCCGAGCGTGGCACCGATGCTGATCATGGTCAGCTGCCACAGTCCGAGGGAGCGCCGAAGCGATCCTCCCTCGCCGTGGCCGCCCTCCGCGACCAGGCGTTCCACGGGCTTGCGCCGCATGAGGCGCGCGGCGACACCCGGGGACGCGGGGGCGGTCGCTGTGCGGTCGTGCGGGGGTGCGCCTTGGTCGAGCACGCGCTGGCTCCTTAAATCCTGCGGTCATTGCGGGCGGGGACCGGTGGCAGCCCTGCGAGGGCGGAAACTCACCGAGCGGGGTCCCCGCCACACCACGTACAGACGAGCACCCTATGAGGCGGGCCTTCACGGGCGTAATGCAGCAACCTTGCGCGTCCCCGGATGATCATTGCGTTCATCGGACCGGAATGACAAATCGTTGCGCGCAGGCTGTCGACCGTTGCACAGCAGCCTCACGGCCACCCTCTGCCCACCCTGCCGGCCTCCGCATACGCCGACGGCCCCCGCCCTTCCCGGTGGGGGAAGGACGGGGGCCGTGCGGGGCGCGGAAGGGTCAGCTCCAGCTGGCGTGCAGCGGCTTGCCCTCGGCGTAGCCGGCCGCGCTCTGGATGCCGACTATGGCCTTCTCGGCGAATTCCTCCAGAGAGCCGGCACCGGCGTAGGTGCAGGAGGAGCGGACGCCCGCGATGATCGAGTCGATCAGGTCCTCGACACCCGGACGGTCCGGGTCGAGGAACATGCGGGACGTGGAGATGCCCTCCTCGAACAGCGCCTTGCGGGCGCGGTCGTACGCGGACTCGTCGGACGTGCGGTTGGCCACGGCGCGCGCGGAGGCCATGCCGAACGACTCCTTGTACGCACGGCCGTTGGCGTCGTGCTGGAGGTCGCCCGGCGACTCGTACGTGCCCGCGAACCAGGAGCCGACCATCACGTTCGACGCGCCGGCCGCGAGCGCCATGGCCACGTCGCGCGGGTGGCGGACACCGCCGTCGGCCCACACGTGCTTGCCGTACTTCTTCGCCTCGGCGGCGCACTCCAGGACCGCGGAGAACTGCGGCCGGCCCACGCCGGTCATCATGCGGGTGGTGCACATGGCGCCGGGGCCGACACCGACCTTGATGATGTCCGCGCCGGCGTCGATCAGGTCCTTGACGCCCTCGGCGGAGACGATGTTGCCCGCGGCGATCGGCACCTGCGGGTCGAGGGCGCGCACCAGCTTGATGGCGCTGATCATCGACTCCTGGTGGCCGTGCGCGGTGTCGATGACGAGCGTGTCCACGCCGGCGTCGAGCAGCTGCTTGGCCTTGCCCGCCACATCGCCGTTGATGCCGACGGCGGCGGCGATGCGCAGCTTGCCGTTCTTGTCGACGGCCGGGGTGTACAGCGTGGCGCGCAGGGCGCCCTTGCGGGTCAGGATGCCGGCCAGCTTGCCGTCCTTGTCGACGGCCGGGGCGTAGCGACGGTTGTGGTGGTCGAGGGTGTTGAAGGCCTCACGCGGGTCGATGTCCGCGTCGAGCAGCAGCAGGTCCTTGGACATGACCACTTCGAGCTGGGTGAAGCGGTCGACGCCGGTCAGGTCCCTGTCGGTGACGACACCGACGGGCCGCTGGTTCTCGTCCACGACCACACCGGCGTTGTGCGCCCGCTTGGGCAGCAGCGCCAGGGCGTCCGCGACGGTCTGGTGCGGGGCCAGCACGATCGGCGTGTCGAGCACCAGGTGGCGGCTCTTCACCCAGGAGACGACGTCGGTGACGACGTCGATCGGGATGTCCTGCGGGATGACCACCAGGCCGCCGCGGCGGGCCACCGTCTCGGCCATGCGGCGGCCGGCGATGGCGGTCATGTTGGCGACGACGAGCGGGATGGTGGTACCCGTCCCGTCCGGCGAGCCGAGGTCCACGCCCTGACGGGAGCCCACCGCGGAGCGGCTCGGCACCATGAACACGTCGTCGTACGTCAGGTCGTACGCGGGCTGGATGTCATTGAGGAAACGCACGTGCTGCACATCCCAGTCGATCAGAGGTGACCCCCGGACGGGTGCGCCAGGGGGAAAGAGCACGTACTTCATTCTCCCATGCCGGGGCCGCGGTCAGGCCCCGACGGAACCTCCAGGGTGCCCAGTGGATCTTCGGAGGATCCACCGAACGCCTCACCGGGGGGCGCGGAGCGCAGCCTCCACCTCGGTGCCGTAGCGGGCGTTGACGACGATCACGACGAGCCGTCCGCCGTGCGTGAGGGACCAGTTACTGGCGCATCACATGACGAGGCCGTCATTCCATCGCGACGGCGACCGTGAGCAGGTCGGTGCGGTCGGCGGCCTCGGTGAACACCTCCCGCGCCACCCGCCACTCCTCCGGGCGGGTGTCCGCGTACGCCCGCCAGCCGGTGACGACGAGGAGGAGCCCGCGGCCCGCCGCCTCCTCGGGCCAGACCGACAGATCGGAGAGACTGTCGAGGAGCGCGTCCCAGTTGCGGCCGAACCAGTGGGGCAGGGCCAGTGTCCGCGCCACGGCGTCCATCAGCCCGGCCTTGTCCGTGACGCCGTGAAGGTCCAGCGTGACCGTCAGGCGACCCGCGAGGTCGTCGCTCATCTCAGCACCGCCCGGAACGATTGATAATGATCATCGGTGTAGTAGATCTCCCCGCCCTGTCCGGTGACAATGCGCCGGGCCCCGCGATCGTGCGAGCCGGGTGTCCTGACCGTGTACTCGTGGTAGTAGCCGCGCTGGTGCTTCGGCAGCCGTCCCTCGAAGTTCCCGAACACGACGCCGTCCCTGGCGTAAGGGAAGGGGCCGCCCTTGTCGATGAGGGCCAGGGTCCGCCGGGCCTCGGCGGGCAGCCGGGACTCCCTGACCGTGCCCATGCCGTGCGCCCACGCCGGGGCGGAGACGCTCGTACCGGCGGGACTCTGCGCCGTACCCGCGCCGGCACCCGACCCCGATCCGGAACCGGAGGAACACCCCGCGAGCAGAACAGCCAGGAGGAGGCCCAGCAGCCCCACGAGCGCGCGGGGCAACACCGGGGACCTTCCGGTCGAGCGGGGCGGCGTCAGGACGCGTCCGGGCGTTCGGGGGGCTGTCAAAGACCGTCTGTGGGTATGGGGGACGAACCGCGGCGACATGCCGACGATGCTGCCACGGCCGCCCCGCCCCGACGCCGCCCCGACCCGACCCCACCCGCTGGTGCGGACGCGGCCTGCCCCGGCCGCCGTTCCCTGCGCGGAGTCGGATTCGCCCGCCGTGACCTCCGACCACCACGGCCGCCATGCCGCCGGAGAGCCGGACTCACCCCTCCGAGGAGCTCGACCCACAGCCCTGCGCGCCCCGTCGACACCGCCCACGCCACCGCCCACGCCCGGCCGGCCCCTGCAAAACCGGGGCCGCTGCCGGAGCCCGTCGCGCCCGGCTGAGCCCTGGCCTCCTGCCTGAGCCCTCACGCCCCGCCTGAGCCTCACGTCCCGCCACAACCGCCACGCAGGACCCGACCCGCCGTAGAGCCGATGGGGAGCCACCGCAGAGCCGATCCGGACCCGGAGCTGGTCTGGACCCACCGCGCAGTCGGTCGTGATCCGCCGCTGAGGCGGCATCGGACCGCCGAGCCACCCGCGGGGGGCGGACTGCGGTGAGCCCGGAGGGCCTCAGTGGCCGTCGGGGTCCGCGCGGCTGAGCGCGGGCTTCGGGGTCGGTCCTGCCGTCATCAGATAGTCCGCGGCGGAGGTGTCCGTGACCAGGCTGGTGACCAGCCCGGACCGCAGGACCGCGTCGATCGCGGCCGCCTTGCGCTGCCCGCCGGCGATGGCCACGACCTCCGGGATACGGCGCAGCTGGTCGGCCTTGACCGTGATGCACCGCTCCCCCAGGTCCCGCCCGATCCGGCGCCCCTCGGCGTCGAAGAGGTGCGCGGCCATCTCGGCGGCGACGCCGAGCGAGGCGTAGTGTGCCCGCTCCTCGTCGCTGAGCATGTCGTGCACGGTCGAGATGCCCGGCTCCCAGGAGCCGATGGAGACGCAGGCGACCGTGACCTTGTCGAAGTACTCGTAGGCCCGGGCGATCCCGGTCTGGTTGCGCAGGGCCGCCGCGGTGGCCGCGTCCGGCAGCAGCATCGGGGCGTAGATGGGGTGGGCGTCGCCGCCGGACACCTGGGCGGCGCGGCGCACGGCCTCGACCGAGCCGCGCTCCGAGGTCCCGGCGTCGTACACGCCCGTCAGCTGTACCACCGTGCACGGCGGCAGCCGGTCGAGCGCCGCCGCCATGTGGATGGTGGACCGTCCCCAGGCCAGGCCCAGTACGTCCCCCTCGTTGACGAGCTCGCCGAGCAGGTCGGCGGCGACCTCGCCGAGGTTCTCGGGGTCGGGCGTCTCCTCGGCCTCGGCCGGGGACTCGACCACGACGGCGTGCCTCAGGCCGTAGCGGGCGCGGAGCGCGTCGGAGCGCTCGGCGTCCAGCTCGGCCGGGACACGGATCTCGATGCGCACGAGATCCCGTTCGAGGGCCGTCTCCAGGACCCGGGCCACCTTGAAGCGGCTGACGCCGAACTCCTCCGCGATCTGGATCTTGGACTTGCCCTCGAGGTAGAAGCGGCGGGCCATGGCCGCCGCCTGCACCAGCTCAGCGGGTCCCATCCGCATGGCTGACCGGCCCGCCGACATACCCGACACGGCGATCTCCTCACTGCTGTTCACACTCTGGATTCGCCGTTCATCCTTGCAGATTCGGCGCGGCTGATCCGCCCTGAAGGGCGGCGTTCACTTAACCGTTCATGTATCTGTGGCTCAGTGGTCGCATGCCCAGGACGCCTTGGCGGTGGCCGCCTCCGCCTGCGTGCGCAGTGCACGGACGGCTTCCGCAGGGTCCTGCGCCCCGTACACGGCCGAACCGGCCACGAACACGTCCGCTCCCGCGTCCGCGCACTGCTCGATCGTCGAGGCCGAGACACCGCCGTCCACCTGGAGCCACAGCTGCAGGCCGTGCTTGCTGATCAGCTCACGGGTGCGGCGGATCTTCGGCAGCATGATGTCGAGGAAGGCCTGGCCGCCGAAGCCGGGCTCGACCGTCATGATCAGCAGCATGTCGAGTTCCGGCAGCAGGTCCTCGAACGGCTCGATCGGCGTCGCGGGCTTGAGCGCCATGGAGGCGCGGGCGCCCTTGGCGCGGATCTCCCGGGCGAGCCGCACGGGCGCGGCGGCCGCCTCCACGTGGAAGGTCACGGAGGAGGCACCCGCCTCGACGTACTGGGGCGCCCAGCGGTCGGGATCCTCGATCATCAGGTGGCAGTCCAGCGGGGTGTCCGTCGCCCGCGCCAGGGACTCCACGACCGGCACGCCGAGGGTGAGGTTCGGGACGAAGTGGTTGTCCATGACGTCGACGTGGAGCCAGTCGGCGCCCTGGACCGCCTTGGCCTCCTCCGCGAGGCGGGCGAAGTCGGCGGACAGGATGCTGGGGTTGATCTGCGCGGCCATGCCCCTAGCCTGCCATGTCGCCGCGCCGGGCCGTAACGGCGGTCCATTTCCGTTGTGGTTTGTCCGCAGGCCGGTGGGGGCCGAGCGCGCAGTTCTCCGCGCCCGCGGGTTGGCCACCGCCGACGGCGTTTCAGGCGGTTCTGCGGATCAGGGCCAGGTACATCGCGTCCGTGCCGTGCAGGTGGGGCCACAGTTGGATGTCGGGGCCCTCGCCCAGCGCCGGGACGCCTGGCAGGAGCGGGCGGGCGTCGATCAGCTCGGCCTCCGGGCGCTGCTTGAGGATGTCGGAGACGACCGCGCGGGTCTCGGCGAGGTGAGGTGAGCAGGTGGCGTAGCCGACGATCCCGCCCACGCGCACGGAGTCCAGTGCGGTGCGCAGCAGGGCGCGCTGGAGCGGTGCGAAGTTGTCCAGGTCGTCCGGGCGCCGCCGCCAGCGGGCCTCGGGACGGCGACGGAGGGCGCCGAGTCCGGTGCAGGGCACGTCCATCAGCACGCGGTCGAAGGTGCCGGGCCGCCACGGCGGCCGGGTGCCGTCGGCGGCGATCACCTGGTACGGCCCCGGGTTGCCGGCCAGCGCCTTGGCGACGAGGCCCGCACGGTGCGGCTGCTTCTCCGAGGCGAGCAGCGTGGCGCCCCGCTCGGCGGCCAGCGCGCCCAGCAGCGCGGCCTTGCCGCCGGGCCCGGCGCACCCGTCCAGCCACTTGCTGTCGGAGCCGTCGAGGGGCGCGTTGGCGAGTGCGAGGGCGACCAGCTGGCTGCCCTCGTCCTGCACTCCGGCCCGTCCCTCGCGCACGGCCTGCACGGCGCCCGGTTCACCGCCCTCGGCGAGCCGCACCGCGTACGGTGACCAGCGCCCCGGGACGGCGG
This sequence comes from Streptomyces sp. NPDC053069, assembly GCF_044546895.1. Classification (NCBI taxonomy): domain Bacteria; kingdom Bacillati; phylum Actinomycetota; class Actinomycetes; order Kitasatosporales; family Streptomycetaceae; genus Streptomyces; species Streptomyces sp. NPDC053069. The sequence goes on along the minus strand of NZ_JBITZN010000010.1, from coordinate 215,483 downwards.
CCTCCTCGCGCAGCAGCTCCTCGGCGGTGGCCCGCCCCGGCCGCGCGACCAGGGTCACCTCGGGCCGCTCGTTGTCGGCCTCCAGGAGGTCCTCGATGCCGGCGCGGCCGCCGCCGAGCGAGTCCCAGAGCGCGGAGACGACCCAGCGGGGGTGCGAGTGCACGACGGCCAGGTGGTCCTCGGGATCCTCGTCGTAGGGCGGCGCGACCTTCTCCAGCCAGCCGTCGAGGTCGTCCTGAGCCACCTTCCGCAGCACGGCGTTGACGAACTTGGCCCGTCCGTCGCCGAGCACCACCCGCGCCAGTTCGACGGAGGCGGACACGGCGGCGTGCGTGGGGATGCGCGTCCCGAGCAGCTGGTGCACACCCAGGCTCAGCACGTCGAGCACCGGCGGGTCGACCTCGCGCAGCGGCCGGTCGACACAGGCGGCGATCACCGCGTCGTACGTCCCCTGCCGACGCAGCGTGCCGTACACCAGCTCGGTGGCGAGAGCGGCGTCCCGCGCGTCGAAGCCGCCCTTCTCGCGCGCCTTCCTGAGCAGCGGGGGCAGCACGAGGTTGGCGTACGCGTCCCGTTCGTCGACCGCGCGCAGCGCCTCGAAGGCCAGGATGCGGACGGGGTCCTTCTGGGGACGGCGGTAGGGCTTGGCGGGCTTGCGGGGCCGCCGGGACTGCTCGCTCACGAAAAGGTGCTCCGGATGTGAAGAAGAGGGTGCGGTGTCCAGCGTACGTCGGCACACCGTCGCCCCCGCCGCCCGGGGCTCAGCCGCCGAGCGTCTCGCTCTCCGCGATGCGCACGCCGCGGGCCCAGTCGGCGGCGCGCATCGGCTTCTTGCCCTGCGCCTGCACCCAGAGCAGCTCGACGGCGTACGAACCGGTGCCGACGTGCACGCTGTTCTTGCCGACCGCCATCCGCCCCGGCGCGAGGTCCGTGCGCTCGGGCGCGGGCGTGACCTGGATGAGCTTGAGCCGCTCGCCGCGGAAGGTGGTCCAGGCGCCGGGCGACGGCGTGCAGCCGCGCACGACCCGGTCGACGCGCAGCGCGGGCGCGGCCCAGTCCACCTGGGCGTCCTCGACGGTGATCTTCGGCGCGACGGTGATGCCCTCGGCCGGCTGCGGTACGGCCTTCAGGGCACCGTCCTCGATGCCGTCCATGGTCGCGGCGAGCAGCCCCGCACCGGCGAAGGCGAGCCGGGTCAGCAGATCGCCGCTGGTGTCCGTGGACCGGATCTCCTCGGTGACCGTGCCGTACACCGGCCCCGAGTCGAGCCCTTCCTCGATGAGGAAGGTGGACGCGCCGGTGATCTCGTCGCCCGCCATGATGGCGTGCTGCACCGGTGCCGCCCCGCGCCAGGCGGGCAGCAGCGAGAAGTGCAGGTTGACCCAGCCGTGGGCCGGGATGTCGAGGGCGGCCTTGGGCAGCAGGGCGCCGTAGGCGACGACCGGGCAGCAGTCCGGGGCGATCTCCTTCAGCCGCTCCAGGAACTCCGGGTCCCGCGGCCTGAGCGGCTTCAGCACCTCGATCCCGGCCTCCTCCGCGCGCTCGGCCACGGGCGACGCGACCAGCCTGCGCCCGCGCCCGGCCGGCGCGTCGGGCCGCGTGACGACGGCGGCCACCTCGTGCCGCCCGGAAGCGATCAGGGCGTCCAGAGCGGGAACGGCGACCTCGGGGGTACCGGCGAAGACGAGCTTCATGGGCGGGATCGGGCCTCTCGGGCGGGGGTTGACGGGCAGCGCACCAGTCTATGACCACGAATCCATGACCACGAACGGCCGAACGACCACGAACGGCCGGCCGCCGACGGCGAGCAACGCCCTGGGCCGTCCAGCCTCTCGGCCGGGCGCACACCCGACCGCCCGGCGTGCGCATATGCCCGTACGCCCCCACCCCGTGACCCGTGGAGCACACACGCGTTGGTCAAGAAAGAGTTGACCACATAGGGCCTTTTCACGGCCCGATTCCTTTCAACGCCGGTTCGAGAGGCTTGTTCATGGCCGACCACGCCACCCACGACGCCCAGGCCCGGGCCAGCCTGCACTTGCTGGTGCGGGACATCGAGCGGGTCCGCCGGCAGGTGGACGCGCTGCGCACGCTCACCGCCCAGCTGGGCAACGTCTACCGCCCGCGCCGCTCCGGCCCTTCCACGGGCTTCGTCGTCTACGGACGCGCTCCCGCCCCGACGGTGCGCCTCGCCCAGGAACTCCGGGACAGTGTCGAAACCCTGGTCACGGCCGCCGTGGACTTCGACCGCTCGCTGGGCTTCTCGTGGGACGCGGTGGGCTCCGCGCTCGGAGTCACCAAGCAGGCGGTGCACCGCCGTTACGGCGCGCGCCGCGCCGCGGCCCAGGCGGCCGCCGAGGCGGAACGGACCCCGGAGCCGTCCGGTACCCGCACGGTCAATGTGAACACCGGCCTGCCCACTGTCCCCGCGGCCCGCTCGATGCCCACGCAGCCGACCGCGGGCAGCCCGGCCCTGCGCGACGAAGCCCGCCCGACGGCTTTCCCGAGCCCGCGCAACGGCTGACCGTCCTGCCCCTGCCCTCCCTGGAGAGAGTCCGGGAGGGCAGACACACATGGGGAGGGCGCAACCGGATGCGGAGGGCGCGACCGGATGCCGAGGGTGCGGCAGGGGCAATCGCTTCCCCCACCGACTCCCCCACCCGATTCCCTCGCCCGATCCCCTCACCCGATGTCCGCCGGATCGATCCGTACCCGTACCGCCTCCCCGCTCCCCCGTGCCATGCGAGCGGCCTGGGCCGCCTTGAGGGCGGAAGCCAGCGCGGCCCCGCTGCCCGGCGGCACGCGCACCAGCGCCCGGTCCCAGTGCTCACCCGGCGGCGGTGCTCCGGGCCTGCGAGGACTGCCGGGCGGCGTCGGCGGCATCGGCACCGGCCCCAACACCTCCGCATCCTGCGGCAGTTCGACCGAGGACAGGAACTCGGCGACGGCCGCGGGCGGCCCCGACACCGCCGCCATCCGGGACACCGGCGGGAAGCCCAGCTCGGCCCGCTCCGCCAGCTCCCGCACCGCGTGCCCGACGGGGTCCCAGCGCACCAGCGCCTGCACGGGCCGCAGGGTCGGCTCGGCCACCACGACCACCGTGCCCCCCTCGCTCTGCGGCCGCACCAGCGATCCCGCCGCGATCCACCGGCGCAGCGCGTCCTCACCGGCCCGCAGGTCGGGGCGTACGAGCATGGCCCAGCCGTCCAGGAGGAGGGCCGCCGCGTAGCCGCCCTCGGCGACCGGTTCGGCACCCGGTGTGCTCACGACCAGCGCGGGCGTGCCCGGCACCGTGTCCAGCACGTGTTCCCGTCCCGAGGTGCGCACCGGGACGGCGGGAAAGGCGCGCCCCAGCTCCTCGGCCGTCCGCCGTGCCCCCACGACCTGGGCCCGCAGCCGGAAGCCGCCGCACTCCGGACAGTGCCAGGCGCTCTCCTCGCGCCCGCACCAGGCGCACCGCAGCACCCCCGCGTCCTGCCCCTGCAGCGGCCCTGCGCAGTGCCGGCACCTGGCGGGCGCCCGGCACTGGGCGCAGGCCATCCGCGGTGCGTAACCGCGTCGGGGCACCTGCACCAGCACCGGACCGTGCCGCAGCCCCTCGCGGGCCGCCTGCCAGGCGAGGGTGGGCAGCCGGGCGGCACGCGCGGCCTCGTCGCGCGCGAGGTCGTCGTCCCCGACCGTGCGGACCAGGGGCACGGCCCGACGCACCTGCTCCCGCCCGGCGACCAGCGGCCGGGCCCAGCCGTTCTCGACGAGCTGGGCGGCCTCGACGGTGCAGGCGAATCCGCCCAGCAGGAAGGCGCACTTGTCCAGCGCGGCGCGCAGCAGCAGCACGTCGCGCGCGTGCGGCTGCGGGGCGTGCTGCTCGCTGTGGCTGTCGTCGCCGTCGTCCCAGATGGCGACGAGGCCGAGGTCCTGTACGGGCGCGAACATGGCCGCCCGCGTCCCGACCACGGCCCGTACGGACCCCCGTCGCACCGCGAGCCACTGTCCGTACCGCTTCTCGGGCCCGGCGTCGGCCGTGAGCAGCGCGTGCCGGCCCGCGCCGAGCAGTGCGGTGAGGGCGGCGTCGACCCGCGCGGCGGCCCGCCCGTCCGGTACGACGACGAGGGCGCCGCGTCCGGAGGCGAGCGTGGCGGCGACGGCGCGGGCCAGTTCCTCGCTCCACAGGGGACCCGGCAGTGCGTTCCAGACCGCCCTGGGCGACCCTCCGGCGGCCAGCGCCTCCAGGAACGCCGGCCCGTGCTCATACCGCAGCCAGGAGGCCGTCTCGGGGGCCTTGGGCGGCGGCAGTGGCGCGGGCGACGGCCGCTGTTCGGCTCGCGCGCTGCGGGGTGGCACGGCCAGCTGGAGCACATCGGCGAGGCTGCCGGCGTATCGGTCGGCCACGGCCCGTGCGAGGCCGAGCAGCTCCTCGCTCAGCACCGGCTCCGGCGAGACGACCTGGGCGAGGGCGGCCAGCGGCCCCGAGTAGTCGGACTCGGCCCGCCGCTCGACGAGGAAGCCGTCGATGAGTCCGCCGCCTTCGCGGCGCCCCTCGCGCACCCGGCCGCGCCCGGCCCCGAACCGCACCCGCACCCGCACGCCGGGCTGCGCCTGCTCGTCCAGCTCCTCGGGCACCGCGTAGTCGAAGTACCGGTCGAGGTGCAGTACGCCCTTGTCGACCAGGACCCGTGCGACCGGCAGCTCCTTGGCGAGCGCGGCTCCCCGCCAGGTCCGCGGCTTGGCGCGGGGCGTCTTGGCCTGGCGCACGCTCTCCCGAATGAGCGCGAGCTGCTCCGGCGGCGCCCCTGCGGCCCCGCCGTCCCCTGCTGCCCGGGACGCCCCGTTCTCGCTGCTCACGCTTGCATTCTTACCAAACGGCACGGACAACGGGGCCTGCCGGCGGATACCTGGCGGGCCTGGGCTCTCGGCCGTGACCGGGCCTGGACCGAAGCCGCTGGAGCCGTTGGGAGCACGCCGAGGCCCGGCCCCCGCGATGGGGAGACCGGGCCTCGGCGAGCAGAGTGGACTGGCTTACAGGCCCACGGCCTGGCGCAGGGCGTCCACGCGGTCCGTGCGCTCCCAGGTGAAGTCGGGCAGCTCGCGGCCGAAGTGGCCGTAGGCCGCCGTCTGGGCGTAGATCGGGCGGAGCAGGTCCAGGTCGCGGATGATCGCGGCCGGACGGAGGTCGAAGACCTCGTCGATCGCCTTCTCGATCTTCTCGGCCTCGACCTTGGCCGTGCCGAAGGTCTCCACGAACAGACCGACCGGCTCGGCCTTGCCGATCGCGTAGGCGACCTGTACCTCACAGCGGGAGGCCAGGCCCGCCGCCACCACGTTCTTGGCGACCCAGCGCATCGCGTACGCGGCGGAGCGGTCGACCTTGGACGGGTCCTTGCCGGAGAAGGCGCCGCCGCCGTGCCGGGCCATGCCACCGTAGGTGTCGATGATGATCTTGCGGCCGGTCAGGCCGGCGTCGCCCATCGGGCCGCCGATCTCGAAGCGGCCGGTCGGGTTGACCAGCAGGCGGTAGCCCTCGGTGTCCAGCTTGATGCCGTCCTCCAGGAGCGCCTTCAGCTCCGGCTCCACGACGAACTCGCGGATGTCGGGGGCGAGCAGCGACTCCAGGTCGATGTCGGAGGCGTGCTGCGAGGAGACGACGACCGTGTCGAGGCGTACGGCCTTGTCGCCGTCGTACTCGATGGTGACCTGCGTCTTGCCGTCCGGGCGCAGGTAGGGGATGGTGCCGTTCTTGCGGACCTCCGACAGGCGCTTCGACAGGCGGTGCGCCAGGAAGATCGGCAGCGGCATCAGGGTCGGTGTCTCGTCGGACGCGTAGCCGAACATCAGGCCCTGGTCGCCGGCGCCCTGCTTGTCCAGCTCGTCGTCGTCGCCCTCGACCCGGGACTCGTACGCCGTGTCGACACCCTGGGCGATGTCCGGGGACTGCGCGCCGATGGACACCGACACGCCGCAGGAAGCTCCGTCGAAGCCCTTCTTGGAGGAGTCGTAGCCGATCTCGAGGATCTTGTTGCGGACCAGGGTCGCGATGTCCGCGTAGGCCTTGGTCGTCACCTCGCCGGCCACGTGCACCAGGCCGGTGGTGATCAGCGTCTCGACGGCGACCCGGGAGGTCGGGTCCTCGCGCAGAAGCGCGTCGAGAATGGTGTCGCTGATCTGGTCAGCGATCTTGTCGGGGTGACCCTCGGTCACGGACTCCGAGGTGAACAGGCGACGGGACACAACGCTCCCTGTGGTTGCAGCGGCTGCTGGCTGATCATTTGCGGCGACGCGCGGGGCTGCGCCCGGCGTCGACCGTGAACAGTTTATCGGTCGCACTCGGCCGATGGGGCACGTGTCTCGCCTCTCGGGAGCGCTGTGACCTGCGGCACGGGCATTCTGCCCAATGCCGGGCGGCGATGGCCAGGTACCGCCGCACCCGATTTGATCGGTCCCCGGGCGCTCCGTCAACCAGGCATCCGGGGTCCGTACGTCACCCGAGCCGCCGTACCACCAGATCCCAGACGATGTCGGCCAGGGCCTCCTTGGGGCCGTGCGGCACCGGTGTCTCGCTGCCGTCGGCGCCCAGCACCACGGCCTCGTTCTCCTCGGAACCGAAGGTCTTGCGCTCCCCCACCTCGTTGACCACGAGCAGGTCACAGCCCTTTCGGGCGAGCTTGGCGCGGCCGTTGGCGAGGACGTCGTCGGTCTCGGCGGCGAAGCCCACGACCACCTGTTCGGGCCGCGCCCGGTCGGCCGAAACCTCCGCGAGAATGTCCGGATTCCGCACCAGGACGATCGGGTCGGGGTCCTGGCCGTCCTTCTTCTTGATCTTGCCGGAGGCGTAGACCGCCGGACGGAAGTCGGCGACCGCGGCGGCCATGACGACCGCGTCGGCGTCCGCCGCCGCCTTCAGCACGGCCTCACGCAGCTGGACGGCCGTGCCGACCGGTACGACGTCCACGCCCGCCGGGTCGGGCAGGCCGGTGTTGGCCGCGATCAGCGTGACCCGGGCGCCGCGCGCGGCGGCGGTGCGGGCGAGGGCGTAGCCCTGCTTGCCGGAGGAGCGGTTGCCGAGGAAGCGGACCGGGTCGAGTGGCTCGCGGGTGCCGCCCGCGGAGACGACGACGTGCCGTCCCTTGAGGTCGGGCTCGGTGACGCCCCGGGCCAGCACCCGGCGGCAGACCTCGAAGATCTCCGCCGGGTCGGGCAGCCGGCCCTTGCCGGTGTCGACGCCGGTGAGGCGGCCGACGGCGGGGTCGATGACGACGGCGCCGCGGCGGCGGAGCGTGGCCACGTTCTCCTGGGTGGCCGGGTGCTCCCACATCTCGGTGTGCATGGCGGGCGCGAAGACGACCGGACATCGGGCGGTGAGCAGCGTGTTGGTGAGCAGGTCGTCGGCGAGGCCGTGGGCGGCCTTGGCGAGCATGTCGGCCGTGGCAGGCGCGACGACCACCAGGTCGGCGTGCTGGCCGATGCGCACGTGCGGGACCTCGTGGACGTCGTCCCAGACCTCCGTCGAGACCGGGTTGCCGGACAGGGCGGACCAGGTCGCGGCCCCGACGAAGTGCAGCGCGGAGGCGGTGGGCACCACGCGGACGTCATGGCCCGACTCGGTGAGCCTTCTCAGCAGCTCACAGGCCTTGTAGGCGGCGATGCCGCCGCTGACCCCCAGAACGACCTTCGGCTTGTCCACCGTCTCTCCCCGGACTCGAAAACCTGGCACACCCATGAGACACCACAGGCCCGGCAGTCGCGCTGCCGGGCCTGTGGACAAATCAACCGCAGTCTGAAAGTACTCCTGCGTGGTGCTACTGGGCGGGGCCCTCGACGGCCTCGGAGGTCAGCAGACCGGCGTTGATCTCGCGCAGGGCGATCGAGAGCGGCTTCTCGTGGACGTGGGTGTCGACGAGCGGACCGACGTACTCGAGGAGGCCCTCGCCGAGCTGCGAGTAGTACGCGTTGATCTGACGGGCCCGCTTGGCGGCGTAGATCACGAGGCTGTACTTCGAATCGGTGGCCTCAAGCAACTCGTCGATCGGCGGGTTGATGATGCCCTCGGGCGCGGTGATGGAAGAGGACACGCTCTACCTTCCGAAAGAGGGAAAAAGATCAGTCACGATCACACAACGTCCATCAAGGCTAGCAGCTCGCGCGCCACGTCCTCGACGGAGGTGTTGACCAAGGTCGTATCGAACTCCGGCTCGGCCGCCAGCTCGGTCCTGGCCGCCTCCAGGCGGCGCTCGATGACCTCGGGCGGCTCGGTGCCCCGGCCGGTCAGCCTGCGCACCAGCTCCTCCCAGGAGGGCGGAGCCAGGAACACCAGACGAGCCTCGGACATCGACTCCCGGACCTGCCGGGCGCCCTGGAGATCGATCTCCAGCAGCACCGGCTCACCCTTCTCCAGCCGCTCCAGCACGGCCGCTCGGGGCGTGCCGTAGCGGTTGCCGGCGAACTCGGCCCACTCCAGCAGCTCGCCGTTGGCGATCAGCTTGTCCATCTCCTCGTCGGTGACGAAGAAGTAGTGGACTCCGTGCTGCTCGCCGGGGCGGGGCGTGCGGGTGGTGGCCGACACCGAGAGCCAGACCTCGGGGTGTTCCTTGCGCATATGGGCGACGACCGTGCTCTTGCCGACCCCCGAGGGGCCGGAGAGCACGGTCAGCCGCGGACGTTCACTCATGCAGCGATTATTCCAGTAATCCCGGAGTGCCCGGGACTCCCGGTCCGGCGCGGGCCCGGACTCAGGAGCCGGTGCTGCCGAACTCACGCTCCAGGGAAGCGATCTGGTTGGAACCGAGACCACGCACGCGGCGGCTCTCGGAGATGCCCAGACGCTCCATGATCTGCTTGGCGCGGACCTTGCCCACGCCCGGCAGGGACTCGAGCAGCGCGGAGACCTTCATCTTGCCGATGACGTCGTTCTCCTGGCCCTGCTTGATGACCTCGTGCAGGGAGGCGCCGGAGTGCTTGAGTCGATTCTTGACCTCGGCCCGCTCCCGGCGAGCCGCGGCGGCCTTTTCGAGCGCGGCTGCGCGCTGTTCGGGGGTAAGGGGCGGAAGAGCCACGCCTACGTCACCTCGGATGTCGAACTGTCGGATACGGACCGGTGAGGAACCTAGTCGCCCCACACCTGGGGAGCCACGAGCAACACGCTTCGCCCGTTCTCCCCCACTACCTAATGGGTGTGGGGGTGTCCCCACAGCTCGGAGACTAGCGGTCAAGTCCGCCAGAGTCAGCGAGAACAGCGGAAAAGTCCTGGTCAGCCTCCGCCAGGCCGGACATTTCCGACATAATGCCCTCGATTTGAGGATGTATTCACACTCAAGTCGCCGGGACACCGCTCGCCGGAGCGCACATCGGAGGACTCAGGCGCCCGCGACGGCGGCCTGGATCTCCTCCGCGAAGCGCTCGGCGGCCGCACGCAGCGCCCCCGCGTCGGGACCCTCCCGCAGCACACCCCGGCTGACGTTCGGCACGACGTTGCGCAGCGCCGACCCGAACACCTTCGGAAGATCGGCCGGCGTCGCGCCCTGCGCGCCGACGCCGGGCGCGAGCAGCGGACCGTTGATGGCCAGGTCGTACGACGACAGGTCACCGACCGTGGCGCCGACGACGGCACCGAAGGAGCCCAGCGGCTCCTCCCCCGCGTTCTCGGCGGCCAGGTGGGCCAGCATGGTCGCGCCCACGGTGCGGCCGTCGGCGCGGACGGCGTGCTGGACCTCGGGGCCCTCCGGGTTCGAGGTGAGCGCCAGCACGAACAGGCCGGCGCCGCTCTCCCGGGCCAGCGCGACGGCCGGGCTGAGCGAGCCGTAGCCCAGGTACGGCGAGACGGTCAGGGCGTCGCAGAACAGCGGGGCGTCCTTGTGCAGGTAGGCCTCGGCGTACCCGGCCATGGTCGAGCCGATGTCGCCGCGCTTGGCGTCCATCAGGACGAGGGTGCCGGCCGCGCGCGCCTCCTGGACGATCGTCTCCAGGACGGCGACACCGCGGGAGCCGAAGCGCTCGAAGAAGGCGCTCTGCGGCTTCAGCACGGCGACCCGGTCGGCCACCGCCTCGACGACCGTGCGGCTGAACCGCTCCAGCCCGGCCACGTCGTCGTTCAGACCCCACTCCGCGAGGAGCGAGGCGTGCGGGTCGATGCCGACGCACAGCGGGCCGCGCTCGTCCATGGCGCGGCGCAGCCGCGCGCCGAAGGGCTCCACCGGGCTCATGCTGGTCATCGGGGCTTCCTCACGTCGGCGCCGACCGCGTCGGCGAGGGTGGCGTACGGACTGGTGCGCAGGCGGGCGGCGAGGCCCTTGTGGATCGCACGGGCCCAGAAGGGGCCCTCGTAGATGAAGGCGCTGTACCCCTGGACCAGCGTGGCGCCCGCCAGGATGCGCTGCCAGGCGTCCTCGGCGGTCTCGATGCCGCCCACCCCCACCAGCGTGATCCGGTCGCCCACGCGGGCGTACAGACGGCGCAGGACCTCCAGGGAACGCGCCTTCAGCGGGGCGCCGGACAGGCCGCCGGTCTCCTTCACCAGCGAAGGTGCCGACTTCAGGCCGAGGCCGTCGCGGGCGATGGTGGTGTTGGTGGCGATGATGCCGTCCAGGCCCAGCTCCACGGCCAGGTCGGCGACGGCGTCGATGTCCTCGTCGGCGAGGTCCGGGGCGATCTTCACCAGCAGCGGGACGCGCCGGTTCGCGACCGTGCGGTCGGCGGCCTCGCGGACGGCGCTCAGCAGCGGGCGCAGGGCCTCGGTGGCCTGCAGGTTGCGCAGGCCGGGCGTGTTCGGCGAGGAGACGTTCACGACCAGGTAGTCCGCGTACGGGGCGAGGCGCTCGGCGGACTTCACGTAGTCGCCGACGGCCTCCGCCTCCGGGACGACCTTCGTCTTGCCGATGTTGACGCCGACGACGGTCTTGAAGACGGGCTCACGGGTCGCGAGGCGGGCGGCGACGGCCAGCGAGCCGTCGTTGTTGAAGCCCATGCGGTTGATCAGCGCGCGGTCCGCGACGAGCCGGAACAGCCGCTTCTTCGGGTTGCCGGGCTGCGGATCGCCGGTGACCGTGCCGATCTCGACGTGGTCGAAGCCCAGCATCGACATCCCGTCGATCGCGACGGCGTTCTTGTCGAAGCCGGCGGCGAGCCCGAAGGGGCCGTGCATGCGCAGCCCGAAGGCCTCCGTGCGCAGCTCCTTGTAGCGGGGCGCGAGGGCGGCCGCGACGAAGGTGCGCAGCACGGGGATGCGGACGGCGAGGCGGATCCAGCGGAAGGCCAGATAGTGGGCCTTCTCGGGGTCCATCCGTTTGAAAACCAGACGGAAGAAAAGCTCGTACATGTCTCTGTGTCCTCATGAAGAGGGGGACACCGTTTCCGGTGTCCCCCTCAAGGGCTGCTAGTCGCGGGCCGCGGTCAGGTGTTCGGCGTGTTCCTGGAGGGAGCGGACGCCGACGTCGCCGTGGTTGAGGGCGTCGATGCCCTGGACCGCCGCGGCGAGCGCCTGAACGGTGGTCAGGCACGGCACGGAGCGGGCGACCGCGGCGGTGCGGATGTCGTAGCCGTCCAGACGGCCGCCGGTGCCGTACGGGGTGTTGACGATCAGGTCGACCTCCCCGTCGTGGATCAGCTGGACGATGGTCTTCTCACCGTTCGGGCCGGTGCCCTCGGACTGCTTGCGCACCACGGCGGCGTGGATGCCGTTGCGCTTGAGGACCTCGGCGGTGCCGGAGGTGGCGAGCAGCTCGAAGCCGTGGGCGACCAGCTCACGCGCCGGGAAGATCATCGAGCGCTTGTCGCGGTTGGCGACCGAGATGAACGCCCGGCCCTTGGTGGGCAGCGGGCCGTAGGCACCCGCCTGCGACTTGGCGTACGCGGTGCCGAAGACGGAGTCGATGCCCATGACCTCACCGGTGGAGCGCATCTCCGGGCCGAGGACCGTGTCGACGCCGCGGCCGTGGATGTCCCGGAACCGGGACCACGGCATGACGGCCTCCTTGACGGAGATCGGCGCGTCCAGCGGAAGCTCGCCGCCGTCGCCGTTCGCCGGAAGCAGGCCCTCGGCACGGAGCTCGGCGATGGTCGCGCCCAGCGAGATCCGGGCGGCGGCCTTCGCGAGCGGCACCGCGGTCGCCTTGGAGGTGAAGGGGACCGTACGGGAGGCGCGCGGGTTGGCCTCCAGGACGTAGAGGATGTCGCCGGCCATCGCGAACTGGATGTTGATCAGGCCGCGCACGCCGACACCGCGGGCGATGGCCTCGGTGGAGGCGCGCAGCCGCTTGATGTCGAAGCCGCCCAGGGTGATCGGGGGCAGGGCGCACGCCGAGTCGCCGGAGTGGATACCGGCCTCCTCGATGTGCTCCATCACGCCGCCGAGGTACAGCTCGGTGCCGTCGTAGAGGGCGTCGACGTCGATCTCGATCGCGTCGTCCAGGAAGCGGTCGACGAGGACCGGCCGGGAGGGGCTGATCTCGGTCGACTCGGCGATGTAGGCGGCCAGCCGGGTCTCGTCGTAGACGATCTCCATGCCGCGCCCGCCCAGCACGTAGGACGGCCGGACGAGGACCGGGTAGCCGATCTCGTCGGCGATGGCCTTGGCCTCGGCGAAGGTGGTGGCCGTGCCGTGCTTCGGGGCCGGCAGGCCCGCCTCCGCCAGCACCCGGCCGAAGGCGCCGCGGTCCTCGGCGGCGTGGATGGCCTCCGGGGAGGTGCCCACGATCGGCACGCCGTTGTCCTTCAGGGCCTGCGACAGACCCAGCGGGGTCTGCCCGCCCAGCTGCACGATCACACCCGCGACCGGGCCGGCCTGCTGCTCGGCGTGGACGATCTCCAGTACGTCCTCCAGCGTCAGCGGCTCGAAGTACAGCCGGTCGGAGGTGTCGTAGTCGGTGGAGACGGTCTCCGGGTTGCAGTTGACCATCACGGTCTCGTACCCGGCGTCGGACAGCGCGAAGGAGGCGTGGACGCAGGAGTAGTCGAACTCGATGCCCTGGCCGATGCGGTTCGGGCCGGAGCCCAGAATGATGACGGCCGGCTTCTGCCGGGGCGCGACCTCCGACTCCTCGTCGTAGGCCGAGTAGAAGTACGGCGTCTTCGCGGCGAACTCTGCGGCGCAGGTGTCGACCGTCTTGTAGACGGGGCGGATGCCCAGGGCGTGCCGGACCTCGCGCACGACGTCCTCGCGCAGGCCGCGGATCTCACCGATCTGCTGGTCGGAGAAGCCGTGCCGCTTGGCCTCGGCGAGCAGGTCGGCGGTCAGCTCCGGGGCCTGGGCCAGCTCGTCCGCGATCTCCTTGATCAGGAAGAGCTGGTCCACGAACCACGGGTCGATCTTCGTGTACTCGAAGATCTCCTCGGGCGTGGCGCCCGCGCGGATCGCCTGCATGACCGTGTTGATCCGGCCGTCGGTGGGCCGTACGGCCTCGCGCAGCAGGGTCTCCTTGTCGCCCGTCTCGCCGACGAAGGTGAACTGGCTGCCCTTCTTCTCCAGCGAGCGCAGCGCCTTCTGGAAGGCCTCGGGGAAGTTGCGGCCGATGGCCATGGCCTCGCCGACCGACTTCATGGTGGTGGTCAGCGTGGAGTCGGCCTGCGGGAACTTCTCGAAGGCGAAGCGCGGGGCCTTGACGACCACGTAGTCGAGCGTGGGCTCGAAGGAGGCCGGGGTCTCCTGGGTGATGTCGTTCGGGATCTCGTCCAGGGTGTAGCCGACGGCCAGCTTCGCGGCGATCTTGGCGATCGGGAAGCCGGTGGCCTTGGAGGCGAGGGCCGAGGAACGCGACACGCGCGGGTTCATCTCGATGACGATCACACGACCGTCCTCGGGGTTCACCGCGAACTGGATGTTGCAGCCGCCGGTGTCGACGCCGACCTCGCGGATGACGGCGATGCCGATGTCGCGCAGGATCTGGTACTCGCGGTCGGTCAGCGTCATCGCGGGCGCGACGGTGATCGAGTCACCGGTGTGGACGCCCATGGGGTCGAAGTTCTCGATGGAGCAGACGACCACGACGTTGTCGTGCTTGTCGCGCATCAGCTCCAGCTCGTACTCCTTCCAGCCGAGGATGGACTCCTCCAGGAGCACCTCGGTGGTCGGGGAGAGCGTGAGGCCCTGGCCGGCGATGCGGCGCAGCTCCTCCTCGTCGTGCGCGAAGCCGGAGCCGGCGCCGCCCATGGTGAAGGACGGGCGGACGACGACCGGGTAGCCGCCGAGGGTCTCGACGCCCTTGAGGACGTCGTCCATGGAGTGACAGATGACCGAGCGGGCGGACTCGCCGTGGCCGATCTTCTTGCGGACCTCCTCCACGACCTCCTTGAACAGGTCGCGGTCCTCGCCCTTGTGGATCGCCTCGGGCTTGGCGCCGATCAGCTCGACGCCGTACTTCTCCAGGACACCGTTCTCGTGCAGCGAGATGGCGGTGTTCAGCGCCGTCTGGCCGCCCAGGGTGGGCAGCAGGGCGTCGGGGCGCTCCTTGGCGATGATCTTCTCGACGAACTCGGGGGTGATCGGCTCGACATAGGTGGCGTCGGCGATCTCCGGGTCGGTCATGATCGTCGCCGGGTTGGAGTTCACCAGGATGACGCGCAGGCCCTCGGCCTTGAGCACGCGGCACGCCTGGGTGCCGGAGTAGTCGAACTCGGCGGCCTGGCCGATGACGATCGGGCCGGAGCCGATGACCAGGACGGACTGGATATCGGTGCGCTTAGGCACGCTGGCCCTCCATCAGGGTGACGAAGCGGTCGAACAGGTAGGCGGCGTCGTGCGGGCCCGCAGCCGCTTCGGGGTGGTACTGGACGGAGAAGGCCGGCTGGTCGAGCAGCTGCAGCCCCTCCACGACGTCGTCGTTCAGGCAGACGTGCGAGACCTCGGCGCGGCCGAACTTGGTCTCGCTGACCTTGTCGAGCGGCGCGTCCACGGCGAACCCGTGGTTGTGCGCGGTGACCTCGACCTTGCCGGTCGTACGGTCCTGGACCGGCTGGTTGATGCCCCGGTGGCCGTACTTCAGCTTGTAGGTGCCGAAGCCGAGCGCACGGCCGAGGATCTGGTTGCCGAAGCAGATGCCGAACAGGGGCGTCTTCCGCTCCAGGACGGCGGTCATGAGCGCGACGGGGCCGTCGGCCGTGGCGGGATCACCGGGGCCGTTGGAGAAGAACACGCCGTCCGGGTCGACCGCGTAGATCTCGTCGGCCGTGGCGGTGGCGGGCAGCACGTGCACCTCGATGCCGCGCTCGGCCATGCGGTGGGGGGTCATGCCCTTGATGCCGAGGTCGATCGCGGCGACGGTGAACTTCTTCTCGCCGACGGCCGGGACGACGTACGCCTCCTTGGTCGCGACCTCCTCGTAGAGGCTCGCACCCTTCATGTGCGGCTGGGCCTGCACACGCGCGAGGAGCTCGGACTCGGGGGCGATCGCCTCACCGGAGAAGACGCCGGCGCGCATGGAACCGCGCTCGCGCAGGTGGCGGGTGAGGGCGCGGGTGTCGATGCCGGAGATGCCGACCACGCCCTGCCGCTCCAGCTCGTCGTCCAGGGAGCGCTTGGCCCGCCAGTTGGACGGCACGCGCGCGGGGTCGCGCACGACGTAGCCGGAGACCCAGATGCGGCTCGACTCGTCGTCCTCGTCGTTCCAGCCCGTGTTGCCGATCTGCGGGGCGGTCGCGACCACGATCTGGCGGTCGTACGACGGGTCGGTCAGGGTCTCCTGGTAGCCGGTCATGCCGGTGGAGAACACGGCCTCGCCGAAGGTCTCCCCCACGGCCCCGTAGGCACGGCCGCGGAAGATGCGGCCGTCCTCCAGGACGAGTACGGCGGGAACCCTGGCAGCTCCCCTTGTGGAGGTCGTCATCGTGCGCCTTCCGTGTCGTTGGTCATGTGGTTCAGGGTGTCGGCCCACTCGGTGTGCTCGGCCGCGTGGTCGGAGCGGAAGCCGGAGTCGATCAGCTTGTCGCCGAGTGCCCAGGTCACCACCAGCAGGCCGCCCTCGGTGAGGACCTTGCCGGCGATGCCCTTGTCCAGCCGGGCGCCGCGCAGCGCGGCGGTCGGGATGAAGAAGTCGCTCGCTCCGGGACGCTCGACCTCCAGCCCTTGGTCGGTCAGGGTGAGCTCGGCCCGGCTGCGGGTGCCCAGGCCGTGGGCCACGATGCGGTCCAGCCACTGCCCGGCGGTGGTGGAGCCGTGGTAGCGGCCGCTCATGCTCAGTCTCACCGGGCCGGTCTCGTCCGGCGCGCTGGGCGGCTTGGGCAGGTCGCCCTGGAGGGTGCCGCGCCACTTCCAGCCCTCGCGCATCAGCCAGTAGACGAGCGCGATGAAGAGCAGGAGTCCGACGAGCCAGCCGATGCGGCCCGGCCAGTCGGTGACCTCGGCCGACCGCTTGGCCTCGGCCAGCAGGATTACAGGTGTCACGTGAGCTTCCCGTCGACGAGCGTGGCCTTGCCCCGCAGCCACGTGTGCGTCACACGGCCCGGCAGCTCACGCCCCTGGTACGGGGTGTTGCGGCTGCGTGAGGCGAAGCCCGCGGGGTCCACCTGGCCACGGTATTCCGTGTCGACGAGGGTGAGGTTGGCGGGCTCACCAGCCGAGACGGGACGGCCGTGCCCGGTGGCCTGTCCGATCTGCGCGGGCTTGAAGGACATGCGGTCGGCGACGCCGGCCCAGTCCAGCAGGCCCGTGTCGACCATGGTCTCCTGGACCACTGACAACGCGGTCTCCAGACCGACCATGCCCATGGCAGCGGCGGCCCACTCGCAGTCCTTGTCCTCGTGCGGGTGCGGGGCGTGGTCGGTGGCGACGATGTCGATGGTGCCGTCGGCGAGGGCGGCGCGCAGGGCGTGCACATCGCGCTCGGTGCGCAGCGGCGGGTTGACCTTGTAGACCGGGTTGTACGTGCGCACCAGCTCGTCGGTGAGGAGCAGGTGGTGCGGGGTGACCTCGGCGGTGACGTCGATGCCGCGGGACTTGGCCCAGCGGACGATCTCGACGCTGCCGGCGGTCGACAGGTGGCAGATGTGGACGCGGGAGCCGACGTGCTCGGCGAGCAGCACGTCCCGGGCGATGATCGACTCCTCGGCGACGGCCGGCCAGCCGCCCAGGCCCAGTTCGGCGGAGACGACGCCCTCGTTCATCTGGGCGCCCTCGGTCAGCCGGGGCTCCTGGGCGTGCTGGGCGACGACGCCGCCGAAGGCCTTCACGTACTCCAGCGCGCGGCGCATGATCACGGCGTCGTCCACGCACTTGCCGTCGTCGGAGAAGACGGTGACGCCGGCGGCCGACTCGTGCATGGCGCCCAGCTCGGCGAGCTTCCTGCCCTCCAGGCCGACGGTGACCGCGCCGATGGGCTGCACGTCGCAGTAGCCGTGCTCCTGGCCGAGCCGGTAGACCTGCTCGACGACACCGGCGGTGTCGGCGACCGGGAAGGTGTTGGCCATGGCGAAGACGGCGGTGTAGCCGCCGCTCGCCGCCGCGCGGGTGCCGGTCAGGACGGTCTCGGAGTCCTCGCGGCCCGGCTCGCGCAGATGGGTGTGCAGGTCGACCAGGCCCGGCAGCAGCACCTTGCCGCCGGCCTCGACGACTTCGGCGCCGTCGGCGGACAGGCCGGTGCCGACCGCCTCGATGACCTCGCCGTTGATCAGCACGTCCTGCGGCTCGCCGCCGAGCACCTTCGCACCACGGATCAGGATCTTGCTCATGGGTCTTACTTCTCCTCAGTGCGGGTCTGGGCGGGCTCGTTGCCACCGAGCAGCAGGTACAGGACGGCCATCCGGATGGAGACGCCGTTGGCGACCTGCTCGACGGCGGTGCAGCGGTCGGAGTCGGCGACCTCGGCGGTGATCTCCATGCCGCGGACCATCGGGCCGGGGTGCATCACGATGGCGTGCTCGGGCAGCCTGGCCATGCGGTCGCCATCGAGGCCGTAGCGGCGGGAGTACTCGCGCTCGGTCGGGAAGAAGGCGGCGTTCATCCGCTCGCGCTGGACGCGGAGCATCATCACCGCGTCGCACTTGGGCAGCGCGCTGTCGAGGTCGTACGACACCTCGCACGGCCATGCCTCGACGCCGACCGGCACCAGGGTGGGCGGGGCGACGAGGGTGACCTCGGCGCCGAGGGTGTGCAGCAGGTCGACGTTGGAGCGGGCGACCCGGCTGTGCAGGACGTCGCCGACCACGGTGATGCGCTTGCCGCTGAGGTCCTGGCCGAGGCCGGCGTCCCGGCCGAGCAGGCGGCGGCGCATGGTGAAGGCGTCCAGCAGAGCCTGGGTGGGGTGCTGGTGGGTGCCGTCACCGGCGTTGATCACGGCCGCGTCGATCCAGCCGGAGTTGGCGAGGCGGTACGGGGCTCCGGAGGCGCCGTGCCGGATGACGACGGCGTCGACGCCCATGGCCTCCAGGGTCTGGGCGGTGTCCTTCAAGGACTCGCCCTTGGACACGCTGGAGCCCTTGGCGGAGAAGTTGATGACGTCCGCGGACAGGCGCTTCTCGGCGGCCTCGAAGGAGATCCGCGTGCGGGTGGAGTCCTCGAAGAAGAGGTTGACGATCGTGCGGCCGCGCAGGGTCGGCAGCTTCTTGATCGGCCGGTCGGCGACCCGGGCCATCTCCTCGGCGGTGTCGAGGATCAGGACGGCGTCGTCGCGGGTGAGGTCGGCGGCCGAGATGAGATGACGCTGCATCTGTCAGGCTCCGTAAAGGCGGTTCATTCAGGAGATGTGGGGCAAATCGGCGCATGTGCAGGCATGCGGAAGCAGCCCGGCGCCGGAGTTGCTACTGGCCGGCCTTCACACCGAGCAGCACGGTGTCGCGACCGTCCTCCTCGGCGAGCTGGACCTTGACCGTCTCCCGCAGCGACGTGGGGAGGT
Source organism: Streptomyces sp. NPDC053069 (assembly GCF_044546895.1). NCBI lineage: Bacteria > Bacillati > Actinomycetota > Actinomycetes > Kitasatosporales > Streptomycetaceae > Streptomyces > Streptomyces sp. NPDC053069. The sequence continues at coordinate 196,674 of NZ_JBITZN010000010.1, read as the reverse complement.
TCTTGCCGACGTAGTCGGCGCGGATCGGCAGTTCGCGGTGGCCGCGGTCGACCAGGACCGCGAGCTGGACCGCACGGGGGCGCCCGATGTCGTTCAGGGCGTCGAGGGCGGCGCGGATCGTGCGGCCGGAGAAGAGCACGTCGTCGACGAGGACGACCAGCTTGCCGTCGATGCCGTCACCGGGGATCTCGGTGCGGGCCAGCGCACGCGGGGGGTGCATGCGCAGGTCGTCGCGGTACATGGTGATGTCGAGCGAGCCGACCGGCACCTTGCGGTCGGTGATCTGCTCCAGCTTGACGGCGAGCCGCTGGGCGAGGAAGACGCCCCGGGTGGGAATGCCGAGGAGCACCACGTCGTCGGCGCCCTTGGCGCGCTCGACGATCTCATGGGCGATACGGGTCAGTACCCGCGCGATGTCGGGGCCTTCGAGCACGGGCCGCGCATCGGACGCCTGCGGATCGGCAGGCGAGTCGTGCTTGTCCATACGAAACGGACCTCCTTCTCCGCCTCACGGGACGGACCTTAAAGGACGTCGGATTTGCGCCATCCACCGTAGCAGGTCTTGGCGAGGGCCCCGATCACCCCCTTGGCGGAACCGGTTGCCACTACCACGGAAGAGTCGGTGTGGACCATTCGGCTTGACGCACGAGAGTCACGCTGCGTAACCTCACAGTGAGTTACCAGCCGCGCGGCGGGAATACCGTCCGGCCGCGTCGACACAGTGTCCGGGGAGCTATATGTCCAGCGAATACGCCAAACAGCTCGGGGCCAAGCTCCGGGCCATCCGCACCCAGCAGGGCCTTTCCCTCCACGGTGTCGAGGAGAAGTCCCAGGGGCGCTGGAAGGCCGTGGTGGTCGGGTCCTACGAGCGTGGCGACCGAGCGGTGACCGTCCAGCGGCTCGCCGAGCTGGCCGATTTCTATGGCGTTCCCGTGCAGGAGCTCCTGCCGGGCACCACGCCGGGCGGCGCGGCCGAGCCGCCGCCGAAGCTGGTTCTCGACCTGGAGCGGCTGGCCACCGTGCCGGCCGAGAAGGCGGGCCCGCTGCAGCGCTACGCGGCGACGATCCAGTCCCAGCGCGGTGACTACAACGGCAAGGTGCTCTCCATCCGCCAGGACGACCTGCGCACGCTCGCCGTCATTTACGACCAGTCCCCCTCGGTCCTCACCGAGCAGCTGATCAGCTGGGGCGTCCTGGACGCCGACGCCCGCCGCGCGGTGGCCACGCACGAAGAGGCGTGACCGCCTGCGGCAGCTGAGCAGAAACGTGCCGCCGGGGTGCCCGGAACCTCATGGTTCCGGGCACCCCGGCGGCTTTTTCACGACGGTGGCGGCGCCTCGGGGGTGCCAGGGGCGCGAACATGCCTGAGGGGCGCGGGGGACTGCGCGAGCAACCACGGACGACCCGCAGGTCACCCGGGCTGCCGCAGTCCCACGGCGCCCCTCGTTTCGACGGCTAATCCCGGCGGAGCGAAGGCTTGAGCTCCTTCAGCCGGCCCAGCAGACCGTTCACGAACGAGGGCGACTCGTCCGTCGAGAACTCCTTGGCCAGCTGCACCATCTCGTCCAGGACGACGGCATCCGGGGTCTCGTCGACCCAGATCAGCTCGTACGCGCCCAGCCGCAGGATGTTGCGGTCCACGACCGGCATCCGGTCGAGCGTCCAGCCGACCGCGTACTGGGCGATCAGCTCGTCGATCCGCCGCGCGTGTTCCGCGTAGCCCTCGACCAGCTGCATCGTGTACTCGCTGACCGGCGGCTGCCGGGTGTCGGACCGGGAGAGCCGGACCCAGTCGGCGAGGACCGTCAGGACGTCGGCGCCGCGCTGGTCGCCCTCGAAGAGGATCTGGAAGGCGCGCTTGCGGGCCGTGTTGCGGGCAGCCACGGTTAGCTGTTCACCCGGCCGAGGTAGTCGCTCGTGCGGGTGTCGACCTTGATCTTCTCACCGGTGGTGATGAAGAGCGGGACCTGGATCTGGTGGCCGGTCTCCAGGGTGGCGGGCTTGGTGCCACCGGTGGAACGGTCGCCCTGGACGCCCGGCTCGGTCTCGGCGATGGTCAGCTCGACCGCAGCGGGCAGGTCGACGAAGAGGACCTCGCCCTCGTGCTGCGCGACGGTGGCGGTGAAGCCCTCGACGAGGAAGTTGGCGGCGTCACCGACGGCCTTGCGGTCGATGTGCAGCTGGTCGTAGGTCTCCATGTCCATGAAGACGAAGTACTCGCCGTCCATGTACGAGAACTGCATGTCGCGCTTGTCGACAGTGGCCGTCTCGACCTTGACGCCGGCGTTGAAGGTCTTGTCGACGACCTTGCCGGAGAGCACGTTCTTGAGCTTGGTGCGCACGAATGCCGGGCCCTTGCCGGGCTTGACGTGCTGGAACTCGACGACGGACCAGAGCTGGCCGCCTTCGAGCTTGAGCACCATGCCGTTCTTGAGGTCGTTCGTGGAAGCCACGGTTGCGGAATCTCCTGGACTGACGTACGACCCCGGGGCATGCGCACAGCGCGAGGCTAGAGCGCGAGCAGCTCCTTGGTCGTGATGGTGAGTAGCTCGGGTCCGCCGTCCGCCTCGGGGCGTACGACGAGCGTGTCATCGATCCGGACGCCGCCCCGGCCCGGGAGGTGGACCCCCGGTTCGACGGTGACCGGCACGCAAGCGTCCAGTTTACCCATGGCCGCGGGCGCCAACTGCGGGTCCTCGTCGATTTCGAGTCCGACGCCGTGTCCGGTGAGCGGTGGCAGGGCCTCCGCATAGCCGGCCGAGTCCAGTACCTGGCGCGCCGCGCGGTCCACGTCACGGTATCCGGCGCCGGGTGCCAGGGACTCGCGTCCGGCGCGCTGGGCGGCGAAGACGAGGTCGTACAGCTCGATCTGCCAGTCGGCGGGCGAGGTGCCGATCACGAAGGTGCGGCCGATCTCGCAGCGGTAGCCGCGGTAGGTCGCCCCCAGGCACACGGTGAGGAAGTCGCCCTCCTCCACGCGCCGGTCGGTGGGGCGGTGGCCGCGGCGGCCGGAGTTCGGCCCGGTGGCCACCGAGGTGGGGAACGCGGGTCCGTCGGCCCCGTGGTCCACCAGACGGCGCTCCAGCTCCAGCGCGAGGTGCCGCTCGGTACGGCCGACCAGGATGGACTCCAGCAGCTCACCGAGGGCCTGGTCGGCGATCTCGGCGCCGATGCGGAGGCAGGAGATCTCCTCCTCGTCCTTGACCACCCTGAGCTGCTCGACGGCTCCGCCGAGGTCGGTGAGGCGGAGACGCGGGGCGACCGAGGCCAGGGCTCTGTGCCGGGCCACGGTGAGGTGGTGTTCCTCCACCGCCAGTGAATCGGCACCCTGGGCTGCGGCGAGGTCGGCCGCCGCGACGGCGGCGTCACCCCCGGCGGGCAGGACGTGCAGGCGCAGGTTCTCGTCCGGCCGGCCCTCGTAGGGGCGGTCGTCGGGCGGGCCGGCGCAGACGAGGAGATCCTCGCCCTTGCCGAGCAGCAGTGCGGAGCCCTGCGGGGCTGCGGCGGCGAGGTAGCGCACGTTGGCCGGGCGGGTGACGAGCGCTGCCGCGGTGCCGGCCGCGGTGAAGTGGTCTCTCAGCCGGGATCGGCGGGTCGCGTACACCTCTGACATGAGATGAGCGTAGGAGTTTTGTGCCGATTGTGCCGATTCGTGGGGGCCGAGTGGGGCTGCGGAGCAGGTGAGGGGTGGTGCGCGTTCTCCCCGCTCACCAGCTCGGTGGGCTCGCTATCGCTCTCGACAGGACCTCGTCCAGGACCCTCGCCGTGCCCGGAACATCGAGCTGGGAGTTGTCGATGATCGGGAGACCCGAGCCGTACCAGCCGGCCATGCGGCCGTGGATGCGCGCGACCTCCTCGTCGGTGAGGCGGCGGTTGCCGGTGCGCTCGGCGTTGCGCTCCAGGACGATGTCCAGGCCCGGCAGGAGGACGACCGGGAGCAGGCCGGGGCCGACGTGCCGTTTCCAGCCGCCGAGGCCGACGACCGGGCGGTCCGGGAAGACGGCGTCGTCGAGGATGCAGGAAATGCCGTTGGCGAGGAAGTTGCGGGCGGCGAAACCGCAGGTGCGGCGGGCCAGGCGGTACTGGGCCTCGGAGTTGTCGTTCCAGCCGGACTGAGGGTCGGCGAAGCCCGAGCGGACCCATTCGCGCACGTCGTCCAGGCTGATGTGCGCGGTGGGCACGCGGCGGTGGTCGGCCCAGTACTTGGCGACGCTGGTCTTGCCCGCGCCGGCCGGGCCGATCAGCAGGACGGCCAGCGTGGTGGTCGCCGGGTCGGGGGCCGCGGCATGAGCCGGCGGCGCCATGGGGACGCCCACGGGGCCGCCCGGCGGCAGCGGGACATGGCCGGTGGTGTCGGGGGCCGGCGGCGCGGCGGGCTGCGGGGCCGGGGACTGGGGCGCGGGAGGTTGCGGGGGCGTCGGCGGGACGGCACCGGCCGGGGCCGGGAAGACCGGCGGCGGAGGAACGGGGGCGGGCCCCTGGGAGGCTCCCGGGCGCGGGCCCGGGTGGTGCGCGGCCGACGCCCAGCCGACATGCGGCATCTGCCCCGGCTGGTGGGGCGGCGGCAGCGGAGACCCCACTGCGTGCTGCATCCGTTGCCACTCCGTCTCGTACAGGCAATTCGTGCTGGTAGCAGAGGTTAACCCGCTGCTTGCCGAACGGTACCGTCCCCGGCCGTCGTTTGGTGAAACGACCGGGGGCGGCTCGAAGTGCCCGTTCCGGAAAGGGAATCGGACGGACGCAACAGTCGGGGACCTACTGCCCGACCTCGCCGTACGCGGCGAGCAGGACGGCCGGGTCGGGGCCTTCCAGGACGGTCGGCTTGGCCAGGCCGTCCAGGACGATGAAGCGCAGCAGGTCGCCGCGGGACTTCTTGTCGACCTTCATCGTCTCCAGCAGCTTGGGCCACTGGTCGTAGCGGTAGTGCAGGGGCAGGCCGACGGATTCGAGGACCGTGCGGTGCCTGTCCGCCGTCGCATCGTCCAAACGGCCCGCCAGGCGGCCCAGTTCGGCGGCGAAGTGCATGCCGACCGCGACCGCGGCGCCGTGCCGCCACTGATAGCGCTCGTTCTTCTCGATGGCGTGGCCAAGCGTGTGACCGTAGTTCAGGATCTCCCGCAGACCCGACTCCTTCAGGTCGCTGGAGACGACCTCGGCCTTCACCCGGATCGAGCGCTCGATCAGCTCCGCCGTGTGCGGGCCCGCCGGGGTGCGGGCCGCCTCCGGGTCCGCCTCGATCAGCTCCAGGATCGCCGGGTCGGCGATGAAGCCGGCCTTGATGATCTCGGCGAGTCCGGAGACGTAGTCGTTGACCGGGAGGGAGTCCAGCGCGGCCAGGTCGCACAGCACACCGGCCGGCGGGTGGAAGGCGCCCACCAGGTTCTTGCCCTCGGCGGTGTTGATGCCGGTCTTGCCGCCGACCGCCGCGTCCACCATCGCGAGGACGGTCGTCGGGATGGCGATCCAGCGCACCCCGCGCAGCCAGGTCGCCGCCACGAACCCGGCCAGGTCCGTCGTCGCGCCGCCGCCCACACCCACGATCGCGTCGGTGCGGGTGAAGTTCGACTGGCCCAGCGCCTTCCAGCAGTAGGCGGCGACCTCGGCGGTCTTGGCCTCCTCGGCGTTCGGCACCTGGATGGCGATCGCCTCGTAGCCCTGCTCGGCCAGCTCCGCGCGGAGCGCGTCACCGGTCTCGGCCAGCGCCTCGGGATGGATCACCGCGACCCGCCTGGCCCTCGGCCCGATCAAGCCGGCCAGCTCACCGAGGAGTTGCCGGCCGACCAGCACCTCGTAGGGGTCGGTGCCCGCCGAACCGGCGACCTGGATCCGAGTGACTGACTCGCTCATGCTTCCTTCAACTCCAGTGCGTCGAGGGCTGCTCGGGTGACCTCTTCGGGGGTACGGCCGTCCGTTGGTACGACGGCGGTGGCGACCTCCTCGTACAGGTGCCGCCGCGCCTCCATCAGTTCGCGCCACTGCTTGCGCGGGTTGACCGCGAGCAGCGGCCGGGCCACGTTCAGACCCGTGCGCTTGACGGCCTCCTCCACGTCCATCGAGAGGTAGACCACCCGGTGCCCGGCGAGCAGGGCGCGCGTGTCGGCGTCCAGGATCGCTCCGCCACCGAGCGCGAGGACGCCCCCGTGCTCGGCGAGCGCGGCATGCACCGCCCGCTTCTCGATCGCCCGGAAGGCGGGCTCGCCCTCGTCGACGAAGATCTCGGCGATGGTGCGCCCCTCGGCGGCCACGATGTCCTCGTCGGTGTCCCGGTAGCCGAGGCCGAGGCGCTCGGCCAGGAGCCGGCCGATGGTGGACTTGCCCACGCCCATCGGTCCGACCAGTACGACCGCAGGCACGGCGCTCACCGGATCTGCAGGTTGTCGAGGTAGGACTGCACGTTGCGGCGGGTCTCGGGCACGGAGTCGCCGCCGAACTTCTCGGCGACCGCGTCCGCGAGGACGAGCGCGACCATGGCCTCGGCGACGATGCCGGCCGCGGGCACGGCGGAGACGTCGGAGCGCTGGTGGTGGGCCTGGGCGGCCTCGCCGGTGGTGACGTCCACGGTCTGCAGGGCCCGCGGCACGGTCGCGATCGGCTTCATGGCCGCCCGCACCCGCAGCAGCTCGCCCGTGCTCAGGCCGCCCTCGGTGCCACCGGCGCGGCCGGAGACGCGCCGGATGCCCTCGGGCGTGTTGACGATCTCGTCGTGCGCCTTGGAGCCGGGCACGCGGGCCAGCCCGAAGCCGTCACCGATCTCGACGCCCTTGATCGCCTGGATGCCCATCAGGGCACCGGCGAGCCGGGCGTCCAGCTTGCGGTCCCAGTGCACATGCGAGCCGAGGCCGACCGGAACGCCGTAGGCCAGCACCTCGACCACGCCGCCGAGCGTGTCGCCGTCCTTGTGAGCCTGGTCGACCTCCGCGACCATCGCCTTCGACGCGTCCGCGTCCAGGCAGCGCAGCGGGTCGGCATCCAGCTTCTCGACGTCGGCGGGCGTGGGGTACACGCCCTGCGGAGCCTTCACGGAGCACAGCTCGACGACGTGCGAGACGATCTCGATACCGGCCGTCTCCTTCAGGTAGGAGCGGGCCACCGCGCCGAGCGCCACCCGGGCCGCCGTCTCCCGCGCGGAGGCGCGCTCCAGGATCGGCCGGGCCTCGTCGAAGCCGTACTTCTGCATGCCCGCCAGGTCGGCATGGCCGGGCCGCGGGCGGGTCAGGGGCGCGTTACGGGCGAGCCCGTCGAGGATCTCCTGGTCGACCGGGTCGGCCGCCATGACCTGCTCCCACTTGGGCCACTCGGTGTTCCCCACCATGATCGCCACCGGGGAACCGAGGGTCAGACCGTGCCGGACACCGCCCAGGAAGGTGACCTCGTCCCGCTCGAACTTCATCCGCGCACCGCGGCCATAACCGAGCCGCCGCCGCGCCAGGTGGTCCGCCACCATCTCCGTGGTGATCGGCACGCCGGCGGGAAGCCCCTCCAGCGTCGCGACAAGTGCCGGACCGTGGGACTCCCCCGCGGTCAGCCAACGCAGCCTGCTCAACGGTGCTCCTCAGTGTTCGCGCCCGGTACTGCCCTGCGTACGCTCATCCACGCGTACGGCGACGGCGCGACCGGGTGCGCGACCCCGGCCCGCCACCTCCGATCCTCCCACGAGCCGGCCCTTGTCAGGCCGCCGGTCCAGTAAACGGACGTACCGGCGGGCGGTCAGTGCGCGGCGAGTGCCTTCTCACCGGCGTGGCGCATGGCCTCCAGGGGCACCGGGGAGCGGCCGGTCATCTGCTCGACCTGAAGGACGGCCTGGTGGATCAGCAGGTCGAGCCCGCTGACCACGGCGCCGCCGAACATGGACCAGCGGGCCGCGAGCTCGGTGGGCCAGGGGTCGTAGAGCACGTCGAAGAGGGTGGCGGGACGCTCGGGTACGGCAGCGGCGAGGGCGTCGGTGGTGCCGGCGGGGGTGGTGGCGACGACCAGCGGGGCACGCAGCGCCTGCGCGGCATCCGCCCAGTCCGCCGTGCGCACCTCGACGTCGAGCCGTTCGCCCCACTGGCGCATCTCGGCGGCGCGGGCCTCGCTGCGGACGTAGGCGACGACCTCCCCGGTGCAGATCCGGGCCAGGGCGGCGAGAGCGGAGGAGGCGGTGGCGCCGGCGCCGAGGATCGCGGCGGAGTCGACCTGCTGGATGCCGTGCTCGCGCAGCGCGGCCACCATGCCGGGTACGTCGGTGTTGTCGCCGATCCGGCGGCCGTCCTCGGTGAAGACGACCGTGTTGACCGCGTCGACGGACGCGGCCGTCTCGCTGATCTCGTCCAGCAGCGGGATGACCGCCCGCTTCAGCGGCATGGTCAGTGACAGTCCCGCCCACTCCGGCCCGAGCTTCTCGAAGAAGCCGGGCAGAGAGGCCTCGTCCATCTCGACGCGGTCGTACGACCACTCGGTGAGCCCCAGCTCGTCGTACGCGGCCCGGTGCAGCACCGGCGAGAGGGAGTGGGCGATGGGCTTACCGAGCACGGCGGCCCGGCGGGCGTCTGCTTCCTTCGATGCCATGGAACCCGTCCTTGAGCTTCTGTGTCCAGGCGAAGACTACCGACCCGACGTCAGCTCTTTTTCCGGGACGCGTTCCACTCGTTGACGAGCTTCTCGTGCTCCTCGAGGGTCTTGGTGAACTTGCTGGTCTTTCCGTCCATCGAGATGAAGTAGTACCAGCCGTCGTGGGTCGGGTCGAGCGCGCCCTTGAGCGCTTCCTCGCCGGGGTTTCCGATGGGGCCGGGCGGCAGCCCCTTGGAGAAGTAGGTGTTGTAGGGGTTGTTGTACTTGCGCAGCTCGGCGATGCTCAGGTCGATCTTGCTCTGGTTCTTCACGTAGTTGTACGTGGAGTCGAACTCCAGCCGCCCGTAGGTCTGCGGGTTGTCGGGTTCGAGGCGGTTGTAGACGACCTCCGCCATCTTGCGGAAATCGTCGTGGCTCGTGCCCTCGGCCTGCACCAGGCTCGCCACGGTGAGCAGCTGCCAGGGGCCGTCGAGGCCGAGCACCTTGGCTTTGTCCTCCAGGCCCAGCTCTTTGTACTTGGCGGTGGCCTGGGACACCATCTCCTTGAGCACGGCCTCGGGCTTCTGGCCCTTGGTGACCGCGTAACTGGAGGGGTAGAGGAACCCTTCCAGCGGATCCTTCAGGTTCGCGTGGTCCAGTGCCCAGGCGGGCAGTCCGAGGCTCTTGTAGTCCTTCTTCGCGACCCTCGCCGTCGTACCGGCCGCCACCCCGACCCGCTTGTCGATCAGGCTGTAGACCGCCGTGTTGCGCAGACCCTCGGCGATGATCAGGTTGCTGCGGCTCTTCGGGCTGAGCATCAGGTCCACCGCGCTCGCGGCGGACATCTGTTTCTCCAGGGTGTACACACCGTCCTGGAGCGACTTGTTCCCCGGGTTCGCCTGCAGTGCGGACACGAACGCGGCGGCGCTCTTGACGACGCCCGCCTCCTGCAGCTTCTGGCCGATGTCCCATCCCCCGGCGCCCTTGGGGATCTCGACCGTCACCTGCTCGCCGTTTCCGGCGCCCGCGTAGTCCGGGGCCGGGGCGAAACGATTTTGGTAGAACTTGTAGCCGAAGTATCCAACGCCGCCGAGGCCTCCGCCGAACACCAGGCAGACCACCAGACAGGCGCAGCCAGTGCGACGTTTCTGGCCCTTCTTGGCGGGTTTCTTCCCTTTGCCGCGCCGGTCACGGCGGCTCTGGAGCTCGTGCTCCTCACCCTCGTCGTCCTCGCCGCCGCCTCCGGCGAAGAAGGGGTGCTCCTCCTCGGCGGGCGCGGTCTCCGGCTCGGGTTCGGCCTCGGTGCGCCTGCGGCCGGGGGGCTGCGGCGGGGGGTAGGCGTCCTCGGTCCCATAGAAGTCGGGCTGCTCCCCGCCGTACGCGACGGGCTGCTGGCCGTACGGGTCACCGGGGTCGGCGGCGTACGGCGCCTGGCCGTGGGTGCCGGTCGCGTCCCAGCCGCCGTGGTGCTGGTACTGCTGCTGGGTGTGGCCGGTGAACTGCTGCTGCCCCTGTTCACCGTAGACCTGGTAGTGCTCGTGGCCGTACCCGGACTGCTGCTCCTGGCTCCAGTCGCCGTACTGCGGCTGCTGCGGGTGGTGCTGCGGCTGGCCGCCGTAGGCAGACTGCTGACCCATGTGGGTCTGCTGCCCTTCCCATCCGCCGTCCCCGAACAACGGGTCCTGCGGATGCCACGGTTGGGAGCCTGGGCTCCGGCCATACTCAGTCATCGATCCCCTAGAGCCGCGAGGCCGACCGGTCACGTGGCCGGTGGGCCTCGCTTCCGTTCCGCCTCTTTGCTGTGCGCCGCTTGTTCGAACACCGGCGCATCGCGCGGAACGTTACCGTATCGCGATCAGATGACCACTTCGACGCCCTCGCCGGGTGCTTTACCTGACACCCGTTCGGATTCGAGAGCCTGCTGCAGGATGATGACGGCGGCGGCCTGGTCGATGACGGCCCGGCCCTTCTTGGATTTCACACCGGAGGCACGCAGTCCCTGACTGGCCGTCACGGTCGTCATCCGCTCGTCCACCAGGCGCACCGGGACCGGCTTGATGCCCTTGGCCAGCTCCTGGGCGAAGGCGCGGACCTTGACGGCGGCCGGGCCCTCACCCCCCTTGAGGGAGCGAGGGAGGCCTACGACGACCTCGATCGGTTCGTATTCCTCCACCAGTTGCCGCAAGCGGCGGTGGGCGGCGGGGATGTCCCGGCCGGGGACGGTCTCCACCGGTGTGGCGAGGATCCCATCGGGGTCGCACGAGGCGACCCCGATACGGGCGTCCCCGACGTCGATCGAAAGTCGACGTCCTCTGCGCATGTCCGGCCGTTTCCTTACTCAGTCGTCACTTGGCGGTTTCGGCGACCAGGCGCTCGACAGCGTCGACGGCCTCGCCTACGGCGGCCGGGTTCTGGCCGCCGCCCTGGGCGACGTCCGGCTTGCCGCCACCGCCGCCACCGAGGGTCTTTGCGGCGGTACGGACCAGGTCACCGGCCTTGAGGCCGCGCTCGCGGGCGGCTTCGTTGGTGGCGATGACCGTGAGCGGCTTGCCGTTGTTGACCGTGAAGAGGGCGACCACGGCGGCCCGGCCGCCCTGGATGCGGCCGCGCACGTCGAGAACCAGCTTGCGCAGGTCGTCCGGGGTCGTACCGTCCGGGACCTGGCCGGTCACCACGGCGACACCGCGGACGTCCTTGGCGGACTCGGCGAGACCGGCGGCGGCCTGGAGGACCTTCTCGGCGCGGAACTTCTCGATCTCCTTCTCGGCGTCCTTCAGCTTGCCGAGCATCGAGGAGACCTTCTCCGGCAGTTCCTCCGGGCGGCCCTTGAGCAGCTCGGTCAGCTGGTTGACGACCGTGTGCTCCCGGGCGAGGAAGTTGTAGGCGTCCACACCGACCAGGGCCTCGATACGACGGACGCCCGAGCCGATGGAGGACTCGCCGAGCAGCTTCACCAGGCCCAGCTGGGCGGTGTTGTGCACGTGCGTGCCGCCGCACAGCTCCTTGGAGAAGTCGCCGATGGTCACGACGCGGACCCGCTCGCCGTACTTCTCGCCGAACTCGGCGATGGCGCCCTGCTTCTTGGCCTCGTCGATGCCCATGACCTCGGCGTGCACGTCGAGGTCGCGGGCCAGCACCTCGTTGATCTTCTGCTCGACGTCGGTCATCACGGCCGTCGGGACGGCGGACGGGGAGCCGAAGTCGAAGCGGAAGCGGCCGGGCTGGTTCTCGGAACCGGCCTGGGCGGCCGTCGGGCCGAGGGCGTCGCGCAGGGCCTGGTGCGTCAGGTGCGTGGCCGAGTGGGCACGGGCGATGGCCTTGCGGCGGCGGGCGTCGATGGAGGCGTGGGCCTTGGCGCCGACGGTCACCTCGCCGACCTGGACGACGCCCTTGTGGACGTACACACCCGGGACCGGCTTCTGGCAGTCGCGGACCTCGATGACGGCACCGGAGTCGGCCTTGATGCGACCGGTGTCGCCGATCTGGCCGCCGCCCTCGGCGTAGAACGGGGTGCGGTCGAGGACGATCTCGACCTCGTCGCCCTCGGTGGCGGCCGGCGAGGAGACGCCGTCGACCAGGATGCCGACGATCGTGGACTCGCCCTCGGTGTCGGAGTAGCCGATGAAGTCGGTCTCGCCGGCGGTGTCGGCGATCTCACGGTAGGCGCCCATGTCGGCGTGGCCGGTCTTCTTGGACTGGGCGTCGGCCTTGGCGCGCTCCCGCTGCTCCTTCATCAGGCGGCGGAAGCCGTCCTCGTCCACGGAGAGGCCCTGCTCGGCGGCCATCTCCAGGGTGAGGTCGATCGGGAAGCCCCACGTGTCGTGGAGCAGGAACGCCTTGTCGCCGGGCAGGACGGTGGAGCCGGCCTGCTTGGTCTCGGTGACGGCGGTGTCGAGGATGTTGGTGCCGGCCTTCAGCGTCTTGAGGAAGGCGTTCTCCTCGGCGAGGGCGACCTTCTCGATCCGCTCGCGGTCGGTGATCAGCTCGGGGTACTGCCGGCCCATCATCTGGATCACGGTGTCGATCAGGTCCTTGACGACCGGACCGGTGGCGCCCAGCAGACGCATGTTGCGGATGGCACGGCGCATGATGCGGCGCAGGACGTAGCCGCGGCCCTCGTTGCCGGGGGTGACGCCGTCGCCGATGAGCATGGTGGCCGTACGCATGTGGTCGGTGACCACACGCAGGGACACGTCCGAGGCGTGGGCGTCGCCGTAGCGGACGCCGGTCAGCTCGGTGGCCTTCTCGATGACGGCCATGGAGGTGTCGATCTCGTACATGTTCTGCACACCCTGCAGAATCATGGCGAGCCGCTCCAGGCCGAGGCCCGTGTCGATGTTCTTGCTCGGCAGGTCCCCGAGGATCTCGAAGTTGTCCTTGCCGATGCCCTCGCCGCGCTCGTACTGCATGAAGACGAGGTTCCAGATCTCCACGTACCGCTCGTCGTTGACGGCGGGGCCGCCCTCGACGCCGAACTCGGGGCCGCGGTCGTAGTTGATCTCGGAGCAGGGGCCGCACGGGCCGGGGACGCCCATGGACCAGTAGTTGTCCTTCATGCCGAGGCGCTGGATGCGCTCCTTCGGCACCCCGACGACCTCGTGCCAGATGCGCTCGGCCTCGTCGTCGTCCTTGTAGACGGTGATCCAGAGCTTCTCCGGCTCCAGGCCGTAACCGCCCTTGTCCTGGGGCGTGGTGAGCAGCTCCCAGGCGAGCTTGATGGCGCCTTCCTTGAAGTAGTCGCCGAAGGAGAAGTTGCCGCACATCTGGAAGAACGTGCCGTGGCGCGTGGTCTTGCCGACCTCTTCGATGTCGGGCGTGCGCACGCACTTCTGCACGCTGGTGGCGCGCGGGAACGGCGGCTTGACCTCACCCAGGAAGTAGGGCTTGAAGGGCACCATGCCGGCGGGGACGAGGAGCAGAGTCGGGTCGTCCGCGATGAGCGACGCCGAAGGGACGACGGTGTGCCCGCGCTCCTCGAAGAAGCTCAGCCAGCGGCGGCGAATCTCGGCCGACTCCATCAGTGGTCCTCATTCCGGTTGTACGAGTACATCGGGGCTTCGATGTACTTCGGGTTGCTGCGGTTGTTGCTGCGGTCGGCCTCGATGGCGGCCTGCCGCCTGGGTGCGGGGAGTTCGGGGTTCTCGTGGATCCCGAGGGCCTCCTCCAGCTCGGCCTCCCGCTGGGCCATGTTGTCGCGGACGTCGAGCGCGAAGCCCACCGCACGGTCCTTGAGCCGCTGACCGGTCTCCAGGGCCTTGTTCGCCGCGGTCGCGGCGAGGCTCTCCGGGGTCAGCTGCTTCAGCTTGCGGTTGACCTTGGTGGTGGCCCACACGCCGGCGGCGACACCGGTGGTGAACCAGAACGTACGGCGGAACATCGCTCGGTCTCAGTCCTTACTTCCGCTTGCGTCGTGCGGCGGGGACCGTGCGGCCCACGATCACCGTACGCCGGGGCGCCTTCGCGGGCACGTCCTCCTTGCGGCCGCCCAGCGCCCGGCGGACGCCGTAGCCGAAGGCCGCGACCTTCACCAGCGGGCCGCCGAAGGTGGAGGCGACCGTGCTCGACAGCGCGGAGGCGTTCGACGTGACCTCCTGGACGTCGGAGGCGATCGCGTCGACGCGGTCGATCTGGGTCTGCGCGGAGCGCACCGCCTGGGAGGCGTCGGCCAGCAGCGGGACGGCCTGGTCGGTCACGTCCGCCACGAGCTTGGTCGTCGCCTTGAGCGTCTGGGCCAGCCTCGCGAGAGCCACCGCGAGGAAGGAGACCAGGATCGCCCAGAAGACGGCCACCAGGATCCCGGCCACCTCTCCACCGGACACTGTGCGCACCCGCTCCCTGAAACGTGCCTCACCATCGAAAAGTCGTGTCCGAGCCTATCGCGCCGGGGGCGGGGCTCCGTACCGGATTACCCGGGCCGCGGGGGCGGAGTTGCGGGAAGCGATTGTACGCAATGAACACACTTCAGTACGCTCCGTGTCCCATGCGAGGTCCTCAGCGCCCAGATCCCTTCCCGGACGGCGATCCGCCCCTGGAACTGACCACGTTCGTCGGGCGCTCGGCCGAACTCGCCGAGCTGACCGCCGCTCTCGGCCGGGCCCGGCTGGTGACCGTCACCGGGGTCGGCGGCGTCGGCAAGTCCCGGCTGGCCGCGCGGGTCGCCGCCGGGTGGGAGTCGGGGTCCGGGCGGGTGGAGCTGGCGCCGGTGCGCGATCCGCAGTTCGTGGAGTACGCGGTCACGGAGGCGCTGGGGCTGACCGACCACACCGCCCGGACGCCCCGGGAGACGCTGCTGGAGCATTTCGCCGGCCGTCCGGCCCTGCTGGTGCTGGACGGGTTCGAGCACCTGGTGGAGGCCTGTGCCGGGCTGACGGCCGACCTGCTGCGGAGGCTGCCGCGGCTGCGGGTGCTGGCCGTGGGCCGGCGCCCGCTGGGACTGGCGGGCGAGCGGCTGCTTCCGCTGGCGCCGCTCGGCGAGGACGAGGCGGTGGAGCTGTTCACCGACCGGGCCCGGGAGCAGGGGCTGGAGCTGTCCGACGGCCCCGAGGTGCGCGAGCTGTGCCGGCGCCTGGAGGGGATCCCGCTGGCGCTGGAGCTGGCGGCCGGGCGGCTGCGGGCGCTGTCCCCGGCGCAGCTGCTGCAGCGGCTGGACGACCGGTTCCGGCTGCTGGCCACCGGTTCCGGAGCGCGCTCCGTCCCCGGGGGACCCCCGGCCCGCCACCAGACACTGCGCACGGCGATCGGCTGGAGCCACGAGCTGTGCACGCCCGCCGAACGGCTGCTGTGGGCGCGTCTTTCGGTGTTCGCGCAGACCTTCGACCTGGAGGCGGCCGAGTACGTCTGCAGCGGGGACGGGCTGCCCGCCGAGGACGTCCTGGACGTGCTGTCGGAACTGCTGGCCCAGTCCGTCGTGACCCGTGAGGAGACCCCGGCCGGCCCCCGCTACCGGATGCTCGACACGGTCCGGGCCTACGGCGCCGAGTGGCTGGAGGGGATCGGGGACGCGGGGCGGCTGCGCAGGCGGCACCGGGACTGGTACCTGGGCCTGGCCACCTCCTGCGAGCTCGACTGGTTCTCGCCCCGGCAGGGCGAGGTCGCCGCGCGGGTCGAAGCGGAGCTGCCCAACCTGCGGGCGGCCATCGAGTGCTGTCTGGCGGAGCCGGAAGGGACCCATCTCGGCCAGTACCTGGCCGGGTCCCTGTGGTTCTGCTGGGTCGGCTGCGGGCGGCTCGCGGAGGGCCGCCGCTGGCTGACCTGCTGCCTGGAGCTGGATTCGGGGTACGAGCAGTCGCGACTGAAGGCGCTGTGGGTGCTCGGGTATGTGGCGATCCTCCAGGGCGACACCGTGCCGGCCCTGGCGGCGCTGCAGGAGTGCCGGGAGCAGGCGGAGCGGACCGCGGATCCGGCGGCGGTGGCGTACGCGGAGCACCGCACCGGCTGTCTGGCCCTGGTCACCGATGACATGGCCCGCGCAGAAACGCTGCTGCGGTCGGCGCTGTGCCGTTATCAGGAGATCGGCGAACTCAACAGCAACGTGCTGATGGGGCAGGTGGAGCTGGCGATGACGCGGGCTTTCCAGGGGGACCTGCCGGAGGCGGTGCGGCTGTGCGAGGACGTGCGCCAGGTGTGCGAGGACCACGGGGAGCGCTGGGCGCGGTCGTACGCGCAGTACGTGCTGGCGTACGCGGCCTGGCAGGACGGCGACCAGGGCAGGGCGCGGGAGCTGCTCGCTGACTGCCTGCGCAACGTCCATGCCTTCCACGACCTGCTCGGCTCGGTGCTGTCCATGGAGTTGCTGGCGCTGGTGACCGTGGCGCAGGGGGACGCGGCCGAGGCGGCGGTGCTCCAGGGGGCGGCGGGCCGGATCTGGCCGTCCGTGGGGCTGCCGTTGTTCGGCTCGGCCTATTTCAACGCCCCGCACGAGCGCTGCGAGGCACTGGCCCGGCAGGCGCTGGGGGACGCGCGGTACGAGGAGTGCGTGCGGGAAGGTTCCCGGCTGGACCGGGCGGAGGCCGTGGCCCGCGCGCTCGGGCACCGCGGTGTACGACCGCTGGACGCACTGCCGGCTCCGCGCGGGCCGGTGCCGCAGGAGGGCGGCGAAGGCGGCCTGGGCGTGGGCTCCGGCGAGGGCGGACAAGCCGCTGACCGGACCTCCGGCTCCGCGCGGGGCGGTGCCGCAGGAGGGCGGGACAACCGGTCCGGGCACGGACGAGGCGCAACGCGGCGCGGTCATTGAGAGAAAAACAAACCCGCCGCCTCGCCCGCCCGGCAGGGCCGGGCGGGGAGACGGCGGGCTGAGGACTTACGCCGTGACCGGGGTCAGCGGGCGTAGTACTCGACGACGAGCTGCTCGTCGCAGATGACCGGAACTTCCTTGCGGTTCGGCTCGCGGTCCAGGCGGAACGCCAGGGCCTTGAGGTTCACCTGCAGGTAGCGCGGGGTCTCACCCTCGGGGGCGAAGCCACCCTCGCGGGCGATCTGGAAGAGCGTCTTGTCCTTGGAGCGGTCGCGGACCTGCACGACGTCGTCCGGGCGGACACGGAAGGACGGCTTGTCGACCTTCTGGCCGTTGACCTGGATGTGGCCGTGGACGACCATCTGACGGGCCTGGTAGATGGTGCGGGCGATGCCCGAACGCAGGACCAGGGCGTCGAGACGGCGCTCGAGCTCCACGATCAGGGCCTCACCGGTCTTGCCCTGGACCTTGGACGCGCGCTCGTAGGCGCGGACCAGCTGGCGCTCGGAGATGTCGTACTGCGCGCGCAGACGCTGCTTCTCCAACAGACGGACCTTGTAGTCCGAGTTCTGCTTGCGGCCACGGCCGTGCTCACCCGGCGGGTAGGGACGGGCCTCGAAGTACTTGACGGCCTTCGGGGTCAGCGCGATGCCGAGGGCACGCGACTTCTTGACCTTGGGGCGGGACTGGTTCGCCACTGTCTTTCGTCTCTTTCGTAGTGTTCGGCTCGTCAGGGTTAGGGAGGTCGCATCCGCAGCCGGGAAAACCCGCCGGGTCCCAAGGGACCTGCCGGGCAGCCGCTTCCCTGGTCTGGGCACATACGTGCAGCACGCGAGTGGCCCACCGACCGGTCCCGTGACTTCGGGTGGTGGTGGGCTGCCCGCGACACCGTTCGACGGTGCGCGACGCTCCTGGAGTCCATCCGGGAAGGATGGGGCTCCGGCTGGCTGTCCCGCTCTGACAGCACGGGACTCAGCACTTCGGGGAATTCTACAGGGCGCTCAGGACCGTCTGCGACCGAGGTGCTTCCTGGTCCACTCCACGGCGTCCGCGTACCGCGCCTCGGCGCCGTGCCGGCTCGGGGTGTAGTACTCGCGGTCCTTCAGGGCGTCCGGTGCGTACTGCTGCTGGGCGATGCCCTCGGGCAGGTCGTGCGGGTACACGTACCCCTGGGCGTGGCCGAGCTTGGCGGCGCCCTGGTAGTGCCCGTCGCGCAGGTGCGGGGGGACCGGGCCGGCCAGGCCCTTGCGTACGTCCTCCATGGCGGCGCCGATCGCGGTGGTCGCCGAGTTGGACTTGGGGGCGAGCGCGAGGGCGATGGTGGCGTGGCTGAGGGTGAGGGCGGCCTCGGGAAAGCCGATCATCGCGACGGCCTGGGCCGCGGCGACGGCGATGGGCAGGGCGTTCGGATCGGCCAGGCCGATGTCCTCGCTGGCGGAGATCATCAGACGGCGGGCGATGAAGCGGGGGTCCTCGCCGGCCTCGATCATGCGGGCCAGGTAGTGCAGGGCCGCGTCGACGTCGGAGCCCCTGATGGACTTGATGAGGGCGCTGGCGACGTCGTAGTGCTGGTCGCCGTCGCGGTCGTACTTCACCGCGGCCCGGTCGACCGTCTGCTCCAGCGTCTGCAGGCTGATCGCGCTCTCGCCCTGGTCCAGGGCGGCTCCGGCGGCGGCCTCCAGGGCGGTCAGGGCCCGGCGGGCGTCACCGCCGGCGATGCGCAGCAGGTGTTCCTCGGTGTCCTCGGGGAGGGTGACGGCGTCCTTCAGACCGCGCTCGTCGGTCAGGGCACGCTTGAGCAGGCCCCGGATGTCGTCGTCGGTGAGCGGTTCGAGGGTCAGCAGGAGCGAACGGGACAGCAGGGGCGAGATCACCGAGAAGTACGGGTTCTCGGTGGTGGCCGCGATCAGGGTCACCCAGCGGTTCTCGACCGCCGGGAGCAGGGAGTCCTGCTGGGCCTTGCTGAAGCGGTGGATCTCGTCCAGGAAGAGGACGGTCTCCTTGCCGAAGCCGCCGGTGGCGCGGCGGGCGCCGTCGATGACCGCGCGGACCTCCTTGACGCCCGCGGTGATCGCGGACAGCTCCACGAACCGCTTGTTCGTCGCCTTGGAGACCACATGGGCGAGGGTGGTCTTGCCGGTGCCGGGCGGGCCCCAGAGGATCACCGAGGACGGTCCGGCGGGACCGCCGGAGCCCTCGCCGACCAGCCGGCGCAGCGGGGACCCGGGCTTCAGCAGATGCTGCTGGCCCACGACCTCGTCGAGGGTGCGCGGGCGCATCCGCACCGCCAGGGGGCTCGCTGCCGGATCCTTCTCCTGGCGTTCTTCTGCCGCGGCGGTGAACAAGTCGGGTTCCACATGGAAGACCCTAAATCACCGCACTGACAACGGGACCGGGCCAGGGGTCAGGCCCACAGATGGCTGCCCCAGCGGGTCAGGATCAGCATGACGATGACGCCGCAGTGGGTGACCGGCACGACCCAGGTGAACTCGGCGAAGAAGGACTTCAGCCAACGCGGGGCCGGCAGGAAGTCGTTGCGGACGTTGAACGAGGTCACGTACCAGAACATGGTGATCGTGGCGGCCCAGGCCAGTGAGCACCACAGGCACAGCGCGTTGATCGAGTACAGGGACTGGTACTGCAGCCAGGTGACGAAGCAGACACCGAAGAGCGTGCCGAAGTTGAAGGTCAGCCAGTACCAGCGGGGGAAGCGGGCGCGGGTCAGCAGGCTCATGGCGACGCAGACGACGATGCCGTAGCAGACCAGGCCGAGCATGGGGTTCGGGAAGCCGAAGACGGCCGCCTGCTTGCTCTCCATGACGCTGCCGCAGGACACGATCGGGTTGACGCTGCACCCCGGGGTGAACGTCTTCCCGACGGCTTTCGCCTCCAGGATCTTGTTCTTGTCGATGGTGATGACCCAGGCGGCCAGCAGTCCGGCCGCGCCGGTGATCAGCAGCAGCAGGGCGAAGGCGCGGCTGCCGCCCGCTGTGCGCGGGCCGTCGGCGGCACGCTCGGGACCGGACTCCGTGGAGACGTCGTTGACTGTCGTCTTGCTCATCACGCCGATTCCGTCATTTGAGAGTTGGACCATCTTCGGGCACAGCTCATTGTGCCGCACACACGCGTGTGTCCACCGTTCGAAGGACATAAGGAGGTACGCACGGTGGTCACGGATCGTTCGGTTCCGGCCGATGCTCGACGTCATGACAGCACACGCGAACGAACTCGCGGTGGACGTCCGGGGGCTGCGCAAGCGGTACGGGGGCGTCACCGCGGTGGACGGCCTCGACCTCGGCATCCGGCGCGGTGAGGTGTTCGGCCTGCTCGGGCCCAACGGCGCGGGCAAGAGCACGACGGTGGAGATCCTTCAGGGCAATCGGTCACGGGACGGGGGCGAGGTGTCCGTCCTCGGCGCGGACCCGGCGACGGGCACGCGCGCGTGGAGGTCCCGTGTCGGAATCGTCTGGCAGGACGAATCGGCGCCCGCCGAGTTGACGGTGCGCGAGACAGTACGGCACTTCGCCCGCTACTACCCCCGCCCGCGCGACCCGCAGGAGGTCATCCGCCTGGTCGGCCTCGACGCGAAGGCGGACAGCCGGGTCAAGGCCCTCTCCGGCGGCCAGCGGCGCCGCCTCGACGTGGCGCTCGGCGTGATCGGCGATCCGGAACTGCTGCTGCTCGACGAGCCGACCACCGGCTTCGACCCGGCCGCCCGGCGCCAGTTCTGGGACCTGATCCGGCTCCTCGCCGGCGACGGCACGACGATCCTGCTCACCACGCACTACCTGGAGGAGGCCGAGACCCTCGCGGACCGGCTCGCGGTCGTCGCCCGAGGCCGGGTCGTCGCCGAGGGCACGCCCGCCGAGCTGCGCCGGCGGTACGGCGGTGAGGCGACCGTGACCTGGACGGAACCCGACGGCTCCCCGGGCGCGGAGCACACCGCCACGCCGACGCGAACCGTCGCCGCGCTCATGCACCGCTTCGACGGCGAGATACCGGCACTCACCGTGACCCGCCCCACCCTGGAGGACGTCTACCTCCGGCTGACCGGACAGGAGGCCGTGCGATGACCACGACCGCCGTACGCGCCACCGACCGCGCCTGGGCCGGATCCCTGCCCGGCGCCTGGTCGCTCGGGCTGCTGCGGGGCGGCCTGGAGATCAGGCAGTTCTTCCGCCGGCGCGAACAGGTGGTCTTCACCTTCGCCTTCCCCGTGGTGTTCCTGTTCCTGTTCGCGTCGATCTTCCACGACGCCGTCCGGGGCGCCGGGATCACCGCCTCCCAGCTGTACGTGCCCGCGATGACGGCGTCCGGGATCATGTCCACGAGCTTCCAGTCGCTCGGCATCTCGATCGCGGTGGAGCGGGACGAGAAGGTGCTGCGGCGGCTGCGCGGCACGCCGATGCCGCCCGCGGCCTACTTCC
This sequence comes from Streptomyces sp. NPDC053069, assembly GCF_044546895.1. Classification (NCBI taxonomy): domain Bacteria; kingdom Bacillati; phylum Actinomycetota; class Actinomycetes; order Kitasatosporales; family Streptomycetaceae; genus Streptomyces; species Streptomyces sp. NPDC053069. The sequence goes on along the minus strand of NZ_JBITZN010000010.1, from coordinate 175,485 downwards.
TGGGCAAGATCTGGCTGGTTCTGTTCACCGGCGTCCTGGAGACCGCGATCCTGCTGACCGTCGGCACGGTGTTCTACGACGTCCACCTGCCCTCGGACGCCGGGCGCTGGTTCGACTTCGCGTGGATCTTCGTACTCGGGCTGACCGGGTGCGCGCTGCTCGGCATCGCCATCAGCTCGGTGCCCCGCTCCGCGAAGAGCGCCAGCAGCGTCGTCGTACTCCCCTTCCTGGTGCTCCAGTTCATCTCCGGGGTGTACATCGCCATCGACACCCTTCCCGGCTGGATGCTCGACATCGGCGCCCTGTTCCCGCTCAAGTGGATGTGCCAGGGGCTGCGAGGTGTGTTCCTGCCGGACTCCGCTCGGGTCCTGGAGCAGGCGGGGAGCTGGGAGTTCGGGCGGATCGCTTTGGTGCTGGGGGCGTGGTGCATCGGAGGATTGGCGCTGTGCTTGCTGACTTTCCGGTGGAAGAACCGGCGCGACGGGTGAGGGGGGACAGGGCGCGCGGTGTCCACGCCTGGGACCGCTCGCTCCTGCTCTGGGACGTGTACTTCGCGGTGGCCTGGGCGGCCACCCAGACCATGCTGCTCGGCGCCGACCATCCCGTGTGGCCGGTCCGTGCCGTGGCGGCCGGGCTGCTCGTACCGCTGGTGCCCTGGTACGTGGCCGTGGGGCGCCGTCTGCTCGGCGAGGACCCGCCAAACGAGCGCCGCGCCCGGTCCTACCTGGCCGTGGCGATGGTCTTCTTCCTGCCGGCCGCGGTACTGGCCGGGGAGACCCGGATACTGGCCTTCGCGCTGATCCCCCAGTGCTTCATGACCCTGCGCATGCGCGCCGCGTTGATCACGGTGACCGTGATCAACGTGGTCCCGGTCGCGGGCTGGGCACTGCTGTGGCGGCCGGGGGCCGAGGACCTGCTCGTCAACACGCTGTCCGCCCTGGTGACCCTGGTGTTCTCGGCGGTCGTCGGCGGCTGGATCATCCGGATCATCGAGCAGAGCCTGGAACGGGCCGAGCTGATCGCGGAACTGGAGGCCAGCCGGCACGAGATCTCGCGGCTGTCGGCGGCGCACGGCGCCCTCGCCGAACGCGAGCGGCTGGCCCGCGAGATCCACGACACCCTCGCCCAGGGCTTCACCAGTCTGCTGATGCTGGTGCAGGCGGTGGAGGCCGAGCTGGACACCGATCCGGCGCAGGCCCGCCGCCATCTCGCCCTGATGGACGAGACGGCCCGCCGGAACCTCACCGAGGCCCGTGCCCTGGTGGCCGGCGGCGCGCCCGCCGATCTGGCGGGGTCGTCGCTGCCGGACGCGCTGGAGCGGCTGGCCGCCCGGCACTCGGCCGCACTCGCGGTGACCGGCCCGGTGCGCGCGCTGCCCGCTGGTGTGGAGGTGGTCGCCCTGCGCGCCTGCCAGGAGGCGCTGACCAACGTCCGGAAACACGCGGGGAGTTCGGCGAACGCCGAGGTGCACGTCGGCTACACCGACGGCACCCTGACCGTCTGCGTCCGCGACGACGGCCACGGCTTCGACCCGCCGTCCGCCACCGGCGGCTACGGTCTTGCGGGGCTGCGTGCCCGCGCCGCCGAAGTGGGCGGCACCGCGGTCGTCCGCAGCGCACCCGGCGACGGTACGACGGTGACCGTACGCCTGCCCGTCCCCGCCGCCGTGGCTTCCGTCCTGAGGAGTGAGACCCCGTGATCCGGATCGTCCTGGCCGACGACCATCCCGTCGTGCGGGAGGGACTGCGCGCCATGCTGAGCGCCGAACCGGACCTGGAGGTGGTCGGCGACGCGGCCTGCGGGCCGCAGGCGGAGGCGCTGGCGGCCGAACTGCGCCCGGACATCGTGCTGATGGATCTGCGCATGCCGGGCGGCTCAGGTGTGGACTCGATCGTGCGGATGACCGCGGCCGGGCTGCCGTGCCGGGTGATCGTCCTGACGACGTACGAGACGGACCGGGACATCCTGCGGGCCGTGGAGGCGGGCGCCGCAGGCTATCTGCTCAAGGATCTTCCACGGCGCGAACTGGCGGACGCGGTACGGGCGGCCGCGCGCGGCGAGACGGTGCTCGCCCCGTCGGTGGCGGCCCGCCTGGTGGACCAGCTGCGGACCAGGCCGGAACGCCCCCGGCTGTCGGAGCGGGAGACGGCGGTACTGCGGCTGGTGGCGGAGGGCTGCACGAACGCGGAGATAGGCCGGCGCCTGTACATCGGGGAGTCGACCGTGAAGACCCATCTGCTGCGGGCCTTCGCCAAGCTGGGAGTCGACGACCGCACAGCGGCCGTGACCCACGCCATGCGGTACGGCCTGCTGGAACAGTGAGAGGGCGCCGGGGTCCTCCCCGGCGCCCTCTCGTTGCCCGACAGCCGCGTTGGCCGACCAGCCGAGTTGGCCGACTAGCCGAGCCGGGACTCCAGTTCCGCCACGATCTCGTTCACGCCGATCGCCGTCTGCTCGCCGGACTCCATGTCCTTGAGCTGGACGACACCCTCGGCGAGGTCGCGTTCGCCGGCGACGATCGCGTACCGGGCGCCCGAACGGTTCGCGTTCTTCATGGCCCCCTTCAGGCCCTTCCCGCCGTACGAGAAGTCCGCCGCGACGCCGAGCTTGCGCAGCTCGGTGACCTTCGCGAACAGGATGCGACGGGCCTCCTCACCGAGCGGGACCGCGAAGACGCTGGTGGTCGAAGGGAGCTCCAGCTCGACACCCTCGGCCTCCAGAGCCAGAACCGTGCGGTCGACGCCCAGGGCCCAGCCGACGGACGGCAGCGCCGGGCCGCCGATCATCTCGGACAGTCCGTCGTAGCGGCCGCCGCCGCCCACCGCGGACTGGGAGCCCAGACCGTCGTGCACGAACTCGAAGGTGGTGCGGGTGTAGTAGTCCAGGCCGCGCACCAGCTTCGGGTCGTCCTCGAAGGACACGCCCGCCGCCGTGATCAGCTCGCGGACCTCCTCGTGGTACGCCTTGCACGCGTCGCACAGGTAGTCGCGCAGCAACGGGACGCCGGCGAGCTGCTTCTGGACCGATTCGCGCTTGTCGTCGAGGACCCGGAGCGGGTTGATGTCGACGCGGCGGCGCGTGTCCTCGTCCAGGTCCAGGCCGAGCAGGAAGTCCTGCAGCGCGGCCCGGTACACCGGCCGGCACTCCTTGTCGCCCAGGCTGTTGAGCAGGATGCGGAAGTTGCGCAGGCCCAGCGAGCGGTACGCCTGGTCGGCCAGGATGATCAGCTCGGCGTCGAGGGCCGGGTCCTCCGCGCCGATCGCCTCGGCGCCGACCTGGGAGAAGTGCCGGTACCGGCCCTTCTGCGGGCGCTCGTAGCGGTACTGCGAGCCCGAGTACCAGACCTTCACCGGGAGGTTGCCCGTCTTGTGCAGGTTGGCCTCCAGCACCGCGCGCAGCACGGGTGCGGTGGTCTCCGGACGCAGGGCCAGCTTGTCGCCGCCCTTCGTCTCGAAGACGTACATCTCCTTCGTCACGATGTCGGTGGACTCACCGACTCCGCGCGCGAACAGCTCCACGTTCTCGAAACCGGGCGTCTCGATGTAGCCGTAGCCGGAGCTCCTGAGCGGCGCGGCGATCGCCTCGCGGACCGCCAGGAACTTGGCGCTGTCCGGCGGCAGCAGGTCGTACGTGCCCTTGGGGGCCTTGAAAGTGCTCACGGAAATTCTCGTCACATTCCTCGTCGGGGAGCGTCGGCGTCCGCTCCCAGGCCGACGGCCACCTGCCGCAGGTACGGATTGGTGGCGCGCTCCTGGCCGATGGTCGTCTGGGGGCCGTGGCCGGACAGCACCACGGTGGAGTCGTCGAGCGGCAGGCACACGCGGGCCAGCGAGTCGAGCATGTCCTCCATGGATCCGCCCGGCAGGTCGGTGCGTCCGATGGAGCCGGCGAACAGCAGATCCCCGGAGAAGAACACCGACGGGATGTCGGCGGTCTCGGGCATCCGGAAGGTCACCGACCCCTTGGTATGGCCCGGCGCGTGCGCGACGGAGAACTCCAGGCCGGCCAGTTCGAGGGTGGTGCCGTGCGTCAGCTCCCGGACGTCGTCCGGCTCGCCCACGGTCAGCTCGCCCATCAGCGGCATGCCGATGGACCGGCCGAGCGCCTTCTCGGGGTCGCTCATCATGTACCGGTCCTCGGGGTGGATCCAGGCCGGTACGTCGTGTGCGCCGCAGACCGGGACGACCGAGGCCACGTGGTCGAGGTGGCCGTGGGTGAGGACGACGGCGACGGGCTTGAGCCGATGCTTCTTCAGTGCTTCCTCGACGCCTTCGGCGGCCTGGTGGCCGGGGTCGATGATCACACACTCCTCACCGGCGGCGGGGGCGACGAGATAGCAGTTCGTCCCCCAGGCCCCGGCGGGGAACCCGGCAATGAGCACGATCGTCCTTCGTTGTGTCGACACGGGTGAGCACAAGCTGTGGTCCAGAGCCTACCGGCGCTGCCGTTTCCTCAGCGAACCCATATACGGTACGGGGCTACACACAGCGGTCGGCTCACGAGGACGCACGCGTACCGGTCGACACACGACACGCATGAGGAGAGAACCCGGTGGTCAGCCAGGAGCAGCGGCGGCGTCAGCTCGCCCGGGAGAAGTTCTTGCGGCAGCAGCAGCGGCGCACCAGCGCGCGGCGCAAGGCCCGTGTGCGCAACTCGGTGATCGCGTCGGTACTGGGCGTGATCGTGATCGGGAGTGTCGCGCTGTACAGCACCGATGTGCTGAAGGGCAGCGACGGCAAGGCCAACGCCGGTGCCGACACCACGCCGAGCGCCTCGCCGACCAGCAAGGCCCCGGACCCGTGCGCGAAGCCCGCGGCCGGTTCGGCGAAGAAGCTGAGCTGGAAGAAGGAGCCGGCGATGACGGTCGACACGTCGGCGAAGTACACGATGAAGCTCGCGACGACGTGCGGTGACATCGACGTCGCGCTGAAGACGGCGGCGGCGCCGCACACCGTGAACTCGTTCGACTTCCTGGCGGGCAAGGGCTACTTCGACCACACCAAGTGCCACCGTCTGACCACGAGCGGTATCTACGTGCTCCAGTGCGGCGACCCGCAGGGCACCGGCATGGGCGGGCCCGGCTACACGCTCCCGGACGAGAACCTGAAGGACAAGAGCCTGAAGGCCAGCACATACCCGGCGGGCACGGTGGCGATGGCCAACACCGGTCAGAAGCACACCGGCGGCAGCCAGTTCTTCCTGGTCTACAAGGACAGCCCGTTGCCGCCCCAGTACACCCCGTTCGGGACGGTCTCGGAGGCGGGCATGAAGGTGCTGCAGAAGATCGCCGCCGCCGGCTCCCAGCCCGCCGACCCGACCACGCAGAACACCGCTCCGAACGCCACCGTGGTGATCAACAAGGCGACGGTGACGAAGTCCTGACCCTGCCCCCGTGCCCAGCGACGGCCGACTGCGGAATTTCGGTCGTGCTGGATGCGGACAGGGAACCCGCTGGTCGCCTATGTTGGCCGTGACGAAACTGTGGACGATGCCCGGGGGTGCTGAGGCCCCCCGCAGGCATCATGTGGAGGAGGCGCTGTGAGCAGCGACCCGTGGGGCCGCGTCGACGAGACGGGGACCGTGTACGTGCGTACGGCCGACGGCGAGCAGGTCGTCGGATCCTGGGCGGCCGGCTCCCCCGAGGAGGCGCTTGCCTACTTCGAGCGCAAGTACGAGGGCCTGGTTGTCGAGATCGGCCTCCTCGAGAAGCGAGTGCAGACCACCGACCTGTCGGCGAAGGACGCCCAGACCGCCATCGACCACCTGCGCGAGCAGGTGGACGCGCATCACGCGGTCGGCGACCTGGACGCCCTGCGCAAGCGGCTGGACAAGCTCGTGGAGACGGTCGAGGCGCGGCGTGAGGAGCGCAAGGCGCAGCGGGCCAGGCAGTCCGACGAGGCCCGCAAGGCCAAGGAGGACCTGGTCGCCGAGGCCGAGCAGCTGGCCCAGTCCGACCAGTGGCGGGCCGCCGGTGAGCGGCTGCGCGCGCTGGTGGACACCTGGAAGGGGCTGCCGCGGCTGGACCGCAAGTCCGACGACGAGCTGTGGCACCGCTTCTCGCACGCCCGGTCGGCGTTCTCCAAGCGGCGCAAGGCGCACTTCGCGCAGCTGGACGCGCAGCGCGAGGAGGCGCGCCGCACCAAGGAGCGGCTGGTCGCCGAGGCCGAGGCGCTGTCGGGTTCGACGGACTGGGGTCCGACGGCGGCCCACTACCGCGAGCTGATGGCGCAGTGGAAGGCCGCGGGCCGCGCCCAGCGCGAGCACGAGGACGACCTGTGGAACCGCTTCCGTGGCGCTCAGGACGTGTTCTTCGCCGCCCGCAGCTCGGTGTTCGCCGAGCGGGACGCGGAGCAGTCGGAGAACCTGAAGCTGAAGGAGGAGCTGGCCGAGGAGGCCGAGAAGCTCCTGCCGATCGGCGACCTGAAGTCCGCGCGGGCCGCCTTCCGTTCGATCAACGAGCGCTGGGAGGCCATCGGCCATGTCCCGCGGGACGCGCGGCCGAAGGTCGAGGGCCGGATGCACGCGGTCGAGCGGGCGATCCAGGAGGCCGAGGAGGCCGAGTGGCGCCGGACGAATCCGGAGGCACGCGCGCGTGCCGAGGGGCTGACCGGTCAGCTGCAGGCCGCCGTGGACAAGCTGAAGGCGCAGATCGAGCAGGCCCGCGGTCAGGGCAACAACGCCAGGGCCGACAAGCTGGAGCGTGAGCTGGAGGGCCGCCAGGCGCTGCTGGACCAGGCTCTGAAGGGCCTGCAGGAGTTCGGCGGCTGACGGACCGGCAGGCGGCGCCGACCGGCCGTATCGGCGGCTGAACGGCCGGCGGTCGCCCTCCTTGTGTCCTCGTCGTGGCGGCCCGGTGGTGGTGTTCCACCCCGGGCCGCCCGGCCGTTTCAGACTGGTTCTTCAGGGGCGTTCACAGCGGTCCGGCCTGCTCGCTGATGTCCAGGGCGTGCTTGAGGACCTCGCAGGCCTGTACATGGTTGCCGGACTCCTGCAGCAGCTCGGCCAGCCGTCGGCAGACGAGCACGGCTTCGGGGCCGTACCCCTTGTGCACCTGGTGGAAGGCCAGCTCCAGCACCTCGATCGCCTCCCGCACCTGGCCGGTCTCCGCGAGCAGCTCGGACAGCTCCAGCTGTACGGCGACCAGGTCGCCCTGCGCCCCCGCGGACTGCTGTTCCTGGAGCGCGAGCCGGAGCACCGGCAGGGCGTCACGGGTGTTGCCGGTGGCGCGCAGCAGCCGGGCGAGGGCGAGGCCGGTGGCGACGATGGCCGCGCGCACCTCGGAAGCCCGGGCCGGGCCGGCGAGGGTCCGGCGGCCGGCGCGGGCCTTGTTGCGGGCCAGCGGGAGCCGTCCGACGCCGTTCTCCTGGGAGCGCTGCGGCAGGGGCCGGTTCTTGCTGCGCAGGCGTTCTTCCAGGACCCGGTAGAGCGTGTCCAGGTCGATCAGCTCCGGTCCCTCGGCGACGCCCTCACGCAGCACACGCAGCAGCTCGGCGGTGAAGGCGGTGTTGCGCTCGCCGTCGGGGGCCAGGGCTATGCGGTCACCGGGCGAGGCGGTCAGGACGTAGGCACCGTCCACGGCGGCCTCGGCGGCGAGCACGTCCCCGCCGCCCAGCGCCCGGGCGGCCCGGCCGCTGAAGCAGCAGTCGAGCACGACGATCTTGCGCCGGGCGCGGGCGGAACGCAGCGCGGTGCGCAGGTGCTGGTAGGCGACCGCTGTGTAGCCCAGGTGTTCGCGGGAGTCGCCCAGCGCGAGATACAGGTCGGCGGAGTCGGCGTCCCGCATTCCGTGGCCGGCGAAGTACACGAGCAGGGTGTCCGTGGCCTCCTCACCGGCCTGGTACACCGGGTCCAGGATGGTCTGCGGGCTGAGCGGGTCGGTGACCACCGTGCAGTGCCGTACGGGCAATCCCCACACGGTCGGGTCGCACAGCTCGGCGGCGAGGTCCACCACGTTGGCCTCGACCGCGGGCAGCTGTGGCAGATGGCGGTAGGAGGCGGTGCCGACCAGAACGGCCCGCGAGCGCGCCGGGTCAGGCAGTCGTGTCATCGCCTCCGGGCTCCTCGGTGCTGCGGTGCGGGAGGCCGCCGTCGGGCGAGATGCCGTCGAGCAGCTCGACGATGCGTCTGAGGGTCTCCTCGTCCCGCGCGGCCCGGGGGGCGAGGACGACCTCCACCTCGCCGCGGCGGAGAGTGACCGCGGGTGCGTGGCGCCGGGCCGCCTGCCACTGGAGGACGGAGACGACGAGCGACCCGGCGGACAGGCCGGTGCCGAGGGCCAGTTGGAGGATGTCGAAGCCGGCACCCATGCCGCCCGGGGCGGGCCGTGCGCTGCTGCCTGCTCGTCCGCGCACGGCGAGTGCCTCGTCCGAGCGCAGCCAGCGCAGCAGGGAGCGCAGGTCGTCCTCGGCGCCGGAGTGCCCGGCCCCCGGGGCCCCGGGCGGTGCCGGGATGGCCACGACGAAGTCAGTCATCGCTTCCGTCCGTTCGGTCTGCTCGTCTGCCGACACGTCTGTTCACCCGGGAGAGCATCTCCAGTGCCTCGTCCCCGGCGTCGAGCCTGGCCCGGCAGACGGCCTGCCAGTACTGGCTGGTGAGGGTGGTGGGGTGGTCGGGGCCCAGCTTGGACAGACAGATCTGGACGACGACCGCCAGCATCTGTGCCGCCTCCCGCACCTGTCCGCGCTGCACCAGGCCGACGGCCTCACGCTGACGTGAGAGCGCGCCCTGGGGAGTCATACTGCCGAGGACGATGCGCCTTGTGGTGTCGCTGAGGGTGGCGGGATGCATGGGGTCCGGGGCGGCCGAGAGCGAGACGGCCTCGGCCCACACGTACTCCGGCTCCTCGCCCAGGGGCGCCGGCAGGGGGCGTGCGGAGACCTCGGTGCTGCGGACGGCGTCCACGGCTTCGGCACGCAGACGCCCGGTCACGAGGCCGGCAAGGTCCTGGGTGCCGCCATACATCAGGGGGACGAGCGTGTCGCGTACGACGGCGGCGTCCGTCAGGCGCAGCAGGGGATCCTGCCGGCACAGTTCGCCGACGAGGTGGGCCAGAGGCAGCGGGATGCCGTCGTCGGCGGTGAGCCGCGGGATGCCCTCGCCCAGTGCACGCAACATGATGGCGCCGACGTCCGCGGTGGGCCCGAAGGGCAGCTCGCCGGTCAGCATGAGGTACAGGCAGGCTCCCAGGCCGTACCAGTCAGCCGCGGCCTCGCGCGGCCCGCCGCTCATGGCTTCGGGCGCCATGAACTGCGGGGTGCCCACCAGGGCGCCGGTACGGGTGATGGCCGTCTCGCCGGCCAGCCGGGCCAGCCCGAAGTCCTGCAGCACAACCCGCCCGTTGCCGGTGACGCCCACGTTGGACGGCTTGACGTCGCGATGGACCACACCCCTGTCGTGCACCGCCTGCAGGGCTTCCGTGATGCCCAGCGCCACCGTGCAGGCGGCGGCGACGGGCAGCGGGCCGGTGGCCACGACCAGGTCGGCCAGGCTCAGGCCGTCGAGGACCTGCATCACGAGGTACGGCACGCCCTCGTGGACTCCGCTGTCGTACAGGGTGACGACACCGGGATGATCGATGCGTGCCAGGGCGCGGACCTCGCGCTGGAAGCGTTCCCAGGCCACGTCCTCTGCGGCGAGGCCCTCGACGGCCGTCAGCATCTTCACGGCGACGCGGCGGCCCAGTTGGACGTCCTCCGCCTCGTGCACGACACCCATGCCGCCCCGCCCGAGCAGCTGTAACAGACGGTAGCGTCCGGCGACGAGCTGGGTCCGGGCGTCCTCGGCGTCGGGCCCGTCGTGGTCCTGCCCGCTCATCCCACTCCCCCCGTTCCGGACACTCCTACGACCGGCTGCGACCGGATGTCACGCGGTACACGTCGTACACGCCCTCCACGCCCCGTACGGCCTTCAGCACGTGGCCCAGGTGCTTGGGGTCGCCCATCTCGAACGTGAACCGGGAGGTGGCCACCCGGTCCCGGGAGGTCTGGACGGCCGCGGAGAGGATGTTGACGTGCTGGTCGGACAGTACGCGGGTGACGTCCGACAGCAGTCGCGAGCGGTCCAGCGCCTCGACCTGGATGGCGACCAGGAAGACCGAGGACTGGGTGGGCGCCCACTCGACGTCGAGGATGCGCTCCGGCTCACGGGACAGCGAGTCGACGTTCAGGCAGTCGCTGCGGTGAACCGATACGCCGCTGCCGCGGGTGACGAAGCCGATGATCGGGTCACCGGGTACGGGCGTGCAGCAGCGGGCCAGCTTGACCCATACGTCGTCCACGCCCTTGACCACGACGCCCGGGTCGGCGCTGGAGCGGCGCTTGCGGCCCCGGCTGCGCGTCGGCGGTACCGCCTCGTCGATCTCCTCGGTGGCGGCCTCCTCCCCGCCGAGGGCCTGGACCAGCTTCTGCACGATGTTCTGTGCGGAGACATGGCCCTCGCCGATCGCCGCGTACAGCGCGGAGATGTCCGAGTAGCGCATCTCGTGCGCGAGCGTGACGAGGGAGTCGCCGGTGAGGATGCGCTGGATCGGCAGGTTCTGCTTGCGCATGGCCCGGACGATCGCGTCCTTGCCCTGCTCGATCGCCTCGTCCCGGCGTTCCTTGGAGAACCAGGCCCGGATCTTGTTGCGGGCGCGCGGTGACTTGACGAAGCCGAGCCAGTCGCGGGACGGCCCGGCGCCGGGTGCCTTGGAGGTGAAGACCTCCACCAGGTCGCCGTTGTCCAGGGTGGATTCGAGCGGGACGAGCCTGCCGTTGACCCGCGCCCCTATGGTGCGGTGGCCGACCTCGGTGTGAACGGCGTACGCGAAGTCCACCGGGGTGGCACCTGCCGGGAGCGCGATGACGTCGCCCTTGGGGGTGAAGACGAAGACCTCGTTGCGGGACAGGTCGAAGCGCAGGGACTCCAGGAACTCGCCGGGGTCCTCGGTCTCCTTCTGCCAGTCCAGCAGCTGCCGCAGCCACGCCATGTCGTTGATGGCGTCCTTGTCCTTCGCCGACGTCTTCGGCGCGTCCGTACGGACCTTGGAAGCGCCGGCGACGGCCTCCTGCTTGTACTTCCAGTGCGCGGCGATGCCGTACTCGGCGCGGCGGTGCATGTCGAAGGTGCGGATCTGCAGCTCGACCGGCTTGCCGTTGGGCCCGATGACCGTCGTGTGCAGCGACTGGTACATGTTGAACTTGGGCATCGCGATGTAGTCCTTGAACCGGCCAGGGACCGGGTTCCATCGCGCGTGCACGGTGCCGAGGGCGGCATAGCAGTCGCGGACGGTGTCGACAAGGACGCGAATACCCACCAGGTCGTAGATCTCGGCGAAGTCGCGGCCCCGCACGATCATCTTCTGGTAGACGCTGTAGTAGTGCTTCGGGCGGCCGGTGACGGTCGCCTTGATCCGAGCGGCCCGCAGATCGGCCTGGACCTCGTCGGTCACTATGGCGAGGTACTCGTCCCGCTTGGGCGCCCGCTCGGCGACGAGCCGGACGATCTCGTCGTACATCTTGGGGTAGAGGATCGCGAACGCGAGGTCCTCCAGCTCCCACTTGATGGTGTTCATGCCCAGCCGGTGGGCGAGCGGCGCGTAGATCTCCAGCGTCTCCCGCGCCTTCTTCTCCTGCTTCTCGCGCTTGAGGTAACGCATGGTGCGCATGTTGTGCAGGCGGTCGGCGAGCTTGATGACCAGGACACGCGGGTCCTTGGCCATCGCCACGACCATCTTGCGCACCGTCTCGGCCTGCGCGGCCTCGCCGAACTTGACCTTGTCCAGCTTGGTGACGCCGTCGACGAGCAGGGCGACGGTGTCGCCGAAGTCGCGGCGCAGCTGGTCGAGGCCGTACTCGGTGTCCTCGACGGTGTCGTGCAGCAGCCCCGCCATGAGGGTGGCCGGGTCCATGCCGAGCTCGGCGAGGATCGTGGTGACGGCCAGCGGGTGTGTGATGTACGGGTCGCCGCTCTTGCGCTTCTGCCCGCGGTGCCACCGCTCTGCGACCTGGTAGGCGCGCTCGATCTGCCGCAGGGTCGAGTTCTCGGTCTTCGGATCGTTGCTGCGCACTATCCGCAGCAGCGGCTCCAGAACCGGGTTGTACGGGTTCGCACGCTGGACGCCGAGGCGGGCCAGGCGGGCGCGGACGCGGTTGGAGGAGCCGGTGCGGGTGGGCTGGGTGGCGGGCTGGCGCACCACCGGCGGCTGCACCGGGCGCTCGGGCGGGACCGGCTTGGGACGCGAGGCCTCGGCAGCCTTTTCGACGGGCGCGGACTGGGCGTGCTCGATCGGCCCGCGGGTGTCGTTCTTCGCGTTGGACGCGTGGGGCGCGGGCTTCGCCGCGGCGGCCGAGGCGGACTCGGGCTTTGCGGCGGTCAGGTGCTGGGCCTCGTCTGGCAAGAGGGCTCCTCGTGCGCGATCCGGGTCCCCCGGTCAGGCTCCGGAGACCCCATGGTAGCGATCCTGCGGCTGGTCATCGCCTTCAGGCGGACGTGAGGACCGTCCACCTGTGGAACACGGGAGGCTTCCGCCGGATTCCTCAAGGTGGAATCGGGGTGGTCGAGGGGCGTGCGCCGGGTGTCCTGCGAGTGGCTTCGGCCACGCCTTCGGCCGGATGTGATTCCCACCGGCACCACCCGTACGGTTTTCGTCGCCGGGCGCGGACGGCCCCGTCGGGCGCCTTCGCCGTCGGCGGGTGCGGGGGCCTCGGCGGACGGCCGGCGACGGGCTCGCGGCCGCCGGCGGCGAGCACCACCCACGGGCGTCACCGCACCAGTCGGCGCATGCCGCACAGGTGGTGCCGGTGGGAAACACAAAGCGGCCCCGGCGAGGCCGGGGCCGCTCGTGCAGCAACCTGCTCAGACCTGGAGCAGCGCCTCCAGCGGCGCCGAGCCGAGCGCCGGCTCCAGCCGGGCGCGACCGCCGAGGAAGCCGAGTTCCATCAGCACCGCCAGGCCCGAGACCTCGGCACCGGCCCGCTGGATGAGGTGGATCGCGGCCTCGGCCGTACCGCCCGTGGCCAGGACGTCGTCCACGATCAGCACTCGGTCACCGGCCGACAGGTCCTCCGCGTGCACCTCGATCTCGGCCGACCCGTACTCCAGGTCGTACGCCTGGCGCAGCGTCGCTCCGGGCAGCTTGCCCGCCTTGCGGACCGGGATGAAGCCGAGACCCGCGCGGACGGCGACCGGGGCGCCGAGGATGAAGCCCCGGGCCTCCAGTCCGACGATCTTGGTCGCGCCGGTGTTCGCCGCGATCTCGGCCAGCGTGTCGGTGAGCGCCGTGAACGCGGCCGGGTCCGCGAGCAGCGGGGTGATGTCCTTGAACATCACGCCCTGCTCGGGGTAGTCGGCGACGTCACGGATGCGGCTGAGCAGCAGCCCTGAGATGTCCGCGAGCTCGGTCATCGGCGCTTCCCGGAGGGTCGGCCGCGGCCCCGGTTGCGGGACGCGGGCTGGTTGCGCGGGCCCACGACGGCGGGGGCGGTGTCGGCGGAGTCGTCGTCGGCACGGTCGCCCGCGACGTTCTCCTCGGCGGCGGCCTGGGCGCGCTTGGCCAGGACCCGCTTGGTGAGGGCCTTCAGCGCCGGCTCCCGCTCCTTGAGGTCGGCGACGAGCGGCGTGGCGATGAAGATCGACGAGTAGGCACCGGCCGCGAGGCCGACGAACAGCGACAGCGAGATGTCGTTGAGCGTGCCTGCGCCGAGGAAGCCGCCACCGATGAACAGCAGACCCGCGACCGGCAGCAGGGCGACGACCGTGGTGTTGATCGAACGGACCAGCGTGCCGTTGATCGACTGGTTGGCGATGTCGCTGAAGGTGAAGCGCGTCTGCTTGGTGATGTCCTTCGTCTGCTCCTTGAGACTGTCGAAGACGACGACCGTGTCGTAGAGCGAGTAACCGAGGATCGTCAGCAGACCGATGACCGTACCGGGCGTGACCTCGAAGCCGACCAGGGCGTAGATACCGGTCGTGATGGTGATGTCGTGGATCAGCGCGACCAGGGCCGCGACGGCCATGCGCCACTCGAAGGCGATGGCCAGGTAGATCACGACGAGCACCATGAAGATGCCGAGGCCTTCCCAGGCCTTGTTGGCGATCTGCTCGCCCCAGCTCGGGCCGACCAGGTCGGCGGCGAGCTTCTCGGGGTTGAGGTTGAGGTCCTTGGCCAGTTCCTGCTTGATCTTGTCGGACTGGCCGGTGTCGATGCCGGCGATCTGGATGCGCAGGCTGCCGTTGCCGAGCTTCTGCACGATCGCCTCATGACCGGAGGCGTCCTTGGCGTAGGTCTCCGCCTGGGCGACCGACGTGCTCATCTTGGTCGGCGTGGTGAAGACCGCGCCGCCCTGGAACTCGATGCCCATGTTCAGGCCGCGCACCGCCAGGCCGAGGATGGCCGTGATGGTGATCAGGATCGAGATGCCGTACCAGATCTTGCGCTTGCCGACGAAGTCGTACGAGATCTCGCCGCGGTGCAGTCGAGCGCCGAGGTTGCCGAGTTTCGACATCGCTCAGGCCTCCTTCGGGTCGACAGGGCCGGCGGCAGGACCGGCGGGACGGCGGGTGCGGCGCAGCGGCGGCTTGGCACCCAGGCTCTTCGGGTCGAGGCCGGACCACTTGTGGCCGTTCGCGAAGAACGGGCGGCGGGCGAGCAGCGTCATCAGCGGCTTGGTGAAGAAGAAGACGACGACGACGTCGAGCAGGGTGGTCAGGCCGAGGGTGAACGCGAAGCCCTGGACCTTGCCGACGGTCACGATGAACAGGACGGCGGCGGCGAGGAACGACACGAAGTCCGAGACCAGGATGGTGCGCCGGGCGCGCGGCCAGGCCCGCTCGACGGCGGGGCGCAGCGAGCGGCCCTCGCGGATCTCGTCCCGGATGCGTTCGAAGTACACGATGAACGAGTCCGCGGTGATACCGATGGCGACGATGGCACCGCACACGGCCGGCAGGTTCAGCGCGAAGTGGATGGCCGGGCCGAGCAGCGACATGATCACGTAGGTGAGGATCGCGGAGACCAGCAGCGACGCCATGGCGACGATCGACAGGCCGCGGTAGTAGACGACCAGGTAGATCACGACCAGGGCGAGGCCGATCGCGCCGGCGAGCAGACCGGCGTGCAGCTGCTCACCGCCGAGCGCGGCGGTGACGGTGGTGACGGACTGCTCCTGGAAGGAGAGCGGCAGGGCGCCGTACGAGAGCATGTTGGCGAGACCCTGGGCGTCCTGCTGCGTGAAGCTGCCGGAGATCTCCGCCTGGCCGCCGGTGATGGCCTCCCGCACGAACGGGCTGGAGACGACCTCGCCGTCGAGGACGATGCCGAACTCGTTCTGCGGGTCCTGCTTCTTCGCCAGCTCGCCGGTGATGTCCGCGAACTTCTTGGAGCCGCTGGAGGTGAAGGTCATCTGGACCTGCCAGCCGGCGGCGCTCGTGGTGTTGAAGACGGCCTGCGCCTTCTTCACCTCGGTGCCGTCGACGGCGGCCGGGCCGAGCACGTACTTGTACCAGATCTTCTTGATCTGACCGCAGGCGATGGTGGGCTCGCCGGGCTTGGAGGCGCCGCCCACCTTGGCCCGCTGGGCCGGGTCCGTGCAGTCGAGGGCGGCGTACTGGGCCTGGAGCTTGGCGGCGGCCGAGTTGCCGCTCGCGGACCCGGACGGCGTGGCCGACGGCTTCGCGGACGGCTTGGAGCTGCCGCTGGAGGACGCGCTCGGCGAGGGAGTGGAGCCGGCCTTCAGCGCGTCGGTGACGGCGCGGCCCTGGGAGGTCGCCGACGCCGTCGGGGACGGGGAGCCCGTGGAGGACGAGGACGCCTTCTCCTTGGAGGAGGAAGAGGCGGAGGAGCTCGTGCTCGGGTTCGGCGAGGAGCTGCCGCTGGGGGAGGCGCTCGGCGAGGGGCTCTTCGCGGCGGGGAGGCTGGGCCCGCTGGCCAGGACAGGGCGGAAGTACAGCTTGGCGGTGGTGCCCACCTGCTGCTGGGCTTCCTTGGAGTTGGTGCCCTTGGGGATGTTGACGATGATGTTGTCGTTCCCCTGGGTCTGCACCTCCGCCTCGGAGACGCCGAGGCCGTTGACACGGCGGTTCATGATGTCGACCGCGGTGTCCATGTTGGCCTTGTTGATCGCGGATCCCTGGTCGGCCTTCGCCTTGAGCGTGATGCTCGTACCACCGGCGAGGTCGATGCCGAGACGCGGAGTGGTGTTCCCGGAGAGGAACATGCCTCCGGTGAGCGCCACGATGGCGATCAGGATGAGGGCCAGCGAGCGCCCTGGCTTGCTCTGGGCACTCGCGCTCCGGCCCCTCTTAGGTGCTGCCACCTTCTCGTACTCCCTCTCGGGCCGCCCCGCGCCCGGTCGGCGCGGTCGGCCATGACATGGTGTCGGGCTGTTCCGTGCGGGAAACAGACGCCCGGTGGTGCGCGGGGCGTGATGATGCCGCCCAGCGCACCACCGGGGCGTGACTACTTCGCGTCGGAGTCGCCGTCGGTCTTCTTCGGCTCGTCCTCCGCCTTGGCCTCGGCGGCCTCGGCCGTGTCGGTGTCGTCCTCGGCAGCGTCCTTCTTACCGAGGTCGACGGCCTTGTCGTCGGAGGCGGCGGCAGCGGGCGAGTCGGACTCGTCGGTCTCGGTGAGGGAGGAGGCGTCGTCCGGGACGATGTCGGCGTCGGACTTCAGGTCGTGCTCGATGCCGTGGACGATGCGGTTGTACTCGTCGTCGGTGAGGACGGCGCCGATCGCGTTCTTGGCGAAGAGGAGCTCGACGCCGGGGCCGGCGTCGAGGAGGACGGTCTCCTCGTTGACCTCCTTGACCGTCGCGTACATCCCCCCGATCGTGCGGACACCGGAGCCAGGCTGCATCTCATTACGCATCTGGGCGGCCTGCTGCTGCTTCTTCTTGGCCGAGCGCGTCATCAGGAACATGGCCGCGATGAGCACGATGAAGGGGAGAAGGGTAAAGGCATTCACGGGACGGAATTTCCTTCGCGCGACCGCGACGGAGAGCGGCCTGTTGACGGGGGTGTGGTCGGCGCCGCCCGCAAGGGCGGCATCGGCGGAGTCTAAGCGAGTCCGCGTGCATGGAACAACGCTCAGCATGGCACCTGGGTTCCTGCTGGTGCCAATGCCTTCGCCGTCCCGTATCCATCATCGCGCCGTCAGCTGCCGAACAGGTCCTGTTGTCCGTTTCCCCCGGTCGCCGAGCGGGGCGGGGTCAGGCCGAGGTGCGCCCAGGCGGCGGGCGTGGCGACCCGGCCGCGCGGGGTGCGGGCGAGCAGTCCCTCGCGGACGAGGAAGGGTTCGGCGACCTCCTCGACGGTCTCCCGCTCCTCCCCCACCGCGACGGCGAGCGTGGACAGGCCGACCGGGCCGCCGCCGAAGAGCTTCAGCAGGGCCTGCAGGACGGCGCGGTCGAGGCGGTCCAGGCCGCGCGTGTCGACCTCGTAGACGGCGAGGGCGGCCGCGGCGATCTCGCGGGTGATCAGGCCGTCCGCCTTGACCTGGGCGTAGTCGCGGACGCGGCGCAGCAGGCGGTTGGCGATACGGGGCGTGCCAC
The DNA here is from genome assembly GCF_044546895.1 of Streptomyces sp. NPDC053069. Classification (NCBI taxonomy): domain Bacteria; kingdom Bacillati; phylum Actinomycetota; class Actinomycetes; order Kitasatosporales; family Streptomycetaceae; genus Streptomyces; species Streptomyces sp. NPDC053069. The sequence continues at coordinate 157,960 of NZ_JBITZN010000010.1, read as the reverse complement.
GGGAGCGGCCGGCGATCTCGGTGGCGCCGTCCGGCTCGATCTCGACGTCCAGCAGGTTCGCCGAGCGGTGGACGACCCGCTCCAGTTCGTGCGGCTCGTAGAACTCCATGTGCGCGGTGAAGCCGAAGCGGTCGCGCAGCGGGGGTGGCAGCAGGCCCGCGCGGGTGGTCGCGCCGACCAGGGTGAAGGGGGGCAGCTCCAGGGGGATGGCGGTGGCGCCGGGTCCCTTGCCGACGATGACGTCGACGCGGAAGTCCTCCATCGCCATGTACAGCATCTCCTCGGCGGGCCGGGACATGCGGTGGATCTCGTCGAGGAAGAGGACCTCGCCCTCCTGCAGGGAGGAGAGGATCGCGGCGAGGTCGCCGGCGTGCTGGATGGCGGGGCCCGAGGTGATGCGGATGGGCGCGCCCATCTCGGCCGCGATGATCATCGAGAGGGTGGTCTTGCCGAGGCCGGGTGCGCCGGAGAGGAGCACATGGTCGGCGGTGGCGCCACGCGCGCGTGCGGCCCGCAGGACGAGGTCGAGCTGTTCGCGCACCTTCTCCTGGCCGATGAACTCGCCGAGGTCCTTGGGGCGCAGAGCGGCCTCGACGGCCTGGTCCTCCCGATCGGCGGACGCACCGACGAGCCGCTCGGGGGCGGGGGTGTCGGTGGTGTCGTCCCAGTTCATATGCGTGTGCCTCGATCGTCGTGGGGTCAGCGGGCGCGGTTCAGGGTCTGCAGGGCGGTCCTCAGCAGCTGCCCGATCTGCGGGTTGCCGCCCGCGGCCTCGGCCTGCGGGGTGACCGCGGCGACGGCCTCGTCGGCCTCTCGGGTGGCGTAGCCGAGGCCGATGAGGGCGGCGTGCAGCTGGTCACGCCAGCCCTGGGTGACCGGGGCGCCGACCACGGGGGCGCCGACGGGTTCGCCGAGCCGGTCCTTCAGCTCCAGCAGCAGTTTCTGCGCGCCCTTCTTGCCGATGCCGGGCACGGCGGTCAGGGCCTTCTCGTCGCCGGTGGCGACGGCGCGGCGCAGCGCGTCCGGGGTGTGCACGGCGAGCATGGCCTGGGCCAGGCGCGGGCCGACGCCGCTCGCGGTCTGGAGCAGCTCGAAGACCTGACGCTCGTCGTCGTCGGCGAAGCCGTACAGGGTGAGGGAGTCCTCGCGTACGACCAGGGAGGTGTGCAGCTTGGCCGGCTGGCCCAGGCGGAGCGTGGACAGCGTGTTCGGCGTGCACTGGACGGCCATGCCGACACCGCCGACCTCGACGACCGCGGCGTCGGGGGCGAGCGCGGCGACCGTGCCGCTGACGAAGGCGATCATGCCGTACGGCCTTTCGGTGCGTTGACGGTGTGGGCGTTGACGGTGTGGGCGTTGCCGGTGTGGGCGTTGCCGGTGTGGCGGGCGACCGCCTGCTGGAGCCGGTTGTGGGCGGGCGCGCGCCAGATGTGGCAGATGGCGAGCGCCAGGGCGTCGGCGGCGTCGGCCGGCTTGGGCGGTGCGGAGAGCCGCAGCAGCCGGGTGACCATGGCGCCGACCTGGGCCTTGTCGGCACGGCCGGTACCGGTGACGGCGGCCTTGACCTCGCTCGGGGTGTGCAGGGCGACGGGGATGCCGCGCCGGGCGGCGCACAGCATGGCCACGGCGCTGGCCTGGGCGGTGCCCATCACCGTACGCACGTTGTGCTGGCTGAAGACGCGCTCGACGGCGACGAACTCGGGCCGGTGCTCGTCCAGCCACTGCTCCAGGCCCTGCTCGACGGCGAGGAGGCGGTGACTGAGGTCGGCGTCCGCAGGTGTCCGTACGACACCGACGCCGAGCATGGTGAGCGGGCGGCCCGCGACCCCCTCGACGACACCGACACCACACCGGGTCAGCCCGGGGTCCACCCCCAGTACGCGCACCGCGCCCCTCCCTCCGCCGACTCGATCAGCCGACTCGACAAGCCGGCTCGATCAGCTGTTTGTGCAGGCTATCGGTTGCCACTGACAACGCCCCGCACCGGCGCCCGGCAAAGCGACGGGCCGACGGGTTGTCCCGTCGGCCCGTGAGACCTGCGAAGCCCGCGGCAGCGTCAGGCGCCGACCTTCTCCATGATCTCGTCGCTCACGTCGAAGTTCGCGAACACGTTCTGCACGTCGTCGCTGTCCTCGAGCGCGTCGATGAGCTTGAAGATCTTCTTGGCGCCCTCCTCGTCCAGCTCGACCTGGACGGACGGCACGAAGCTGGACTCGGCGGAGTCGTAGTCGATGCCGGCCTCCTGGAGGGCGGTGCGGACCGCGACCAGGTCGGTGGCCTCGCTGATGACCTCGAAGGTGTCGCCGAGGTCGTTGACCTCCTCGGCGCCCGCGTCGAGGACGGCCCCGAGGACGTCGTCCTCGCTCAGCTCACCCTTGGGGACGATCACGACGCCCTTGCGGCTGAACATGTACGACACCGAGCCCGGGTCGGCCATGTTGCCGCCGTTGCGGGTCATGGCGACGCGGACGTCGGAGGCGGCGCGGTTGCGGTTGTCGGTGAGGCACTCGATGAGCACCGCGACGCCGTTGGGGCCGTAGCCCTCGTACATGATCGTCTCGTAGTCGGCGCCGCCGGCCTCGAGACCGCCACCACGCTTGATCGCGGAGTCGATGTTCTTGTTCGGGACCGACTGCTTCTTGGCCTTCTGGACCGCGTCGTAGAGGGTCGGGTTGCCGTCGAGGTCGACGCCGCCCATCCGCGCCGCGACCTCGATGTTCTTGATCAGCTTCGCGAAGAGCTTGCCGCGCTTGGCGTCGATCACGGCCTTCTTGTGCTTCGTCGTGGCCCATTTAGAGTGGCCGGACATCTGCCTGTCTCCTTCGCGTAACCCATCCTGAACGAACTCCCCGAGGCCTGAACGGCTGGGGGGATCCCCAGAGATCCTACAAGGACTCGGCGGTCCCGTTGGCGCGCACCATGTCGACGAACAGCGAGTGAACACGGTGGTCGCCGGTCAGTTCCGGGTGGAACGACGTGGCGAGCGCGTTGCCCTGGCGGACGGCGACGATGTGGCCGTCGTGCTCGGCGAGCACCTCGGCCCCGGCACCCACGGACTCCACCCAGGGAGCGCGGATGAAGACGCCCTCCACAGGATCGCCCGGAATGCCCTTCACGTCGACCGCGGCCTCGAAGGACTCGTTCTGGCGGCCGAAGGCGTTGCGGCGCACGATCATGTCGATGCCGCCGATGGTCTCCTGGCCCGAGCGCGGGTCGAGGATCTTGTCGGCGAGCATGATCATGCCGGCGCAGGTGCCGTAGACGGGCATACCGTCACGCACGCGCGCGCGGAGGGGCTCCATCACGCCGAAGAGGATGGCCAGCTTGGAGATGGTGGTGGACTCGCCGCCGGGCAGCACGAGGCCGTCGACCTCGGCGAGTTCCTCGGGGCGCCGCACCGGCCTGGCCACGGCGTCGGCCGCGGCCAGGGCGATGAGGTGCTCCCGTACGTCGCCCTGGAGGGCCAGGACGCCTATGACAGGAGTGTTCATGGGGTGGTGTACCTGTGAGCCTGTGATTACCAGCCGCGGTTCGCGTACCGCTCGGCCTCGGGCAGGGTGTCGCAGTTGATGCCGACCATGGCCTCGCCGAGGTTGCGGGACGCGTCCGCGATGATCTTCGGGTCGTCGTAGAAGGTGGTGGCCTTCACGATGGCGGCGGCGCGCTTGGCCGGGTCGCCGGACTTGAAGATGCCGGAGCCGACGAAGACGCCCTCGGCGCCGAGCTGACGCATCAGGGCGGCGTCGGCCGGGGTGGCCACGCCACCGGCGGAGAAGAGGACCACCGGGAGCTTGCCCAGCTCGGCGACCTCCTTGACCAGCTCGTACGGGGCGCGCAGCTCCTTGGCGGCGGCGTACAGCTCGTGGTTGTCGAAGCCGCGCAGCTTGGCGATCTCGTTCTTGATCTGGCGCAGGTGACGGACGGCCTCGACGACGTTGCCGGTGCCGGCCTCGCCCTTGGAGCGGATCATCGCGGCGCCCTCGGCGATGCGGCGCAGGGCCTCGCCGAGGTTGGTGGCACCGCACACGAACGGGGTGGTGAAGGCCCACTTGTCGGAGTGGTTGACCTCGTCGGCCGGGGTGAGCACCTCGGACTCGTCGATGTAGTCGACGCCGAGGGACTGCAGGACCTGGGCCTCGACGAAGTGGCCGATGCGGGACTTGGCCATGACCGGGATCGAGACGGCGTCGATGATGCCCTCGATCATGTCCGGGTCGGACATACGGGCCACGCCGCCGTCCTTGCGGATGTCGGCCGGGACCCGCTCCAGGGCCATGACGGCGACGGCGCCCGCGTCCTCGGCGATCTTCGCCTGCTCCGGCGTGACGACGTCCATGATCACGCCGCCCTTGAGCTGCTCGGCCATGCCGCGCTTCACGCGGGCGGTGCCGGTCTCGGGAGCCTGGTTCTCGATGGTGGACACGGGTGACCTCACTGATGGGAAAGAGGGTTTGTGCACCGACGAGGAAACGCGAGTGGACCAGGCCACAGCAAGGGCCAATGGCAAGCCGGTGGATCCTTTTCGTCCGGGGAAGGTTCCCCGCGGGTTCAGGAGGCCCGCTCCACCAGGGCCGCGGGGGGCTCGTCGTCCATCTCGAACGCCAGCGGGAAGGGGGCGTGCCCGGCCAGCCGGAACCAGCGGACCTTGCGGTGCTCGCGGAGTCTGCGGGCGGCTCCTACGGCGTCGTTGTGGAAGCGACGGGCCATCGGGACCCGGCGGACGGCCTCGGCCAGCTCACGGGCCGCCTCCTCGCCGCCCGGGGCCTCACGTACGGCCTCCACCTGGCCGGGGTCCTCGAAGACCGCGCGCAGCGCCTGGCTCAGCTCGCTCTCGGCGACCTCCCGCTGCTCCTCCTCGGCCTGCCGGGCGGCGTGGGCGGCCTCGTACAGCACGATCGAGGCGGCCGGGTCCAGCACTCCCGAGGTGGCCAGTTCCTGTGTGACGGAGGCCCTGCGCAGCAGCTGTGCGTCGAGCGCGGCCCGCGCGGCGTCCATCCGCACGTGCAGCCGGTCCAGCCGCCCGGCCGTCCAGCTCAGGTACACGCCGATCGCGACGAGCGCGACGAGGATCCAGATGAGGGTTGCGGTCACGGCGGAAGGCTATCGGCTGCCAGTGGGCACCCCCTGCGCCGCCCGAAGCCACCCGCCGCCGGTCTCCGCCCCCGCGCCGCCTGAGGCCATCCGCCGCCGGTCGCCAGCCCCCAAGACGGCCGAGGGACATGGGCGTGCCCAGCAGCGCCGGACACCCGTCGATCCCGGGCCGGCCGAGCCGCACCCGGACACCGCTCAAGCCCACGCCGGCCGAACCGCACCCGAACACCACTCAAGCCCACGCCGGCCGAACCCCGCCCGAACACCACTCAAGCCCACACCAGCCGGACCGGACCGGGCCGTTCGTCAGTCCCGTGCCAGACCGAACCGCGCCCGCAGGCCCGTCGTCCGCTCGTCCGCGGCGACCGCCGCCGCGCCGGCCGTGACCGTCTCGTAGACGGACAGGATGTCCGCGCCGACCGTCGACCAGTCGAACCGCCGCACGTGCGTGCTCCCGCGCTCGCGCAGCTCCTCCCGGCGCGCCGGGTCCTCCAGCAGGCGTACGGCCGCCTCGGCGAGCGCGTCGGCGTCCTCGTTGGCGAAGACCTCGCCGGCCTCGCCCTGGTCGAGTACCTGGACGAAGGCGTCGAGGTCGGAGGCGAGCACGGGGGCGCCCGCCGACATGGCCTCGACCAGGATGATGCCGAAGCTCTCGCCGCCGGTGTTGGGCGCGACGTACAGATCGACGCTGCGCAGGAAGCGCGCCTTGTCCTCGTCGCTGATCATGCCGAGGAACTCGACCCGGGAGCGGAGCTCCCGGGGCAGGTCCTCGACGGCCGCCTCCTCGTCGCCGCGGCCCGCGACCAGCAGCCGGGTCTGCGGGCGGGCGGCGAGAATCTTCGGCAGGGCCTTCATCAGGACGGGCAGGCCCTTGCGGGGCTCGTCGATACGGCCGATGAACCCGATGGTGTCGCCCTGCCACTCCTGCTTGGGCTCGGCCTTGGCGAAGAAGTCGACGTCGACGCCGTTGGGGATGACCACCGCATCCCCGCCGAGGTGTTCGACCAGGGTCCGGCGGGCGTACTCGCTGACCGCGATCCGGGCGCTGATCTTCTCCAGGGCGGCCTGCAGGATGGCGTACGCGGCGATCATCGCGCGCGAGCGCGGGTTGGAGGTGTGGAAGGTGGCCACGATCGGCCCGGAGGCCGCCCAGCAGGTCAGCAGGCCGAGCGAGGGCGAGGTCGGTTCGTGGATGTGGACCACGTCGAAGGCGCCGTCGTGCAGCCAGCGCCGCACCCGGGCGGCCGAGAGGAAGCCGAAGTTCAGGCGGGCCACTGAGCCGTTGTAGGGCACCGGGACGGCACGGCCGGCCGAGACGACGTACGGCGGCAGCGGGGTGTCGTCGTCGGCCGGGGCGAGGACGGAGACGTCGTGGCCGAGGCGGATGAAGTACTCGGCGAGGTCGCGGATGTGGAATTGGACGCCACCGGGCACGTCCCAGGAGTACGGGCAGACGATCCCGATTCTCACGAGGGTCCCTTCGCGGGGTCGAGGTCGGCGAGCCACAGCCGCTGGAGCATGTGCCAGTCCTCCGGATGGTCGGCGATCCCGGTGGCGAAGGCGTCGGCCAGCGCCTGTGTCATGACGGACGTCTTCTCGGCCCGCGTACCTGACTGCGGTACCTCGACCGGGGAGTGCACACGGCCCTGCATGACGGGCGAGTCGTCGTACCAGAGGGTGACCGGGAGCAGCAGGGCGCCGGTCTGCTGGGCGAGCAGGGCGGGGCCCGCGGGCATCCGGGTCCGCTCACCGAAGAAGTCGACCTCTACGCCGGAGGCGGACAGGTCCCGGTCGGCGACCAGGCAGACCAGGCCGCCGTCGCGCAGCCTGCGGGCCAGGGTGCCGAAGGCCGAGCCGCCGCTGTGCGGCAGGACCTCCATGCCGAGGCCCTCGCGATAGGCGACGAAACGGTCGTAGAGCGTTTCGGGCTTGAGCCGCTCGGCGACCGTGGTGAAGGGCGTCTCCAGCTTGGTGGTGACCCAGGCGCCGGCGAGGTCGTAGTTGGCCATGTGCGGCAGGGCAAGGACCACGCCTTTGCCTGCGGCCAGCCCGTCGGTGAGGAAATGTATGTCCTTGGGGTCGAAGCCCGACTTCACGCGCTCGCGGCTCCAGGCCGGCAGCCGGAAGGACTCCATCCAGTAGCGCAGGTAGGAGCGCATGCCCGCGCGGGACAGCGCGCGCAGCCGCTCGGGGCCGGCGTCGGGCAGCACGCGCGCGTAGTTCGACTCCAGGCGCTGCACACCCTTGCCGCGCTGTTTCCAGGCCAGGTCGGCGATCGTCCGGCCGAGGCGGACCGCGGCCGGTTCGGGGAGCTTCTTGACGGTGCTCCAGCCGGCGCCGTAGAGCGCGTCGGTGAGCCGTTCGGCGGCGCTCACTGGGCGGCCTCGGCGTTCTGCTGGGCCGCCGCCTCCGCCTCGGCGGACTCGCGGCGGACCGTGACGACCCGCTGGATCAGCGTGACGAGGCTGCCGACGGCGACGATCCACAGGGCGATCGGCAGCAGCCACTGGATGCCCGGCACACCGAACTTGTGCAGGCCCGCGAAACCGGCCGCGACCAGCGAGATCACCAGCCGCTCGGCGCGTTCGACGAGGCCGTTGACGGCGACCGGCAGTCCGATGGACTCGCCGCGCGCCTTGGTGTAGGACACCACCTGGCCGCTGGCCAGGCAGAAGATCGAGACCGCGCACAGTGCGTTGTTGTGGCCGTGGCCCGCGTACCAGAGCGCGAAGCCGCCGAAGATGGCACCGTCGGCGACCCGGTCGAGGGTGGAGTCGAGGAACGCGCCCCAGCGGCTGGAGCGGCCCAGCTGACGGGCCATGTTGCCGTCGACCAGGTCGGAGAAGACGAACAGGGTGATCACGACCGTGCCCCAGAAGAACTCGCCCCGGGGGTAGAAGACCAGCGCACCCGCGACCACACCGGCCGTGCCGATGAGCGTGACCGTGTCGGGGCTCACGCCCCGGCGGATGAGAAACGCGGCGAACGGTGTGAGGACACGCGTGAAGAATGCACGCGCGTACTTGTTCAGCATGGCCTTCCCGACGGTCGGTGTCGCCGCGGCCCTGGTGGCCTCCGGCTGGCCCATCGTAGCCACGCGCACGCGTGCGTGACGGGCGGGCACCCGCAGCCCGTGGAGCGAACCGGCGTGCGCCGCCGCGCGCGGGCGCGCGGGACGCGATCGGCGTCCGCGGCTGTCGTTCGTATGGACGCAGCGTGACGGGAGTGGAAAGCTCGAATAACCGCGGGCGTCGCCGGAGCCGCCAGTGCACGCGGGTCCCGCGTGTCCGCGCCCACAGTGACCTCACCGTGCACGGGAGGCAGGATCATGGGCGACAAGACTCAGACACACCACCCCGGGGCCGCCGGCAGGGCTCTTGAGGCCGACCAGCCCGCGTCCGTACGGAACGTGGTGCTGGTCGGCCACTCCGGTTCGGGCAAGACGACTCTGGTGGAGGCCCTCGCGCTGACCGCGGGGGCGGTGAACCGGGCGGGCCGCAAGGAGGACGGCGGCACCGTCTCGGACTACGACGAGATCGAGCACCGGCAGCAGCGCTCCGTACAGCTCTCCCTGGTGCCCGTCGAATGGGACGGCATCAAGATCAACCTGCTCGACACCCCCGGCTACGCCGACTTCGTCGGGGAGCTCAGGGCCGGTCTGCGCGCCGCGGACGCGGCCCTGTTCGTCGTCTCCGCCTCGGACGGCGTGGACGGCTCCACCCGGATGGTCTGGGAGGAGTGCGCGGCCGTCGGCATGCCGCGGGCGATCGTGATCACGCACCTGGAGGCCGCGCGCGCGGACTTCGAGGAGATGACGCGGATCTGCGCGGAGGCCTTCGGCGGCGACGATCCCGACGCCGTGCTCCCGCTGTACCTGCCGCTGCGCGGCCCCGAGGGGCCCGACGGGCACGCGCCCGTGACCGGGCTGATCGGGCTGCTCTCGCAGAAGCTGTTCGACTACTCGACCGGGGAGCGCAAGGAGTCCGAACCCGGCGAGGACCAGCTGCCGGACATCGAGGAGGCCCGCAACCGGCTCATCGAGGGGATCATCGCCGAGAGCGAGGACGAGACCCTCATGGAGCGCTATCTCGGCGGCGAACAGGTCGACGTCACGACACTGGTCCAGGACCTGGAGCGGGCCGTCGCCCGTGGCTCGTTCTTCCCCGTCCTGGCCGCCGCCCCCGCCGCCGAGGGCGCCAGGCAGGGCCTCGGCACGGTCGAGCTGCTGGAGCTGGTCACCGGCGGCTTCCCGACCCCGTTCGAGCACCCGCTGCCCGACGTCACCACCATCGACGGCAAGCCGCGCGAGCTGAAGCCGTGCGACACCGCCGGCCCGCTGGTCGCCGAGGTCGTCAAGACCTCCTCCGACCCCTACGTCGGCCGTGTCTCGCTGGTGCGCGTCTTCTCCGGCACCCTGCGCCCCGACCAGACGGTGCACGTCTCGGGGCACGGGCTGGCCGACCGCGGCCACGAGGACCACGACGTCGACGAGAAGGTCGGCGCCCTGACCATGCCCTTCGGCAAGCAGCAGCGTCCGGTGACGCACGCCGTGGCCGGCGACCTGGTGTGTGTGGCCAAGCTGGGCCGGGCCGAGACCGGGGACACGCTCTCCGCGAAGGACGACCCGCTGCTGATGGAGCCGTGGCGGATGCCCGACCCGCTGCTGCCGATCGCCATCCAGGCGCACAGCAAGGCCGACGAGGACAAGCTCTCGCAGGGCCTGTCCCGGCTGGTGGCCGAGGATCCGACGATGCGGCTGGAGCAGAACCAGGACACCCACCAGGTGGTCCTGTGGTGCCTGGGCGAGGCCCACGCGGACGTCGCCCTGGAACGGCTGCGCAGCCGCTACGGCGTCCAGGTCGACGTCGTCCCGCACAAGGTCTCCCTGCGCGAGACGTTCGCGAACAAGGCCACCGGACGCGGGCGGCATGTGAAGCAGTCCGGCGGACACGGGCAGTACGCCATCTGCGAGATCGAGGTGGAGCCGCTGCCGGGCGGCTCGGGCATCGAGTTCGTGGACAAGGTGGTCGGCGGCGCCGTACCGCGCCAGTTCATCCCGTCCGTGGAGAAGGGCGTGCGGGCCCAGGCCGCCAAGGGCGTCGCCGCCGGCTATCCGCTCGTGGACGTACGGGTCACGCTGGTCGACGGCAAGGCGCACTCGGTGGACTCCTCCGACGCCGCGTTCCAGACCGCGGGCGCGCTGGCGCTGCGCGAGGCCGCGGCGGACGCGAAGATCCATCTGCTGGAGCCGGTGGCCGAGGTGTCCGTGCTGGTCGGCGACGATTACGTGGGCGCCGTGATGAGCGACCTGTCCAGCCGGCGCGGCCGGGTGCTCGGCACCGAGCAGGTGGGCTCGGGGCGGACCGTGATCCGGGCCGAGGTGCCGGAGTTCGAGATCGGCCGGTACGCCGTCGACCTGCGCTCGCTGTCGCACGGCACGGCCCGTTTCGACCGCTCGTACGCCCGGCACGAGCCGATGCCGCCGCAGATCGCCGAGCGGATCCGTGAACAGGCGGGTGACAACGGCTAGCTGACGGTACGTCATCGGGCGCACAACCCGGCGCACGGGCGGGCGGCTTCGGCCGTCCGCCCGCGCGCTGTCGGTGGCGGCGGATACGCTGATCACAACGAGGGCCTGTTCAACAGGTGTGCGGGGCGAGGAAGTCGGGAAGGCCGCAGTAGCAAGGCCGACGATGGGGGCGGGAATGTCGTTGGGAACGGAGTGGGACGGGCCCCAGGTGCCCGTCTCGGGCGACGAGGGCCAGGCGGCGACCTCCGCGTTGGCCTCCGCGGCCTACCGGGACAGCCCGATCGAGGAGATCAAGAAGGCCGACAACGAATGGCATCAGTCGACCGTCAAGGCCGGCAAGATCGCGCTGCTGAGGCCCAATCTCGGTGAGGCCTTCTCGCGGGCCGTGGTCGCCCGGATGCTCGCTCCCGGCCGCAAGCCGCTCATCCAGTCCTTCGGCTCCGAGCCCCAGTTCGTGGTGGAGCACTGCCTCGCGGCCAACAACATCCGCCGGGAGCGCGACAACCGCCTGACCGCAGTGACGGTCCTGTGCGGAGTGCTCTTCCTGCCGGGCCTGATCGCCTGGCTGCTCGTGTTCCAGCTGCGCACGTTCGTCGCCAAGCGTGACGACAGGCGGGCCGGGACGCTCGCCACCGTGCTGCTCACCGGCGTCGGCGTGCTGGCCGCGCTGTTCCTGGTCAAGATGCCGTTCAGCGGCTTCTGGGCGTGGTATGCCCGGGCGTGCGTCGTGCTGCCGGTGCTCGGCTGGTTCTGGGCCAAGCAGATCTGCGAGCGCACGGCCAGGGATCTGCGGGCCCGCTGGGGCGGCCTGCTCTCGGGCACCAGTGTGGGCGCCAAGGTCCCCGAGGCCGTGCCGCGCGGACCCAACCAGACGGCGGCCGAGGAGCTGCGCCAGTCGCTGGCCCGGCTCAGCGCCGAGCAGCAGTCGAACTCGGTCTTCTACGCCGGTCCCAAGGGCATACTCGGCATGGGCACCCGCTGGGGCGCCTGGCAGCTCGCCGAGGATCTGCTGCCCGCCGATCCGACCCGGGAGATCCATCCCTTCCGCAGCTGGGACGTCGTACGCGCGATCCACGACCAGCTCGCCCTGCTGGAGCGCGGCCCGCTGAACACCGGCGGCTTCCCCAAGCCGGCGATACGGCACTGGATCGTCACCCCGATCGGCGAGAAGGCCGCGGAGGTGGCCCGGCCCGAGGGCACCGACGTCGAGGCCTTCCAGGTGAAGCCGCACGCGATACAGGAGATCTGCAACAAGCAGCAGTTCGGCAGCGGCGACCGGCACTATCTAGGCGTGCAGTGGACGCTGTGGGACGGGCAGCTGGTCCTCACCATGCTGATCACGGTGACGGTGCTGCACGAGACGCTGCGCATCGAGGTCACCGGGCATGCGCTCGGACCGGTGAACCCGGTGTTCACCTCCAAGCCGGAGCCGCCGAGCAAGGAGGTCGCCAAGTCCCTCAAGCCGTGGGAGACCCGGAAGGTGATGCTGCCGCTGGTCACCACCGACGAGGTGGTACGACTCGCCGCGCGCGCCCCGCTGACCTGGTACCCGCCGCTGCTCAACTGGCTCGGCGGCTCGCTGGTCCTGCCGGAGCCCTTCGGCCTGCGGCACGCCTGGGCCGACCAGCCGTGGCGGCACCGCTTCATGGCCGACGACGCGCTGCGCGCGGCCACACCGGTGCTGCGGGTGGTGCACTCGGCGGCGATCAGGGTGCTGGAGGAGAACGGCGTGGACACGGAGAAGTTCGGCATGCGCTCGGGCGTCCTCAGCGGGTTGGTGCAGGACCCGACGCCGCGGAAGGCGGACCTGTACGACGCGTGAGCGGTGCCCTCCGCGGAGGGCACCTCGGACCTACGCGGGCCACGCCTCCGCCAGCATCTTCCTGGTGTCGGCCAAGAGCTGCGGCAGCACCTTCGTGTGGCCCACGACCGGCATGAAGTTCGTGTCGCCGCCCCAGCGGGGGACGACGTGCTGGTGGAGGTGGGCGGCGATACCTGCGCCGGCGACGGTGCCCTGGTTCATGCCGATGTTGAAGCCGTGCGCGCCGGACGCGGAGCGCAGGGCCGTCATCGCCTGCTTGGTCAGCTCGGCCAGTTCGGCGGTCTCCGGGCCGGTCAGCTCGGTGTAGTCGGCGACGTGCCGGTAGGGCACGGTCATCAGGTGGCCGCCGTTGTACGGGTAGAGGTTGAGCACGGCGTACACATGATCGCCGCGCCGGACGATCAGACCGTCCTCGTCGGACTTGGCCGGGATCGAGCAGAACGGGCAGCCGTCGTCGGCCCCCGGGCCGCTCGGCTTGTTCTCACCCTGGATGTAGGCCATCCGGTGGGGCGTCCACAGGCGCTGGAACGCGTCCTGCGTCCCCACTCCGATCTGCTGCTCCGGCTCAGTCGTCATGCTAGGCAGCATATGGCTTCGCCCGTTCGCGGCGTGTCGCCGGGGCAACGGGAGCGGGTGCACCGGCCAAGCTTGGCCGGTGGACGACGACAGCAGAACGCAGCGCTGGGAACGCTGGGAGGGGCGCGCCGCGGTGCCGCTCGGCATCGCGTCGTTCGTCTATCTCGCCGGCTACGCGGCGCATGTGCTGGCGCGGGACCTGCCCCCGGCCCTGGACGACGTCCTGCGCGTGATCATCGCTGCCGCCTGGGCGGTGTTCGTCGTCGACTACGCGATGCACTGGCGGCTGAGCGGCCGTGGGCCCGGCTTCGTGACCCGACACTGGCTGGACACGCTGGTCGTGCTGCTGCCGTTGCTGTGGCCGCTGCGTATCGTGCGGCTGTACGACGTGGTCCAGCGGCGGCGCGGTGCCGCACGCCTCGCGCTGCACGCGCGCGTGATGCTGTACGCCAGCCTGTCCGCGGTGCTGCTGGGCTTCTCCGGTGCCCTCGCGGTGTACCAGGCGGAGCGTGGCGCTCCGCACGCCACGATCCGGACGTTCGGTGACTCGGTCTGGTGGACCTGCGCGACCCTGACGACGGTCGGCTACGGCGACATGGCCCCGGTGACGGCCCTGGGCCGGGTCCTCGCGGTGGGGTTGATGGCCTGCGGTCTCGCTCTGCTCGGCGCGATCACCGGCTCGTTCTCCTCGCTGCTGTTGCAACGGTTCGCCCGGGGCACGGACGAGGAAGGGCCCCCGGGGAGCTGATCCCGGGGGCCCTTCGGGGTGGTGCGGGTCAGACCTGGACCCGGTCCTCCACGACCTTCGCGATCTTCGCGATGGCCTCGTCCAACGGGATGCCGTTCTCCTGGGAGCCGTCGCGGTAGCGGAAGGAGACCGAGCCGCCCGACATGTCCTCGTCGCCCGCGATGACCATGAAGGGCACCTTCTGCTTCTGGGCGTTGCGGATCTTCTTCTGCATGCGGTCCGAGGAGGAGTCCACCTCGACCCGCAGGCCCTTCTTCCGCGCCTCGGCGGCGAACTTCTCCAGGTACTCGACGTGCGCGTCTCCCACCGGGATACCGAGCGCCTGGACCGGCGCCAGCCACGCCGGGAAGGCTCCCGCGTAGTGCTCCAGGAGGACGGCGAAGAACCGCTCGATGGAGCCGAACAGCGCGCGGTGGATCATGACCGGACGCTGCTTGGAACCGTCGGGGCCGGTGTACTCCAGGTTGAACCGCTCGGGCAGGTTGAAGTCGAGCTGGATGGTCGACATCTGCCAGGTCCGGCCGATCGCGTCCTTGGCCTGGACGGAGATCTTCGGGCCGTAGAAGGCGGCGCCGCCCGGGTCGGGCACGAGGGGCAGACCCTGCTTCTCGGCGACCTGGCGGAGGGTCTCCGTGGCCTCTTCCCAGACCTCGTCGGAGCCGACGAACTTCTCGGGGTCCTTGGTCGACAGCTCCAGGTAGAAGTCGGTGAGGCCGTAGTCGCGCAGCAGCCCCAGGACGAACGTGAGCGTCTTGTCCAGCTCCTCGGACATCTGCTCACGGGTGCAGTAGATGTGCGCGTCGTCCTGCGTGAAGCCGCGGGCACGGGTCAGGCCGTGCACGACGCCCGACTTCTCGTACCGGTACACGGTCCCGAACTCGAAGAGACGCAGCGGCAGTTCGCGGTAGGACCGGCCGCGCGCGTCGAAGATCAGGTTGTGCATCGGGCAGTTCATGGGCTTGAGGTAGTAGTCCACGCCCTCGTCGAGCTGCATGGGCGGGTACATGCCCTCGGCGTACCAGTCCAGGTGCCCGGACGTCTCGAAGAGCTTCCCCTTCGTCGCGTGCGGGGTGTAGACGAACTCGTAGCCCTCTTCCTCGTGGCGGCGCCGCGAGTAGTCCTCCATGACCCGGCGGATGATGCCGCCCTTGGGGTGGAAGACGGCGAGGCCGGAGCCGATCTGCTCGGGGATCGAGAAGAGGTCCAGCTCGGTGCCGAGCTTGCGGTGATCGCGCTTCTCGGCCTCGGCGAGGAAGTCCAGGTGCGCCTTCAGCTCGTCCTTGGACGGCCAGGCGGTGCCGTAGATGCGCTGGAGCATCGGGTTCTTCTCGCTGCCGCGCCAGTAGGCGGCCGCGTTGCGCATCAGCTTGAACGCCGGGATGAGCCGGGTCGAGGGCAGGTGCGGACCGCGGCAGAGGTCCTTCCAGCACAGCTCGCCGGTCTTGGCGTCCAGGTTGTCGTAGATCGTCAGCTCGCCGGCGCCGACCTCGACGTCCGCGCCGTCGTCGTGCGACGCCGAGCCCTTGAGGCCGATCAGCTCCAGCTTGTACGGCTCGGCGGCCAGCTCCTCACGGGCGGCCTCGTCGGTGACCACACGGCGGGAGAAGCGCTGCCCGCGCTTCTGGATCTCCTGCATCTTCTTCTCGATGGCCTTGAGATCCTCGGGCGTGAACGGCTTCTCGACGTCGAAGTCGTAGTAGAAGCCGTCCTTGACGGGCGGGCCGATGCCCAGCTTCGCCTCGGGGAACAGCTCCTGCACGGCCTGCGCCATGACGTGCGCGGTGGAGTGGCGCAGGATGTTCAGGCCGTCCTCGGACGAGATCTGGACACCCTCGACCTCGTCCCCGTCGGACAGCTCGTACGCGAGGTCCTTCAGCTCGCCGGCCACGCGCGCGGCGATGATCGAGCGCTCGCCCGCGAAGAGGTCGGCGGCCGTAGTGCCCGTCGTCACCACGCGTTCTTCCCGCTCGGAATCGCGTTGGATGATCACACGGACGTCTGACACCGGTCTCTCCTGACTGAAGGTGGGGTGCGGCGCCATACCAGGAGCGCGCGCACTGGCGATCGTACCGACCCGACGGCACCGACCGCTAAACGGTCACCCTCAGTCCCCGTCCCCGTACGCTTCCCCGCAGGCTTCCTCGAAGAAGTCCAGATTTTCCTGGAGGGCCTTCATCAGCCGGTCCCGCTCGCCCTCGTCCACCTGCACGGGTACGACCCCGGACGCGCCGGTGAGCCGGCGGAAGCCGCCCCGGCGCTCCAGCCGGCCGTGCACCCGCACCGGAAGTCCGACGAGGTGGGCGTGGCCGGCGATGTGGTAGTCCTCCTCGTCGAGGGTGACGCGGATGTGCGGGACGTCGGCGCCGGAGAGGACGCGCAGCCGTACGGTGCCCTCGCCGCCCGGTCCGGAGCGGCGCATGCGGACGACGGCGCCGGTGATGCGGACCGGGACGGAGGGTTCCTCGCGCACATAGCGGGCGGCGGCCTCGCGCAGGACGGGCAGGTCCCCGGGCGAGAACTCGACGGGCTCGGCGGAGGGGGCGCAGCCCTCGGGAACGCCGGCGCCGGGTGCCCAGGCGACGGCGATCCGGGCGCCCTCGGTGCCCCTGACCAGCGCAGCGACCGCCTCGACCAGTTCGCGGCTGACTCCGGCCTCGACCGCGCCGTCGAAGGCGTCCATGCCGCCGGTGGCCCGCTGGTAGTCGATGGCCTCGCGGGCGGCGTACAGGGCCTGGTGGAGGCGGACGGCGAGCGGACGGCCGGCGGGCACGGGCACGAACGCGGTGAGGTGGCGCCCTTCGGTGGCGGGGCCGACGAGGACGTCCTGAAGGAGTGCTGCGGCGGAGCGGCGGTGGCGGGCGCCGTAGTAGCCGGCACGCGCGCGTGTGGCGAGCGCGGCGGCGAGCAGCATCTGCCGGACGCCGCCGCGCAGTTGCTCGTCGGCCGTCCAGGGCGAGGCGCCCACCGGTCCGCTCGGGGTGTCGCGCCACCAGCGGATCTCGTCGCTCGGTACGGCGAGGGAGATGAGCACCTCGCGCGCGGCGGGGGTGTCGCTGCGGGCGAGGGCGTCGAGGGCCTCGCCGAGCAGGTCGTCGCTGTCCGGGAAGGCCCGGCTCTCCGGCACGAGGAGACTGGTCCCGCCGCCGCCCGGGCCGGGCGGGGTCCAGCGGCCGTACCGGCCCGCCGCTCCCCCGCGCCGCTGCCAGCCGTGCCGGTGCAGCAGGGCGCCGAGCACGGCGGGGTCGACCTGGGCGGGGTCCGGGGGCCGGTGCCGGCCGAGATCCTCGGGATGCGGCCGGACCTGGCGCGGCAGCTCCTCGTACGGACGGCTCCTCATGGCCTGCCTCCCGTCCCGACCCGCGTCATGATCTCGCAGAGCGCCCGGTCGTCGAAGATGCGCGAGGTCGGTATCCGCACGGTGGTCCGGTGCCGGCCGGTGACAGGGTGGCCGGCGAGGTTGACCCAGTAGCAGCAGTGCCTGAGATCGAGCCGGTCGTGGCTGGCGCGCAGCCAGTCGTCCCGGGCGCGCGGGACGAGCATGACGACCAGGATCTTGTGCACCGAGACGGGTGTGCGGGCGAGCTTGCGCAGGTGGTCGTTGTCGAGCGTGAAGGAGAACGAGCGCCCCGGAGGGTTCGGCGCGACCTGGTAGGTGGCCTTGAGCTGCACCTTGATGGTGACCTCGTCGTCGACGGTGTGTCCGGGCGCGCTGTGGCTGACGTGCCAGTCGATGCCGTTGTCCGGGAAGGGCTGGGACAGCGAGCAGCCGGACGCGGCGGCGACCGCGTGCAGATAGCCGACCTGCAGTGTCTCCATGCAGGCGGTGGTGGCGAGCGTGCCGCGGAGGGGGCCCGTGCGATCGGGCAGCAGCCCGCCCCGCTCGGGCTGCACAGTGGCCATGACCAACAGCCTTCCAAGCCAAGAGTTTCCCCGCTGTGGGCCGCTGAACTGCAAAGACCCGTACTCCTGTTGTCTCCTTGCGGCGTACGGCGCAAACGGCCCGGGTATCACCAAACGGGCAGAAGACGGAACGTCACCTGCCCTGGGAGAACGAGGAGTTGGGTTGGGATGACGTACTGGTACGAGGGGCCGCTGGCCGCCTTCGACACGGAGACGACGGGCGTGGACGTCGAGACCGACCGGATCGTGTCGGCCGCCGTCGTCGTCCAGGACGCGCCGGGAACCCGGCCCCGGGTGTCCCGCTGGCTGGTGAATCCGGGGGTGCCGGTGCCCGAGGAGGCGACGGCGGTGCACGGGCTGACGGAGGAGCACCTGCAGCACAACGGCCGCTGGCCCGCGCCGGTGATGTACGAGATAGCCGAGCAGCTGGCGGAGCACGCGGCGATGGGCCGCCCGCTGGTGGTGATGAACGCGCCCTTCGATCTCACGTTGCTGGACCGGGAGTTGCGCCGGCACCGGGCGTCGTCGCTGGACCGCTGGTTCGAGTCGGTGCCGCTGAGGGTGCTGGACCCGCGGGTGCTGGACAAACACCTGGACCGCTACCGCAAGGGCCGCCGCACGCTGACGGACCTGTGCGAGCACTACGGCGTGACGCTGCAGGGCGCGCACGACGCGGGCGCGGACGCGCTGGCCGCCCTGGAGGTCGTACGGGCCCTCGGCCGCCGTTTCGCCACCCGTCTCGAACGCCTCTCCCCCGCCGAGCTGCACACGCTCCAGGCCAACTGGCACGCGGCGCAGGCGCGCGGTCTGCAGGCGTGGTTCGCGCGCAGTGGGTCGGAGGAGATCGTCCACACGGACTGGCCGTTGCGACCGGAGCTGCCGGCGGCGGCGTAGGGGCGTTCCCGGGCGGCGGCACACGGGGAGCCGCCGCCGTGCGCGCCCTGGGGTGATCGGAGAGCCGCCGCAGCATGTGGGGGGCGAGCGGCAGACGCTGCCGTACCGGCGGTGGAATCCCGGAACCGCCGCCGTGCGGAGGCGGCACCCCCGGACCGTCCCCGCACAGGCGCCGGCTTCACCAGGAGCCGCCTCCGCCGCCGCCCGCTCCGCCGCCGACGTCTCCGGAGGAGCCCCCCGCGCCGGAGCCGCCGCCGGAGCCGCCGCCGCTGGAGGACGGTGCTCTGGACGAGAGTGCGGCGGTCACGACCAGTCCGACGGCCAGCGCCGGCCCGAGCCGTACGGCGCGGGAGGAGGGCTGCCGGGTCGGCACGGCGGAGGTCTCCACGGCCCGCCGCCAGGTGTCACCGAGACCGAGGGCGACCGCCCAGGCCGTGTAGTGCCGCACCTGATCGTCGTCCAGCGGTTCCGCGTGCGGCACGGCGGACGGATCGGCGAGGTAGTGCCGGAACGCCTCGACCCGCTGCCGCTGGGCGCTGCCCTCGGGGGTGCGCCGGTGCAGCTCCCAGGCGCGCCGCGCCAGCGCGAGGCCGGCACCGTAGAGGACCCCGCCCGCGACGAGCACCGGCACCCCGACCGCCTGGCGGGCCCCGCTGAGGCCCGCGCCCACCACGGCGGTGAGGAAGCCGAGCACCGCTGCGGCGATGCCGATGTACCGTCCGGTGCGCGCGCGGCGTACGGAGGCCGCGTCCCACAGACCGGAGTCGGCCTGCCATTGCCGCAGGTGGCGGGCGAGCGCCTGCCAGCCCGTCTGGAAGGACGAGTCGTAATGGCCCAGCATGATCTCGTCACGCCCGGCGAAGATGTACCGCAGGACCTCCCTGCTGACCGGGTCGTCCGATCCCGCGCCCCTGCTGCGGCGCCGCAGGGTCGGCGCGTGCTCCGCACCCGCGAGGACGAGGTGACCGTCCGCGACGGCTTCGAGCAGCCAGGCGGTCTGGTGCCGGGGATCGACCCGCTCGTCGGCCAGGATCCCGCCCTGGGCCGGGCTCAGGCCCGGCGGGGGTGTGGCGCTCGGCGCGCCGAGGGCCGTGTCGGCGCCCTCGGGTGCGGGCCGGTCCCGGCCGAACAGGCGCAGCAGCCCGATCGCGGCCAGCGCGGCGGCGAGGGCGAGGCCGGCGGTGTACAGGGCGACCAGGAGCGGATGGGTCACGGTGGTGCCGACGGCCTTGCCGCCGGGCGGCGCGGGCAGCAGCGGCTGCGCTCCCCCCAGGGAGTGACCCCGGGTCGCGTAGAGGGTGAGTCCTTCCTTGCCCTGGAGCCGGACCGGCTTGACGGTGAGCACACCGGCGCCGGTCGGCTCCACGGCGCAGCCGCGCTCGGAGCCGTCCGTGCCCCGCACGCAGCGCGGGGCGGTGAGCAGGTGGGGGGCCACGACGTGGATCTCGACGTGCGACCGGTCGACCTGCCAGCCGGTGCCCACCGCGTCCCAGGCCATCCTGCCCTTCTTCACGACGCCCTGCAGGGTGTACTGGACGCGGTAGCGGTGCACGCCGGTGACGGCCTTGCCGGGGTCGCCGACCTTGATGCGGGTGGCGATCTCACGGCGACCGTTCGGTTCGGTGTAGTAGTCGCCCACCGTGAGTTCCCAGGGGACGCGGTGGCCGTCCATGGTGACGGCGATATGGGCCTGGTCCTCGTCGTAGGGCAGGTCCGGCAGGTCGCGGTAGATGCCGTGCCGTTCGTCGTGCGGGTATCCGAAGTCGTAGTCGATGACCTCCGTGATACGGGCGCTGCCGTCGGCGGAGATCCGCGCTCCGACCCACATCGTGGTGACCCGCTCGGTGTTGGCCGCCAGCCGGGCCAGCGCCACCACCCCGGCGAGCACCAGCACGAGCAGGAAGATCCTGATCAGACTGCGGACCCTGAGCCGGCGCGCGTCCGCACCAAGTCTCGGAACCTCCTTGCGCTGTTCGCCGCCCTGCACCTCGCCCACGACGCCCCCCTGGCATCCCGAAGCCGATGTCAAAAGAGCCGGCCCGCTGCTGCGGACCGGCTCTTTCCCGGTGGGCGATACTGGGTTCGAACCAGTGACCTCTTCGGTGTGAACGAAGCGCTCTCCCACTGAGCTAATCGCCCGGGAACGCACTGAACAATACAGGTCCCGGCGCCCTTCGTTCAAACCGCTTCCAGGTACCGCAGCAGTCCGCGCCGTCCGGCCCGCATCATCAGCCGGTGGTTGACGCGGAAGACGGGGCGGCCCGGTACCGCGAGCCGACGAAGCAGCGGTTTGCGCACCCGGACCTCCTGGTCGTAGCGGGCCAGGGTGCCCGGGCCCTCGGCGGTGACCGTCCAGCGGGCCCAGCCCTCGACGTCACCGGACAGGGACACCTCCAGCACACCGGCTCCGGGGTCGTGGCGGGTCCTGCGTGCGGTGAAGGTCATGTCGTACGGCAGGACGGACCGGATGGTGAGGACGCCGGTGGCGTCGTCCAGCCGGGTCACCGACCGGACTTGCGGCCACCAGCGGGGATAGTCCTCGGGTCGTTCCAGCACCGCGTACACGGCGGCGGGCGGCACCGGCAGGGACCACAGGCTGCGGAAGCGGTAGCGGGTCCAGTCCATGGACCGAGTGTGCCCGTACCGGTGCGGCGCATGAATCGCCGCGCATGAATCGCCGCGCATGAATCGCCGCGCATGAATCGCCGCGCATGAATCTGAGTACGCGTACTCATGTGCCGCGCCCTGGCACCGGCCACACTCGGGGGGGCGAGCGCCGCCGCCCGTGCGACGGCGCTCCCCCTTCTCCCCGGCTCGCCCGCTACGGGGGAACTTGGGGTCGTCCTGGGCGACGACCTCCGGGTCGGTGACGATGCCGGCCCTGACGCGGTTGCAGCCGTCGGTCCACCGCCCCAGGTCCATCCGGGGTACGGCTCGACGTCGGCCTTCCGGAACACCTTTTGTCGATGACGAGCGCCATGGTGTGGGAACCGACGGGAATTCCGAGCTGCTTTCCGTCGACCTCGCCGACCTTCGTCACGCCGTCCCGGAAGTGATTCAGGGTCAGATTACCGGGCCGCACTCGGGACTTGAGGTCGAGGAGAATTCCTTGCTTGTCGTACTTCCGGAGAAAGGTGACGGCATTTTGGAAAACGTCCGGGGGACTTCCGCCGGAAGGACACGTACGTCTGGAAGTCCGTCTTCACCTTGATCTTCGGATACTTCCGTGGTCGGGGAGGGTTGCGAGCCAGTCGATGAGGATCCGGTTCGTCTCCTGCGGACGTTCCTGCTGGACGAAGTGCCCGCAGCCGTCGAGGATGTGCGAGCCGAGCAGGCCGGGCAGGGTCTCGGGGTACGCCTCGACCGCGTCGGCCAGCCAGACGAGCGAGGCGTCCGCACCGCCACCGATGAACAGCGACGGCCGCGTGATCGGGGCGCCCTGCTGGTCGGACAGGTCCGCCCAGTCCCGGTCCATGTTCCGGTAACGGTTCAGCGCCCCGGTCATACCGGTCCTTTCGAACTCCCCGGCCAGGAAGTCGAGGTCCCCCTCGCCCAGCCAGGCCGGCAGCGGGCCGGTGGGGAAGCGTTCGCGCAGGGTCCCGCCTCGGCTCACGAAGTGCGGGTCGGGGGCGGCCGGGGCGGGCATGGTGTCCGCGGACAGGGCGGCGTAGAAGCCCGCCAGCCAGCCGCGCACATCGGGCTCGATCTCCGCCTCGGCCCGGCCCGGCTGCTGGAAGTACCCGACGTAGAACTCTTCCTCGTCACCGCCCATGCGCGCGAAGACGTCGCTGGGCCGTGGGCCGCCGGGCGGACTGTACGGCACGCCCAGCAGCGCCACGGCGCGGAACACGTCGGGCCTGGTCAAGGCGGAGGTGGCGGCGATCGTGGCGCCCCAGTCGTGGCCGACGACGACCGCGGACTCCTCCCCCAGCGCCTCCACCACGGCGACGTTGTCCGCGACCAGGTCGAGCATCCGGTACGCGTCCACGGCCGCCGGCCTGGAGGAACGGCCGTAGCCCCGGACGTCGACGGCCACGGCGCGGTAACCGGCGGCGGCCAGGGCCGGCAACTGGTGCCGCCAGGAGTACCAGGACTCCGGGAACCCGTGCACCAGCAACACGAGAGGGCCACGGCCCTGCTCGACCAGGTGGAGACGACCGGCCGGTGAGGGAATCAGGTGGTGGGTGGGCAACGCGCTGGTGGGCAGGGGTCCAGGGGCCATACGGCCGGTGGGCGGCGAACCAGCGGGCACGGGACCGGCAGGCAGAGGGCCGGTAGGCAGTGGGCGGGGCATGGCGGCTCCTGGGGTTGGATGGGTGGAGAGCGTGCGGATGGTGGGCGTGCGCATGCTGGGAGGCGGGCGGCTGAGGGGCGGAGGGTGGCGCGGCGCCGGGTCCCGGTGGGCCTGGGGTGGCCCGGGGGCTGACGCGGCCCAGGGGGACTGCTCGGAGGCTCGCTCGGCGGGAGGAGGCTCGGTAGGCGCCGCCTCTGTGAAAATGTTCTTGCGGCGGGTCCACTGCGCACGAGACTTGTTGCCGCTTCGGCAAAACGTGCCTGCGCGCGGCCCCTCTCCGGCGACGAGCCGCCTCGCTCAGGCCGTTCTCCGGCGTGAGCCGCCTCCTCGGAACCCCCCGCCGGTGCCACACATGCGAGCGGGAGGGAAGGGCTCCCAGGCCAGCGGGCAGCGTTGACGCGGGCGTCAGGGCACTCCACGCCCGCGCCGCGTCCCGCCTCGCCCGTCGCGCCCCCTCCATGCCGACGCCTGCGCATACGCCGACGGCCCACCTGCTGTTCTGCAGGTGGGCCGTCGGTCCGGGTGGGCGATACTGGGTTCGAACCAGTGACCTCTTCGGTGTGAACGAAGCGCTCTCCCACTGAGCTAATCGCCCGGGCGCAGGAAGAACATTACCCCATGTCAGGGGGTGCTTCCGACCAGGGGCCGGGGCGACGGACGGCCTGGCGGCGGAGCCGGATCACTGTTCCTTGATCTTCCACGGCATGACGAGGCCGAACTTCCACACGTAGATCCCCACCAGCGCGGCCACGATCACCAGCCCGATCACGGTCAGCGTGATGTTGCGCCGGCGCACCTCGGGGTCGAGGGCCCGCTGGGCGGCCTCGGTGACCTTGCGTTTGGTCCAGCGGAGCACGAGCTGCGCCCAGACGAACTCGGTCGCCCAGATCGCCAGGCCGCCGAAGATCACCACCCAGCCGGGTCCCGGCAGCGGCAGCATGACGATGCCGGCGGCGACGACCGCGAGGCCGACCACGAAGACGCCGACCTGCCAGCTCAGATGCAGCAGCCGGCGCGCCTTGACGAATTCCGGCGCACGGGAGCCGAGCCCGCCGCCGTCCCCGCGCGCGGCTTCCTGCCCGGCTTCCTTCCGGTCCGCCTTCGCCTTGTCCGCCGCCACGGCGACCTCGCCCGGTTCGTCACTCCCCGTATTCATACGGACAAACCCTACCCGAGTGAATCCAGTCACTGGAATGGACGTAGGTCTCGTACGAGTTCTCGGCCGGAAGAGTTACGTAAAGACACGCAAAACCCTCAGAGGGGTTTACAACGGCATCGTAGGTGGCATGTCGATTTCGCCGACGTGCGAATCCCCGAGCGCACACTGAGCGAAAGGCCCTGGCGCTTATGAACACCACGGTCAGCTGCGAGCTGCACCTGCGCCTCGTTGTGTCGAGCGAGTCCTCCCTGCCTGTCCCCGCAGGCCTGCGGTACGACACGGCCGACCCCTACGCCGTGCACGCCACCTTCCACACCGGAGCCGAGGAGACCGTCGAGTGGGTGTTCGCCCGCGACCTCCTCGCCGAGGGGCTCCACCGGCCCACCGGCACCGGCGACGTCCGTGTCTGGCCGTCGCGCAGCCATGGTCAGGGCGTCGTGTGCATCGCCCTGAGCTCCCCGGAAGGAGAGGCCCTGCTCGAGGCCCCGGCACGGGCCCTGGAGTCCTTCCTGAAGCGAACCGACGCCGCCGTGCCGCCCGGCACGGAACACCGGCACTTCGATCTGGATCAGGAGCTCTCGCACATCCTGGCGGAGAGCTAGGTCGCGGCCTCCGAAAGCAGCCCGGCGCCGTCCACTCGGGGAGACGGCTCGGGCCAAGACAACCGCATACGGCACAGGCCGGCGCCGTCACCGTGAGCGCTCACGGGGCGGCGTCGGCTTGTGCGCGTCCGCGCGCTGCGGGAACCGTCGGCGGCACGGCGGCGTTCTACCGGCAAGCGAGTCGGGCTGCGGACGGTGCGGCGGGCGGGGTTGTCGCTACCATCGGCCAGCATCGGCGGGCGTCCGCCCGACCCCCCCAGGCCAGGGAGCGAAACGTGCTGATCACCCACGACACCCGGTGCGCCCTCGACACCGTGGTCGATCTGGTGAACACCGCGCCGGAGGACGACGCGGCGGCCGACGGACTGCCCGATGTCCCGGCACTCGCGGATTTCGTACGAAACCACGAGATCAGCGATGTGGGCGTGCTGTCGGAGTTCGATCTCTCCGCGGTGCGCAGGATCCGGGGTCGCTTTGCGGCGATCTTCGCCGCGCCGGACGCCCGCTCCGCCGCCGGGCTGATCAACGAGCTGGTCGCCGCCGCGGGCACCACCCCGCGCCTGACCGACCATGACGGCTACGACTGGCATGTGCACTACTTCGCGCCCGGCGCGTCCGTGGCCGACCATCTCGCCGCCGACTGCGGAATGGCACTCGCCTTCTTCGTGGTGGCCGGGGAGCAGGAACGGCTGCGGCGCTGCGAGGCACCGGACTGCCGGCGCGCCTTCGTCGACCTCTCCCGCAACCGATCCCGCCGCTACTGCGACAGCCGCACCTGCGGGAACCGGCTGCACGTGGCCGCGTATCGGGCCCGCCGGAAGGAAGCGACGGGCTGACCATCGCCCGGCGGCGAGCCGTAGGGCCGCCTGGCTGTGTGCCGGGCGGGTCCGCGTCCCCGGGGAGTCGCACGGCCGTCGGCCGAATCGCGCGGCGACTCGACGCCGAGGTCGGGGCGACATCGGTCCCGGCGGGTGGCGCCGGGACCGACGTGTACGGCTCACAGCAACAGCAGGTCGTGCAGCGCAGCCATGAGGAGCAGACACCCGATCACCGCAAGGAAGATCATCAGCGGTGGCTGGGATAGGGCGAAGAGGCACCCGCGCGGCTCGTCCTTCGGCGGCGCGGCCTCGCTCTCTGTGTCCAGCATCTCGCGGCCGATGATGGCGCAGAAGAGACCCCGAACGCGATCAACACGCTCGCGATATGCGGGAGTTACCGCATTCCGCACCGTCTCGTCCGACTTGATTCGGCTTGTGAACGGTTCCGGACCCCCGCGCGACACTCTGTGTCGTTTCAGCCCGAAGGCGCCTGCGGGGCCGTGACACCCCCGCGGCGGCGTCCTGCCGTCATATGCCGTGCTTCTTGAGGATGGCCTCGATGTCGCTGAAGTCGTCGGCGGAGCCGGTGGCGCGCGGGGCGGTGGCGGATCCGGTCGCGGGCCGGGTGCCCGCGCCCAGGGAGGGTGCGGACGCCCCCGGGGCCACGGCCTCGGCCTGGTCACCGCGGGCCGCTCTGCGCTGGGCGCGGGTGCCGCCGCGCCGGCGTTCGACCGCCCGGGTGCCCGCGACCAGGAGCCAGGCCGCGCCCAGCACGCCGAAGCCGGCCCAGGCGGTGGGGCTGAAGGCGGTGTCGGCGAGCCAGCCCACCACTCCGGTCATCACCAGGCCGACCGGCACCAGCGAGTAGGCCGCGATGCGGGCCGCTGTGAGGAAACGCCTGCGGTAGGCCGTGACCACCGCTATGCCCAGGCCCGCCGCGGACACGGCGGAGCAGACTGTCTCGGCAATCATCCGGTCCTCCTGGCGGCTCGGTCGGGTGGAAGGCGCGCAGTGCGCGGACGCGGCACGGCGCACCGCCTCCGTCCCCTCCATCCTGCACCGCCTCGTCCTGGCGATGCCACGCTCCCGCGGCACATCAGGGACATCTCCGGGTCACCTCCTACTGGAGTGCCGGTCCGGTGCCGTGCCGCCGTGGCCCGGGCACGGCAGCCGTACCGTCCCGATTGGGTCACCCGCGTCCGGCCTGGAAGACTGGTCGGCATGAGCGACTCCTCCCCCGCACGCACCGACGCCCTCGTTCTCGACGTCTGGTGCGAACTGCAGTGCCCCGACTGCCGTACCGCCCTGGACGACGTCCGCGCCCTGCGCGCCCGCTACGGCGACCGGCTGGAGCTGCGGCTGCGGCACTTCCCGCTGGAGAAGCACAAGCACGCCTTCGCCGCCGCGCAGGCCGCCGAGGAAGCACTGGAGCAGGGCAAGGGCTGGCCGTACGTGGAGGCCGTGCTGCAGCGGGTCGAGGAGCTGGACCGTCAGGGAGAACCCTTCCTGGTCGAGGTGGCCCGTGAACTCGGGCTCGACGCCGAGGAGTTCGACACCGCGTTGATCGACGGCCGGCACATCCTGATCGTGGACGCCGACCAGGCCGAGGGCAAGGCGATCGGTGTGACCGGCACCCCGACGTATGTCATCGGCGGCGAACGCCTCGACGGCGGCAAGAGCCAGCAGGGACTGCGCGAGCGCATCGAGAGGATCGCCGACCGGCTGCTGGGCGAGCAGGAGGCCTGAGCCGTACAGCCGGATTTCCCGGACCGCCTGCAGCAGGGGCACCCCATGCAGCAGGGGCACCGCCTACAGCAGGGGCTTGGCGAGGGTGTGGAACGTCGTCTCGTAGCCGAGTGACTCGTACAGCCGCTCGGCCGGGACGTTGCCCGCGTGCACATTGAGGCCGAGGACCGGTCGGCCGGCCTCGATGGCCTGGCGCTCCGCCAGCAGCATGAGTGTGCGGCCGTGCCCCTGGCCGCGGTGGGCCTCGTCCGCCCTCACGTCGAACACGTACGCCCTGTCGTGCCGCAGGGCCAGCCAGAGCGTGCCGACACGGGCGCCTTCGTGCTCCAGGACGCTGAAGAGCATGCCGTCGGTCGTGAGCCCGTGCGGCAGCAATCCCTCATGGTCCCTGCGGGCCTTGGCACGGGCCGTGGCTTCGGGGACGCCGCGCTCGATCCACTGGCGCGCGTACTGCTCGCTCTCGTACGCGTACCACGCGTCGTACTCGGACTCCGTCATGCGCCGCGCGCTGCTGCCCGGTGGCAGCTCGGGCGGCCTGGTGGCGAGGCGCTTTTCCATGCGGCGGTTGCGCAGGGTGTAGCCGAGGGCGCCGAACAACCGCAGGGCCGTCTCGGCCGAGGCGGGGACGGACGTCTCGATCTGCGTGCAGCCCCAGCCGCGCGCCACCTCCTCCGCGGCGAGCGCAGCCACGGTGCCCCGCCCGCGCCGCCGGTCGGGTTCGGCGATCCGCAGGTCGATGACGCGCGCCACCGCATCACCGAAGGACGGCGAGGTGCCGAGGTGTATGTCGCCGACGGGACGGCTGTTCACGCACACCTGGTAGCGGCGGGAACGGGTGCCGTCGGCGTTGTGCTGGAGCGGCTCGACCGGCCGCAGGGTCGTGGTCATCACAGGTGTTCTACCCGTGACCGACCACCAAGTCAGCCCGTTTTCGGCCCCGCCCGGGGCCCGGCTCGGGCCCGCTCAGGGGTCCAGGTCCTGTCCGGACCGCTCGTCGAAGATCCGCATGGCCTTGGCGGTCACCGGGCCGGGGGTGCCGGGCAGCTCGCGGTCGTCGATCCGGTGCACGGCCTGGACGTCCCGCAGGGTCGAGGTGAGGAAGACCTCGTCCGCGCGCTCCAGCACGTCCAGCGGCAGATCGGTCTCCTTGGCGCCGGTCCATTCGACGGCCAGCGCGCGGGTGATGCCGGGGAGGCAGCCGGAGGCGACCGGAGGGGTGTGGATCTGGCCGTCCAGGACGACGAAGACGTTCGACCCGGTGCCCTCGCAGAGCTGTCCGACCGTGTTCCCGAACAGGGCCTCCGACGCGCCGCGTTCATGGGCGCGGGCGAGGGCGACGACGTTCTCGGCGTACGAGGTGGTCTTCAGGCCGGTCAGCGCTCCGCGCTCGTTACGGGTCCACGGGACGGTGATCACGGCGGTGGTGTCCGGGCGGCGGGTGGTCTCGCCGAGGGCGACCACGAGGGTCGGGCCGTGCTCGCCGCGGTCGGAGCCGAGCGGGCCGTGACCGCCGGTGTAGGTGATCCGCAGCCGGCCGAGCGGCATCGGATTCGCCTCCAGGACGGCCGCGCAGGCCTCCCGGACCTCGTCGTGGTCGGGCTCGGGCAGGCCGAGGCCCCGGGCCGAGCGGCTCAGCCGGTCCAGGTGCCGGGTGAGGGCGAAGGGCCTGCCGTGGACCGCCTTCACCGTCTCGAAGATGCCGTCGCCGACGGTCAGCCCGTGGTCGAAGACGGAGACACGGGCGGACTCCAGGTCACGCAGTCCGCCGTCCAGCCAGATCCTCATGAGTACACCCCTCCACTTGCCGCGTACGTTCCCGACGCTACCGCGAGCAGCCGGGACGCCTTGAGCTCGGTCTCGTGCCATTCCCCCTCGGGGTCGGACCCCCAGGTGATGCCGGCGCCGGTGCCGAAGCGCAGCACCGCCGCAGCGCCGTCGGGCCGGTCGATCCAGAAGGTGCGGATGCCCACGGCGAGCTCGCCCGTGCCCCGGTCTGCGTCGACCCAGCCGATGCCGCCGCAGTACGGGCCGCGCGGGGCGGTCTCCAGGGCCTCGATGATCCGCAGGGCGCTCGACTTGGGCGCACCGGTCACCGAGCCGGGCGGGAAGGCGGCCGTGAGGAGGTGCGGCCACCCTGCCCCGTCCCGCAGCTCGCCGCGGACCGTGGAGACCAGGTGGACCAGGCCCGGGTGTTTCTCCACGGCACACAGGTCCGGGACGGTCACGCTCCCGGTCGCGCAGACACGCCCGATGTCGTTGCGGACCAGGTCCACGATCATCACGTTCTCGGCGTAGTCCTTCTCCAGGAGGTCCGCCTCCGTGCGGCCGGTGCCCTTGATGGGTCCCGACTCCACGACACGCCCGTCCCGGCGCAGGAACAGCTCGGGCGAGGCGGTGGCGATCTCCACGCCGTGCTGCGGCAGCCGGATGGTCCCGGCGTACGGTGCCGGGTTGCCGCGGGCCAGCAGGGCGGTCAGGGCGTCCACGTCGGCGTCCGGGGGGACCGGCGCGCTGAGCACCCGGCAGAGGTTGGCCTGGTAGACCTCGCCGGCCGCGATGTGCTCGCGTATCCGGCGGACGGCCGTCGTGTACGCGGCCCGGTCCAGGGAGGAGGTCCAGTCACCCACCGCGGGGCCCCGCCAGCCGCCCGGCGCCGGCGCGGGTACCGGCTCCTCGCGTACGTCCGCGAAGCGGGCGCAGGTCAGCCGGCCCTCGAAGTCCGCGCAGACGGCCCAGAACCCCGCGGAGTCCAGGGCGGCGGGATCACTGGTGACGTCGAGGAGGCCGGTGGCGACGCGGTCGCCGAAGCGGGCCAGAGCAGGGAGCCGGGAAGGGTGGTGGAGCACGTGGTCGAGTCTAGGGCGGGTGTCCGAGAGGTGGCTCCGGGACGACCCCGAGGGGGCCCTGACCACGTCGTCCGCCGGGGGCACCGCAGCACGCTGCGCAAACGCGTTTTTGTACTGGCCCGGGAATCCGCTAGAGTTCAACACGTCGCCGGGACGCGAAAGCGGACCGAAACGACAAGCGGACGTAGCTCAGTTGGTAGAGCGCAACCTTGCCAAGGTTGAGGTCGCGAGTTCGAGCCTCGTCGTCCGCTCGAAGGAAGAAGGGGTCATCCCGATCCCCTACACTCCTGGTGGAGTGGCCGAGAGGCGAGGCAACGGCCTGCAAAGCCGTCTACACGGGTTCAAATCCCGTCTCCACCTCCAAGGACGATTAGCTCAGCGGGAGAGCGCTTCCCTGACACGGAAGAGGTCACTGGTTCAATCCCAGTATCGTCCACTGGATCTTCTCGCAAGATCCACGGGTCTTCTCGAAGATCCCCACCCGCGCGATTAGCTCAGCGGGAGAGCGCTTCCCTGACACGGAAGAGGTCACTGGTTCAATCCCAGTATCGCGCACTGACTGTGACCCTCGGGTCACGGCCTGCGGACGATTAGCTCAGCGGGAGAGCGCTTCCCTGACACGGAAGAGGTCACTGGTTCAATCCCAGTATCGTCCACACAGCAAGAAGCCCCCGGCCGTTTCGTACGGCCGGGGGCTTCTTCGTGTCCCGGATCAGCTGGAGAAGAGCATGTGGGCCCAGCTCTTGTGACCGTGGTGACCATGGTGGCCGTGATGCCCGTGGCCGCCGTGGTGACCGCCGTGCGGGGCGCCCCAGGCGGGGGCGGGCGGGGCCGGGTAGGCCTGCGGGGCGGCGGGCGGGGCCGGCGGGACGGGCTTGGACCACTGGGACTCCAGCTGGGTCAGCGCCTCCAGCTCGCCGTAGTCCAGGAAGATGCCCCGGCAGCCGCTGCACTGCTCGATCTGGACGCCGCTGCGGTTGTAGGTGTTCATCGGGGCGTGGCACTTCGGACAGTGCATGGTCGGCTCAACTCCTCGCCGGTCGGTCCTGCTTCGTGTTTCCCCAGGACAGACTCCGTCCAGCCCTGGTCGGTTGCAGCCTAGTCCGTGTCTCTGTTCGTGTGCGTGGAGGCCAACGGGTGCGGAATCGGGGCCATTCGGGCACATGCGTCGACGACGGCCTGTTCCACCTCGTCCAGCGGACGGCCGGCCGTGAGCGCCTTGGCGAGGGCGAGGGCGGCCGTCTGCACGGTCAGCGCCCGGGCCGGGACGTCCAGGGCGGGCCAGGGGTCGCCGGCCGGGGGTACGGCGGGACCGCCTGCGCGCTGGTACGCGCCGAGGAAACGGGTCCATGTGTCGGGTGGGAGGAGCCCGCAGGCGTACCAGGCGGCCGGGCGCGCGAGGTCCCAGGCGGGGACGCCGGTCCCCAGGTCGTCGACGTCGATCAGCCGCCAGGGACCGTCCGGCGCCGGGTGGCGGACGAGCTGGCCGAGGTGCAGGTCCCCGTGGCAGAGGGCGGGTGTCCCCGGCATGGGCGCCTCGCCGCGGGCCCAGGCGGGGAGAGCGGCCCATGCGGCGAGGACGGGGCGGGCTGCCAGGTGCAGCTCGGCATGGGGTTCGCCGGGGGGCTCGGAAGGGGGTTCGGCGTGAGGGCCGGAAGGCGGTTCGGCGTGCGGCCCGGCTTGGGCTTCGGCCTGCGGCCCGGCACGAAGTCCGGCCCGGGAGCCCGAAGGGGGTTCAGCCTGCGGCCCGGCACGAAGTCCCGCCCGGGAGCCCGAAGGGGGTTCAGCCTGCCGCCCGGCATGGGCTCCGGCCTGCGGCTCGGGACGAGGTTCCGCCCAGGGCTCGACATGGGCTTCGGCCGGGGAGACGGAAGAGGGTGCGGCCTGCGGCCCGGCAGGGGCTTCGGCCGGGGGGACGGAAGAGGGTTCGGGGTACGGCTCGGAATGCGGTTCGGCCCGGGGTGTGGCGCGCAGGGCCGTGTGGAGCCGGGCGATGGCGCGGGCTGCTTTGGCGGGGCCGCGCATCGGGGGCAGGCCGTCGGGCGGGGCGGTCCGGTGCAGGCGAGCGAGGAGGGTGGCGGTGGCCTCCCAGGGGGCCGCGTCCGGGTCGTCGGGGTCCACGGGGGCGCCGTACGGCCAGAAGGTGACCAAACGCTCCTGCAGAGGGGTGGGGGCCGGGGTGAGCGGGGGCAGGAGGACGTCCGGGAGGCGGGCGGCAACGGCCAGGCGGAGGGTCAGCGCGGCCGGGTCGGTACCGGGGGCGTGGGCCTTCGCGACGGTGTCGGCGTGCCGTACGACGGTGGCGTCGGGGCGGTCGGCCAGAGGGGCGGTCGGTTCGCCGCAGGTGCAGGGGGCTCCGCCGGCGGGCGGGTGGGCGGCGGCTCTGGCCTGTGCGGTGAGAGCGGGGAGGAGGGTCAACGGGGGCCTCGGTGGTCGGGGTATCCGGTCGAGCGTACGCGGATGGGGGTGCGGTGTTTCACGGGTACGCGGTGCTGGGCCGGGAATTGCTGCCAGGGGCGAGCTTTCCTTGGCGCCCGGTGTCGGCGGGGGTCGCGTCGCTCGCCCGCGCCGGCGGGGTGGTGCACCTTCCCCACGCTCGACTTCGCTCGCGGGGGCGACACCCCCCATCGCCCACCCGTGCCGACCCCGGGGGTACCGCTCAGACCCCTGAGACACTGGGGGCACGACCGCCCGCGGCCAGGGCAGACATGTGGCCCACTGCCGGATGGACACCGGCCTCGCGGCATAATCGCCCGCAGCTGAGACAGGCACGCAGCCACTGCCCGGCAGGAGAAAGCAATGCCGGCGCAGCTCCCCAGCTGCGCCGGCATTCTGCCGTCCGCCGCACCCCCGTCCCCACGGGGTTTCCTGGATGGATGTCCCCGCCCGGACCGCTCTTCCGGGCCTGAGGTCGCCGCTCAGCGCCCCAGCATCGCACCCACGGACGACGCCTGTGTGGCCACCGTCTCCCAGCCGTCGAAGACGAGCAGGAGCAGGGCCGCCAGGGGAAGGGCCATGAGCGTCGCCACCAAGGGGTGACGGCGGCCTGTCCGGCGTGGTGCGAACGCCGGGCGTCGCGGTGCCGTGTGGGCCATGGTCCCTCTCCTGACCGTGTCTCTTGTGGTCGGCAGCGGCGGGTGTCTGACCTCGGGGGACGAGTGCTGCACCCGCCGCTTGACCTCAAATCTAGGCGTGGGGCGGGTGCCGGGCGTCATGCCCTCGTACCGATTGCCGGGCCTCCCGGAGGATGAGCCATGACCTGGGATCTACTCCCCTGGGTGGAGATGCCTCTCCGGGTCTAGGGGTCTTCCCGGAGGGGGCGCCCGGTGTGTCCGGTCATGTCGGAAGCGTCCAGCGGGCCGAAAGGAGTGACTTCGATCACTCCGACGGGGCGGTGGCGGTGGGGTGTGTCCAGGTCGTGTTCCGTGCCCTGGGCGGGCCTCGTGTCAGTACCGGATGTGCGCCGGGTGAGGACATGAACCGGTACCACCTGCTCCCACTCACCCTCAACGCCCTTGTGTTCAAGATCGGTTGACGGAACGGATGACTCAATGCACCCGCGTCCGCCGAGTTCCTGACCGCACATCACCACGTACCGGCGTACGGCACAATCCGTCGGCCCCGGAGGGCGCGGCCTCTGCGCGCAGGCGGCCGTGGAAACGTAAGCTGTGCCACGTCACAGGGACCGGGCAGCGGGGATGAACATGGCGATGATGCGCCTGAGGCGCGAGGACCCGCGCGTCGTCGGCTCGTTCAGGCTTCACCGACGGCTCGGCGCGGGCGGGATGGGTGTGGTCTACCTCGGCTCCGACAAGAAGGGGCAGCGGGTCGCCCTGAAGGTGATCCGACCCGATCTCGCGGAGGACCAGGAATTCCGGTCGCGGTTCGCCCGTGAGGTCTCGGCGGCCCGGCGGATCAGGGGCGGCTGCACGGCCCGGTTGGTCGCCGCGGACCTGGAGGCGGAGCGGCCCTGGTTCGCCACGCAGTACGTCCCCGGCCCCTCCCTGCACGACAAGGTCGCCGACGAGGGCCCGCTCGGCGCCGCCGACACCGCGGCGATCGGCGCGGCGCTGTCCGAGGGGCTGGTCGCCGTGCACGAGGCCGGTGTCGTCCACCGGGACCTCAAGCCCTCCAACATCCTGCTGTCCCCGAAGGGGCCGCGGATCATCGACTTCGGCATCGCCTGGGCCACCGGCGCCTCCACGCTCACGCACGTCGGTACGGCGGTCGGCTCCCCCGGCTTCCTCGCGCCCGAGCAGGTGCGCGGGGCGGCCGTCACCCCGGCGACGGACGTCTTCTCCCTGGGTGCGACCCTCGCCTACGCCTCCACCGGCGACTCGCCCTTCGGGCAGGGCAGTTCCGAGGTGATGCTGTACCGGGTGGTGCACGAGGAACCGCACCTGCACGGCGTACCGGACGCGCTCGCCCCGCTGGTCCGGGCCTGCCTGGCGAAGGACCCCGAGGAGCGGCCCAGCACGCTGCAGCTGTCACTGCGGCTCAAGGAGATCGCCGCGCGTGAGGCACAGGGCCTGGCCGACGTACGACCGCCCGCGCCGCGCGCCGCGGAGACGGACCGGACCACCGGACGGCTCGTCGACACGTACCCCGAGCAGCAGCGCACCCAGCGGCGTACGTCCCCCGGCACTCCGGTGCCGCGCGGCGGCACCCCCTCCCGGGGCGGTGCACCGGCGCGTGACGGTGCGGCCTCGCGGGGTGGCAGCGGCACGCGCGGCGGCGGTACAGGGGCCTCCGCGCGGCCGGGTGCGGCCCGCTCGACCCCGCCGCCGCGCGGCGGCGGCCGACGCTCGGGCGGCGGGACCCGTCCCGCTCCGCGCAACGGGTCCGGGCGGCCTGCGCAGCGTACGGCGGGGGGCGGACGGCGGCCGGCCAATCCGCGGCTGCTGCGCCAGCGGCTGTTCGTGTTCGTGGTGGTGACGCTGCTCGTCGCGCTCGGCATCGCGGTGGCGCAGGGCTGCCAGGGACCGGCACGCGGGCTCGGCGACGACGGCCGTCAGCAGCGGCACGCACAGCCCGACTACCGGCCTGCGGACGCCGACCCGCCGATGTCCGACCGGCACGAGCCGACCCTGAGCCGGGACTTCGGCAACTGACGAGACCTCAGAAGCGCCTCGCGAACGGGCGGGGGCTTGGGGCCTGGGCCTCGCAGGTGGCGGTGACCGGCGCTACAGGGTCCAGGGCACACCCGGAGAGGCACGCGGTGCTGCGGAGAGCGAGCAGCGTACCGGGGCGCAGCCCGGGCCCCGGAGGGGAAGCCGGGGCGGGGAGGTCAGGGGCGGGGGCGGCCGGTGGCCACGGCGTAGAAGGCGACCGCCGCGGCCGCGCCCACGTTGAGCGAGTCGACGCCGTGGGACATCGGGATGCGGACCCATTCGTCGGCGGCGACCAGAGCCTGCGTGGACAGTCCGTCACCCTCGGCGCCGAGCATCAGGGCCACCCGGTCCATCGTGTGCGGAGCGGCCTCGTCGAGGGAGCGCGCCTTGTCGTCGGGGGTGAGCGCGAGGAGGGTGAAGCCGGCCTCACGGACCGACTCCAGGCCCTTCGGCCACGTCTCCAGACGGGCGTACGGCACCGAGAACACCGCACCCATGGACACCTTGACGCTGCGCCGGTACAGCGGGTCGGCGCAGTCGGGCGACAGCAGGACCGCGTCCATGCCGAGCGCGGCCGCCGAGCGGAAGATCGCGCCGATGTTGGTGTGGTCGTTGACCGACTCCATGACCACGACCCGGCGGGCCGACCGGAGCAGCTCGGCGGCCGTGGGCAGCGGTTTGCGCTGCATGGAGGCGAGCGCGCCGCGGTGCACGTGGTACCCGGTGACCTGCTCGGCCAGTTCGGGACTCACGGCGTAGACCGGGGCGGGGAGTTCGTCGATGACGTCGCGCATCACGTCGATCCACTTGGCCGAGAGCAGCATGGAGCGCATCTCGTAGCCCGCTTCCTTGGCCCTGCGGATGACCTTCTCGCCCTCGGCGATGAACAGACCCTCGGCGGGCTCGCGCTTGCGGCGCAGCTCGACATCGGTCAGGCCTGTGTAGTCGCGCAGGCGCGGGTCCTCGGGATCCTCAACGGTGATGAGATCGGCCACAGAGTGATACTGCCTTGTCCTGGATGTGGTGCCAACGGCTCGGAACGGGTTGTGTTACCCCGGGTTACGCGTGATCAAGGGTGGTGATCAAGCGGCGGGCTGCGGGCCGACCCGCACGACCTCGCCGATGACGACGACCGCCGGCGGCTTCACGTCCTCGGCGCGTACCGTCTCGGCGACCGTGGCGAGCGTGGCGTCGACACGTCGCTGCGCGGCCGTCGTACCCTCCTGGACCAGCGCGACGGGGGTCTGCGGGGACTTGCCGTGCGCGACGAGCGTCTCGGCGATCTTCCCGATCTTGTCGACGCCCATGAGGATCACGAGCGTGCCGGTCAGCTTGGCGAGGGACGGCCAGTCGACCAGGGAGCGCTCGTCATCGGGGGCCACGTGCCCGCTGACCACGGTGAACTCGTGGGCGACCCCGCGGTGCGTGACCGGGATGCCGGCCGCGCCCGGGACCGAGATGGAACTGGAGATGCCGGGCACCACCGTGCAGGGGATGCCCGCCTCGGCGAGTGCCTGCAGCTCCTCCATGCCCCGGCCGAAGACGTACGGGTCTCCGCCCTTGAGCCGGACGACCGCCTTGCCCTGCTTGGCGTGCTCGATGAGCGCGTTGTTGATGGCCTCCTGGGCCATGAATCGGCCGTACGGGATCTTCGCCGCGTCGATCACCTCGACATGCGGCGGGAGTTCGGCCAGCAGGTCGCGCGGGCCGAGCCGGTCGGCGATGACGACGTCCGCCTCGGCGAGCAGCCGACGGCCGCGGACCGTGATCAGATCGGGGTCGCCGGGGCCGCCGCCGACCAGGGCGACGCCGGGGGTGCGGCTGCGGTGGTGGGGCGCCACCAGGGTGCCGTCGCGCAGGCCCTCGACGACCGCGTCGCGGATGGCGGCGGTGTGACGGGGGTCGCGGCCACGCACGTCCGTGGTGAGGACGGCGACGGTGACGCCCTCGCTGTGGCCGGTCGCGGGGGTCCAGGCGGTCGCCTGGTCGGCGTCGTCGGAGCGGACGCACCACACCCGGTGGCGCTCCGCTTCGGCGGACGCCCGCGCGTTGGCCTCGGGGTCGCTGGTGGCGATGAGGGCGTACCAGGCTTCGGCGAGGTCGCCTTCGGCGTACGGCCGCCGCTCCCACGTGATCTCGCCCGCGTCCGCCATGGCCTCGACGGAGGGGGTCGCCTCGGGGGACACGACGACGATGTCCGCGCCCGCCGCGATCAGTGCCGGAAGCCGGCGCTGGGCCACCTGGCCGCCGCCGAGGACGACCACGCGGCGGCCGGAGAGGCGGAGGCCTACGGGGTAGGCGGGGTGTTCAGCCATGGGACGGCTCCTCCGGGGACTGTGCGGTGGCGCTGACGTGCGGATTTTACGGTGGTGGCGGTGAAAGCGGGTCAGGTGTCCGGTGGCTGGGCATCGTCGCCGGGTGCGGCCGGGTGGGTGGTTGTGACCACCCGTTCCGCCGTGGCGAACGACTGCCCACAACCACCCGCGGCGTTGGCAGAGGCACCCGGAACCGTCGTCCCGGAGAGCCCTACTTCTCCGTGACCCCCGCCGAATCGAACGTGGCCACCTCGTGCATCGCCCGTGCCGTGCTCTGCACCAGGGGAAGCGCCAGCAGCGCGCCCGTGCCCTCGCCCAGGCGGAGGTCGAGGTCGACCAGGGGGCGCAGGCCCAGCTTGTTGAGGGCGGCCACGTGGCCGGGCTCGGCGCTGCGGTGGCCGGCGATGCACGCCGCCAGGACCTCGGGGGCGATCGCGCGGGCGACCAGGGCCGCGGCACCGGCGCTGACGCCGTCCAGGATCACCGGCGTACGCAGCGAGGCGCCGCCGAGGAGCAGGCCGACCATGGCCGCGTGCTCGAAGCCGCCGATCGCGGCGAGGACACCGATGGGGTCGGCCGGGTCCGGCTGGTGGAGGTCCAGGGCGCGCCGGACGACCTCGGTCTTGCGGGCCAGGGTCTCGTCGTTGATGCCGGTGCCGCGGCCGGTGACCTCCGCCGGGTCGGCGCCCGTGAAGACGGAGATCAGCGCGGCGGACGCCGTGGTGTTGGCGATGCCCATCTCTCCGGTGAGCAGCGCCTTGTTGCCGGCCGCCACCAGGTCGCGGGCGGTCTCGATGCCCACCTCGATGGCCTGCTTGGCCTCCTCGCGGGTCATCGCGGGGCCGGTCGTCATGTCGGACGTGCCACCGCGGATCTTGCGCGGCAGCAGGCCGGGGGTGGCCGGGAGGTCGGCGGCGACGCCGACGTCCACGACGCACACCTCGGCGCCGACCTGGCCCGCGAAGGCGTTGCAGACCGCTCCGCCGCCGAGGAAGTTGGCCACCATCTGGGCGGTGACCTCCTGCGGCCAGGGGGTGACGCCCTGGGCGTGCACGCCGTGGTCGCCGGCGAAGATGGCGACGGCTGCGGGCTCCGGGATCGGCGGCGGGCACTGCCGGGACAGCCCGGACAGCTGTGCGGAGATGATCTCCAGCATGCCGAGCGCGCCGGCCGGCTTGGTCATGCGCTTCTGGCGCTCCCATGCCTCACCGAGCGCCTTGGCGTCGAGCGGGCGGATCTGTGCGACGGTCTCGGCAAGCAGGTCGTGGGGTTCCTCTCCGGGCAGGGCGCGGCGGCCGTACGTCTCCTCGTGCACCACCCAGGACAGGGGGCGTCGCTTGGACCAGCCGGCCTGCATCAGCTCGGGCTCGTCCGGGAACTCGTCGACGTACCCGACACACAGGTAGGCGACGACCTCCAGGTGCTCGGGCAGGCCGAGCGCCCGGACCATCTCCCGCTCGTCGAAGAAGCTGACCCAGCCGACGCCGAGGCCTTCGGCGCGGGCGGCGAGCCAGAGGTTCTCCACCGCGAGCGCCGAGGAGTAGGGCGCCATCTGCGGCTGGGTGTGACGGCCGAGGGTGTGCCGGCCGCCGCGGGTGGGGTCGGCGGTGACGACGATGTTGACCGGGGTGTCGAGGATGGCCTCGATCTTCAGTTCCTTGAACTGCTTGGCCCGGCCCTTCGGCAGCGACTTGGCGTACGCCTCGCGCTGCCGCATCGCCAGTTCGTGCATCGTCCGCCGGGTCTCGGCGGAGCGGATGACGACGAAGTCCCAGGGCTGCGAGTGGCCCACGGAGGGCGCCGTGTGGGCGGCCTCCAGGACGCGCAGCAGCACCTCGTGCGGGATGGGGTCGCTGCGGAAGCCGTTGCGGATGTCACGGCGCTCGCGCATGACCTTCAGGACGGCCTCACGCTCTGCGTCGGCGTAGCCGGGCGCGGCGGGACCGGTGGACCGTGGTGCTTCGCCCATCTCGGCCGTGCTCTCTTCTTCCTGGTCGTCGGGCGCGGTCGGCAGGTCTTCCGCGCTCTGTACGACATCGGGGGTCTGCTCCGGGTGCGAAGCCGCCGGTACGGTGGCCGGCTCGCCCTCGCGCGGGGCCGGCACCGTGGCCACCGGCTCCTGGGCGCCCTCCCTGGGCAGGACCAGGGGCTGCGGCGGGGTGGGCGCCAGGTGCGGGGTGGTGGGCACCTGGCCCTCGACCGGCACGAACTGCCCGAGCGGTTCCTGCGGAACGTCGGACGACAGTGGCCCGGCCTGGTCGGTCCGGTCGGCGGCGGCCTGCCCGGGCGTCGTCGCGTGCGCGGCGGAACCGTCGGCGGGGTCGGCCGGCGTGGGCTCGGCCTCGGCAGTGGCCGGGGCGGCCTCGGCGGACTGTGTCTGCGGGCCGGCGGGGGCGCCGGGTCCGGTGACGGGGGCCGCCGCGGCGGCGACCTGGTGGACGGCGTCCTGGGCGGCCGGCTGCGGCTGGGCAGGCGGCGTGACGGTGGCCGGGCCCTGCGGGGCTCCGGGCAGGGCCTCGGCCGAGGGCGCCGCGGTCGCTGCCGGGCCGGCCAGCTGCGGGCCCTGAGCCGGGTGGGGCTGCGGTTCGGATACGGCGACACCGTCGGCGGCGGCCGGGACCGGTACGGCGTTCTGGGCCTGGGCGGCAGCGTTCTGGGCCTGGGCGGCAGCGGGCGTCTGGGGTTCCGCCGCCTCCGGCGCGGAGGCCGGGGTACCGGACTCGGGCGCGGCTACCGGCTCGGGGGCCGGTACGGCTCCGGCGGCGGGCGCGGGGTGGGCAGCGGCGGGCTGGGCCTCGACCACGCCCGGCTGCGGCTCCACGGCGACGGGGTTGTTCGGATCGGCCTGCGCGGGAGCGGCGGCCTCGGCCTGGGCCTGGGCCGCGACCGTCTCCGGCGCGACCTGCACCGCGTCCGGCGTCTCCGGTGCGGGGGCGGTGCTCACGCCCTCGACGACACCACCGGCCGCCGTACCGGCCTGCCCGGCGTCAGCAGCGACCTGCGCCTGCGGCACATTCCCGCCCTCGCCGAGCTGAGCGATTTCGGACGGCTGAGCAGCCTCGGAAGGCTGAGCGGCTCCGGACGGCTGAGCCGCCTCCGCCGACTGTGGGGCCTGGCCCTGCTGCTCGGCCCCGGCCGACGGCGCGTCCTCGCCCGGCTGAACGACCTCGCCCTGCACTACGACCTGACCCGGCTGAGCATCCCCGCCCGGCTGAACGACCTCGCCCTGCTCCACGACCTGACCCGGCTGAGCATCCCCGCCCGGCTGAACGACCTCGGACGGCTGCACGTCCTCACCCGGCTGAACGGCCTCGGACGGCTGCGCGGCCTCGCCCGGCTGCACGGCCTCGCCCTGCTCCACGACCTGGCCCGGCTGAGCATCCCCGCCCGGCTGAACGACCTCGGACGGCTGCACGGCCTGGCCCTGCTGCTCGGCCTGGCCCGGCTGCACGGCCCCGGCCGACTGCACGTCCGCGCCCGGCTGAACGGCCTCGCCCTGCTCCACGACCTGGCCCGGCTGACCACTCCCGTACGACGCCTCGGCCTCGCCCGTCTGGGCACCCTCCGCCGGCTGAGCGGCTCCGGACGGCTGGGCGGCGGCGGGTGCCTCGGTGGCGGAGTCGGCCTGTACGTCCGCCGGTGCCTGACCCGGCACCGCCTGGGACTCCGGCTGCCCGCTGGAGGCGACACCCTGCTCGCCCGGATGCGCCGGCGCCTCCTGGGCGGGGGCGGCGTCCGGCCCGGCCGCAGGCCCGCCGTCACCGGCGGCACCGCTGTCGGCGGGAACAGCACCGGCCGCGGCGGCCGTACCGTCGACGCGCTGTACGCCGGGCGTGTCCTGGCCGCTGCCCTCGGCAGGGGCCTGCGAGGCCTGGTGGACACCCTCCGGCCCCTGCTCCGCGGCGAACGGCTCGACGCCCTCGGGAGACGCCCCGGCAGGCGCCCCCGCCGGAGCGGTGTACACGCCGTCGTGGCTGTGCACCATCTGCGCGGCGCCAGGTGCCTGCCCGGCCGCCTGGTTCGCGAGGCGGGCGACGGTGGCCTGGGCGGCGTCGGACGGTTCGGCCCGGGCGGCGGCGTCCGCGGGGACGGCGGCCGGGTCAACCGTTTCGGCAGCCGCTGCCCGCGTGCCGACCTGAGCCACGGCGGGGGCGGCAGGCGCCGCGCCCCACGGGGCGGCGCTCTGCGGGGCCATGTCCTGCAGCGGCTGGGCGTCGAGGTACTCGGGTCCGGCCGGCGGCGGACCGGGCTGCCGTACCGGTGCTCCGGCCGGGCCGCGGTCGGCGAGGGAGCGGACCGGGCTGGCGGAGGCATCGGGAATCGGCGGGCCGAGGTGCAGCGGACGGCGCGGCGCCTGCGGCGCGCCCTGCGGATCCTGCGGGGCCGAGAGGATGGGCGACGGCGGCACGGACACCGGGGCCGGGTTCGGCAGGCGGACGCCGCTGAGGTCGACGGAGCCGCTGTCCCGGCCGGCCGTCTCGTGCGGACCCGGCTCGTGGACGGCCTCCAGGACCGGTTCCGGAGCGGGTGGCGGCACCTCGTTGCCCCACGCGCCCTGGGCACCCGGCAGCAGCAGGTCTTCGTCCTCGGCGGGTGCCTCGGAGAGGTAGGTGTACGCACCGTGCGCGGCAACGCCCGGCTGCTCCACCATGC
This sequence comes from Streptomyces sp. NPDC053069, assembly GCF_044546895.1. Lineage (NCBI taxonomy): Bacteria > Bacillati > Actinomycetota > Actinomycetes > Kitasatosporales > Streptomycetaceae > Streptomyces > Streptomyces sp. NPDC053069. The sequence goes on along the minus strand of NZ_JBITZN010000010.1, from coordinate 115,855 downwards.
CTGCGCTCTCCGGCTGCCCCTCGGCCGGGACCTGGCCGGTGTCGGTCATGCGTACCCCTCGCCCATCGGTTAGTGCTCCTACGACCAGCTCACCCGGAACGGCGCACCGACCGCCCGTAGTGAAGAACGAGCGTCCGTGCCCAGCGGCACGAACGACCCGCCGGAAAAGGCGACAAAGCCATTCAGTGGCATTGTCCCGGCCGTTCCGCCGTCGCGACAGCATGATCCGCGACAGTCCGCTGTGGACTGCGCCACGTTGCGCGTCCTCCGGTTCCGCAGTACCACACCGACCCCAAAACGGGCGCGCTTTCCGGACATTGGCGAACGAACTTCCGGGCCGCCCGGTGTGGCACAACGATCGGCCAGCCTACCGCGCGCGGTACGACAACACGATCACGGGGCGCGATCGGGAAGGCCCGCCCGTCGCCCGACCACCAGCCCTCAACGAGGCGCTTCGCGCCGCGGCAATTCTCCTGTGAGCAGGAACGCGACGCTCCGCTCGGTCTCGGTCCAGGCGCGGGTGTCGAGTTCGACGGACTGCAGCAGGGCGCACCCGACGCGGTATCCGTGCTCGGTCAGGTCGCGGCCGACCAGTTCGGCCGCGTCACGGGTCGCCGCGTGGGTGACGATGCGTTGCGGGCGCCGGTCGGCGACCGCGGAGACGACGGCCGCTCCCCCGCCGCCCACCCGGACGACGTCCGGCTCGGGCAGGTTCTCCAGCACATGCGGCGCGGTGCCCTGGACCACGTGGAGCTGTACGCCGAACCACCGCGCGGCCGCCTCGGTCCGGGCGCAGGCCCGCGGATCCCGGTCGACGGCGATGACGGCAGCCCCGGCGCGCGCGGCTTCGGCGGCGAACGCGCCGGAGCCGCAGCCGATGTCCCAGACGAGGTCGCCGACGCGGGGGCCGAGGCGGGCCAGTTGGGCGGCGCGCAGCAGTTCCGTCTCGCCCTCGCCGAGGCGGCTGCCGGGTCCGTCGCCGTAGGTCTCGTCGGGCTGCACCCAGCCGCGCGGTCCGGTGCCGGGGTCGCGCCCGGCGATCCAGCCGCCGCCCTCGCCCGCGCCGACCGGGCCGCCGATGACGATGACGACGTTGGGGTCGCGCCAGGTGTGGTCGGGGGCCTTGTCGGAGGTGACGACGGTGACCTGCTCGCGTTCGGTGCCCAGTTCCTCGCAGATGACGAAGGTCCGGTGCACGCCCTCCAGCAGCAGCCCGAGTTCGGCGGGTCCGGCACCCGGTGCGGTGAGGACAGCGACCTTGGTGTGGGCGCGGCAGACGTTCACGGCCCGGCGCAGGGTGCGCGGGTGGGCGACGACCACCTGGGCGTCGTCCCAGGGCATGCCGGCGCGGGCGAAGGCGGCGGCCACGGAGGAGACGGCGGGGACGACCTCGACCTCCAGGCCGAACTCCGGTGCGCGCAGGGTGCGGACTACGCCGAAGAAGCCGGGGTCGCCGTCGGCGAACACCACCGCTGTGCCGCGGTGGGCGGCGATCCGGCGCGCGGCGAGCGCGACGCTGCCCAGACGGACGCGTTCGGCGGCGGGCGGGACCTCGGGCAGTGCCAGATGGTGGGCCGCGCCCGCCACGAGCGTGGCGGCGCCCAGGGCGGCGCGTGCCGCGTCGGTCAGCGGCGAGCCGTCCCAGCCGATCACCGTGACCCGGTCGGCCATCGTCGTCTCTCCAGGTCTTCGCAGGTCGTCAGGGGGATGGGGCCCATGTGGGGACTCCGTGAGGGTACCTGGTGAGGCGCGGAGGGCTCAGTTCCAGTCCGAGTAGGACGTGAAACCGCTCGTGTCGGCCAGGTCCTCGGGCAGCAGGCTCCAGACAATGACGTCGGTGCGGACATCCGCCCACGTGCCGTCGCCGGTCCTGCTGCGCGCTATCCAGGCGCCGCGCAGGACGCCCTCGCTGATGCAGCCGATCTTCTGGGCGACCTGCTGGGAGGCGGTGTTGTCGGCGGCGGTGCGCAGCTCCAGGCGTTCGAATTTCTGGTCGTGGAACAGCCACTGCGCGGTCGCAAGAGCGGCCTCGGAGGCATAGCCCTCGCCGCGGGCCCACGGCGCGATGACGTAGGCGATCTCCGCCGAACGCACCCGCCAGTCGGTGTTCTGCAGATGGACGATGCCGACGAGGCGCTGGGTGAGGAACTCGTCGACGGCGAACACGATGCCGCGGCCCTCGGTGCGTTCGGCCGGGGCGAGTTCGGTGACCCAGTGCCGGGCGTCGGCCTGGGTGTAGGGCTGGGGGACGGAGGTCCAGGCGGTGACCAGTTCGTCGTTCATCATCTCGGCGAAGGCCTCGATGTCGGAGTCCTCGAGGGGGCGCAGCACCAACCGCTCCGTGCTGATGGAGACGTTGGGAAAGGTGCCAGTCATGCGCCGCTCCGTAACTTGGTAAATCTTCAGGGCCTGCGAACTGCCCAGCATGCAGCATGAAACCACTGAACCGCACGACGGGGTCCACACCCGGTGAGGGAGTGGACCCCGTGCGTGGCGAAACGCCGTATACGTGCCGTCGGCGTCAGAAGGACGGGATGACCGAGCCCTGGTACTTGTCCTCGATGAACTTCTTGACCTCGGGCGAGACGAGCAGCTTGGCGAGCTTCTTCACCCGCGGGTCCTTCTCGTTGCCCTTCTTCACGGCGAGGAAGTTGGCGTACGGGTTGTTCTTGGCGGACTCCAGGACGACCGCGTTCTCAGCGGGCTTCAGGCCGGCGGAGATGGCGTAGTTGCCGTTCACGACCGCGGCGTCCACGTCCTCCAGGGAGCGCGGGGTCTGGGCCGCCTCGACCTCCTTGAACTTGAGGTTCTTGGGGTTCTTGGCGATGTCCTGCGCGGTGGCCTCGTTGCCGGCGCCGGGCTTGAGGGTGATGAGCCCGTTGGCGGCGAGCAGCTTGAGGGCACGGGCCTCGTTGACGGCGTCGTTCGGGATGGCGATGGTCGCACCGCTCTTCAGCGCGTCGGCCTTCTTGACCTTGTGGGAGTACAGGCCGAGTGGCTCCAGGTGCACCGTGGCGACGGGCACGATGTGGGTGCCGTGCTTGCTGTTGAAGTCGTCCAGGTACGGCTGGTTCTGGAAGTAGTTGGCGTCCACCGAGCCGTCCTCGGTCGCCGTGTTCGGCGTGATGTAGTCGGAGAACTCCTTGACCTCCAGGTCGAGGCCCGCCTTCTTCGCCAGGTTCTTCTTGACGAAGTTCAGGATCTCGGCGTGCGGGGTCGGGCTGGCGGCGACGACCAGCGGGCCGCTGTAGTCGGAGGAGGAGTCCTTGCCGGAGCCGCAGGCGGTCAGCCCGAAGGTGAGGGCTCCGGCGGCGAGGACGGCGGTGGTGAACTTGGCGGTGTTACGCACGAAAAGTGCCTTTCCTTAAGGGTGGTGCGACCCCGTGTATGGGTGAACGGGGAGTCTCGGGGGTGCCGTAACAGGCTCAGGCGACCTTGCTGACGTCGGCCGCGGCCGGCTCCTGGGCCTTGAGCAGGCGGAGCTTGGGCGCCGGGCCGGAGCGGCCGCCGCGGCTGTGCAGGGAGCGGGCGGCGAAGTCGCCGGCGAACTGGATGAGGGAGATGACGACGGCGAGGATCGCGACGGTGATCCACATCAGCTGGGTCTCGAAGCGCTGGTAGCCGTAGCGGACGGCGAGGTCGCCGAGACCGCCGCCGCCGACCGTGCCGGCCATGGCGGAGTAGCCGATGAGGGCGATGATCGTGGTGGTGGTGGAGGCGATCAGCGAGGGCAGCGCCTCGGGGACGAGCACCTTGCGGACGATCGTCCAGGTGTTGCCGCCCATCGACTGCACGGCCTCGACGAGACCGTTGTCCACTTCGCGGACGGCCGTCTCGACCAGGCGGGCGAAGAACGGGATGCCGCCGATGGCGAGCGGCACGATCGCGGCGGTCGTACCGATCGTCGTCCCGGTGACCCAGCGGGTGAAGGTCATCAGGGCGACCATCAGGATGATGAACGGCATGGACCGGCCGATGTTCACGATCTGGCCGATCACCTTGTTGGCGAGGACGTTCTGCAGCAGGCCGCCCCGGTCCGTGAGGACGAGGAGGAGGCCGAGCGGGAGGCCCACGGCGACGGCGATCAGGGTGGACCAGAGAACCATCCGGAAGGTCTCGGTACACGCCTGCGACAGCAGCGGCTGCATCTCGGACCAGGTCACTTGGCCCCCTCCTTCACCAGCAGGGCCTCCTGGCCCACCACGTCGATCTGCAGGCCCTGTTCGCGCAGGAACCCGATCGGCACCACGTTGTCCTCGTAGCGGCCGGGCAGTTCGATGCGCATCCGGCCGATCTGGAGGCCGCCGACGGTGTCGATGGCGGCGCCGAGGATCGAGATGTCGATGTTGTAGGTGCGCGCGAGCTGGGAGATGACCGGCTGGGTGGCGGCCTCACCGTGGAAGGTGACGTCGATGACGGTCCGGTCGGCGCCGGTGCGCTCCCCGCTCACCGGGAACAGCGCGGCGGCCAGCTCGGAGCCGGGGGTGGCCAGCAGCTCGCTGACCGTGCCGGACTCCACGATCCGGCCCCTCTCCATCAGGGCGGCGGAGTCGCAGACCGCCTTCACGACGTCCATCTCATGGGTGATGAGCAGGACGGTCAGGCCCAGCTGCCGGTTCAGGTCGCGCAGCAGCTGGAGGATGGAGCGGGTGGTCTCGGGGTCGAGGGCGCTGGTGGCCTCGTCGGAGAGCAGCACCTTGGGATCGCCGGCGAGGGCACGGGCGATGCCGACGCGCTGCTTCTGGCCGCCGGAGAGCTGGGCGGGGTGGGCCTTGGCCTTGTCGGCGAGTCCGACCAGGTCGAGGAGTTCGAGTGCCTTGCGGGACCGTTCCTTCCCCGACTTGCCGAGGATCTCCAGCGGCAGTTCGACGTTGTCCTGCACGGTGCGCGAGGAGAGCAGGTTGAAGTGCTGGAAGACCATGCCGATCCGGCTGCGCGCGCGGCGCAGCTCCTTGCCGGCACGCGGGCCGCGCCCGGCGAGGGCGGTGAGGTCCTGTCCGGCGACGGTCACGGTGCCGGAGGTGGGGCGCTCCAGCAGGTTGACGCAGCGGATGAGGGAGGACTTGCCGGCGCCGGACTGGCCGATGACGCCGTAGACCTCGCCTTCGCGGACGTGGAGATCGACGCCGTCGAGGGCATGTACCTCACGGCCGCGGGAGCGGTAGACCTTGGTCAGGCCCGAGGTGGTGATCACAGGATTTCCGTCACTGTCAGTTGCGCGGGCGTGGGTGTGCCCGGGCACGTGTGCATGCGGTCAGGCATGAGGAGTGGATGTGCGTCTCGTACGGAATGCGGCGCACGGACATGCCACGGCTCTCGCTTCGGGGCGCGAGGCTCAGCTGATGCGGGGGCCCTCTAGAAGGCGCACATTCGACACATCAGGCGACACATACAACGAGCACCGGGCGTCATGGTCGCCTCGGTCGCAAGGATGCGGCAGCTCGTCGTGGTCATGCGATCAGTAAAGCAGACGTACGGTGCTGACCGGCCGCCGCCGTCCGCATGGTGGACAGCGGCGGACAGCCGGTGACGTGGCGTCAGCGGCGGACGGAGACCTGCACGCCCCCGTCGGTGACCAGTGCCGACAAGGCCGACAGGTCCTGGACCACCAGGTCGGCGTCGAGTTCCTCGGCGCGATGGGTTGTGGCCAACGCCACGGTGGTCATTCCGGCGGCGCGGCCCGCCTGGAGTCCGGCCGGGGCGTCCTCGAAGACGACGCAGTGGGCCGGGTCGACACCGAGCTGCCGGGCGGCGAGCAGATACGGCTCGGGGTCGGGCTTGCCGCGCGTGATGTCGTCGGCGGCGATCAGCGTCTTGGGCAGGATGCCGACGGCGTCCAGGCGGGCCTCGGCGAGCCGCCGGGTGGCGGAGGTGACGACGGCCCACCGGTCGGCCGGCAGGGAGGCCAGGAAGTCCCGGGTCCCGGGCAGCAGCCGTACCCCTCCGTCGGGTACGTCGTCCACCTCCAGCTGCTCGACCCGTGCGACCGCCTCCGCCACCAGATGGGCGGGCAGCAGGTCGGCGACTATCTCGGCGGCGGGCCGGCCGTGCAGGGCCACGCGCGCGAAGTCCTCGGCGGTGACCCCGTACTCCTGGGTCCAGCGGGTCCAGCAGCGCTCGACGGAGTCGAGGGAGGAGACGAGGGTGCCGTCGTTGTCGAACAGGAGGGCGTGCGCGTGGATCGTCATGCCTGGACCCTACGGCGTGGTCTAGACCCTATGACCCACGGGCGGGGTCGGCGGCCGGCGCCCGTTTCGGCCGTAATAAGGTCACCGCATGCTCAATGCCCTGACGCTGGTGACCGGTGTCGCCGCGCTGCTTCTCGCCGCCTGGTGCGGCTGGGCCGCCTGTCGCGACCAGCCGACCAAGGACTGGCACTTCATCGGCATGGCCGTGGTGTCGCTGCTGGCCGTGGTCCAGTTGGTGGTCGGGATCGTGCAGCTGGCGCGGGGCGAGAAGCCGGAACAGGGCACGACGATCTTCGTGGCGTATCTGCTGGGCGCGTTCGCGTGCGTTCCGGCAGCGGGATTCATGTCACTGGCCGAGCGGACCCGTTGGGGCTCGGTGACGGTGGCGGCCGGCGGTGTGGTGCTGGCCGTGCTGGAGGTGCGGCTCTATGACATCTGGGGAGGCTGAGGTGACGGCGGTGGAGGAGAAGCCGACCCGGTTGATCAGCGGGCCGGGCATGCTGCTCGTCTGGTTCTACGGCGTGATGGTGGTCGGCGCGGTGTCGCGTTCCGCGTTCGAGATCAGCACGGAGTTCGATCGGGCCCCGCTGGCGTACTCCTTGTCGGCCGTGGCCGGGCTCGTCTACGCGTTCATCACGTACACGCTGGTCCGGGGCGGGGAGACGGCTCGGCGGGCGGCAATGGTGTGCTGCGCCGCCGAGCTTGCGGGAGTGCTGATCGTGGGGACGTGGACGATCGTGGATCCCTCGGCGTTCCCCGACTCGACCGTGTGGTCGAAGTACGGGATGGGCTACATCTTCATCCCGGTGCTGCTGCCGCTCTCCGCGATGTACTGGTTGCGGAAGGCACCCGCGCAAAGGGACGCCTGAGGAACGCCGGCGAGTGCGGGAGCTCTGCGGTCGCCGGCGCAGTGACCCGGCGCCCCTTTCGGGCGCCCCGGCTCACGCCGTTTGGACGAAAGCCCCTGCGGGCTTCTCCAGGATGATCATCTCCACCCCGTCGGCGCCCCTGGAGCGGCCCACCGTCTCGTAGCCCGAGCGGCGGTACAGGCGGAGGTTGCCCTCGCTGCGGTGGCCGGTGAAGAGGCGGAAGCGGGTGGCGCCGCGCTCCTCCGCCAGTGCCGCTTCGGCCGCGCGCAGCAGACGTGCGCCTATGCCGTGGCCCTGGAGGCGCGGGTGGACGCAGAGCTTGCCGATGGCGGCCGTGCCGTCCTCGGTGACCTTGCCGCGCACCGAGCCGACCACCTCCTCGCCGAGCCGGGCGACGAAGACGCAGTCGGAGGCGACCTCCTGGCGGACGGAGTCCAGGGTCTGGACCAGCGGGTCGATGCGGTAGTTGCCGTACAGCGCCGCCTCGCTCTGGAAGCACAGGTACTGGAGCCTGAAGATCTGCTCCGCGTCCTGCTCGGTCGCCACCGAGATGGTCACGCTCATGCCCATGTGCGCATGCCTCCCGCTCACCTGATCACCTGTCGTTCCTCACTCCTATCCCCGCACTTCGCGGGAAGCAACCTCCGGTGTGAGCAATCGGCGCAGACAACCCAGACATCTGGAGCGTTCCGGACCAAGACTGCCCTGTGAGATACCCAACTCCCCCGCGATCTCCCGGTATGTCAGGTCCTTCGGGGAGAGCAGGGCCTCGATGAGCCGGGGGCAGCGGCCGGGCAGGCGGCGCACCGCGTCGCGCAGGGCGCGATGCCGGGCGGTGGTGAGAACGTGCTGCTCGGGGTCGGTGCGGGCGTCGTCGGCCGGCTCGGCGCCGTACGGACGTTCCCGGCGGCTGGTACGGCGGCTGCGGCGGACCTCGGCGCGCACCGCCTTGCGCAGCCAGCCGTGCGGGTCCGGTGGCGGACCGTCGGTCTCCAGGCGCTCCAGCAGGCGGAGCCAGACGGCCTGCTCCAGGTCGCCGGGCTCGCTCCCGGCCGCATATGCCTCGGCCGATGCCTCGGCGGTGAGCAGCGGATGCAGGGCGGCCACCAAGTCGTGCGTCATATGCGGAACGACGTGCCGCCCCGGGAGCAGGTTGCCGGGGCGGCACACAGCCACCCGAACGTGGTGCGGGAAGGGCCGTTGGTTGACGAGGTCAGCCCGCCAGGAAGTCCGCGCGGGCGAGCACGCCGGTGTCGGCGTTGTCGGTGAAGACGCCGTCGATCCCGGTGGCGAAGTACCTCTTGAACGCGCCGAAGGAGTCGCCGTAGGCGTCGGCCGCACTGCCCTTGCGGAACTCGGCCGGAAGGAAGGGGTTCTCGTTGCGCATGGTGTAGGGGTGAAGGATCAGTCCCACCTTGTGCGCGTCGGAGACCAGGGTGGTCGGCTTGCCCAGGGTGCCGTCGGCGTTCTTCGGGATGATCAGGTCCAGGGTCGGGCCGATACCCTGGGCGTAGCCGGCGATCTCCCGCAGGCCCTTGGGGGTGATGAGGTCGGCGACGGTGCGCGGGTCGCCCGACTCGACGAAGTCGTAGGGGCGGCTGTCGGCCGAGGAGAGCAGCACGACGAGCGGGTTGTCGACGAGCTGGTTCAGCTTCTGGATGCTGGTGGGCTCGAAGGACTGCAGGATGACAGGCGAGTTCCGGCCGTCCTTGCCGTACTTGCGCAGCAGCTTCGCGACCCGCTCCTCCAGGCCGAGCCCGAGCCTGCGGAAGTAGGTGGGGTGCTTGGTCTCGGGGTAGATGAAGACCTGCTTGCCGCGCTTGCGGGTCTGCTCGTCCTGCCACTTCAGGACCTCTTCGAACGTCGGTATCTCCCAGCGCCCGTTGTAGAGGGTGTTGTGCGGACGGTTGGCCGGGATGCGCTCGATGGCGCGCAGGGTCTTCAGCTCGGCGAGCGTGAAGTCTTCGGTGAACCAGCCGGTGGTGGAGACGCCGTCGAGGACCTTGGTGGTCTTGCGGTCGGCGAACTCGGGATGCGCGGCGACGTCCGTGGTGCCGCCGATCTCCGGTTCGTGCCGGCAGACGAGATGACCGTCCTTGGTGGGCACCAGGTCACCGGCCTCGACCACGTCGGCGCCCAGATCCAGGGCCAGTTCGTAGGAGCCGAAGGTGTGCTCGGGGCGGTAGCCGCTCGCGCCGCGGTGGCCGATGATCGTGGGCACCGGCAGGCTCTTCAGCCCCCGGCCGCCGTACCCGCCCGTCCGGGCCCCGGCCGCCTCGGCCATGCCCGGCAGCCCGAGGACCGCTCCGCTCGCGCCGAACACCGCCGCGCCGAGGATCGCCCGCCGTCCGGTGCCCTGCGTCTTGTCGTTCGCCTGGTCGCTGCCCATCAGCGCCCTCCTGCCGTTCGCTCGTGAGTGCGGGCCGATCGTAGGGGCGCGGACATGACCGAAGGGAGTCCTGGGCTCGAACACGCGGGTGGTGCGGGGTGTCCTGTGGGAGGCACGCATGACGGGCCGTCGGCGGAACGGGAGAAGTGACGGGCCGTCGGGGTGGGACGACGACCGCCCGGGGAGGCGAGTGACGGCGGCCGCGGGCCGGAGCCGAGTGCGGCGGCCGTGAGGCGAAGCCGAGCAACGGCGGGCGTGGGGCGAAGCCGAGTGCGGCGGGCGTGGGGCGAAGCCGAGTGCGGCGGCCGCGGGCCGGAGCCGAGTGCGGCGGCCGTGAGGCGAAGCCGAGCAACGGCGGGCGTGGGGCGAAGCCGAGTGCGGCGGCCGCGGGCCGGAGCCGAGCAACGGCGGCCGCGGGGCGAAGCCGAGCAACGGCGGCCGCGGGGCGAAGCCGAGCAACGGCGGGCGTGGGGCGGAGCCGAGTGCGGCGGGCGTGGGAGGCCGGTGATGGCGGGGCGTCGGACGGGCGCGTGGGGTCGTGCCGCCGGACTGGAGGGGCGTCCCGCGCGATCTCCGTCACACCGTCACCAGGCCGTTACGGCCCGTCCCCGGCGCGTCACCGCAGGTAAACCCGCGTCAACTCTTCGTAAGACCTCGGTGAACCGGGCGCACCCGATGTGCGCCCGCCCCGGGGCCGCGAGTAATGTCCTCACCTGCACAGACACATATCGATCCCCTCGACATCGGAGGACCCGTTGTCCCGCTTCGCGCTCATCAAGGCAGTGCTCGGACCGATCATGCGCCTGATGTTCCGCCCACAGGTGGAGGGCGTGGAGCACATTCCGGGAGACGGCCCGGTCATTCTGGCCGGGAACCACCTCACCTTCATCGACTCGATCGTGCTGCCGCTTGTCACCAAGCGGCAGGTGTTCTTCATCGGCAAGGACGAGTACGTCACCGGCAAGGGCGCCAAGGGCCGGCTGATGGCCTGGTTCTTCACCGGCGTCGGCATGATCCCGGTGGACCGGGACGGCGCGAGCGGTGGTGTGGCCGCGCTGATGACCGGGCGGCGGATCCTGGAGGAGGGGAAGATCTTCGGGATCTACCCCGAGGGCACGCGCTCGCCCGACGGCCGGCTGTACCGGGGCCGTACCGGTATCGCGCGGCTGACGCTGATGACCGGTGCGCCGGTGGTCCCCTTCGCCATGATCGGCACGGACAAGCTGCAGCCGGGCGGCCGTGGCATCCCGCGGCCCGGCCGGGTCACCGTCCGGTTCGGCGAGGCCATGGAGTTCTCGCGGTACGACGGGATGGACCGGGACCGCTATGTGCTGCGGGCCGTGACCGACTCCGTGATGGCCGAGGTCATGCGACTGTCCGGGCAGGAGTACGTGGACATGTACGCCACCAAGGCGAAGGCCGCCTAGACCTTCCGGTGGACCGGCACATGAGCGGGCCGGTGCACCGCCACCGTCCGCCTGCCGGTGTAATCTGCTCCGACACTTCAGCCATTCCGCCGCAATCTACCGGCCATATGAGCACACAACATGTCTTATTCAGACATGCAGAAACCTTCGCGGCGTACCCTGCTCCGTGCTCCGATCGCCACCGCCGGGGCGGGGCTCCTGGCGGCCTGCTCCGGTTCCGGCTCCGAACACCCGTCCCGCCCCCAACAAGGAAACGGGACGGGCAGATTCGTGCCACCGGGACCCAAGGGGTACGTCAACCCGTCGGATCCGGAGGTTCTTGCCGCCGAGCGCAAACGCGGGGCCGGGCCCGTACGCACGTTCAGGTTCACTGCTGCCGAGTCGACACTGGACCTGGGCGGGAAGTCCGTCCGGAGCTGGGCGTACAACGAGACGCTCCCGGGCCCGCTGGTCCGCGTCACCGCCGGTGACGTCCTCGACCTCACCCTCGCCAACCGGCTGCCCACCACGACCACACTGCACTCCCACGGGCTGCGTCTGCGCTGCGACATGGACGGCACCCCGGACCTGACCCAGAACGCCATTCCCTCCCGGGCGGACTTCACCTACCGCTTCGTCGCCGCCCACCCGGGCACATATCTCTTCCACTCGCACGTCGGTCTGCAGCCCGACCGCGGCCTGTACGCGCCCTTCATCGTCGACGATCCCAAAGAGCCCCTCGCCTACGACAAGGAATGGGTCGTCGTCCTGGACGACTGGGTGGACGGGGTGGACGGCTCCACCCCGGACGAGGTGCTCGCCCAGCTCAGGCCCGGCGGGAGCGATCCCGCGATGACGGGCATGGCCATGGGCCCCGGACACGGCACCCAAAGTCCCGGCGGATCGGCGACCGGACACGCGAGGCCGCCGAAGCGGTCAGCGGCGGGCGGGCACGGATCGTCGTCCCGGACACGCGCGGGGGGTCCGTCCCGGGTGCTGCACGATTCCCACAGCCGCCTGCTCCACGGCGAGGGCGGCAGCGTCGCCTACCCCCACTACCTGGCCAACGGGCGGCTGGGCACCCGCCCCTCGCTCTTCCGCTGCCGCCCCGGCGACCGGGTCCGGCTGCGGCTCATCAACGCGGGCTCGGAAACCGCCTTCCGGGTCGCGCTCGGCGACCACAGGATGACCGTCACCCACACCGACGGCTATCCCGTGGAGCACAAGGAGACCGACGCCCTGCTCATCGGGATGGCGGAGCGGTACGACGTCCTGATCACCGCCAAGGACGGTGTCTTCCCCCTCGTCGCCCTCGCCGAGGGCAAGAAGGGCACGGCGCTCGCCGTTCTGCGCACCGACAAGGGGAAGGACCTTCCGGCACCGGACGTCCGCCCGGACGAACTCGACGGCAGGGTCGTCCCCGCCCGCCGGCTCAAGCCCGCCGATTCCGTCGCCCTCGCCGACCGCGACCCCGACCGCGAGATCCGCATCCGGCTCACCGGCACCATGGAGAAGTACGACTGGGGGTTCGACCACAAGCCCTTTGACGTGCGGCAGCGGCATCCCGTCCGGGCCGGCGAGCGCGTCCGGCTCACCCTCATCAACGCCACCGGCATGTGGCACCCCCTGCATCTGCACGGCCACACGTTCGCGCTCGCGGGGCTGGATGCGGTGGGGGCCCGCAAGGACACCTCGATCGTGCTGCCGCATCGCAAGCTGGTTGTCGAGTTCGACGCCGACAACCCCGGGTTGTGGATGCTGCACTGTCACAACCAGTACCACTCGGAGAGCGGGATGATGACGGTGCTCGGTTATCTCCGCTGACCTTCGGGACGGTTCAGGAGCGTTGCCGGGTGGCTCACCCTGCGCTTTCCAGTTTCTGGCCCTTCAGCAGGAACCAGGCCGCGACCGACGCCAGCAGCAGGACCGCCGCTCCCACGCCCGAGGCCAGGGCCAGGCCGTGGACGAAGGATTCGCGTGCCGCCGTCAGCAGGGCGTCCGCCGTGCGGGCCGGCAGGTGTGCCGATGCCTCGACCGCCGCGCCCAGCGACTCGTGGGCCGCGGCCGGGGTGCCCTTGGGGCCGGTGAAGTCACGGTAGACACCCGTCACGACGGAGCCCAGCAGGGCGATGCCGAGAGCCGCGCCCAGTTCGTACGCCGTCTCGGAGACCGCCGAGGCGGCGCCCGCCTGGTCCTTGGGGACGCTGGAGAGGATGACGTCCGCGGTGACCGTGAAGGAGAAGCCCGCGCCGATCCCCACGACCAGGAGGGCGGCGCCGAGAACCGGGTAACCGGTGGACTGGCCGAGCGCCGCCAGCGCTGCCAGGGCCAGGCCGACGGCCGCCAGACCGCCCGAGACCACCGCCCGCACCGAGAAGCGGCGAGCCGCGCGGCCCGCGACCAGACCGGCCGCCACCGCACCGACCGCGGCGGGCAGTTCGGCCAGGCCCGCCTCGAACGGGCGCCTGCCCTGGACGAGTTGCAGGTACTGGGAGAGGAAGAAGACCAGCCCCGACATGCCGAGCACGGTCAGCAGGTCGGCGAGGACCGCCCCGCTGAAGCCGCGACGCCGGAACAGGCGCATGTCCAGCAGCGGGGCCGGCATGGTGAGCTGGCGGTGCACGAAGCCGTGGAGCGCGGCGGCGCCCAGCAGGCCGGCGGCGAGCGTGGGCCAGGTGAAGCCGTGGGTCGCCGCCTCCTTGACGGCGTACACGATGCCGATCACACCGACCAGCGACAGGAGGACGCTGCTCAGGTCCCAGGGACCGGGGTCGGGATTGCGGGACTCGGGCAGGGTGCGGATGCCGACCAGGACGAGGACGGCCATCACAGGCAGGTTGATGAGGAAGACCGAGCCCCACCAGAAGTGTTCGAGGAGAAAGCCGCCGGTGATCGGGCCGACGGCCGTGCCGGCGGAGGCGGTCGCGCCCCAGATGCCGACGGCAAGGCTGCGCTCGCGCGGGTCGGGGAAGATGTTGCGGATCAGGGCGAGGGTCGCGGGCATCAGCGTCGCACCCGCGACACCGAGCAGGGCCCGCGCCAGGATCATCAGTTCGGGAGTCGTCGCGTAGGCGTTCAGGACGGACAGCGCGCCGAACGCCGTGGCACCGCCGAGCAGGATCCGCTTGCGGCCGATGCGGTCGCCGAGGCTGCCCATGGAGACGAGCAGGCCGGCGATGACGAAGGAGTAGACGTCACCGATCCAGAGGAGCTGGGTGCCGGAGGGAGCCAGGTCTTCGCTGATGTACGGGGTTGCCAGACCGAGGACGGTGGCGTCGACGGCCACCAGCAGCACGGCCAGGACGAGGACGGAGAGCGCGAGCCAGCGGCCCGGGCGCTTCACCGCCTCCGTCGCCTTCGCCGGCTGCAGGGTGCTGGTCATGATTCCTCTCTTCGTTGTGCATGGGTACGTCGGGCGCCGCCGAGCAGCAGCTCGACGATCATGTAGGTGAAGTCCTTGGCGGCCACCCGGCCCTCCGCCACCGCCCAGGCGCCGGAGGCCAGCAGGCCGTAGAGCGCCTCGGTGAGCCAGGCCGGGGTGAGGTCGATGCGGAACTCGCCGCTCTCCTGACCGCGCCGGAACAGGGCCGTGAGGCGTTCGTCGATGCGGGCCCAGCCCTGGTTCTGTTCCTCGCCCTCGAAGAGCTGGTTCTCGGTGTAGAGGAAGGCCAGGAGGCCGGCCGAGGGCTCGATGGCCTGGATCAGCCGGTGGACGGCCTGGCCCGCCGGGCCCTCGTCCAGGCGGGCCGCGTCCAGGGCCGCCTCGCACTCCTGGATGCCGAGCGCCTCCAGCGCCCGGACGAGCGCGTCGCGCCCGGCGAAGTGGCGGTGCAGCGTGGCCCGGCTGATCCCGGCGGCCTTGGCGACCTCGTCCATGGTCGCGGTGGATTTACGGGTCAGCAGGGCGGCGGCGCTGCGCAGCACCTGGTCACGATCGAGGGCCATGAGACAAGGATAGCCCATGTGAGACATTCATGTCTCACATTAGGCATGAGTGACTCTCCACTGCTGGTCGGAGCGGGTGATCGTCAGTGCCAGGGCAGCTGTCCGCGCCGCTCCCAGTAGACGTGCGGGTCCTCGGCGAGCGCGGCGAGACGCGTCAGCTGGTCCGCGTCGAGGTCGACGGCGGGGGCGTGGAGGTTGGAGGCGAGCTGGGTGACGGTCGCGGCGCCGGAGAGCACGACACCCACCCAGGGCCGGCGCAGGATCCAGGCGAGGGCCACGGCGTCACAGCCGAGTGAGGCCTCCTCGGCGACCCTCTTCAGCGCCTCGGGTGCGTGCGGCTCCGCCAGCCGGCCATTGGCCATGCCCTCCTTGACGATCACGGTGAGCCCGGCGTCGTGCGCCTCGGCCAGTGCGGGGGCCGCCGACGTCTCCAGCACGTTGTACGTCGACTGGACCGTACGGAAGAGGGGCTCGCCGTCGACGGTCACGGCGAGCGCGGCGCGGACGGCGTCGGCCTGGTCGGGGCCGCTGGTGGAGAAGCCGACGGTCAGGCCCTGGGCGGCGGCCTCGGCGAGCCGGGCGTGCAGGTCCTTGTCGGTGAGGGCGGGGCTGTCCGGGGTCACCGAGTGGATCTGGTAGAGGTCGAGCCGGTCGCCGAGCAGTGCGTCGGTCTCGGCGCGCTGCCGCTCGTACGTGGCGAGGCTGTGGTCCTTGACCTCGTGCTGTTCGGCGTCGGTGGACCAGCCGGCGGTGTAGGTGTAGCCCCATTTGCTGCCGACGACCACGTCGTCGATGCCGGGGCGGGCGTTCAGCCAGTCGGCGAGGAACTCCTCCGAACGGCCGTAGGAGCGGGCCACGTCGAAGTAGCGCACGCCCTGGGCGTAGGCGGCGTCGAGGAGTTCGTGGGTACGGGTGCGCAGGGCGTCCACGGTGCGCTCGGCCGGGAGGTCGTCCTCCCGGCCGAGGTTGATGTAGCCCGGACGGCCGACGGCGGCGAGACCGAGGCCGAGGTGCGCGGTGGGCGTGGTCGCGGCGGCCAGGCGGCTGAACGGCATGGGGGCTCCCTGCACGATCGGCTGAGGATCTCCAATGTACCCAGCCGCGGGCGGTTCAGCCCGTGCTGACGCAGCGCGGCACGAAGGCGGGGTCGGCCGGCCCCTTCCGCCCCAGGGCGTTGAGGACCCACTGCTCGACCAGCGGGGACTTGGGCGCCTGGTCGTGCTCGGTGGTGTCGAGCGGGCAGCGGTCCTGGAGCAGCACGTTGGTCACGTAGGAGGCGGAGCCGTTGAGGAAGGCACTGGTGTACGGCACCACGACCTCGTCGTACTTGGTGGCGATCGCCGTGTAGTCCGGGCCGACCGGCGTCTCCGGGTCGGAGTTGAGCTTCTTCAGGAAGTCCGAGCCGGCGGTCTGGTCGACGCAGGAGGGGCAGACGGTGGCACCGGCCGCGAGGGCGAGCGGGTTGGTGGTGCCGTGGTTGGAGGGGACGATGCCGACCAGGTCGTCCACCTTGGTCGCGCCGCCGAGGAACTTCACGTAGTAGCGGGGCATCATGCCGCCCTGGCTGTGGCCGACGATGTCGACCTTCCTGGCGCCGGTCGCACCGAGCACGGCGTCCACGAAGTCGCGCAGCTCGGCGGCCGAGTCCGGGATCGGGGCGGTCTCCAGGTCACCGTAGTCGAAGGAGAAGACGCAGTATCCGGCGCTGACGAGGTCGGGCGAGAGGGTCAGCCAGTTCTCGTACGAGGTCTTGAAGGTGCCATTGACCAGGACCACGGGCTGCGGATGGGCCGAGTCCGGCTTGCAGGACCAGTTGTTGGCGCCGGGTGGCGGGGTGTCGGCGGCGCTCGCGGAGGTCGTGAGGCCGAGGGCGCAGAGCGCGGCCGCCGCGGTGACGGCGAGGAGGCGGGCTGTCCGTCGTGTACGTCTGGCGCGCATGACGTCCCTTTCATGCTCGACATTGATCGACCGGTGTTCGGCATTGCCGACCGGTAAGCGGAATAGTTACCTCCACGTATCCCGGCGTCAAGGTTTCGGCCACTGGCCGAATCTCATCTGTTACCCGAGCCGTGATCCGGCCCGCTGCCGGGTCTGTGACCCGAGCGGCCCCGGGCAGCACGAAGGGCCCGGACGAGATGTCCGGGCCCTTCGTCTTCTCGTACGGCTTCTCAGGCGCGCTTGGCCGTGGCCCACGCGTGCTGGGCGGCCACGTCCGCCTTGACCTCCGCCAGCTGTACGGCGACCGCGCTCGGGGCCGTGCCGCCCCGGCCGTTGCGGGAGGCGAGGGCGCCCGGGACGTTGAGGACGGTCCGCACCTCGGGAGTGAGGTGGGCGGAGATCTTCGCGAACTGTTCGTCCGTGAGGTCGTCCAGTTCCTTGCCCTCGGCCTCGGCGACCTTCACGCACTCGCCGGCGACCTCGTGCGCCACGCGGAACGGCACACCCTGCTTGACCAGCCACTCGGCGATGTCGGTGGCGAGCGAGAAGCCGGCCGGGGCCAGCTCCTCCATGCGGTCGCGGTGCACGGTGAGCGTCGCCGTCATCCCGGTGAACGCCGGGAGCAGGATCTCCAGCTGGTCGACGGAGTCGAAGACCGGCTCCTTGTCCTCCTGGAGGTCGCGGTTGTAGGCGAGGGGCAGGGCCTTGAGGGTCGCGAGGAGACCGGTGAGATTGCCGATCAGACGGCCGGACTTGCCGCGTGCCAGCTCGGCGATGTCCGGGTTCTTCTTCTGCGGCATGATCGACGAGCCCGTGGAGAACGCGTCGTGCAGGGTCACGAAGGAGAACTCCTTCGTGTTCCAGATGATGATCTCCTCGGCGATCCGGGAGAGGTTCACGCCGATCATCGCGGTGATGAAGAGGAACTCGGCGACGTAGTCACGGGAGGCCGTGCCGTCGATGGAGTTGCCGACGCTGCCGTGCTCGAAGCCGAGGTCCTGCGCCACCGCCTCCGGGTCCAGGCCGAGGGAGGAGCCGGCGAGGGCTCCGGAGCCGTACGGGGAGACCGCCGTACGCTCGTCCCACTGGCGCAGGCGCTCCGCGTCCCGGGACAGGGACTGGACGTGGGCCAGGACGTGGTGGGCGAACAGGACCGGCTGGGCGTGCTGGAGGTGGGTGCGGCCGGGCATCGCGACGTCGGGGTGGGCCTCGGCGAGGCCGATCAGGGCGTCCTGGAGGTCGGCGATCAGGCCGCCGATGATGCGGGCGTGGTCCCGCAGGTACATGCGGAAGAGGGTCGTCACCTGGTCGTTGCGGGAGCGGCCCGCGCGCAGCTTGCCGCCGAGGTCGGGGCCGAGGCGCTCCAGCAGGCCCCGTTCCAGGGCCGTGTGGCAGTCCTCGTCCGCCATCGTGCCCACGAACGAGCCGTCGGCCACGTCGGCTTCGAGCTGGTCGAGGCCGGCGATCATCCGGTTCAGCTCGTCGTCCGTGAGGAGCCCGGCCTTGTGCAGCACGCGCGCGTGGGCACGCGAGCCGGCGATGTCGTACGGCGCGAGCCGCCAGTCGAAGTGGACGGACGCGGACAGCTTCGCCAGGGCCTCGGCGGGACCGTCGGCGAAACGGGCGCCCCAGAGCCGTACGTCACCGCTGTTGCTGCTCACTTGCGCTGCTCCTAGAGAAAGTGGTGGATGTGGGGACCGTACTCACGCGAGGTCTCGCCTGGCGGCGATCTTCGACGACAGGCTGTAGATGTCGATGAAGCCCTTGGCGGCGGCCTGGTCGAAGGTGTCGCCGGTGTCGTAGGTGGCGAGGTCGAAGTCGTACAGGGACGACTCGGAGCGGCGGCCGGTGACGACCGCGCGGCCGCCGTGCAGGGTCATACGGATGTCGCCGCAGACGTGCCGGTTGGCCTCCTCGATGAACCCGTCGAGGGCACGCTTGAGCGGGGAGAACCACTGGCCGTCGTAGACCAGTTCGCCCCAGCGCTGCTCGACCTGCCGCTTGTAGCGGGCGAGTTCGCGCTCGACGGTGACGTTCTCCAGCTCCTGGTGGGCGGTGATCAGGGCGATCGCGCCAGGAGCCTCGTACACCTCGCGGGACTTGATGCCGACGAGGCGGTCCTCGACCATGTCGATCCGGCCGATGCCCTGGGCGCCGGCGCGGTCGTTGAGCTGCTGGATCGCCTGCAGGACGGTGACGGGCCTGCCGTCGACGGCGACCGGGACGCCCTCCTCGAAGGTGAGGATCACCTCGTCGGGCTCCCGGGGCGCCGCCGGGTCGGCGGTGTACTCGTAGATGTCCTCGACGGGGGCGTTCCAGATGTCCTCCAGGAAGCCCGTCTCGACGGCGCGTCCGAAGACGTTCTGGTCGATGGAGTACGGCGACTTCTTGGTGGTGGCGATCGGGAGCTGCTCGGCCTCGCAGAAGGCGATCGCCCTGTCCCGGGTCATGGCGTAGTCGCGGACCGGGGCGATGCACTTCAGGTCGGGGGCGAGGGCGGCGATGCCGGCCTCGAAGCGGACCTGGTCGTTGCCCTTGCCGGTGCAGCCGTGGGCGACGGTCGTGGCGCCGTGCTTCTTCGCGGCGGCGACCAGGTGCTTGACGATCGCGGGCCGGGACAGGGCCGAGACCAGCGGGTAGCGGTCCATGTAGAGGGCGTTGGCCTTGATCGCCGGGAGGCAGTACTCGTCGGCGAACTCGTCCCTGGCGTCGGCGACCTCCGCCTCGACGGCACCGCAGGCGAGGGCGCGCTTGCGGATGACGTCCAGGTCCTCGCCGCCCTGGCCGACATCCACCGCGACGGCGATGACCTCGGCGCCCGTCTCCTCGGCGATCCAGCCGATGGCGACGGAGGTGTCCAGGCCGCCCGAATAGGCGAGTACGACGCGCTCGGTCACGGGTCTCTCCTCAACACTGCACCTGCTGTCATGCATGAGTATGCAGAGGTCTGCATGATTCGTCAATTCTCGGGACCGTTGAACGAGGGCAACCGCTTTCCCGTAATCACCGGCAGACGCAGGCGCCGCGTCGGTCACCGCTGAACCCACTCCTGACCCAAGTGAGGCATCCGCATGTCCAGGGCTCTTCCGAAGTACCACAAGCGTCGCGTGGCGATCATCGGCGGCACCGCCGCCGTGGCACTCACCGGCGCGGTGATCGCAGGCTCCGCCCTCGCCGGAACGCCCCACCGGAGCGGCGCCACCGCGAACGCCCGCACCCTCGCAAGCCCCGGCACGATCACCTGCCCGGACGTCGCCTCCAGGCTCCCCGCCGTCCCCGCCGCCGCCAAGGCCGAGGTCGACCGCAATCTCACCCTGCTGCAGACCCAGATCCAGGAAGCCGACAAGCGTTTGCAGACCACCGTCGGCCAGGGCGGACCCAACTTCGTCAACAACGCCATCCTCGGCCCCCTCAAGGACAAACGCGCCTCCACCATCGACCGCATCACCATCGCCATCGGCCGCACCACCACCAAGCCGACAGGACTCGCCTCCCTGGCCGCCTGCGCCCTGAACGCGAGCGGCAGCGCGGCGGCCGGTACCGCCGCACCGAGCACGGCCGCCTCCGAGCAGACGGGAACCGTCGGGAAGCCCGGAGGGAACACCGGAGCCGGCACGATCACCTGCCCGGACGTCGCCTCCAGGCTCCCCGCCGTCCCCGCCGCCGCCAAGGCCGAGGTCGACCGCAATCTCACCCTGCTGCAGACGCAGATCCAGGAAGCCGACAAGCGTTTGCAGACCACCGTCGGCCAGGGCGGACCCAACTTCGTCAACAACGCCATCCTCGGCCCCCTCAAGGACAAACGCGCCTCCACCATCGACCGCATCACCATCGCCATCGGCCGCACCACCACCAAGCCGGAAGGACTCGCCTCCCTGGCCGCCTGCACGCTGTCCCGGTGAGGCGACAGGCAGCCGTGGCCGCCCCGGTCTGCGCCGGCCGGGGCGGTGGACCTTTCGCGGAATTCCTTAGACAAGCGAAGGAGTTGCGCCAATAATCGTTAGACATGGGAAAGACCTATGAGCGCATCGACGGCAGGCTCCGGACGTTCATCGAGGAGCAGCCCCTCTTCTTCACCGCGACCGCCCCACTGTCCGGCGACGGCACGGTCAACCTCTCCCCCAAGGGCCTCAGGGGCTCCTTCGCGGTCCTCGACGGACTGACCGTGGCCTACCTGGACTTCGCCGGGTCCAACGCGGAGACCATCGCGCACCTCAGGGAGAACGGCCGGATCACCCTGATGTGGTGCGCCTTCCAGGGCCCGCCGAACATCGTGCGCGTGCACGGCCGGGGCGAGCCCGTCTTCCGGGACGACCCTCGCTTCAAAGAGCTGCTCGCCCACTTCCCGGACATCGACCCGACCCCGCACGGACTGCGCGCGATCATCGTCGTACACGCGGAGCTGGTCCGGGACACCTGCGGGTACGCCGTCCCCCGCCTGGCGTACGAGGGCGACCGCGACCTGCACGAGAAGCGTTTCGCACGGGAGGACGACGTCACGCTGGGCGCGTACTTCGAGAAGAAGGAGCATGTCGCGAAGAGCCTGGACGGACTACCCGGGCTGCCGTTGCCGCTTCCGCCGTCTACCGTCTGAGCCATGCGCCCCGGTGTCGTACTGGCCCTCGTGTCCGCGTCCTCGCTCGCCCTGCTCGGCTCCGCCCCGGGCACCGGGTCCGAGTCGCTGCCCGCGCGGATGACGGACACCGGCGGCGGCAGCCAGCTGATCATCGCGCAGGCGGACAGCGCCGCCGCCACCACGGGCACGCTCAGCTGGTGGGACCTGAAGGGCGGGCAGTGGGTGCAGGCCGGTACGGCACCGGCGCGGTTCGGGGCGAACGGGCTCGTCGACGGCGGCTCACGCGTGCAGGGCACGGACACCACGCCGACCGGTCTGTACGCCCTTCCGTTCGGCTTCGGGATCAAGGCGGCGCCGAGCGGGACGAGCGTCGAGTACCGGGCGGTGAAGGAGAGCTCCTGGTGGTGCCAGGACAATGACTCGGCGTCGTACAACCGGTGGGTGGATCCGCTGCCGGGCGACTGCCGGGCGTCCGAGTCGGAGCACCTGATCTCCTACACGACGCAGTATGCGTACGGACTCGTCATCGGGTTCAACTACGACCAGCCGGTACGGGGGCGTGGCGCGGGCATCTTCCTGCATGTCAACGGGCGGGGGGCAACGGCTGGTTGTGTGTCGGTGCCGGAAGACGCGATGCGGCGGATTCTGCAGTGGGCCGAGCCCGGGAAGGACCCGCACATGGCCATCGGGACGGCGGACGGGGTGACATCTCTCACCCGGTACTGAACTCGCCGTACGCCCGCGCGGCAAAGCCGCATGTCGACAAAGCCTCGCGCCCTCAGGCCGGCAGGCTGACCCGGAATGTCGTGGAGCCCGGGGTGCTCGCCAAGTCCACACTGCCGCCGTGCGCCTCCGCCACCGCCGCCACGATCGACAGGCCCAGGCCCGTGCCGCCGCCGGGGGCGTCCGCTCGGCGGCGGTGTTCTGCTCGGGTGAAGCGTTCGAAGACGTCGGGCTGGATGCCCTCGGGGACACCGGGGCCGTCGTCGTGGACGGAGAAGAGGGCCGCGTCGGTGGTGGTCTCCAGGGTGACCGTGACCTTGGTGCCGACAGGCGTGTGCAAACGTGCGTTGGCCAACAGGTTGGCCAGCACTTGGTGCAGTCGGTGGGCGTCTCCCGTCACCGTCACCGGTTCCTCCGGGAGGTCCAGGGTCCAGCGGTGTTCAGGGCCGGTGGCGCGGGCGTCCGTGACCGCGTCCAGGACGAGGCGGGTCAGGTCGACCGGGCGGCGTTCCAGCGGGCGGCCGGCGTCGAGGCGGGCCAGCAGCAGCAGATCGTCGACCATCTCGCCCATGCGGGCGGACTCGGCCGTGATGCGCCGCAGGGCGCGGGTCACCTCCGGTGGTACCGGGCCCGGATGGAGGAGGGCCAGTTCGGCGTGGCCGCGGACCGAGGCGACCGGGGTGCGCAGCTCGTGGCTGGCGTCGGCGGCGAAGCGGCGCAGCCGTTCCTCGCTCGCGTGCCGCTTGGTCAGCGCGTCCTCGACATGGCCGAGCATGCGGTTGAAGGCCCCGGCGACCCGGCCGACCTCGCTGTCCGGGTCGGCGTCCGGAGCGCGCGCCGGCAGCGCCACCTCGCCGCTGGCCAGCGGAAGCTCACTGACCCGGGTGGCGGTGGCGGCGACCCGGCTGAGCGGGCGCAGGGACCAGCGGACCCAGAGGGCGCCGGCCACGCCGGTCATCACGAGCGCGAGGCCGAAGACGACCCCGGCGACCAGTTCCAGGCGGTGGACCGTGGCCTGGACCGGCTCCAGCGGCAGGCCGACGATCAGCACGTCCCCGTCCCGTCCGGCGCAGGCGACGACCCGGTAGTCGTCCAGGGCGGAGAGCTCGACGGTGTGGGGCCGGCCGTCGACCGGTACCCGGGCCAGGCGTGCGCTGTCCTGTGCCGTCAGGTCGACGTTCAGGTCGGCGGACGGGTCGCCGCCCCGGATGAGGCCCTTGTTGGTGACCGTGCCGTTCAGCAGACGCGCGCCGAAGGTGCCGGTCGCCATCCGACGGGTGTCGCCGTGTTCGTCCCCGTCATGGTCGTCGGGATGGTCGTCGGGCAGCCTGCCGCCGCGTTCCAGGCTCTCCGGGAACCGGGTGCCGACCTGGGTGAGCTGCTCGTCCAGGCGCTGGGTGAGGAAGCCGTTCAGCTCGACGACCGCCGCCAGGCCCACGGCCGCGCAGCTCACCGCCAGCAGTACCACCAGGCCGAAGGTCAGCCGGGCGCGCAGGGTCCGCAGGCGGGGCAGGCGCAGGTGTCGCACGGCCCTCACTTGGCCACCGGCTTCAGGACATAGCCCGCTCCGCGCACCGTGTGGATCATGGGATCGCGGCCCGCGTCGACCTTCTTGCGCAGGTAGGAGATGTACAGCTCCACGACGTGGGCGCGGCCCCCGAAGTCGTACGACCACACCCGGTCGAGTATCTGGGCCTTGCTGAGCACACGGCGCGGGTTGCGCATGAGGAAGCGGAGGAGTTCGAACTCCGTGGGCGAGAGTTCGATCAGTTCCGCGGCCCGCGTGACCTCGCGGGCCTCCTCGTCCATCACCAGGTCGCCCACGATCAGCCGCGGCCCCTCCTCCTGCTGCCGGGCCATGCCCGCCCGGCGCAGCAGACCGCGCAGCCGGGCGACGACCTCTTCCAGGCTGAAGGGCTTGGTGACGTAGTCGTCGCCGCCCGCGGTGATGCCCGCGATCCGGTCCTCGACCGCGTCCCGTGCCGTGAGGAAGAGGACACAGACGTCCGGCTTGACCTCGTGCAGGCGGCGCAGCACGGCGAAGCCGTCGGTGTCCGGGAGCAGCACGTCCAGGACGACCGCGTCGGGCAGCAGTTCGCGGGCGGTGGTCAGGGCCGAGGCGCCGTCGCCGGCCGCGCGGACCTCCCAGCCCTCGTAGCGCAGGGCGCCGGTGAGCACCTCCGCGAGGTCGGGGTCGTCGTCGACGACGAGGACGCGCAGCGGGGTGCCGTCGGGTCGGGTGAGGGCCGGGCGGCCGGAACGGGTGGTGTTCATCGCGCTTACCAGCATCACCCAGGTGGCCGAGTGGGACGTACCGCCTGTCCTCTGAGTTTTCTCTGAGTGCGGGCGACGATCAAGAGCGGCAGGCTCACGGACGTGACGGCCGTGCGGTACCCGCACGACAACGCCCGCGACCAGGAGATCAACAGCTACGCACTCCCCCAGCTGCGGCGTGCGGCGCTGGCCGCACAGAGCGCGCAGATCGACGCCGTGTCGGGAGCGACGTACACCAGTGACGGATACCGACGGTCACTCCGGTCCGCGCTGGACTCGGCCGGACTGTGAGGCGGGGGCCTCTGAACACCCAGCGCATGCGGCACGTATCTCTGGGCCAAGGGTCAAGTCCCCACGGAGGAACCGTGACCACCACGCTCGCAGGCGGACGTGCCGCCCGCCGCCAGACGATGCGCCGCATCCGCCCGCGCCGCTCCCCGGCCGTCCCGCTGCTGCTCGCCGTCTGGGCGGGCGCGGCGGCCGTGCTGTGGCTCTGGTGGCACAACACACCGGCCGTCGCCGACGACAACAGCAGGATCCTCAACGCGGGCCGGATCACCGGCCTGTTGGCCGGCTATCTGATGGCGCTGGTCGTGCTGCAGATGGCGCGCGTGCCGGCGCTGGAGCGGCGGGTCGGTTCCGACCGGGTGGCCCGCTGGCACGCGATGAGCGGCCGCTACACGCTCTGTCTGATCGTGGCGCATGTGTTCCTCACCATGTGGGGGTACGCGCTGCAGGCGGGCAAGTCGCTCGGCGACATCGTGCAGCAGACCGTCGACTCCATCAACCAGCTGCCGGACATGGGCAAGGCGGCCATCGGCACCGGCCTGTTCGTGCTCATCGGGCTGACGTCGATCGGCGGGATCCGCCGCCGGATGCCGTACGACACCTGGTACCACGTCCACCTGATGACGTACGCGGCGGTGTTCCTGACGTTCTGGCACCAGATCACCACCGGCAACGACTTCGCGGTCGAGCCCGCCGCCAAGACCTTCTGGTACGGGCTGTACGGCACGGTCACCGCGCTGGTGGTCTGGTACCGCATCCTCACCCCGATCCGGCTGAACCTCCGGCACCGGATGCGGGTGGAGGCGGTCATCGAGGAGACGCCGGGCATCGTGTCGGTGCTGATCGGCGGACGGAGGCTGCACCGGATGGGCGCGGAGGCGGGGCAGTTCTTCCGCTGGCGCTTCCTCGCCCCCGGGATGCGGTTCAGCTCGCACCCCTACTCGCTGTCGGCGGCGCCCCGCCCGGACATGCTGCGCATCACGGTGAAGGCGATCGGCGACCACAGCGAGCGGCTGCGGGAACTGACGCCCGGCACCCGGGTGTGGGCGGAGGGCCCGTACGGCGCGATGACCGCGCAGCGCCGCAGCCGGGGCAAGGTGCTGCTGGTCGCGGGCGGGGTCGGTATCACGCCGATGCGGGCGCTGTTCGAGACGCTGCCCGGCGCGGCCGGTGACATCACCCTGCTCTACCGGGCCAACAGCACCCAGGACCTGGCGCTGTGGGACGAGCTGGCGAAGATCGCCGACGAGCGGGGCGCCCGGCTGATGTACGCGGTGAACAGCCCCGAGGGCGAGCGGCCGGACATCTCCGCGGAGAACCTCCAGCGGAAGATCCCGGACATCGACCGGCACGACGTGTTCATGTGCGGTCCGGCCGGGTTCGCGCAGTCGGTGTACGAGGCACTGCGCGGCGCGGGGGTCCCCGCCCGCCGCATCCACCACGAGTCGTTCGAGATGTGAGCAGGAGCTGCGAAGCGATGAGGAAGAGCCACCCGATCCGGCGGGTCGTCCTGGCCACGGCCGCCACCGTGTCCGGTGTCGTGCTGCTGCTGTCGCTGAAGCCGGCGTCCGATCCGGCCTCGGCGTCGGCGGTGGGCGCGGCGCCGCCGCAGGGCGCGGCGGCCCAGCAGTCACCGCAGGGCGGCAGCCAGGCCTCCGCCGGCTCCGGCACGGTGACCGGTGACGCGGCGCAGACGCAGTACGGGACCGTGCAGGTACGGCTGACCGTCTCCGGCGGCAAGGTCACCAGGGCGGAGGCGGTACAGGCACCCAAGGGCGGCCTCAGCGACCAGAAGACCGCCCTGGCCGTGCCCAGGCTCAACCAGGAGGCCGTCGCGGCGCAGAGCGCGCAGATCGACTCGGTGTCGGGGGCGACGTACACGAGCGCGGGGTACAAGAAGTCGCTGCAGTCGGCGCTGGACAAGGTGAAGTCGGCGCCGGCGTCGAACGCCGGATCCTCGGGGACCGCGCAGGCGCGCACCGTCACCGGGAAGGTCGCGCAGACCCAGTACGGTCCCGTCCAGGTACGCGTCACCGTCGCCGGCGGCAAGGTCACCAGGGCGGAGGCGGTACAGGCACCCAAGGGCGGCCTCAGCGACCAGAAGACCGCCCTGGCGGTGCCGAAGCTCAACCAGGAGGCGGTGGCGGCCGGGAACGCGGACATCGACGCCGTCTCCGGCGCCACCTACACCAGCACCGGCTACAAGCAGTCGCTGCAGTCCGCGCTGGACCAGGCCGGTGACTGACACGGTGGCCGAGCCTGCCGAGGCTCCCGCCGCGGTGCGTCATGCGGAGGAGGTCATGGGGACCGTCTTCTCCTTCGACGTCCGCGGCGGGGATCCGCGTGCGGTGCGCGAGGCGCTGGCGGAAGCGGTCGCCGGGCTGCACCGGGCGGACGCGGTCTTCAGCACCTATCGGGAGGACAGCGAGATCTCGCGGCTGGCCCGGGGCGAGCTGACCGTGGCGGAGTGCGTGCCGGAGGTGGCCGAGGTGCTGGACCTGGCGGCCGAGGCGGAACGGGCGAGCGAGGGCTGGTTCAGCCCCCGGTACCGGGGCGCGCTGGATCCCACCGGGATCGTCAAGGGCTGGGCGGCGGAACGAGCCGCGCGGCTGCTGGCTCAGGTGGCCGGGGTGCGCGGGGTCAGTGTGAACGGGGGCGGGGACGTCCAGATGCTGGGCTCGCCGGCGCCGCACCGGCCGTGGCGTGTGGGTGTGGCGGACCCGTTGCGCCCGGGCGGGCTGGCGGCGGTGATCTCGGCGGCGGGAGCGGACGAACTGTCGGTGGCGACGTCCGGCACGGCCGAGCGGGGCGCGCACATCATGGACCCGCGGACGGGCAGGCCGGCGGTCACGGACCTGGTGGCGGTGACGGTGGTGGGACCGCGGCTGACCTGGGTGGACTGCTGGGCGACGGCGGCGTTCGCGATGGGGGCGCGGGCGGGACTGGCATGGCTGGAGTCGCTGCCGGACGTGGAAGCGCTGCTGATCACGGCCGGGGACGAGGTGCGGTGCACCGGGGGGCTGGCCGCTCGAATGGGTTGAAAATGGAATTTTTTCTGAAAACAGCCATCCGATGTCCGCCGTGACACGTATCTCCTGTGCAGCAAGTTTCGGGAGGAACGTAATGGCTATCTTCAGCAGTCTCATGCCGGCCATGCGCCGGGACCACGGCGACGACTCGTCGGGCCACGACTCCTCGGGGCACGGTCACGGACACGACCACGGCCACGACCACGGCCACGGACACGGCCACGGCGACCACGGTCACGGCGGCCACGGCGGCCACGGCGACCACGGTCACGGCGGCCACGGCGGCTACTGATCACCAACCAGGGCTGAGCGGACCGGGAACCGGAGGACCCGGTCCGCTTCGCCGGTCCCCGAGGAACGCATCCCATGGCGCATCCGCTGCGGCGTCTGCTGGCGGTGGGCGAGGGCTCCGACGCCGTCGTCGCGGCCGCGCCCACCGTCTCACCGCGTGAGGTGTTCCGGCGGTTCTGGCCCTACACGCGCGGGGGCCGCCGCTGGCTCGTTCCCCTGCTTCTGTTCAGCCTGTTCGGCCCGGCCGTCGACGCCGGGGAGATCTGGCTGTTCAAGTCCGTCGTGGACGGCGTGCTCGTCCCCCGCGACCTGCGGCCCCTGGAGTGGATCGCCCCCGCCTATCTGGGGCTCATCCTCTGCTCCGGGGTACTGGGGTTCGCCGACGACGTGACGTCCACCTGGGTCGGCGAGCGCTTCCTGCTCTCGCTGCGCTCCGCCGTGTTCCGGCACGTCCAGGGACTGTCGCTCGGCTTCTTCGAGCGCCGGCGGCTCGGGGACGTGCTGTCCCGTGTCACGGGGGACGTCGACGCGGTCGAGACGTTCCTGCTCTCCGGGGTGGCGGACGCCCTCTACTACGTCGTCTGCCTGGGCGTCTATCTGGGCCTGCTGTTCTACCTGCGGTGGGACCTGACCCTGCTCGCCCTCGCCGTCGTACCGCTGTTCTGGGCCGCCGCCCGGCACTTCTCACGGCTGGTCAAGACGGCGTCGCGGGAGCGCAGGCGCCGCAGCGGCTCACTCAGCGCGGTCGCCGAGGAGGCGCTCGGCAACGTCGCCCTGGTGCAGGCGTACAACCGGCAGGACTGGGAGACGCGCCGGTTCGACCGGGAGGGCATGGGCAGGTTCCGGGCGGCGATGGCCTCGGCCCGGATCCGGGCCGTGTACGCGCCCGTCGTCGAGATCATCGAGGTGACCGGCGGCCTGGCCGTGATGGGTCTCGGCACCTGGAAGCTGGCCCAGGGGCAGTTGACGCTGGGCGGACTGCTGGTCTTCCTGGCGCTGATCGGCAAGCTGTACGGCCCCGTACACGGGCTGTCCCGGCTCGGCACCAGCCTCTACTCCGCCTCCGCCGCGGCCGAACGGATCATCGAGCTGCTGGACCAGCAACCGCAGGTGGCCGATCCGCCGACCGCCCGGCGGATCGGCCGGGCGCGGGGCGAGGTGTCCTTCGACGGCGTCTGGTTCCGCTATCCCGGCACCTCCTCGTGGGCGCTGTCGGACGTCTCCTTCCAGGTGGCCCCCGGGGAGACCCTGGCGCTGGTCGGGGCGAGCGGAGCCGGCAAGTCCACGGTCGCCAAGCTCCAGTTGCGCTTCTACGACCCCGACCGGGGCGCGGTCCTGCTCGACGGAACCGACCTGCGGGAGCTGAGCCCGACCGCCGTACGGGAGAACGTCGCGGTGGTGCTCCAGGAGACGCTGGTCTTCCACGGCACCGTGCAGGAGAACATCGCCTACGGCCGGCCCGGGGCGAGCGAGGCGGACATCGTCGCGGCGGCGCGTGCCGCCGACGCCCATGAGTTCATCGAGCGGCTCCCGGAGGGCTACGACACGCTGGTCGGCCAGCGCGGCCGGACGCTGTCCGGCGGGCAGTGCCAGCGGCTGGCAATCGCCCGCGCGATGATCAGGGACGCGCCGGTGCTGCTGCTGGACGAGCCGACCACGGGGCTCGACGCCCGGTCCGGCCGGCGGATCATGGACCCCCTGCGCCGGCTGATGGCCGGGCGGACCACCGTCGTCATCTCCCACAACCTGCTGACCGTCCGCGACGCCACGCGGATCGTGGTGCTCGACCACGGCCGGGTCGTGGAGCACGGCGCCCATGCCGATCTGCTCCGGGTCGGGGGGACGTACGCCCGGCTGCACCGTCTCAGTGGGGGCGCGGTGCTGTCATGAGCGGTCCCGAGCCCCTCGCACCGGGCACCAGGCCGGCACCGGGATACGAGATCCTGGCGCAGCTGGCGCGCACCGGCTGGCAGGACGTCTACGACGCCTGGAGCGAGGAACGGGCCTGCCGCTGTGTGCTGAAGGTGGTACGGCCGGACCGGCGGAACGAGGCGCAGCTGGGCGAGCGGCTGCTGCGGGAGGGCCGGTGGCTGCGGGAGTTCAGCCATCCCCATCTGGTCCGGGGTTACGACGTCTTCACGTCACCCGAGCCGCTCGTCGTCCTGGAGACACTGACCGGTGAGACGCTGTCCCACCTCGTGCACCGGTTGCGGCGCCGGCCCGGCGCGGCGGACGTGGCGCTGCTCGGTGGGCAGCTGTGTTCCGCGGTCCACTACCTGCACGGCCGGGGCCTGCTGCACCTGGACCTCAAGCCGGCCAACGTGGTGGTGGAGCGCGGTCATGCGAAGGTGCTGGACCTGAGCGTCGCACGGCCGCCCGGACCGGCGCCCGCGGGCCTGGGCACCCGCTGCTACCTGGCTCCGGAGCAGGCCCGCGGGGGGCCGCTCACGGCCGCGGCCGACGTGTGGGGCGTCGGCGTCACGCTGTTCGAGGCCGCGTGCGGTCAGGGGCCGTTCGACCAGACCGGGGCCGGGTCCGGGGACAGGGGTGTCGGGGAGGGCGACGTCACCGACGGCCCGGAGGACCGGTATCCGCAGACGGAGGGGGCCGCCCCGCCGATCGCCTCCCGGCGGCGGCTGCCACCCGCGCTCGCCGCCGCCGTCGACGCCTGCCTGCTGATCGACCCGGCGAGCCGGCCCACGGTCGCCGAACTCGCCGCCGCCCTGGCAGCGACACTGCCCCCGGCGCACCGTCCGTGGGCCGGACGGGCGGTGTGTCAGGTGTCCTCCGGCTCGACCACCTGGCCCTTCTCCAGATGAGCCGTGGCGAGGACGGTGCCGTCCGGGGACGTCAGCCGGGCGCGGAGGACGGCCGACAGGTCGCCGGGGGTCCCCACGCCCCAGTCGCCGCGGCCGCCGCG
Source organism: Streptomyces sp. NPDC053069 (assembly GCF_044546895.1). Classification (NCBI taxonomy): domain Bacteria; kingdom Bacillati; phylum Actinomycetota; class Actinomycetes; order Kitasatosporales; family Streptomycetaceae; genus Streptomyces; species Streptomyces sp. NPDC053069. The sequence goes on along the minus strand of NZ_JBITZN010000010.1, from coordinate 85,019 downwards.
CACGGAGAAACTCCCGATGTGGACCAGGCTGCCGTCCGCTCGCTCGAGAAGACAGGTGACCGTTCCGCTGTAGGAGCTGCGGCGCCCGGCGAGATCGACGGACATGAAGACCCAGGCGTGGCTGCCGGGGTGGGCGTAGAACTCGCCGACCGGCCGGCCGCTGGCCGCGATCATGTCGCCCATGAGCATGGGCTCGGACGCGGGGGCGGGCTCGCTCACCGTGACCTCCTGGAGGGCGGTGCCGACCGCCCAGCCGGCGAACCCGACGGCGACGGCGAGCGTGGTGGCGACCGCCGCGAGCCGCAGCCTGGCCCGGCGGGCACGGCCACGGAAGCTCCGGGGCGCACGGCCGCCCGCGCGCGCGGGCCCGCCACCCTCCTGCGCCGCCGCCTGCTGGGCCAGACTGCGCGCCACCCGGGCCTCGAAACCGGGGGGCGGGTCCCTGTCCGGCAGCAGGCCGATCAGCCGGTCGCCGACCAGGGTCAGCTGCCGGATGTGCTCCCGGCAGTCCGCGCACCTGTCCAGATGGGCGACCGCCTCGGCCCGCTCGCTGCCGCACAGCACGCCCAGCGCGAGCTCGGCACCGATCTCCCGCAGCTTCTCGCAGTTCGGGTCACTGGACATGGTCGCCTCGCTGCGGAGACGCGAGGGTGGTGCGCAGTTTGGCCATCGCGGCCCTGACCCGCGTCTTGGCGGTGCCCAGCGGGATCCCCTCCCGCTCGGCGATCTGCTGGGCCGTCAGTCCGTAGATGCCCGCCATCACCAGGGCCCGGGCCTGTTCCCGTGGCAGCCGGGCCACGGCGGCCCGCAGCTGGGAGGAGGCTTCGTCGGCCAGGGCCCACTGCTCGGGGGTCGCGGTGACGGCATCGAGGAGGGCGTCGAGGTCCTCGGACGCCATCGGCTCGGTCCGCCGTGCGCGGACGGCGTCGACGGCCAGGTTGTGCGCGATCGTCGTCAGCCAGGTGGCGACCGAGCCGCGGCGCGAGTCGTAGATCTGGGCGTGACGCCAGGCCCGCTCGAACGTCAGCTGGGCGACGTCCTGGGCGAGTTGCTGGTCGCGGGTGACCGCCATGGCGACTCCGTAGACCCGGTGCTGGAACCTGTGTACGAAAGTGTCCGCGAGTTCCGGATCACCGGTGGCCAGCCCGGACAGCAGAGCCTCGTCCGGGAGGCGGCTCACGGGGAACCGGAATCCCGACACACCTCTGTATACGGTCGAGGGCCGCCACGGGATTGCCGGCCTGCCTGCCCGCCCGCCGCGGAAGATCACATTCCCATTCTGCGCCGACCTGCAGGCCGCCGCATGTGGGGTCAGTGACCGTTCTGCGCCAGCCGCAGCAGATGGTCCGCGAGTGCCTGCCCCCCGCTGGGGTCCCGGCTGATCAGCAGCAGTGTGTCGTCACCGGCGATCGTGCCCAGGATGTCGTGCAGCTCCGCCTGGTCGATGGCCGAGGCCAGGAACTGGGCCGCCCCCGGCGGGGTGCGCAGGACCACGAGGTTGGCGGAGGCCTCCGCGGAGATCAGCAGCTCCTGGGACAGCCGCCGCATCCGCTCCTCCTTCGCCGACTCCCCCAGCGGCGCGCGCGGGGTGCGGAAGCCGCCCTCGCTGGGCACGGCGTAGATCAGCTCGCCGTCGGTGTTGCGGATCTTCACCGCGTTCAGCTCGTCGAGGTCGCGGGAGAGCGTCGCCTGGGTGACGCTCAGCCCGTCGTCGGCGAGCAGCTTCGCCAGCTGGCTCTGCGACCGCACCGGCTGCCGGTTGAGGATGTCCACGATCCGGCGGTGCCGCGCGGTACGGGTCTGCGGCACGGCGGGCCCGGCACCCGCCGCCTGCTCGTGGTCCTGCGCCTGGCTCATCGTCGTCCTATTCTGCGGATCGTCCGTCCCCATCCACTGGGTTCGCTGCGTCGAGGATTCCGGGCAGCGCCTGGAGGAAAGCACCCACCTCGGCGTCGGAGATGTTCAGCGGCGGCATGAGCCGTACGACGTCGGGGGCGGGCGCGTTCACCAGGAACCCGGCCTCCTGGGCCGCCTGCTGCACCTGCTGCGCGCGCGGCCCGGTGAGCACGATACCCAGGAGCAGGCCGGCACCCCGCACATAATCGATCAACGGGTGGCCCAGTCCCTCGATTCCCTCACGCAGCTTCTCGCTCTGCCGCTTGACGTTCTCCAGCAGTCCCTCGTTGGCGATGGTGTCGAGGACGGCGAGTCCGGCGGCGCAGGCGACCGGGTTGCCACCGAACGTCGTGCCGTGGTGGCCGGGCCCGAGCAGTTCGGCGGCCCGGCCGAAGGCCACTGTGGCACCGAGCGGCAGCCCGCCGCCGAGCTGCTTGGCGAGGGTGACGACATCGGGCAGCACGCCCTCGTGGGCCTGGTACTCGAACCAGGTGCCGGTGCGGCCGATGCCGGTCTGCACCTCGTCCAGGACCAGCAGGGCACCCGTGGCGGCGGTGATGGCGCGGGCGGCCTTCAGATAGCCGGCCGGCGGCACCACGACCCCGTTCTCGCCCTGGATCGGCTCGATGACGACCAGCGCCGTCTCCTCGGTGACCGCGGTGGCGAGCGCCTGGGCGTCGCCGTAGGGCACGTGGGTGACATCGCCGGGCAGCGGCCGGAACGGGTCCTGCTTGGCGGGCTGGCCGGTGAGCGCGAGGGCGCCCATCGTACGGCCGTGGAAGCCGCCGGTGGTGGCGACCATGTGGGTGCGCCCGGTGAGCCGGCCGATCTTGAAGGCGGCCTCGTTGGCCTCGGCGCCGGAGTTGCAGAAGAAGACCCGGCCCTCCCGGCCGAAGAGCTGCAGCAGCCGTTCGGCGAGGGCGACCGTGGGCTCGGCCATGAAGAAGTTGGAGATGTGGCCGAGCTGCCCGATCTGCCGGCTGACGGCCTCGACGATCGCCGGGTGGGCATGGCCGAGGGCGTTGGTGGCGATGCCCCCGACGAAGTCGTGGTACTCCCGGCCCTCGGCGTCCCACACCTTCACGCCCTCGCCGCGCACGAGGGGCAGGCGCGGGGTGCCGTAGTTGTTCATGAGCGCGCCCTGCCAGCGCTCGGTCAGCTCCTGGTTGCTCATGACTCCCCCTGTCCGCCCGGAATGCCGTCGGGCACGACCATGGTTCCGATGCCTTCGTCGGTGAAGATCTCCAGCAGGATCGAGTGCTGGACCCGGCCGTCGATGACGCGGGCGGTGGTGACGCCGTTGCGCACGGCGTGCAGGCAGCCCTCCATCTTCGGCACCATGCCGGAGCTCAACTCCGGCAGCAGCTTCTCCAGTTGGGAAGCGGTGAGGCGGCTGATCACCTCGTCGGAGTTCGGCCAGTCCTCGTAGAGACCCTCGACGTCGGTGAGGACCATGAGGGTCTCGGCGCCCAGTGCCGCAGCGAGTGCCGCAGCCGCCGTATCGGCATTGACGTTGTAGACATGGTGGTCGTCCTCGGACCGGGCGATCGACGACACGACCGGGATGCGGCCGTCGGCGAGCAGCGCCTCGATCGCGCCGGTGTCGATCGCGGTGATCTCGCCGACGCGGCCGATGTCGACCAGTTCGCCGTCGATCTCGGGCTGGTGCTTGGTGGCGGTGATGGTGTGCGCGTCCTCGCCGGTCAGGCCGACGGCGAGCGGCCCGTGCTGGTTGAGCAGACCGACCAGCTCGCGCTGCACCTGCCCGGCGAGCACCATCCGTACGACGTCCATGGCGTCCTCGGTGGTGACGCGCAGGCCCGCCTTGAACTCGCTGACGATGCCGTGCTTGTCGAGGGCGGCGCTGATCTGCGGGCCGCCGCCGTGGACGACGACCGGCTTGAGGCCGGCGTGCCGCAGGAAGACGACGTCCTGGGCGAAGGCGGCCTTCAGCTCCTCGTTCACCATGGCGTTGCCGCCGAACTTGATGACGACGATCTTGCCGTGGTGCCGGGTCAGCCAGGGCAGCGCCTCGATGAGGATCTGGGCCTTGGGCAGGGCGGTGTGTTTCCGCGTCGTGGTCATGAGGAGTAGGCGCTGTTCTCGTGGACGTAGTCGGCGGTGAGGTCGTTGGTCCAGATGGTCGCGGTCTCGGTGCCCGCGGCCAGGTCGGCGACGATGTGCACCTCGCGGTAGCGCATGTCGACCTTCTCGCGGTCCTCGCCGACGCTGCCGTTCTTGCACACCCACACGCCGTTGATGGCCACGTTGAGCCGGTCCGGGTCGAAGGCGGCCTTCGTGGTGCCGATCGCGGAGAGCACCCGGCCCCAGTTGGGGTCCTCGCCGTGGATCGCGCACTTGAGGAGGTTGTTGCGGGCGATGGAGCGGCCCACCTCGACGGCGTCCTCCTCGCTCGCCGCGTTGACCACCTCGACCTTGATGTCCTTGCTGGCGCCCTCGGCGTCGCCGATGAGCTGCCGGCCGAGGTCGGCGCAGACCTGCCGTACGGCGTCGGCGAACTCCTCGTACCCGGGGGTGAGGCCGGAGGCGCCGGAGGCGAGCAGCAGCACGGTGTCGTTGGTGGACATGCAGCCGTCGGAGTCGACGCGGTCGAAGGTGACCTTGGTGGCGGCCCGCAGGGCCCGGTCCAGGGTCTCGCTGTCGAGGTCGGCGTCGGTGGTGAGGACGACGAGCATGGTGGCGAGGCCCGGGGCGAGCATGCCCGCGCCCTTGGCCATGCCGCCGACCGTCCAGCCGTCCTTCGTCACCACGGAGGTCTTGTGGACGGTGTCGGTGGTCTTGATGGCGATGGCGGCCTTCTCGCCGCCGTGCTCGGACAGCTGGGCGGCGGCCGTCTCGACGCCGGGCAGGAGCTTGTCCATGGGCAGCAGGACGCCGATGAGACCGGTGGAGCAGACGGCCACCTCGATGGCGCCCCGGCCGAGCACCTCGGCCACCTTCTCGGCGGTGGCATGGGTGTCCTGGAAGCCCTTGGGGCCCGTACAGGCGTTGGCGCCGCCCGAGTTGAGGACGACCGCCGAGACCTGGCCGCTCTTCAGGACCTGCTCGGACCACAGCACCGGCGCGGCCTTCACACGGTTGGAGGTGAAGACGCCCGCGGCGGCACGGCGCGGCCCGGTGTTGACCACGAGGGCCAGGTCGGGGTTGCCGTTCTCCTTGATCCCGGCGGCGATGCCCGCCGCCGTGAATCCCTTGGCTGCCGTGACGCTCACGGTGCGACTCCGATCGTGGAAAGCCCAGTGGTCTCGGGGAGACCCAGGGCGATGTTCATGCTCTGGACGGCACCGCCCGCGGTGCCCTTGGTCAGGTTGTCGATGGCGCTGATCGCGATGATGCGGCCCACGGACTCGTCGTACGCGACCTGCACCTGAACGGCGTTGGAACCGTAGACGGACGCCGTCGCGGGCCACTGGCCCTCGGGGAGCAGACGGACGAAGGGCTCGTCGGCGTAGGCCTTCTCGTAGGCGGCGCGGACGGAGTCCGCCGTCACGCCTGCGACAGCGGACGCGCTGCACGTGGCGAGGATCCCGCGCGGCATCGGCGCCAGGGTCGGCGTGAAGGACACCTTCACGGACTCGCCGGCGACCCCGCTGAGGTTCTGGATCATCTCGGGGGTGTGCCGGTGGCCGCCGCCGACGCCGTACGGCGCCATGGAGCCCATGACCTCGCTGCCGAGCAGATGCGGCTTGGGTGCCTTGCCCGCGCCGGAGGTGCCGGACGCGGCGACGATCACCGCCTCGGGCTCGGCGAGTTCGGCGGCGTAGGCCGGGAACAGGGCCAGGGAGACGGCGGTGGGGTAGCAACCGGGCACCGCGATGCGCTTGGACCCCTCCAGCGCGGCGCGGGCACCCGGAAGTTCGGGGAGGCCGTAGGGCCAGGTACCGGCGTGCTCGGAGCCGTAGAAGGCCTCCCAGTCGGCCGGGTCCTTCAGCCGGAAGTCGGCGCCCATGTCGACCACGAGGACGTCCGGGCCGAGCTGCTCGGCGACGGCGGCGGACTGTCCGTGCGGCAGCGCGAGGAAGACCACCTCGTGCCCGGCGAGTGCCTCGGCCGTGGTCGGGGCGAGCACGCGGTCGGCCAGCGGCAGCAGATGCGGCTGGAGCGCGCCGAGCCGCTGGCCGGCGTTGGTGTTCCCGGTCAGGGCACCGATCTCGACCTCGGGGTGCGCGAGGAGCAGGCGCAGGAGTTCTCCGCCCGCGTATCCGCTCGCTCCGGCCACCGCCGCACGTACCGCCATGTCCATTCCTCCTCGTGATGGCATGACTATACGTAGCGCTGCACTTTTATGCAACGACTATGCGATCGGCCTGGGGAGCATCACCCAGCCGGAGACGACGAACGCGACCGGGATCCGACCATGCTCGGTGAAAAAGTGAGACCATGCGCGGCCACGCAGGGAAGGTGTACATGAACCGTGTGCCGCGGGAAGGAGGAGCGATGGGCGAGTGCTGGCCCGTGGCCGACGTGCTGGCCCATCTGGCCGGGCGGTGGCGGGTTGAGCGGAGGGTGCGCGATCTGGCGAGCGGGGACGAGGGACACTTCGAAGGGGTCGTCGTCTTCAGCCCGCTGGACGGGGGCGGTCTGCTGCACGAGGAGTCGGGGACCTTCACCTGGCAGGGCGTCGCGCGGCCCGCGACCCGGACCCTGCACTTCCTGCCGGGCGGCGCGCCGGGCACGGCGGACGTGCGGTTCGCCGACGGGCGGCCGTTCCATGACCTCGACCTGACCTCGGGCCGGTATGTCGCCGACCACCCGTGCGCGGCCGATCTCTACCGGGGCGAGTTCACCGTCCAGGACGCCGACCACTGGAGCACGGTGTGGCGGGTCGGCGGCCCGGCGAAGGACCTGGTGCTGAGCACGGACTATGTGCGCGAGGGCTGAGCCGGCACACCGTCGAAGCGCAGGTTCCAGCGGCCGGAGCGGCCCGTCACCGTGGTCGTCGACAGCGGGCGGACGTCGATGTTCCAGTAGCTCGCGGGTGGTGCCTTCAGGGCGTACACCAACGCGGCACGGATCACGGAGGGCTCGGCGACCGCCACGATCCGGCAGCCGTCGTCCGGCGGGCGCGTGTCCAGCCAGCCGCCGACCCGGGAGATGAAGGCCAGCAGGGACTCACCGCCGTGCGGGGTGGCGCGGGGGTCGGCGAGCCAGGCGTCCACGGATTCCGGCTCGCGGGCCATCGCCTCGCCCAGCGTCAGCCCGCGCCAGCGGCCCATGTCGCAGTCGCGCAGGGCGAGCTGGACCAGGGGGGCGTACCCGAGGGCGTCGCCGGTGGCGCGGCTGCGCGGGGTCGGCGAGCAGTAGCGCAGCTCGGCCGCCGCCAGCGGCAGCAGGTCCCCGGCGGCGCGCTGCACCTCGTCCCAGCCGGCCTGGTCCAGCGGCCGGTCGTCCTCGAAGCGCTCAGCGAGCAGCGGGGAACTGCGCGCGGCGGCGACGAACGTCACCCTCAGTGGCATGCGGTGATGGTGAGCCGTGCAGGTACGCAGGTCAAGAGCTGTTGCCCAGGAGTTGCCCGGGGTATGCGAATGCTTACTCGAAGGGGTGCACCATCCACTGATCCGGGCGGTCCAGCGGCCGGAAGCCCACCTTCTCGTACACCCCCTGCGCGTCGTGCGTGGCGAGCAGCATGCGGCGCAGGCCGTACGGCTTCAGGTGGTCGCGGATGCGGCCGACGAAGGCGGTGCCGACGCCCTTGCCGCGCACCGGGGGATCCACGTACACATCGGCGAGCCAGGCGAACAGCGCCTGGTCGGTCACCACGCGCGCGTACGCCACCTGCTCCCCCGAGGCCTCGTCGTACACCCCGAAGTTCAGCGAGGACGCCATGGCCCGCTCGTGCTTCTCGCGGGTCCGGCCGATCGCCCAGTAGGCGTCGGCCGACAGCCATCCGTGGACGCGGTCGACGTCGACGCGGGCGGTGTCGGCGGAGAACTCGTAGCCGGCGGGGAGGGCGGGTGTGTCGCTCATGGTCCGGATCCTCACAGGCGCCGGGCACGTGCGTCGACCGGATTTACCCGTACCGGCGCCCTGGAACACCTGGTCAGAACACCTCGTCGCAGGCCGTCCGCAGCCGTCGTACCCCTTCTGTGATCTCCCCGGTGCCGGCGACCGCCGCGAAGCTCAGGCGGAGGTGGGCCGCGGGGGGTTCGGCGCTGAAGTAGGGGCGGCCGGGGGTGAGGGCGACGCCGGCGCGGAGGGCGGCCGAGGTGAGGGCCGATTCGTCGGTGCCGTCGGGGAGGCGGAGCCAGAGGTGGTAGCCGCCGGACGGGATGTGCGGCAGGGCGAGTTCGGGCAGGTGGGCGGCGAGCGCGGCGGTCATGGCGTCGCGGCGGGTCTTCAACTCGGCGGACAGGTTCCGCAGATGCCGGGGCCAGGCCGGGGAGCCGACCAGTTCCAGCGCCGCCTCCTGCAGCGGCCGGGGAACGAAGAAGCTGTCCACGACCTGGATGGCGCGCAGGCGTTCCAGCACCGGGCCGCGCGCGGCCAGGGCGCTCACCCGGAAGCTGGGCGAGGTCGCCTTGGTCAGCGAGCCGACGTGCACGACCACCCCGTCCGGGTCGTCGGCGGCCAGCGGGCGGGGCAGCGGGCCCGCGTCGGCGTGCACCAGGCGCCGGACGAAGTCGTCCTCGATGACGAACGCGCCGGCCTCGCGGGCGATGCGCAGCACCTCGGCGCGCCGGCCGGGGGCCAGGACGGCACCGGTCGGGTTCTGGAACAGCGGCTGGCAGACGAACACCCGGGCGCCGCTGGCCCGGAAGGCGTCGGCGAGCAGGTCGGGGCGTACGCCGTCGGGGTCGACGGGCACCGGGACGGGGCGCAGCCCGGCGGCGCGGGCGAGGGCCAGCATGCCGGGGTAGGTGGGCGACTCGACGAGGACCGGGGCGCCGGGCTGGGCGAGCGCGCGCAGGGCGGTGGCCAGGGCGGACTGGCCGCCGGCCGCGATCAGCACCTCGGCGGCGGTGACGGCGCCGCCGATGCCGCGTGCGAACCACTCCCGCAGCTCCGGCAGTCCCTCCAGCGGCGGCCTCCCCCAGGCGCCCGGCCGCCGCCCGGCCCGGGCCAGGGCAGCCGCCATGGCCCGCTCCGGCTGCAGGGAGGGATGCGGATAGCCGCCGTTGAACTCCAGCACGCCGGGCGGCGGCGCGGCCAGTGACACGGTGACCCCGGAGGCGTCGACCGTGCGCGGTACGAGCTCGGCGGCGCCGTCGGCGCTCAGCGCGACCTCCTGCCAGGAGGTGTCCCCGGCCGGCGTCTCCGCCGGGCGTGGTCCGGCCCGGAACGCACCGGCTCCGGGGCGGGTGACGACCAGCCCCTCGGCGGCCAGCTGGGCGAGGGCGCGGGAGACGGTCACCGGACTCACGCGGAACTGCTCGACCAGCGCCCGGCTCGACGGGAGCTTTCCACCCGGAGAGTAGCGGTTGAGGTCGCGGCGGAGCTCTTCTGCCAGTTCGCGGACACTGCTACGCTGGTTCATGAGAACACAGAGTAGCGCTACTGTCCCGAGCGCGATAGCGGTCACCGCTCCCCGCGAGCGCCGCGGCCTCGGCACCGGTCTTGCCGCCCTCGGCGTCGCCTCCTTCTCGCTGACCTTCCCGGCCACCGCCTGGGGCCTGGAGGGATTCGGCCCCTGGTCGCTGGTGGCCGTGCGCAGCGTCCTCGCCGCGCTCGTCGCGGGCGGCTGTCTCCTCGTCCTCCGGGTGCCGCTGCCCGAGCGCCGGCATCTGCCGGGTCTCGCCGTGGTCGCCGCCGGTGTGGTGCTCGGCTTCCCCATGCTGACCACGCTCGCCCTGCAGACCTCCACGACCGCGCACGCGGCCGTCGTGGTGGGGCTGCTGCCGCTGACCACCGCCGTGTTCTCCGCCCTGCGCACCGGCAGCCGCCCCTCGCGCCGGTTCTGGCTGGCCGCCCTGGCGGGGGCCGCGGCCGTGGTCGCCTTCACCGTGGCGCAGAGCGGCGGCGCGCTCACGGCCGCCGACGGCTATCTGTTCGCGGCCCTGCTGGTGTGTGCGGCCGGCTACACGGAGGGCGGCCGGCTGGCCCGGGTGATCCCGGGCTGGCAGGTGATCGGCTGGGCGCTGGTGCTGTGTCTGCCGCTGAGCGTGCCCGCCGCCGCGGTGGCGCTGTCGTACGAGCCCGTGCAGCTGACCGGGCACGGCATCGCGGGTCTGCTGTGGGTGGCGCTCGGCTCGCAGTTCCTCGGCCTGGTCGTCTGGTACCGGGGCATGGCGGCCATCGGCATTCCGCGGGCGAGCCAGTTGCAGTTGGCCCAGCCCCTGCTCACACTGGTGTGGTCGGCGCTGCTGCTGGGCGAGCACTTCACGGCGGCCGCCCCGGTGACCGCCGTCGCCGTGCTCGTGTGCATCGCCGTCACTCAGCGGTCGTGATCATGAGGAGGGCCTGCAGATGCGTGCATCCAAGGGCGATCGTCTTGTCCAGCACGGCAGGGTGGTCGGCCAACACGACCAGGTCTCTGAAGTAGTCGAAGTCCTGGGTTCCGAGGGCAACCCGCCCTACCGCGTCCGGTTCGAGGACGGGCACGAGGCGATCATGTCCCCCGGACCCGACTGCCAGGTCAAGCACCGGGACGAGCAGGCGATGGATCAACGGGGCGGCTTCGCCGATCGCCCGTAGTGGTCGGCGATCACGCGTGACATCGCCCCGATCGGGTCGGCCGCCACGTCCCTGGCGGCGAAGAACACATGCCCGCGCACCTGCGGGTGGCGAGCGGCGAGGGTGAGGTGCCGGGACAGCTCGACCGGGTCCTGCCAGGCCGAGGGCTGCCCGGCGGCCCCGGCCTTGTACAGGGCCTCGCCGAGGTACAGGTGTGTCCCGGTGCCCTGGGCGACCGACGCCCACCAGTCGGCCAGTCTCGCGTAGTCGGCGTCCGCGAAGCCGATGTGCCAGTACAGCTGCGGGACGATGTAGTCGATCCAGTGCTCTCGCACCCAGGTACGGGTGTCCGCGTACAGGTCGTCGTACGTCTGCACGCCCGCCCGGGTGTCCGAGCCGCGCGGGTCGGTCGAGGCGTTGCGCCAGACCCCGAACGGGCTGATCCCGAACCGGGTGCCGGGCCGGACCCGTTGGATACCGGCGGCCATCTCCTTCACCAGCGTGTCGACGTTGTCCCGCCGCCAGGCGGCCCGGCTGGAGAAGTCGTCGCCGTACCGGTCGTAGGCGTCATCGTCGTCGAAGGTCTGGCCGGCGACCGGATACGGATAGAAGTAGTCGTCGAAGTGGACGGCGTCGACCGGGTACGTGGCGACGGCGTCGAGCATCGCCCGCTGGACGAAGGCGCGGACCTGAGGCAGACCGGGGTTGTAGTACAGCTTCCCGCCGTACCGCACCACCCAGTCGGGGTGCTCACGGGCCGGGTGCCGGGCGGCGAGCCGGCCGGGGTCGGCATGGTTCGCGATCCGGTACGGATTGAACCACGCGTGCAGCTCCAGTCCCCGGGCGTGCGCCTCCTGCACCGCGGTGCCCAGCGGGTCCCAGCCGGGGTCGCCGCCCTGGGTACCGGTGAGGTACTCGGTCCAGGGTTCGTACGGTGACGGCCACAGGGCGTCGGCGGTGGGCCGCACCTGCAGGATCACCGTGTTGAGCCGGTCACGGGCCGCCTTGTCCAGATGGGCGGCCAGCTCCCCCCGCTGCGCGGCCGCGGTGAGGCCCGGACGGGACGGCCAGTCCCGGTTGGCCACCGTCGCGATCCACACACCCCGCATCTCGGTGGCCGAGCGCGGTCGACGAGCCGGTGCCGCGACCGCGCACGGCGCCGTGACCAGCGAGGACAGTGCCGCCAGCGTGAAGGCCCGCCGTGCCAGCCGCCCCATCCGCACACCCCCGTACGCCATGGATCCGCTCCGTCACGGATCGTTTCGCGCCCCAGGATGCACCGCCCCGGGCGATCGATCATCGATACTTGGCGGTAACGTGCACGATCGGAGCAGGCGCCGAACCCGGAGGTCTGCCAGCGAGAGCCGGAACACCAGCGAAGGGGACGATGTAATGGGCTTCCCATCGGGAGACATTGCGCGGGTCGGAGTCGTGGGCTGCGGCCAGATGGGCGCGGGCATCGCCGAGGTGTGTGCCCGCGCGGGGCTGGAGGTGAAGGTCGCCGAGACCACCGGCGAGGCCCTGGAGATCGGCCGTACCCGGCTGTACAACTCCCTGGCCAAGGCAGCCGAGCGCGGCAAGATCAGCGAGGAGGAGCGGGACGACACTCAGGCGCGCCTCAGCTTCACCACGGACCTCGGCGAATTCGCCGACCGTGACCTCGTGATCGAGGCCGTCGTGGAGAACGAGCAGGTGAAGACGGAGATCTTCCAGGTGCTCGACCAGGTGGTGACCCGCCCGGACGCGATCCTCGCCTCCAACACCTCCTCGATCCCGCTGGTGAAGCTGGCGGTCGCCACCTCCCGCCCGGACCACGTCGTCGGCATCCACTTCTTCAACCCGGCCCCGGTGCAGCAGCTCGTCGAGCTGATCCCGGCGCTCACCACCTCCGAGGGCACCCTCAGCCGTGCCCAGGTCTTCGCCGAGAAGGTGCTCGGCAAGCACGCCATCCGCGCCCAGGACCGCTCCGGCTTCGTGGTGAACGCGCTGCTCGTGCCGTACCTGCTCTCCGCGATCCGGATGTTCGAGTCGGGCATCGCCAGCCGTGAGGACATCGACAACGGCATGGAGATGGGCTGCGCCCACCCGATGGGCCCGCTGAAGCTGTCCGACCTGATCGGCCTGGACACCATCGTCTCCATCGCCAACTCGATGTACGCCGAGTACAAGGAGCCGCTGTACGCCGCTCCCCCGCTGCTCCAGCGCATGGTCGAGGCGGGCCGGCTCGGGCGGAAGACCGGCTCGGGCTTCTACACCTACAGCTGATCACACAGAGCTACGCCTTACGGGCCCGGCACCGAACTCGGCGCCGGGCCCGTCTGTTTCACACGCCGTGTGCGCGCCGGGCACGCATATGCCCGTCGCACACGCTCCCCACGCGCCCACCAGGCGAGTTGACTCACCATGCGCATGCAAGGGACGCGGAACCATCCATGCCGACTACCGAAAGGAGCGCACCCGTGACCGCCGATCCGGAGCATCCCGTGGTCCACGGAGAACTCGCAGAGTTACGACGCCGCCTCGACGTGGCCTATGCCCGAGTCGAGGGAGGGCTGGCGTTGCTCAGTCATCGCACCGAGGAGACCGCCAAGGACCTGGACGAGCTGAACTCCCGCATGGTCTCACTGGAACACGCACGCTGGCCGCTGCCCTCCCTCGCCGCGCTCACCGCGCTCGGCGCGCTCGTCGTGACGGTCTGGCAGGCGCTGGCCCGCTAGCCCTCGGCGAGCCTGAGGTGGTGCAGCAGGAGTAAGGCGGCCGCCATGTTGGCGGCCGGGACCTCCCCACGGGCGATCAGGTCGGGGACGAGTTTGAGGGGAACCCATTCCCGGCGGTCCGACTCGAAGTCGTCCACGGGATGCCCGAGGTACTCGCCCCGGTCGGACCAGTAGATGTGGTGCCGGGCATCGGTGAGGCCGTTGGACGGCTCCACGCTCATGAGGTGGTGCAGGGGCCCCGGCCGCCAGCCGGTCTCCTCCTCCAGTTCTCTGGCAGCGGCGCTCGCGATGTCCTCACCGTCCTCCACGACGCCCGCTGCCAGTTCCCACCCCCAGCTGTCGGTGATGAACCGGTGCCGCCACAGCAGCAGCACCTCGTTGGCGTCGTTGACGACCGTGGCCACCGCCACGGGCCGCAGCCGGATCAGGAAGTGGTCGAGATGCCGGCCGTCCGGCAGCTCGACATCTGCGAGATTGACGCTGAACCAGCGGTTCGCATACACAGTTTGTTCGTTCTGTTTCGTCCACTGCACGGTTCTGCCACCTTCCGCTGAGTAAGTGGCAATATCGCAGCAGGGACTGTGCACCTACAGTGGGCCTACAGCGGTACGCGCAGTGCCCCGTCGATGAGTTCGGCGGCCTCGGCGGTCCCGGCCGAGCCACAGCGCACCAGGTGTTCGCGTACCGCGCGGAGTCTGTCGCGCAGCCGCTGGGACTCCATCCCGCGGGCCTGCTCGGCCATCTGCACGGCGGTGGCCACCGCTTTGTCGGCGTTGCCCTGGCGCAGCTCGATGGTGCTGAGCATGGCGAGCCGGTGCACCCGCCCCCGGTCGTGGGCGGGGTTGTCGACCGCCGCCGCGGCATGCTCCCGGGCGGCGGCCAGCTCACCGAGGCTCAGCAGCGCCTCGGCCACCTGCACATTGACCAGGCCCGGCTGGACATAGCCGGTCTCGTCGGGTTCGTAGCCGCGCCGGATCCGCTCGGCCGCCTGCTCCGCGCGCCGGATGCAGGACAGGGCGCTGCCGGAGTCGCCGAGGTGGGCGTACGCCTTGGCCTGCATCGCGTACAGGTCCGAGGCGAGCGCCGGGGTGATGTGCTTGCCCGCGGCCCGCAGCGCGGCCTCGGCGAAGGCGACGGCCTGCCGGTACTCCCGCATGAACAGCGACTGGTTGACCAGCAGGGCTATGACGTAGGCGCCAAGTCCCCGGTCGCCGCTGGCCTTCGCCAGTCTGAGCGCCTGGTGGAAGTAGCGCTGCGCGAGACCGTGCGCGTCGGAGTCGTAGGCGCAGATGCCCGCGATGGCCACCAACCCGCCGGTGGCCCGGTGCAGTTGGCGGCCGGTGGCGTCGGTGTAGCTGCCGCGCAGCAGAGGTGCCGCCTCCGCGTTCAGAAACCCGACGATCCGCGTCCGGGTCGCGATGCCGCCGGCCTTGCGGTACATCTGCTCGTAGTGTGTCCGCGCGGCCCGCAGCATCCCGATGTCGGCCGCGGTGACCCGGTGCCGGCCGCCGCGCGAGACATCGACGTCCTCCGGCGGGTTCTCCCACTCCCACACCGGCATGACGGCCGGGGTGCCGGTGACGGCGGGAGCGCCCAGCACATGCGGCCGCTGCTGTTCGTCGGAACGCCACAGAGCGGTGGCGCGTTCCACGAACCCGTTGAGCGAACCGGCATGCGGTGTGCTCGGCTCACCCGGCACTCCGAGGCCGATGTCGTCCAGGGTGACCGGCCGGTGCAGGCGCGCGGCCAGCACTTCGCAGATCAGGTCGGGCACCTGGCCGCGCGGCCGCTGGCCCTTCAACCAGCGGGCCACGGCGGTGTGTTCGTACCGGAGCACAAGGCCCCGTCTCCGGCCCGCCTGGTTGACGTGGGCGGCGAGGCCGGCGTGCGAGATCCCCGCCTCGTCCAGGATCGCGTCGAGCAGAGTGTTGGGCTGCATGGGATGCCCCCCGAGTGGCCTGGTGCGCTCAGCGTAGTGGCTCCGCCTTCACACGGGGTGTGAACGGAACACGTGCATCCGCGCTGTACGCGCGCTGTCGCTCAGCGTGTTCCGCCGGTTGACTGAGATGCCTCGCAAGAGGTTGGCCGGGCCGCCGGCTCCCCCTCGAAACAGCGGCGGCCCGGCTGCGGGTACGCGGGTGCGGGTATGCCGGTATGCGGGTGCGGCTAGTGGTGCGTTGTCGGCTGCGGGTCTGTGGGGGCTTGTCGCGCCCGCGCGGCGGAGCCGTACATCTCACTGTCCCGCGCCCCCGGGCAGGAGAGCTTGTCCCTCGTTCGATCGTTGCGCAGGACCAGTACCGCTATGTCGTCCCTCGGACCGTTGCCCGTGTGGTGCAGGAGGGCTGTGAAGAGCGTGCGCAGGATCGTCTGAGGGGAGACCGGCTGATCGCGTACGGCCTCGCGCAGTGCCGTCGGCAGAGAGAAGAAGCGTCCCTTGGCGTCCCGGGCGTCCTCCACACCGTCGGTGAAGAGGACCAGCGAGTCACCGGGGAGCAGGGGGCCGCAGGGGTGGGCCTCCAAGGCCTTCGGCAGGGGGAAGGGACCCAGCGGCGGAAGCGGATCCACCCGGCTCAGCGGCTCGACCCGCGCATTGCTGATCCGGTACGGCCACGGATGACCGCAGTTGAGAGCCCGCACACCGCCCTCCCTGTCGATCTCCAGGAGCAGCACGGTGACGAACTCCTCGGCGACCGGATGGTCGGGGTCCGGGCCGCCGTGCGCGGGGTGTTCGGCGCGGGACCGTTCACGCAGGTGCCGGGCGAGGGCGCGCTCCAGCCGGCGCAGCACGCCGCCGAGTTCGGGTTCGTCGTGGGCCGCCTCGCGGAAGCTGCCGAGGACGGCGGCGACGGTGCCGAGGGCGGTCAGACCGTGCCCGCGTACATCCCCCATCACCACCCGCACCCCGTGCTCGGTGGCGATCGCCTCGTACAGGTCGCCGCCGACGCATGCGCCGCGCTCCGCGGACAGCTGGGCGGCGGCCAGAACCAGCCCGTCGAGGCGGGGCGGCGGCGGACGCAGGACGACGCTCTGCGCGGCCCGGGCCACCCTGCGGGCCTGCCGCAGCTCACGCAGCAGCGCGCCGCGGACATGGAGTATCAGCCCGGCACCGACGGCGAAGAACACGGCGCTGGTGACGACGCGCGCGCCGAACCCGTCCTGCTGGGCGGTCGGACAACCCCACTTGTAGCCGACCGCCACGGCCCCCCAGACCATGGTCAGTACGACTCCACGCGCGGTGGGCGCCCGTGCCTTGATGCGGTTCATGCCGATGGTCCCCCAAGTGGGCCCTGACAGAGCAGACGGACCGACCCCGAAAGGCCGGTCCGATTCTGTCGACGCCATGGCCCGGAAGGACCAGATCGCCTCCCATTCCCACCCGAACGAGTGAGAACTCCCAGGCCACCGTGCATTTATGCAGCTGACGGAAGGACCACCGGCCCAGGGGTGCGGGGAACTGCGCGACGAGCCACGGGTCACCCGAGGCCGCCGAACAGGAACAGCTCCCCGCCCCTTGGGCGCACTAGCCCCGCAGAACCGCCCCGGTCCGCTCACCCGCAAGGGCAACAGCCGCATCCCTCGCAGCCGACGCCTCATCCACGGTCAGCGTCCGGTCACCCGCGCGGAAGCGCAGCGCATACGCCAGCGACTTCTTCCCGTCCCCCAGCTGCTCGGTGTTCTCGTACACGTCGAACAGCCGGATGGACTCAAGAAGTTCCCCGGCACCGTCGCGCAGCGCCGCCTCGACCTCCGCGGCCGGGACGGGCAGGTCGACCACGAGGGCGACATCCTGCGTGGCGACCGGGAAGGTGGAGATGCTCGGCGCCTGCGGGGCACCGTCGCCCACCGCCTCCAGGGCGTCCAGGTTCAGCTCCATCGCGCAGGTGCGCTCGGGCAGACCCAGGGCCTTCAGGACACGCGGGTGCAGTTCTCCGGCGTGGCCCACGACCTTCTCCGTGCCGTCGGCGAAGACCACCAGGTCGGCGCAGCGGCCGGGGTGCCAGGGACCGTACTGCCCCTTGCGCACGACCAGCTCCGCACCGGCCTCCCGGGCGACGGCACGCGCCGCCTCGACCGCGTCGGCCCACCCGGCCGGGCGGCCCTTGCCCCACCAGCCGGCCTGCTCACGAGCGCCGGTGAGGACGGCTGCCACGTGCCGCGGCTGCTCGGGCAGCGCGGCGTTCAGCGCGGCGATCTCGTCGTCGGTGGGACGCCGGTCGACGGGCAGGTGCCCGGCGACACGCTGCTCCCGAGCGGGGTGGAACACCAGCCCGGTCTCGAACAGGGCCAGATCGTGCGAGCCCCGGCCGTCATTGCGCCGCAAGGCACCCAGCAGACCCGGCAGCAGCGTCGTGCGCAGCGCGGGCTCCTCGTCGCTGAGCGGGTTGACCAGCCTGACGACGCGGCGGACCGGGTCGTCGGACTCCAGGCCGAGCTGGTCGAAGACCTGCTCGCTGACGAACGGGTAGTTCGGTGCCTCGACGTAACCCGCTCCGGCCAGCGCGCGGCCGACCCGGCGGTGCAGCCGCTGGCGGTGGGTCAGACCGCGGCCCGAGGGCAGCTTGGGCAGCGTGGAGGGCAGGTTCTCGTAGCCCTCCAGGCGGATGACCTCTTCGGCCAGGTCGTTCGGGTCCACGAGGTCGGGCCGCCAGGAGGGCACGGTGACGATCAGCTCGTCCTGCCCGTACACGTCGCAGCCGACCTCCTGCAGGCGGCGGACGACCGTCTCACGGCCGTACACGACACCCGCCACCTTGTCCGGGTGGTCGGCCGGGAGGGTGATGGTGTGCGGGGCCGAGGGCGCGACGACCTCGGTGACACCGGCCTCGGCCGTGCCGCCCGCGAGCAGCACCAGCAGGTCCACGGTGCGCTGCGCGGCGGCCGCGGCGGCCTGCGGGTCGACGCCGCGCTCGAAGCGGCGGGACGCCTCGGACAGCAGCTTGTGGCGGCGGGCCGTACGGGCGATGGAGACGGCGTCGAAGTGGGCCGCCTCGATCACCACGTCGGTGGTGCCGTTGACCCCGTCCTCGGTGACCTCGTGGTCGGCGATCTCCGTGTTGGCGCCGCCCATCACGCCGGCGAGGCCGATGGGGCCGCGGTCGTCGGTGATGACCAGGTCCTCGGCGTGCAGCTTGCGCTCGACGCCGTCGAGGGTGACGAGCTTCTCGCCCTCCTGCGCGCGGCGCACGCCGATGGTGCCCTGGACCAGCGTGCGGTCGTAGGCGTGCAGCGGCTGGCCCAGCTCCATCATCACGTAGTTGGTGACGTCGACGGCGAGCGAGATCGGGCGCATGCCGACCTTCTGCAGCCGGCGCTGCAGCCAGATCGGGGAGCGGGCCTCGGGGCGCAGGCCGGTGACCGTGCGGGCGGTGAAGCGGTCGCAGCCGAACGGCTCGGAGACCTGGACCGGGTAGCCGAAGGCGTTCGGGGCCGGTACGTCGATCAGGGCCGGGTCGCGCAGCGGCAGGCCGTAGGCGATGGCGGTCTCGCGGGCGACGCCGCGGATGGACAGGCAGTCGCCGCGGTTGGCGGTGACGGCGATGTCCAGGACCTCGTCGACCAGCTCCAGCAGCTCGATGGCGTCCTTGCCGACCTCGGTCTCCGGCGGCAGCACGATGATGCCGTGGGTGCCGTCGTCGCCCATGCCCAGCTCGTCGGTCGAGCAGATCATGCCGTGGGACGTCTTGCCGTACGTCTTGCGGGCGGCGATGGAGAAGCCCCCGGGGAGCGTGGCGCCGGGCAGGACGACCACGACCTTGTCGCCGACCGCGAAGTTGCGGGCGCCGCAGACGATCTCCTGGGGCTCGCCGGTGCCGTTGGCCTGGCCGACGTCGACGGTGCAGAAGCGGATCGGCTTCTTGAAGCCCTCCAGCTCCTCGATGGTCAGCACCTGGCCGACGACCAGCGGGCCCTTGAGGTCGGCGCCGAGCTGTTCGACGGTCTCGACCTCCAGGCCGGCCGAGACGAGCTTCTCCTGGACGTCGCGGCCGGTTTCCGTCGCCGGCAGGTCGACGTACTCCCGCAGCCAAGAAAGCGGGACCCGCATCAGATCTCCATCCCGAACGGCCGGGTGAACCGGACGTCACCCTCGACCATGTCTCGCATGTCCTCGACGTTGTGGCGGAACATCAGCATCCGCTCGATGCCGAACCCGAAGGCGAAGCCGCTGTACTTCTCCGGGTCGACGCCGCAGGCGGTGAGCACCCGCGGGTTGACCATGCCGCAGCCGCCGAGCTCGATCCAGCCCTCGCTGGAGCAGGTACGGCAGGGGCGGTCGGGGTTGCCGACGGACTCGCCCTTGCAGACGTAGCAGAGCATGTCCATCTCGGCGCTCGGCTCGGTGAAGGGGAAGAAGTTCGGCCGCAGCCGGGTCTTCATGCCCTCGCCGAACAGGGACTGGACCATGTGGTCCAGGGTGCCCTTGAGGTCGGCCATGGTCAGGCCCTCGTCCACGGCGAGCAGTTCGACCTGGTGGAAGACGGGCGTGTGCGTGGCGTCCAGCTCGTCGGTGCGGTAGACGCGGCCGGGGCAGATCACGTAGACCGGCAGCTCGCGGTCGAGCAGGGAGCGGATCTGGACCGGTGAGGTGTGGGTGCGCAGTACGACACCGGACTCGGTGCCGCCGTCGGGCCCCTGGACGAAGAAGGTGTCGGCCTCGCCGCGGGCGGGGTGGTCCGGGCCGATGTTGAGGGCGTCGAAGTTGAACCACTCCGCCTCGACCTGCGGGCCCTCGGCGACCTCGTAGCCCATGGCCACGAAGATGTCCTCGATGCGGTCCGAGAGCGTGGTCAGCGGGTGGCGGGCGCCGGCCGGTACGCGGTCGTGCGGCAGCGTGACGTCGACGTCCTCCTCCACGAGCACGCGGGCGTCCCGCTCGGCCTCCAGCTCGGCCTGGCGGGCGGCGAGAGCCTTGTTCACGGCGCCGCGGGCCATGCCGACGCGCTTGCCGGCCTCGGCCTTGGCGTGCGGGGGCAGGGCGCCGATCTCGCGGTTGGCGAGGGCCAGCGGAGAGGTGGGTCCGGTGTGGGCGACCTTGGCCTCGTGGAGCGCGTCGAGGGAGTCCGCGGCGGCGAAGGCGGCGAGCGCCTCGTCCCGCATGCGCTCGATCTCTTCCGGTTTCAACGCCTCGACCTCGACTGGGTCGTACGACTTATTGGGTGCCGACATCTCTTCCCGTGCTTCCGATTGTCCCCCAGCTGACGCTGGGAGGTGCCCCCTGGCGGATGGTCCCCGTCACCGACTCGCGAGGGCCGCGTGAAGGACACAAAGGTGCCAAAGGCCGAGTCTAACGGGGTGGAGGTGTACGAAGAGCCCGTGGGCCGTCAGGCGAGATACGCCGGGGCCGCCACGGGCAACGTAAATCGGAACTCGGCGCCGCCGACGGAGGCGCGGCCGACCGTGATGGTGCCGCCGTGTGCCTCGACGATGCCCTTGACGATGTACAGCCCGAGGCCCGTGCCGCCGCGCTTGCTGCCCCGCCAGAAGCGGGTGAAGACGCGGTTCATGGACTCCTCCGGGATGCCGGGGCCCTCGTCGCTCACCGTGACCGACGTGCCGGTTTCCTCGCCCTCGCGCGGGGATGCGCAGGGCGTGACGTCAATGGTGACGGTTCCCTCGCCGTGCCGCACGGCATTTTCGATGAGATTGCTGAGCACCTGGTCGACCTTGTCGGGGTCGGCCCACAGGTCGGGCAGCGGCTGTTCGATGCGCAGCAGGAAGCGGTCGGCGGGCTGGCCGGCGGCGACGTAGGCCTGGATGTGCCGGGAGACGGCGGCCCCGATGTCGACGGGCTGCCGGCGCACCTCCAGGCGCCCGGAGTCGATCCGGGAGATGTCGAGCAGCTCGGCGATGAGCCGGGTCACGCGGTCGGCGTCGGCGTCGACGGTCTCCAGCATCAGCCGCTTCTGGTCGTCGGTGAAGCGCTCCCACTTGGCGAGGAGCGTGGCGGTGAAGCCCTTCACGGAGGTCAGGGGCGAGCGCAGTTCATGGGCGACCGTCGCGATCAGCTCGGCGTGGCTGCGCTCGGTGCGGCGACGGGCCTCGGTGTCCCGCAGGGACACGACGACCCGCTGGACGGGCCCGAGGGGCTCGTCGCGCACATACTGCGCGCAGACCAGCACCTCCCGTCCCCCGGGCAGCAGCAGATTGCGCTCCGGCTGCCGCGTCCGGATCGCGAGCCCGCCGTAGGGGTCGACGAGCTGCCACCAGCGGCGGCCTTCCAGGTCCTCCAGCGGCAGCGCCTGCTCCAGGGGCCGGCCGAGGGCGTCGGCGGCGCGCTGGGCGGTGATACGGGCGGCGGCGGCGTTGAAGCAGACCACACGGCCGTGTTCGTCGGCGACGACAAGGCCGTCGGGAAGCTGGTCGGGGTCGAGGCCCGCGGGATCGCCCTGCCGGGGCACAGAAGTGCGCTGCGCGTCCCGTCCACCCGGCGCGGTGCTCGTGCCGGCCACACTCATCCCCGTACCCCACCTCTCAGACGGCGCAGGGCCCCGAGCTGGTCACCCTACTAGCTCGCAGTGACGGAGCGGCACCCTCCGGAGGCGCGCTGTGCACGGGCCGACGCGTAGAGACATACGGCGGCGGCGGTGGCGAGGTTCAGGCTCTCGGCCTTTCCGTGGATGGGGACGCGGACGACGGCGTCGGCGAGCGCGCGGGTCTCCTCCGGGAGTCCCCAGGCCTCGTTGCCGAACACCCAGGCGGTGGGACCGCCCATGGTCCCCTTGTCGAGTTCGGCGTCGAGATCGTCGGTCCCGGCGCCGTCGGCGGCGAGGATCCTCACGCCCGCGCCCTTCAGCCCGGCCACGGCCCGCTCGACGGGGACGCCCACGGCGACGGGCAGATGGAAGTGGGAGCCCACGGAGGCGCGTACGGCCTTGGGGTTGTACAGGTCGACGGAGGCGTCGGTGAGGATCACGGCCTCGGCGCCGGCGGCGTCTGCGCACCGCAGCACGGTGCCGGCGTTGCCGGGGTCGCGCACATGGGCGAGCACGGCGACCAGCTTCGGCCGGGCGGCGAGGATCTCCTCGAACGGCGTGTCCAGGAACCGGCAGACCCCGACCAGGCCCTGCGGGGTGACGGTGGTCGAGATGTCGGCGATGACGTCCTCGGCGGCGAGATGCACCCGGGCGCCGGCGTCCCGCGCCGCGCCGATGATGTCGGCGTAGCGCTCCGCGGCCTCGACCGTGGCGAACAGCTCGACGAGGGTGGGGGTGCCGTCGGCCCGATGCCCGGCCGCCTCCCTGACGGCCTGCGGCCCCTCCGCGAGAAACAGCCGGTCCTTGCCCCGGAAATTCCGCTTGGCGAGCCGCCGGGCGGCTGCGACACGGGCGGACCGGGGGGAGATCAGCTCGGGGCTGGGCATCCTGTTCTTCACCTTCAAGAAAGTCTTCACTTTGTGGTGCCGGCAGGGTGAGCGCCCCCGGGGGGCGGGGAACTGCGCGACCGGCCACGACGCACCCGCGGGCGAACGACCACCGATGGCCCCCCAACAGCAGGACCCGCAAGCCATAGAGCCTGCGGGTCCTTCAGTGAGCGTCGGCCGAGAGCCGGCGCAGCGTCACGCAGCCTTGGGCGCGTTGACGTCCGACGGCAGCGCCTTCTGCGCGACCTCGACGAGCGCGGCGAACGCGTTCGCGTCGTTCACGGCCAGCTCGGCCAGGATCTTGCGGTCGACCTCGATGTTCGCGGCCTTCAGACCCTGGATGAAGCGGTTGTACGTGATGCCGTTGGCGCGGGCAGCGGCGTTGATGCGCTGGATCCACAGCTGACGGAAGTCGCCCTTGCGCTTCTTGCGGTCGTTGTAGTTGTAGACCAGCGAGTGGGTGACCTGCTCCTTGGCCTTGCGGTACAGGCGCGAGCGCTGACCGCGGTAGCCGGAGGCCTGCTCGAGGATCGCCCGGCGCTTCTTGTGGGCGTTGACTGCCCGCTTGACGCGTGCCACTTGTTAACTCCTTGTAGCGGGGTCGTGGGGGTACTCACACGACCCGGAATCGATTCGGTCCCGGTCCAGACGCACGGCGCTCAGAGCGCCGCCGCGTCACTTGCCGAGAAGCTTCTTGATCTTCGCGGCGTCGCCCGGGGCCATCTCGGCGTTGCCGGTGAGGCGACGCGTGATGCGGGACGACTTCCTCTCGAGCAGGTGGCGCTTGCCGGCGCGCTCGCGGAGCACCTTGCCGGAGCCGGTGACCTTGAAGCGCTTGCTGGCACCGCTGTGCGACTTGTTCTTCGGCATAGCGCCGTTCTCTCCTCGTCGGTGGCGCTCCGGTGCCCGGTCGCAAAACCGGGCACGGTGGAGCGTCGTTCTTCTATCGGTTACATCCTCGGGGACGTGCGTCCCCCGGGATCACGCCTCGGCAGGCTCCTCGGACGGCGCCTCAGCCTCGGCAGGGTTCTGCGACTTGCCGGGGTTCGCCTTCGCGGACGCCTTGCGGGCCTCCTGCGCCTGGCGGGCCTCGGCCATCGCCTCGGTCTTCTTCTTGTGCGGACCGAGGACCATGATCATGTTCCGGCCGTCCTGCTTCGGGTTCGACTCCACGAAACCGAGGTCCTGGACGTCCTCCGCGAGGCGCTGCAGCAGTCGGTAGCCCAGCTCGGGCCGGGACTGCTCGCGACCACGGAACATGATCGTGATCTTGACCTTGTCGCCCTGCTTGAGGAACCGGACGACGTGACCCTTCTTGGTGTCATAGTCGTGCGGGTCGATCTTCGGCCGGAGCTTCATCTCCTTGATGACCGTGTGCGCCTGGTTCTTGCGCGCCTCACGGGCCTTCATGGCCGACTCGTACTTGAACTTCCCGTAGTCCATGAGCTTGCACACGGGCGGACGGGCGTTCGCCGCGACCTCGACCAGGTCCAGGTCGTACTCCTGCGCAAGCTCCAGTGCCTTCGCGAGCGGGACGATGCCCACCTGCTCGCCACTGGGACCGACAAGTCGCACCTCGGGAACGCGAATCCGGTCGTTGATGCGGGGCTCGGCGCTGATGGATCCTCCTCGGTAGCACCACGCGACGGTCTGGCGGACAGCCGCGTAACGTCTTTGTTCGTAAGACCTAACCGCGCCGACGCACAAAAAATGCCCCGGACGATCACAGGCGGGGCTCCAATGACTACCGGAGCACCGCCGCGGTGACCGCGGGGCGCACTTCGGGCGACTCCATCGTCCGTACGGAACGATGGTGGCCGCCTGACCGGGTGACCCGCCGCCCCGGAGGACGGTCAGGTGGGAGATCGGAGCCTCCACTTGTGGGCCGGACGCTCTGTTGTTCGCAGGGCTGTCCAGCCGGTCGTTACACAAGGTTAGCAGCACCGCCGGGGAAGGGCTAATCGGAGGCCCCGCCGGAGTACCGCCTATGGTGTGGGGCATGAGTGAGACCCCTCCTGAGAACCCCGACTTCGACGCGATGACCCGGGACATCGCCGAGGTCCCCGCCGTCGAGGTGATCGTGACGGTCGCCGTCAACCTGATGAGCGCCGCCGCCGTGAAGCTCGGGCTGAGCGAGGAGGGCGAGAAGTACAAGGACCTGGACGAGGCCCGCAAGCTGATCACCGCCCTCGCCGGCCTGCTGGACGCGAGCGCGACCGAGATCAGCTCCTTCCACGCGGCCCCGCTGCGCGACGGCCTGAAGTCGCTGCAGCTGGCGTTCCGCGAGGCGTCGGTCGTCCCGGACGATCCGGGCCAGGGGCCGGGCGAGAAGTACACCGGCCCCGTCTACAGCTGACCTACTCCTTCACATACAGGGGCTCGCCCGGAGGCGTGGTCCCGGCCGGCAGCAGTGCCAGGTCGAGACC
This sequence comes from Streptomyces sp. NPDC053069, assembly GCF_044546895.1. Lineage (NCBI taxonomy): Bacteria > Bacillati > Actinomycetota > Actinomycetes > Kitasatosporales > Streptomycetaceae > Streptomyces > Streptomyces sp. NPDC053069. Next base: position 59,991 of record NZ_JBITZN010000010.1, on the reverse strand, counting down.
GCGCACCAGGCGGGCCCTCAGTGTTTCGTCGGCGGCGAGCCGCTCGGCGACCGCACGGGCCGCCTCGGCGGGCGCCGCGGCCGGGTCGAGGACGAGGGCGAGGGTGCCGTCGGCCTGCCCGGGCCCCAGGTGGGCGCGCAGCACGGCGGGCTCCGCCGCCACCGCCGTACGGACGGCGTCGATCACGGCGGGGTCGGCGAGCGGATCGGTGCTGGTGCGGCCCTCGGCGAGGGCGAGCAGTGCCGGGCCGGTCAGCTCGAACGGCACCGGTCCCGCGAGGTCCAGCACGACCGTGTCGGCCTTCTCGTGCGCGGCGGCCTGCAGCGCCTGGTGCAGGGGTACGGCGACCGGGCGGGCCTCGGGGTCCCAGCGGGCGAGGGAGTCGGTCGAGGTGAACGCGGGCAGGGCGGTGCGGTGGCCGGCCTTCAGGGTGGGTACGGCCATGTCGCTGGTCTTCTCGCGGCGCAGCCCGTTCTCGTCCTCCTCGACCTCGCCGAGCACGGCGACGACGGGGACGAGCAGGCGGGCACCCTTCAGCGCCTCGAGCACCGGCCCGAGGGCGCTGCGGTCCTCGGCCCAGGCGGCGAGCGCGGCGCTCAGCCGGGGGTCGGCGGAGCCGTCGTCGTCGGAGAAGCCGGGGTCGGGAATGTTCTTGTTCGCCACGGTCACCGACCCTAATCCAGGGTGTGAGCAGCGCGTAGCGGCCCCCCGCAGGAACCCGGGACACGCCGCGGGCGCACGCGGGCCCCGCGGCCGTATCGTCGGCGGCGCCCTCGGTCTCCTCCTCGGCCGGGGGGAAGGGAGCATCCATGACGGGGGCGGCGATGGGCCGGGGCGCGCTGCTGAGCAGGGCGATGACGGGGGTGAGCGTGCCGGCGGGCGCGCAGGTGTCGGTGGCGGTGCTGGAGGTGGCCTCCGGTGCGAGCGCCGTATACGGGGACGCGCCCTTCGACACGGCCAGCATCGTCAAGGTCGACGTCCTGGCCGCGCTGCTGCTCCAGGCGCAGGACGCGGGCCGGCGGCTGACGACGGCCGAGCGGGCGTACGCCGCGAAGATGATCGAGAACAGCGACAACGCGTCCGCGACCGCGCTGTGGCACACGATCGGGCGGGCGGACGGCCTGGACACGGCGAACAGGCGCTTCGGGCTGACCGCGACCTCCGGGGGCGGGGGCGGGCTGTGGGGCCTGACGCAGACCACGGCCGCCGACCAACTCCGCCTGCTGCAGCAGGTGTTCGGGGAGGACTCCGAGTTGAGCAAGTCCTCGCGGAGGTATGTGCAGGGGCTGATGGAGTCGGTCGAGGCGGACCAGCAGTGGGGCGTGTCGGCCGCCGCGGACGGCAACTGCTGGGCGCTGAAGAACGGTTGGCTGCCGCGCAGTACGACGGGGCTGTGGGATGTGAACAGCATCGGGCGGGTGACGGCGGACGGCACCGACTACCTGGTGGCGGTGCTGTCGAAGGGCACGGAGAGCCGGGCGAAGGGCATCGCGCTGGTGGAGACGGCGGCGCAGGCGGCGGTGTCGGCGTTCGCCGGTGACTGCTCGGGCTGAACCGGTGACGCCCCATCGCGGACCGACTCTCGGCCGGGGCAGCCCAGCGGGCACTGAGGGCCGCTTCCATGGCGCGGTGGACGGCTGCGTGCTCCCCCCGGTGCGGACGGGACGGCAACCTCGACGTCGAGCGGCGCCGCCGGCTGCGGCTCGCGGACTCCGGCCACCGTGCGTGCGCCGAGGGCCCGGGGGCCTGCCGCGGACGTCCTCAGGCCGTCTGCCTGCGGCCCCGCCACAGCACCACGCCCGCCACCAGGAGAACCCCGCCGGCGCCGCCGGCCAGCGGGCCCGCCCAGTCGGAGGCCGAGGTGGTGACCTTGGGGGCGTCCGGGCCGGTGCCGAAGTACTTCTCGCCGGACGACGCCGCGCTCAGGCTCTGCGGCTTCAGGCTCGCGGCCGCCTGCAGCGCCGCCGCCGGGTCGATCATGCCGAAGCCGCGGGAGTCGTCCCGGCCGCCGACCGGCGCGTCCTGGGCGGTGCCCTCCAGGAGCGTCTTGATCTGGGCCGGGCTCAGGTCCGGGTGGGCGGCCTTGATCAGGGCCGCGGCGCCGGAGACGAAGGCGGAGGCGGCCGAGGTGCCCCAGCCCTCGTAGTACTTGTGGTCGGGGTCGGCGATGACCACGTTGACCCCGGGCGCGCTGACGGCCGCGTACCAGCGGCGGGTCGAGAAGGAGGCGCGGGTGCCGAAGCGGTCGACGGCGGTCGCGGCGATGACACCCGGGTAGGCGGCCGGGTAGGAGACGTGGTCGCCCTTGTCGCCGCCGTTGCCCGCGGAGGCGACGACCACCACGCCCTTCTTCAGGGCGTACTGCACGGCCTCGTCCTCGCTCGGTTCGGGGTGCGCGGAGTTCGAGTCGTCGCCGAGGGAGAGGTTGATGACGTCGGCGCCGTGGTCGGCAGCCCAGCGGATGCCGTCGGCGAGGGCGTTGCCGCGGCTGGTACGGGCCTTGGCGCGGGCGGGGTCGCCGTCCTCCAGGATCACGCGCACCGGCAGGATCTTCGCCTCGGGAGCGACACCCATGACACCGGCGGTGCCGCCCGGGCCGTGGCCGTGCCCCGCGATGATGCCGGCCATGGCCGTGCCGTGCCGGGCCCAGGTGCGGTCGCCCTGCTCGGCGCCGAAGCCGATCATGTCCTTGGCGGGCAGGACGTTGCCGGCGAGGTCGGGGTGGTCGGCCTCGACGCCGGTGTCCAGGACGGCGACGGTGACACCGCGGCCCTTGGTGGTGCGCCAGGCCTCGTCCAGGTTCAGCGCCGACAGGGCCCACTGCTGGGCGCGGATGCCGTCGGCGTGGGCGGCGGTGGAGGGCAGCAGGGCGAGGGCACCGGCGAGCAGCAGGCTCACCGCCGCCCCGGTCGGGTGCACGCGGCGGTGGCCGCATATCGATCGCCTCATGAGGGTGTCTCCGTGGCCGTGCCGATGCTCTGGCGCAGGCGCCGCTCGACGCGGTCGGCCAGGCCCTGGGCCTCGTTGCCGAGACCGGCCTGGGCCGGTGCGGTGGTCGCTCCGGCGCTGACGGCGTCGGCGGCGGGCTGCGGCGCGTCGACGCCGCGGCCGTCGGCCCAGCCGGAGACGGCGTAGGCGACGACGGGGGCGTCGGTGAGGACGGAGATGGTCCAGGAGGCGCGCTGTTTGTCACCGAAGCCGGCCGCGGGGGTGCCCTTGGCGGGGTACGGACGGGGCATCAGATCGACGCGCCGGTCCAGGCGCTCGGTGCCGAAACGGTGGGCCAGCGCGGACATGGCGGCGGGGTCGGCCTTGGTGAACAGCAGGCCGACGGTGGTGACGTAGCTCTGGGTGGCGTCGGTGTAGGTGGCGCGCAGCAGCCGCCGGCAGCCGACGGGGGCGAGGACCTTCTGCAGCAGCGGGTCGAAGGCGTGGGCACAGCCGCCGTCCGGGGCCACGGCGATCCTGGTCCAGGTGCGGTCGGCGCCGCCGGGTCCGGCGCCCGTGCCCTGGACGGTGGGCGGGAAGAGCTGGTCCACGGGCACGTTGTGCCAGAGCGTCCCTGCGGTGGCGAAGTGGTCGCCGGTGGTGTCGTCCCCGTCGTCGCCGGTGAGCCAACTTCCGGTCGCCGCACCGCCGATGAGACCGAGGCCGAGCACGAGGCAGGCGGCAGCGGCGACGGTGCGGGAGCCCACCCGGTGCCGGGCGGGCCCGCCGAACGCCTCGGGCTCCGCGAACGACACCACGGGCCGCGCGGCCCCGGCGGCGCTCCAGGCCAGCGCCGGGTCGGGTGCGGGCGAGTCCGTGGCCGCCGGGGGGCCGACGGGGTGGGCGGGCGCCATGGGGCTCCACGCGGCCGCCTGCGCGCGCCCGGCGGACACGGCGGAGCCACGAGGGACGGATGCGGCGGCAGTGCGGCCCTCGCCACGGCGTCCGGCAGGCACGGGCGAGCCTGCGGAGCTCCGGGGCTCCGGCGCGGCGGGTACGGACGTGGCGCGGGCGCTCCGGGGCTCGGCGGATCCGGTGACCGGCCGGAGCCGGGTCGTGGTCTCCGCGGCGGTGACCGGCCGGAGCCGGGCGGTCGTCTCCGAGGAGGTCTCCGCCGGCGCTCCCGATCGCCGGGACGCCGGGCCGGGGACCTCCCGCCCCGTGCGGGGCGGAGTGTCGGGGAACCGGGCCGAGGCGGGCGGCGGAGGCGGACTCGCGGGCTGGGCGACCTCGGGTACCACAGGCTTGCGGCCGGCCCCGCCGACACGGTCCCCCAACTCCCCGCCCGACGCCCGCCCGTCGGGCACGGCCCGCCCACCGTCCGGCACCTCACCACGCCCGAAGCCACCACCGGCCGACCGGCCGTCGCGCACCGTACGGCCGGCGGAGGGCCGATCGTCGGCGCCGCCCGCGGAGAGCGGACCGTCACCCGTCGATCGCCCGGCAGAAGCCGAACCGTGACGCGCGGACCCCGCGTCACGCGTGGGGCCGCCTCCGGTGAAGGGCGCACCCTCACGCGCGAGGTCTCCGGTAGGGCGCAAGCCGCCGCCCGCCGGACCCCGAGCAGGTGCCGAGCCATGGCCCACCGTGACCCCGTTGCCGGACGCCGCACCGCCCGCGGACGGACGGTCGAGGCGCGGTGAGCCTCCGGCAGACGGGCGGGAGGTGCGGGGTGCGAAGACCGACGGCTCGTCGTCGGGGTCCTCGGGGGGCGCAGTGACGGGGATGCGGGCGGGAGCGGGGTGCGGCGGAGCCGGGGCGGGGACCGGCCGGTGCTGGGATGTGCCCTGTGCGGGCGGCTCGACGCCGGTGTCTGCCGGGCGGCCGGGCGGAGCCGAAGGGCGCGGTGGGGCCGAGGGGCGCGGGGGGATGGGTGCGTGGCGCGCTTCCGTGCTCATGCACCCCCCGTTTCCTCGTGCCCGGGCCGTCCTCACGTACGCGGGCCGCTGCGCTGCTCGGCCGCGCCCGGGGCAACAGCTCCGTCCCGGGCACGCATACCCGTACGTCCGGACCGGCATCCCGGTTCAGCGATGCGGCCGGGGGCGTTCCGCCGTACGTGCGCGTCACTCTACGGGTTGTCCGGGCCAGAATCAGAACCAGTCCGCGGCGCCGGGGCATCTGCCCGGAACGTCCCCCTACCCTGCGGTAATCCCGTCTGGCAGGCTTCCGTCATGACTGCGCGCGCCGCCGACCGGGCCCGTTACGACCGGGCCACCGCCCATCTCGACGCCCCTCTCGCGATCGTGGACCTGGACGCCTTCGACGCCAACGCCGCCGATCTCGTCCGCCGGGCCGCAGGCAAGCCGGTCCGGGTGGCCAGCAAGTCCGTGCGCTGCCGGGCGCTGCTGGAGCGCGTCCTGGCCAGGGACGGCTTCCGGGGCATCATGTCGTTCACGCTGGCCGAGTCGCTGTGGCTCGCGCGTTCCGGATTCGACGACGTCCTGCTGGCCTATCCGTCCGCCGACCGGGCCGGATTCGCGGAGCTGGCGGCCGATCCCAAGCTCGCCGGTGCGGTGACCGTGATGGTGGACGATCCGGCGCACCTCGATCGCATCGACGCCGCCCGTGACGGTGGACGTGAAGTGGTGCGTGTCTGCCTGGAGTTGGACACCTCGCTGAGGCTGCTGGGCGGTCGTGTCCGGGTCGGGGCGCTGCGCTCTCCGCTGCGCTCCCCCGCCCAACTCGCCATGCTGGCCCGCGCGGTGGCCCGGCGGCCGGGCTTCCGGCTGGTGGGGATCATGGCGTACGAGGGGCACGTCGCCGGTGTCGGGGACGCGGTGGCCGGGCGGCCGCTGCGGTCCCGGGCGATCCGGCTGATGCAGGCCGCCGCCCGCCGTGAGCTGGCCGAGCGGCGGGCGGCGGTCGTACGCGCGGTGCGGTCCGTCGTGCCGGACCTGGAGTTCGTCAACGGCGGCGGCACGGGCAGCGTGCAGCACACCGCCGCCGAGGACGCCGTGACGGAGATAGCAGCCGGTTCGGGGCTGTACGTGCCGCGGCTCTTCGACAACTACACGTCGTTCACCGGCCGTCCGGCGGCGCTGTTCGCCCAGCCCGTCGTACGGCGGCCGGGGGTCGGGGTCGTCACCGTGCTCGGCGGTGGCTATCCGGCCTCCGGCGCCGCCGGTCCCGACCGGCTTCCGGTGCCGTACCTGCCTCAGGGACTGACGTACGACCCCCAGGAAGGCCCCGGCGAGGTGCAGACCCCGCTGCTCGGCTCGCCCGCCGACGACCTCCTCGTCGGGGACAAGGTGTGGTTCCGGCACGCGAAGGCGGGCGAGCTGTGCGAGCGGTTCGACGCCCTCCACCTGGTCGAGGGGGACACGGTCACGGCGACCGTGCCCACCTACCGGGGTGAGGGGCACACCTTCCTGTGACGCGTCCTACAGGGGTGTGACGTACGCTCCCGCGATTCCGCCGTCCACCAGGAAGTCGGTGGCGTTGACGAAGGAGGAGTCGTCGCTGGCCAGGAAGGCGACGGCGGCGGCGATCTCCTCGGCCTCGGCGAACCGCCCGACCGGGATGTGCACGAGCCGGCGCGCCGCCCGCTCCGGGTCCTTCGCGAACAGCTCCTGCAGCAAAGGGGTGTTGACCGGGCCCGGGCACAGGGCGTTGACCCGGATGCCCTCCCGGGCGAACTGCACACCCAGCTCGCGGGACATGGCCAGTACGCCGCCCTTGGAGGCGGTGTACGAGATCTGTGAGGTCGCCGCGCCCATCCGGGCCACGAAGGACGCGGTGTTGATGATGGACCCCTTGCCCTGGCGGCGCATGTAGGGGATGGCGGCCTTGCAGCACAGGTAGACGGAGGTGAGGTTGACCTCCTGGACCCGCTTCCAGGCCTCCAGGCCGGTCTCCAGGATGGAGTCGTCGTCGGGCGGGGAGATGCCGGCGTTGTTGAAGGCGACGTCGACGCTGCCGTAGGTGTCGTACGCCGTCCTGAACAGCGCCTCGACCTGCTCGGGGTCGGTGACGTCGACCTTCACGAAGAGTCCGCCGACCTCGTCGGCGACGGCCTTGCCGCGGGCTTCGTCGACGTCCGCGCAGACGACGTGGGCGCCTTCGGAGGCGAGCCTGCGGGCGGTGGCGAGGCCGATGCCGCTGCCGGCTCCGGTCACGACGGCGGTACGGCCGACCAGGCGGCGGCAAACACTGTTGTCGGTCACTGTGCGGGGCCCTCCGTGCTGGGGGAGACGTTGCTGATGAAGACGTTCTTGGTCTCGGTGAAGGCGGTCAGGGCGTCGGGGCCGAGTTCGCGGCCGAGGCCGGACTGCTTGAAGCCGCCGAACGGGGTCCAGTAGCGGACGCTGGAGTGGGAGTTGACGGACAGGTTGCCCGCGCGGACGGCCTGGGAGACGCGCAGGGCTCGGCCGAGGTCCCGGGTCCACAGGGAGCCGGAGAGGCCGTAGGGGGTGTCGTTGGCGAGGCGGATCGCGTCCTCCTCGTCGGTGAAGGGGAGCAGGACGGCGACGGGGCCGAAGATCTCCTCGCGGGCCGCCCGGCCGTCGGGCCGCTCCCCGGTCAGGACCGTCGGCGGGAACCAGAAGCCGGGGCCGTCGGGGGCGCTGCCGCGCAGGGCCGGAGCGTCGTCGGGGACGTAGGACCGTACCCGCTCCAGCTGCTGCCCGGAGATCAGCGGACCCATCTGCGTCTTCTCGTCCGCCGGGTCGCCCACGACGACGGAGGCGAGGGCGTCGGCGAGGAAGTCCCGGGCCTCCTCCAGCACCGTCTCCTGGACGAGGATGCGGGTGCGGGCGCAGCAGTCCTGGCCGGAGTTGTCCAGGAAGGAGAAGGGGTCGAGGGCGGTCTTCAGGTCGGCGTCGGCGAAGACGATGTTGGGGCTCTTGCCGCCGAGTTCGAGGGTGACCGGCTTGACGAGGCGGGCGCAGCGCTCCATGACCTCGCGGCCGGTGCGGGTGGAGCCGGTGAACACGATCTTGGCGACGTCCGGGTGGTCCACGAGCGCGCGTCCGGCGGTGTGGCCGTAGCCGGGCAGCACCTGGAAGACATGCTCGGGCAGGCCGGCCCGAAGGGCGAGTTCGGCGAGGCGGAGCGCGGTGAGCGGGGTGGTCTCGGCGGGTTTGAGGACGACCGCGTTGCCGGCCGCGAGCGCCGGGAAGGAGCCCCAGGCGGCGATCGGCATCGGGAAGTTCCAGGGGGCGATGACGCCGACGACACCGAGGGGCTCCTGGAAGGTGATGTTCCAGCCGCCGGGCACCGGGATCTGCCGGCCGAGGAGGCGCTCGGCGCCGCCGGCCGCGTACAGCAGCAGGTCGCGGACGTTGCCGGCCTCCCAGCGGGCGTTGCCGAGGGTGTGGCCGGCCTCGCGGACCTCCAGCTGGGCCAGCTCTTCGACGTGGGCGTCGACGGTGTCGGCGAAGCGGCGCAGCAGCCGGGCCCGGTCGGCCGGGGCGAGGGCGGCCCACCCGGTCTGGGCGCGCGCGGCCCGTACGACGGCGGCGGCCACGTCCTCCTCGCTCGCGGCGGGGACGGTGGCGACGACCTCTTCGGTGGCGGGGTTGAGTACGACGAGCTCGTGCGGGTCAGTCAACGGTTGACCTTTCACAGGCGTTCGAAGGAGCGGCGCAGCTCCCAGTCGGTGACCGCGGCGTCGAAGGCGTCCAGTTCGACGCGCGCCATGTTGCGGTAGTGGGCCACGACCTCGTCGCCGAAGGCGGCCTTGGCGATGGGGCTGTTCTCCCAGAGTTCGGCGGCCTCGCGCAGTGTGGTCGGCACATGCTCGAAGTCCGCGGTGTAGGCGTTGCCGGGGCAGGGTTCGGGGAGTTCGAGCTTCTGCTCGATGCCGTACAGGCCCGCCGCGACCAGACCGGCGACGGCGAGGTACGGGTTGACGTCGCCGCCGGGGAGGCGGTTCTCGAAGCGCAGGGAGCGGCCGTGGCCGACCACGCGCAGCGCGCAGGTGCGGTTGTCGTGGCCCCAGGCGACGGCGGTGGGGGCGAAGGAGCCCGGCTGGAACCGCTTGTAGGAGTTGATGTTCGGCGCGTAGAGGAGGGAGAAGTCGCGCAGGGCTGCGAGCTGTCCGGCGAGGAAGTGCCGCATGACGTCGGACATGTCGTCCCCGTCGGCCATGGCGTTGGTGCCGTCGGCGTCGGCGAGGGAGAGGTGGATGTGGCAGGAGTTGCCCTCGCGCTCGTTGTACTTGGCCATGAAGGTGATCGAGACGCCCTCCTGGGCGGCGATCTCCTTGGCGCCTGTCTTGTACAGCGCGTGCTGGTCGCAGGTGACGAGTGCCTCGTCGTAGCGGAAGGCGATCTCGTGCTGGCCGGGGTTGCACTCGCCCTTGGCGGACTCGACGGTGAGGCCGGCGCCGGCCATGTCGTTGCGCAGCCGGCGCAGCAGGGGTTCGATGCGGCCGGTGCCGAGGACGGAGTAGTCGATGTTGTACTGGTTGGCCGGGGTGAGGCCCCGGTAGCCCGCGTCCCAGGCCGCCTCGTAGGTGTCCTTGAAGACGATGAACTCCAGCTCGGTGCCGACCTGGGCGGTGTAGCCGAGTTCGGCGAGCCGCTCCAGCTGGCGGCGCAGGATCTGGCGGGGCGCCGCGACGACCGGGGAGCCGTCGTTCCAGGCGAGGTCGGCAACGAGCAGGGCGGTGCCGGGGTGCCAGGGGATGCGGCGCAGGGTGGCGAGGTCGGGGTGCATGGCGAAGTCGCCGTAGCCGCGGTCCCAGGAGGACATCGCGTAGCCGTCGACGGTGTTCATCTCGGTGTCGACGGCGAGGAGGTAGTTGCAGCCCTCGGTGCCGTGGTGCAGGACCTCGTCGAGGAAGAAGCGGGCGGCGAACCGCTTGCCCTGGAGGCGCCCTTGCATATCGGGGAAGGCCAGGACGACAGTGTCGATCTCACCGCTCGCGACGAGGGCGTGCAGTTCCTCGACGCTGAGCGGGGGTGTGCGGTCTGCCACGGGAGAGCCTCCTTCGGCGCCTTCGCGCTTTTTCGGCCGGGCCGGGAGCCATAAGGTATTGCCAAGAACCATTGCTTGGGAAGGGGGTACGGCGGATGTCGCAGGACATCGGTACCGACGGGCTGGGTGACCGGCTCGCTCCGGTGCTGCGGCCGGTGCGGGCGGGCAACGGCTTCGAGGAGGCGTTGGAGCAGATCCTCCAGGTCGTGCGGCTCGGCCTGGTGCCGGGCGGGGAACGGCTGCCGGCCGAGCGGGAGCTGGCGGAGCGGCTCGGGATCAGCCGGGTGACACTGCGCGAGGTGCTGAAGGTGCTCCAGGACCAGGGGCTGGTGGAGGCACGGCGCGGGCGCTACGGCGGAACGTTCGTGCTGCCGCGCACGGACGCCGGCGGCGAGGACGAGCTGCGCCGCCGGATCACCGAGGTCGACATCGAGGACGTCCTGCGGTTCCGCGAGGTCCTGGAGGTGGGGGCGGCCGGGCTGTGCGCGGCGCACGGACTGACGCGGGAGCAGGCGGACCGGCTGCGCGAGGCACTGGACCGCACGCACGAGGCTCCGCTGGCCGACTACCGCCGGGCGGACACCCTGCTGCACCTGACGCTGGCCGAGCTGTGCGGCTCCCCCTCCCTGACCGCGCAGTACGCGGCGGTCCGGGCCACCGTCAACGACCTGCTCGACTGCATCCCGCTGCTGGTGCGCAACCTGGAGCACTCGCAGCGGCAGCACACCGCCATCGTGGAGGCGGTGCTGGACGCGGACGCGGACGGCGCACGGGAGATGATGCGCGAGCACTGTGCGGGCACGGCGGCACTGCTGCGGGGCTTCCTGACATGACCCCGCTCTGCAAAGGTATCGGCGGACACCTTTGGAAGACTGGGAGGGCGGCGTGACCGGACGGCCGTTGATCGGTGTGAGCACATATCTGGAGACCGGTGCCCGCTGGGGCGTGTGGGAACTGGAGGCGGCCCTGCTGCCCGCCGCCTACCCGCGGCTGGTGCAGCGGGCGGGCGGGCTGGCCGCACTGCTGCCGCCGGACGCGCCCGAGCAGGCGGCGGCGACGGTGGCCCGGCTCGACGGGCTGGTGATCGCGGGCGGCCCGGACGTGGACCCGTCCCGGTACGGCGCCGAGCGCGACCCCCGCACCGGGCCGCCCGCCCCGGCCCGCGACACCTGGGAACTCGCCCTGATCGGGGCCGCCTTGGCCGCGGGGACGCCGCTGCTGGGCATCTGCCGGGGCATGCAGCTGCTGAACGTGGCGCTCGGCGGGACGCTGGTGCAGCACCTGGAGGGGCATGCGGAGGTGGTCGGCGTGTTCGGCGGCCACCCGGTGAAGCCGGTGCCGGGCAGCCTGTACGCCGGGATCGTCCCGGAGGAGACGACCGTCCCCACCTACCACCACCAGGCCGTGGACCGGCTCGGCACGGGACTGGTGCCGTCGGCCCACGCGGCGGACGGCACGGTGGAGGCGGTCGAGCTGCCGGCGGACCGGGGCTGGGTGCTCGGCGTGCAGTGGCATCCGGAGATGGGCGAGGACCTGCGGGTGATGCGGGCGCTGGTCGCTGCCGCGGGCTGAACACGGCCGAACGGCCGGGCGCGGTCGATCTTGCGACCGTCTGCCGGCTGCGGGCACGTCGTGGCCGGTCGCGCGGCCGTCTGCCGGCTGCGGACACGTCGTGGCCGGTCACGCGGCCGTCTGCCGGCTGCGGGCACGTCGTGGCCGGTCACGCGGCCGTCTGCCGACTGCGGGCACGTCGTGGCCGGTCACGCAGTTCCTCGCGCCCCTGGGCGGGTCGCAGTAACGTCGGCTTCCGCCTCTGTGACCGCGACGCATCGCGCCTCGGGCGGCGCGGCCCGGAGGGCCGTGGTGCGCGACGTCGTCAGAGCCGTTTCCTGAGCCACTCCAGGGCCGCCTCGCCCTGGGCCCGCTGGAAGGGGCGCAGGGTGGGCAGGCCCGGGGGCGGCGGGTTCAGGGAGCTGCGCAGGAAGTAGCCCGTGAGGGCGGCCAGCGCGGCGGTCACGGCGTCCCGGTCGGCGTCCCGGCCCAGCGGGTGCGCGGTGAAGACCTCCTCCGGGTCGGGGCCGCCCTGCGCCCGCACGCACGGCAGCATGACGAGCAGGTCGAACCAGGGCGCGGCGCGCAGGGCGTGCGGCCAGTCCACGAAGGCCACGCCCCCGTCGGCCGTGAGCAGCACGTTGTCCGCGCGCAGGTCGCCATGGGCCAGCGTGTCCCCCGAGGCGCCCTCGGCCCAGTGGGCCTCCAGCGCGGCGAGTTCGGGCAGATGGTCGGCGACCCGGGCACCGAGCCGGTCGCGTACGTCACCGGCCTCGCCGTCGAGGAGCCGGCGCCAGCCGCTGAAGTCCTCGGCCAGGCTCTCGGCGACGGGCGGGACGTCGATGGGGCACGGCGTACCGGTACGGCCCAGCACGGTCACGGCGTCGAGCACCCGGCGCAACTCGTCCGGCCGCCAGGGCACGTGCGGCTGACGCCCCGCCACCTCCTCGAAGACCAGGGCCACCCAGGTGCCGTCGTCGTACGTCCCGAGCAGCCGCGGCGCGGGTACGGCGGCGGGGAGCGCGGCGGCGGTGCGTGCCTCGCGGCGGTGCAGGTGGGGGCTGTGCGGATTGGCCTCGGCGCTCACCGCCTTGACGAAGCCGGTGCCGCCCGCCGCGGTGCGCACCCGTGCGGCCACGCCGGGCGAGAAACCGCCGCGCTGTGTCTGCGACCGTACGACCGGCGCGCCGAGCACCTCGCCCACGGCGTCACGCACCGCGGCGGGGAGGTCTTCCCAGGGGGCGCGGACGCCTGCGGCGGGCGGGGCAATATGAGTCATGGGCAGCATGGTGCCGGTCCGCTGCGCGGCTTGGCCAAGGGTTTTCGGCGCGTGGGGGTCGGACGTCATGGCCGGCGTCGGCCAGGTGAAGGCGCCTAGGGGGTGCCGATGCCGGGATGGTCCAAACGACACCCTAACCCCGGGTCAGCGACAGCAACTCCCGTGCCGGTCCCGTCGGCCGGTGCCCCGTCGGCCAGACCGCTCGCAGTTCCCGGCGCAGGGAGACGCCCTCCACCGGGATGCTGACCAGGCGCCGCATCGACAGCTCCTCCCCCACCGCCAGCTCACTGAGGACCGAGGGTCCCGCGCCGCTGACCGCCGATGCCTTGACGGCCGTGGTGGAGGACAGCTCGATCAGGGGGCGGGCCAGGCCACCGAGCGCCGCGTCCAGGACCTGGCGGGTGCCGGAGCCGCGCTCACGCAGGATCAGGGGCGTGGCCGCCAGCTCCTCCGGTGTCAGGGGACGCCGGCGGCGCGCCCACGGATGGCCGGGGGCCGTGACGACGATCAGCCGGTCGTGGGCGATGACGGCGGAGTCCAGGCCGGTCGGTACCGTCAGCCCCTCCACGAAGCCGAGGTCCGCGTCGCCGGACAGCAGTAGTTCCGCGACCTTCGCCGAGTTGCCGGCGAGCAGGGACACCGCCGTGTCGGGCCGTTCGGCGTGCAGCGCGAGAAGCCAGCCGGGCAGCAGGTACTCGGCGATGGTCATGCTCGCCGCGACCCTGAGACGTGAGTCCCGCCGGTCGCGCAGCGCCCGCGCACCCGCGTCGAAGGCCGCCGCCGCCTCCACGACCCGCCGGGCCCAGTCCGTCACCAGCGCGCCGGCGTCCGTGAGCCGGGAGCCGCGCGGCGAGCGGTCGACCAGGGCCACGCCCAGCTGCCGTTCCATGGAGCGGATCCGGCTGCTGGCGGCGGGCTGGGTGATGCCCACCTCACGCGCCGCCGCCCCGAGGCTGCCCAGCCTCGCCACCGCCAGCAGCAGCTCCAGTGCGGCCAGGTCGGGCACCCGGTGGGCCAGTGATTCCATGCGCTCCCGCTCCCCCTGCACCTCACTCATAAGCCCAGCTTATGCCCCCATAGGCGGGAACCTCCTGGTCAGGGGCGAGTGGCGGCGCGACCGTTGAGGTGTGGTCACCGTAACCGAGCCCCTGTCCCTCACCTCCGCCCAGCGCGTCGCCCGGGTCCGCCATCTCGGCCCCAACTGGTACGCCTCCGTCATGGGCACCGCCATCCTCGGCTCGGCCGGCGTCGCGTTGCCCGTGCGCGGGCCAGGGTGGCGCGATCTCTTCGAGGGTGCCTGGGCACTGTCCCTGATCATGCTCACGGCCCTGCTGGCGGCCCGGGCCCTGCACTGGGCCCACCACCGCGACCAGGCCCGTGCCCATCTCCTCGATCCGGCCGCGGCGCCCTTCTACGGCTGCCTGTCCATGGCCCTGCTGTCGGTGGGCGGCGGCGCCCTGACGGCCGGGCGGGACCTGCTCGGCACCGGCACGGCCGTCGCCCTGGACACCGTGCTGTTCACCGCCGGTACCGCGGTCGGGCTCGCCGCTGCCGTGGCCGTGCCGTACCTGATGGGCGTACGGCATCGCGTCCGGCCCGCGCAGGCGACCCCGGTGTGGCTGTTGCCGCTGGTCGCGCCCATGGTGTCGGCCGCGCTCGGCCCGCTGCTGGTACCGCATCTGCCGTCGGGCCAGCCCCGCGAGACCCTGCTGCTGGGCTGCTTCGGGCTGTTCGGGCTGAGCCTGTGCGCGACGCTGCTGATGCTGCCGCTGGTCTTCGCCCGGCTGGTCACCTCCGGCCCGCTGCCGCTCGTGCTCACCCCGACCCTGTTCCTGGTCCTGGGTCCGCTCGGGCAGTCCACCACCGCGGCCGGCCGGATCGCGGACGCGGCTCCCGGGGTCGTACCGGCGCCGTACGACCGTGGCCTCGGCGTCTTCGCCGTGCTGTACGGGGTGCCGGTCATGGGGTTCGCGCTGCTGTGGCTGGCGCTGGCGACCGTGCATGTGGTGCGGGCCCGCCGGCACGGCATGGGGTTCGCGATGACCTGGTGGGCGTTCACCTTCCCGGTGGGTACATGTGTCACCGGCGCCGCGGTGCTCGCCCGGCACACCGGTCTCGCGGTCTACGACGGGCTGGCCCTCGGGCTGTACGCCGTGCTCGCGGTCGCCTGGTCGGCGGCCGCCACCGGCACCGTGCGCGGCCTGCTCAGCGGCGAGCTGCTCGCAGCGCCTCGGCCAGCACCCGCGGCGCCTCGGCCAGGGACGGGCCGTACCAGGTCAGGTGCCGCCCGCTGACCAGAGCGCAGGGCAGTCCGGGAAAGGCCTCCGGGCCGTCGTCGGCGGTGAAGCGGTAGGGCTCGTCGGGCAGGACCACCAGGTCCGGGGCCGCCGCACGCAGCTCCGCCGGCGGCACCCGGGGGTAGCGCTCGGGGTGGCCGGTGTACAGGTGGTCGACGCCGAGCCGGGTCAGGACGTCACCCGCGAAGGTGTCCCGGCCCAGGACCATCCAGGGCCGGCGCCAGATCGGTACGACGGCCGTGGCACGGGCCTGAGGCTGCGGCAGGCGGGCCCAGGCCGCCTCCGCCTCCGCCAGCCAGCGCGGGCGTCCCGGTGCGCCGCACGCGGTGAGCACCCGTTCCAGCTCGGCGAAGGCCTGCGACACGCTCCGCACCTCGGTGACCAGCACGGCACACCCTGCGGCGCGCAGCGCGTCCAGGTCGGGGGCGCGGTTCTCCTCCTCGTTGGCGACGACCAGGTCGGGGGCGAGGTCCAGGATGCGGTCGAGCTCGGGGTTCTTGGTCCCGCCGATCCGGGCGACGTCCAGGTCTCCCGGATGGCTGCACCAGTCGGTGGCACCGACGAGGGCCTTGGGCAGCGTCACCGCCACGGCCTCGGTGAGTGAGGGGACCAGGGAGACGACGCGCACTGTGCGACCCCCCGCGAGGGAACCGGTCACGCCGCTCATCGCCTCCCGCTGGACTCTCAGCGAGACCTGTCCTGGACGGCCTCGATATGTTCCGCCACCGCCACCACGATCACCCGCGTGTCCGGCACCGTCGCCCGCCATCGGTGCCGTACCCCGCCGGTCAGGTACAACGTGTCGCCGCGGCCGAGGCGATACGCGCGCCCCTCGGCCTCTATCTCCACCGCGCCGTCGGCGACATACATCAGCTCGTCGTTGCGGTGCTGGAACTCGCGGCCGGCGTCGTGGTCGCCGGTGAACTCGGAGGCGTGCAGCTGATGGTGGCCGCGCACCAGGGAGCGGGTGCGGGGCTCGAAGTCGTCCGGGTCGGCCGGGTCGGCGCGGACGACGTCCACACTGGCCGCCGGGTCGGCGGCGGCGAGGAGTTCGACGGCCGTGGTGCGCAGGGCGTCGGCCAGCTTCTCCAGTGAGGTGCGGCTGGGGCGGGCCCGGTCGTTCTCGACCTGGCTGAGGAACGGCACCGACAGACCGGTGCGCTCGGCCACGACGGCGAGGGTCAGTTCCAGGGTCCGACGGCGCCGCCGGACGGCCGCGCCCACCCGCACGGGCTGCTCTTTGTGGTCGCCCATCGCTCCGGCTCCCTCCCTCGCTCGTCGTGCCGCTGTCCGGGGGCCCGGGTCGGGGCGGACCCTCTCTGATGACTTCTCTGCACCCTACGCATGTTCGGCAAACCGTTTCACGACCCTGTCACATCCCCGACATGCCGCGAAGCGCTCACCCTCACGGTTCGCGCCACGGTGACGGGGCTCCGGGATCCCTTGGGACCGAGTACCCACAGGGGGTGAATATGCCGACCAGCTGGGCCGAGCGACTCTGCACGGGCCAACGGCCATCACGTACAGTGATTGGCCGGATTCTTGCCGTACACCGCGAACGCCGCGAGGGGCGGGCGCACCGGACGCACTGTGGCGTACGGCGGCGCCCGCCCCTCGGGGGGCGGTCCGGGCCGGTCAGGTCACCCGGCCGCCTGACTGTGGGGGTCCTTCTTGGCGACCGGGGCCCACTTGTCCACCAGGCCGGGGTGCTTGCGCAGCCAGTCGCGGACGGCGTCCTGCTCCTGGCCCTTGCCGGCCTTCTGGATCTGCGACTCCAGGCCGGTGAGCTGCTCCTCGGTCATGGAGAAGTCCTTCAGCCAGCGGCCGACCTGCGGATTGTCGCCGGTGAAGCCCTTGCGGGCCAGGGTGTGCACGCCGTCGCCCTTGCCCCAGGCACCCCGGGGGTCCTGGAGCTTCTTCAGGTCGTAGTCGCTGTAGGCCCAGTGCGGGGACCAGAGGGTGACGACGACCGGCTGGTTCCTGGTGTAGGCGCGCCTCAGCTCGGAGAGCATGGCCGACGTGGAGCCGTCGATCACGTCGTAGCTGCCCTGAAGGCCGTACTCCTTGAGGACCTTGCTCTTGAGCAGGCCCATCATGCCCGCGCTGGGCTCGATGCCGACGATCTTCCCGCCGAACTCGGAGGCATGGTCCTTGAGGTCCGCCAGGGAGTTCACGTCCTTGACATAGGACGGGACGGACAGCTCCAGGGAGGTGGGGCCGTACCACTTGCCGAGGTCGTCGAGCTGCTTGCCGTACTTCTTCCAGTACTCGGCGTGGGTCGTGGGCAGCCAGGAGTCGGTCTGGAAGTCGAGCTGGCCGGTGGCGAGGCCGGTGTAGAGGGGGCCGGCCGTGTACTGGGTGGTGGTGACCTTGAAGCCGCGTTCCTCCAGGATCTCCTTCCAGAGGAAGGTGGAGGCGATGCCCTCGTCCCAGGGGATGTAGCCGATCTTGATCTCCTTGCCCTTGCCGACGTCCGGTCCGGAGGCCTCGGAGGTGCCGGCGGACGGGCCGAAGACGGTCATCCCGCCCGCGACCAGGGCGAGCACGACCATCCCGACGACCGCGACGGCCGGACGCGGGCGGTACGACCACGCGCGCGTGCGGGCCTTCGCGGCGGCCCTGCGGCCGAGGGGTGAGAGCTGGGTGCCGAGCGCGCCGGTGACCCGGTCGAGGTAGATGGCGAGCACGACGATGCCGACGCCGGCCTCGAAGCCGTAGCCGATGTCGAGTTGGCCGATGGCCTCGTTGACGGCACCGCCGAGGCCGCCGGTGCCGACCATGCCGGCGATGACGACCATGGACAGGCCGAGCATGATCACCTGGTTGACGCCGGCCATGATCGTCGGCAGGGCGAGCGGCAGCTGGACGCGCCAGAGGATGCTGCGCGGGGTGGTGCCGAACGCCTCGGCGGCTTCCACCAGTTCGGCGTCGACCTGGCGGATGCCCAGCTCGGTCATGCGGACGCCGGGGGCGAGCGCGAAGATCAGGGTGGCGACGACGCCGGGGGCGGTGCCGAGGCCGAAGAACAGCATGGCCGGGATCAGCAGAACCATCGACGGCATGGTCTGCAGCAGGTCCAGAACGGGCCGTACGGTCGCGCTGACCGTCCTGGAGCGGGCCGCCCAGATGCCCAGCGGAACGGAGATCACCAGCGCGATCACGGTGGCCACGAGGACCAGCGAGAGCGTGGACATGGCCTCGTCCCACAGGGCGAGCGAGTCGACCAGCGCGAATCCGGCGAAGGCGAGGACACCGGCGGTGAGGCCGCGCAGCCACCAGGCGAGCACCGCGAGGATGCCGGCCATCAGCAGCGGCTGGGGCGCGCCGAGCACGGCGTCGATGCCGTTGTACATGCTCTCCATGACCGCCTTGATGGCGTCGAAGAGCCAGGAGAGGTGGTCGAGCAGCCACTTGACGCCGGAGTCGACCCAGTCGCCGAGGTGGATCCTAGGCACGGCTGATCACCTTCCCGTCCGGGTTGTCGCAGGGGGCGGGGTCGGCCGTCTCGTCGCCGAGGAGAGCGACCAGCCGCTGCCTGGGCACGACACCGATGACCCTGTTGGCCTCGTCCACCACGGAGACACGGTGGGACAGCCGGGCGCTGATCGCGCACAACTGCGCGAACGGTGTCTCGCGGGTCGCGGTCTCGCAGCCGCACAGCGGCGCGTCGGCCGTGACCGAGGTGTCCATGAGGGCGCCCGCCGTCAGCACGCGGGAGCGGTCGACGTCCTGGATGAAGGAGGCGACGTAGTCGTTCGCGGGGCGCAGCAGGATGTCCTCGGCGGTACCGGTCTGCACGATGCGGCCGTCGCGCATGACGGCGACGCGGTCGCCGAGCCGCATGGCCTCGTTGAGGTCGTGGGTGATGAAGACGATGGTCTTCTTCAGGGTCTTCTGCAGCTCCAGCAGCTGGTCCTGCATGTCCCGGCGGATCAGCGGGTCCAGGGCGCTGAAGGACTCGTCCATGAGGAGCAGGTCGGCGTCGGTGGCGAGGGCACGGGCGAGGCCGACGCGCTGCTGCATGCCGCCGGACAGCTCGTCGGGCCAGGACTTCTCCCAGCCGGCCAGGCCGCACAGGGCGAGCGCCTCGTCGGCGCGGCGTTCGCGCTCGGCGCGGGGCACGCCCTGCACTTCCAGGCCGTAGGCGGCGTTGTCGCGGACGCTGCGGTGCGGGAACAGCGCGAAGTGCTGGAAGACCATGCTGATCTTCCTGGAGCGCAGTTCGCGCAGTTCGCGGGCGGTGAGCGCGGTCAGGTCCTGGCCGTCGAAGCGGACGCTGCCCGCGGTCGGCTCCAGCAGGCCGTTGAGCATGCGCAGCAGGGTGGACTTGCCGGAGCCCGACAGGCCCATGACGACGAAGATCTCGCCGGCCTCGACGCGGAACGAGGCGTCGATCACGGCGGCGGTGGTGCCGTCGGCGCGCAGTTCCTTCCGGTCGGCGCCCTGCTGCAGGCGTGCCACCGCGTCGTCCGGTCGTCTGCCGAACACCTTGAACAGGTGCTCGGCCTCAAGCCTCGATTGCACGCGTACCTCTCGTCTCGGCGGTCGGAACAGAGGCCGCGCCTGCCCAGGTCAAGCGGGGGCAAACCCGCACGTGGCCGGGGTCACGGCACTGCGCGTCACGCAACGCGTTCCGGCGCGGAGGTGGCTGTCAGTGCCGTACGGCATGATGCGAGCGTGACCGGACGACTCATGCTCCTCGACACCGCTTCGCTGTACTTCCGCGCCTACTTCGGCGTCCCGGACTCCGTGAAGGCCCCGGACGGCACGCCCGTGAACGCCGTGCGCGGGCTGCTGGACTTCATCGACCGGCTGGTCAGGGACCACCGCCCCGAGCAGCTGGTGGCGTGCATGGACGCCGACTGGCGGCCGGGTTGGCGGGTGGACCTCATCCCCACCTACAAGGCGCACCGGGTCGCCGAGGAGCACGCGGGCGCGCCGGACGAGGAGGAGGTGCCGGACACCCTCTCCCCGCAGGTGCCGGTCATCGAGGAGGTGCTGGACGCGCTCGGCATCGCGCGGGTCGGCGTCGCGGGGTACGAGGCGGACGACGTGATCGGCACGTACAGCGCTCGCGCCACGGGCCCGGTGGACATCGTCACCGGCGACCGCGATCTGTACCAGCTGGTGGACGACGCGCGCGGGATCCGGGTGCTGTACCCGCTGAAGGGCGTCGGCACGCTGCAGCTGACCGACGAGGCCGTGCTGCGCGAGAAGTATGGGGTCGACGGGCGCGGGTACGCGGATCTCGCGCTGCTGCGCGGCGACCCCAGCGACGGCCTG
This sequence comes from Streptomyces sp. NPDC053069, assembly GCF_044546895.1. Classification (NCBI taxonomy): domain Bacteria; kingdom Bacillati; phylum Actinomycetota; class Actinomycetes; order Kitasatosporales; family Streptomycetaceae; genus Streptomyces; species Streptomyces sp. NPDC053069. The sequence goes on along the minus strand of NZ_JBITZN010000010.1, from coordinate 39,675 downwards.
CCGGGCGTGGCCGGGATCGGCGAGAAGACGGCCGCCAAGCTGCTCGCCGAGTTCGGCGACCTGGCCGGGATCATGGCGGCGGTCGACGACCCGCGGGCGAAGCTCACGCCGTCGCAGCGCAAGCGGCTCACCGAGGCCCGGCCGTATGTCGCGGTCGCGCCGAAGGTGGTGCGGGTGGCAGGCGACGTCCCGCTGCCGGACGTGGACACCGCGCTGCCGCACGCCCCGCGCGACCCGGCGGCGCTGGAGTGGCTGGCCAAGCGCTGGGGGCTCGGCGGCTCGCTGCAGCGGCTGCTGACCACGCTCGCCGAGTGACCCGGCCCGGAATATTCCGGCAAAGTGCTGTCATCCCGCGCCCAGGAAAGAGGTGTTGACTCCGAACGAGATGGTAAGTTAGGTAAACCTAACCAATCCGCAGGAGGTCGTGATGGCAGAGCGTCCGGGACGAAAGCCGCGCAAGGCCCGTATCGCCCATGTGATCCGCACCGAGCGACTGACCCCGCACATGCAGCGGGTGGTCCTCGGCGGCGAGGGCCTGGCCGACTTCACGGCGGACACCTGCACCGACCACTACGTCAAGCTGCTCTTCGGCCCCGACGGCGTGACCTACCCGGAACCCTTCGACCTGGAGCGGATCCGTGCACAGTTCCCGCGCGAGCAGTGGCCGGTGACCCGGACCTACACCGTGCGCGCCTGGGATCCCGAACACAGGGAGCTGACCCTGGACTTCGTCGTCCACGGCGACGAGGGCCTGGCCGGACCGTGGGCCACCCGGGTGCAGCCGGGCGAGACCGTGCGCTTCATGGGCCCCGGCGGCGCCTACGCCCCCGACCCGGCCGCCGACTGGCATCTGCTCGTCGGTGACGAGAGCGCGCTGCCCGCCATCGCACGGTCGCTGGAGGCGCTGCCCGCCGGCGCCCGCGCGCACGCCTTCGTGGAGGTGTCCGGCCCCGGCGAGGAGCAGAAGATCGACTCCGAGGTGGAGGTCGTCTGGCTGCACCGCGGCGACCGGCCGGTCGGCGAGGCGCTGCTTCAGGCCGTACGCGCGCTGGAGTTCCCCGACGGCCGGGTGCACGCGTTCGTGCACGGCGAGGCGGGCTTCGTGAAGGAGCTGCGCCGGCTGCTGCGGGTCGAACGGGGCATCCCGCGCGAGGACCTGTCGATCTCCGGCTACTGGCGCCTGGGGCACAACGAGGACGGCTGGCAGGCCTCCAAGCGGGAGTGGAACGCCCGCATCGAGGCCGAGCAGGAGAGCGGCGCGGCCGCGGCCTGACCGCTGCTCAGGTCGGCACCTCGTTGATCTTGCCGAACGGGATGTGGACGCTGGGCGTGGTCCGGGACGTGCTGCGCAGGTGCGTCACCTGATCGTCGAAGAAGATGTGCGGGTCCAGCACCTTCATGACCGCGCCCTTGTCTATCCCGCCGAGGAAGAAGGCGTCGTTGACCCGCACGCCCCACTGCTTGAGGCTGTTGACGGCACGCTCGTGGGCGGGGGCGTTGCGCGCGGTCACGATGGAGACGTGGACCCGGACCGCGTAGCCCGGGTCGCTCGTGCGCCGCTCCTCCTCCCGTCGCTGTATCCGGTTCACCCCGGCGAGGAAATCCCGCAGCGGCCCGGGGTCGTGCGGCGTCGCCGCGTTACGGGCCTCGTGCGCGCGGAACTCCTCCAGTCCGTCGGCCTGGTACACCTGCTCGGCGGCGTCACTGGCGAGCACCCCGTCGAAGTCGAACGCGATCCGCAGCTCCCGGTCGGCGGGGTCGTCCGGGTACGCCGCTCCGAGCACATGCCCCGCGGGCAGTCCCGCGGCGACGGCCTCCCGCACGTCGTTGCCGTTCGCCGACAGGAACAGCGACATGTTCAGCGCGGGCATGAACTTGTACGGGGACCGGCCCTGCATGAAGACCGCCCGGCTGATCGGCAGCCCGTGGGCCTGGATCGACCGCATGACCCGCAGCCCGGTGTCGGGGTCGTTGCGGGAGAGGATGATGACCTCGACGAGCGGATCTCCGGGCTCGCCGAGATCGTTCAGCGACAGCAGCCGTCGGATGAAGGCGAAGGCGATGCCCGGCCGGAGAGTGGTGTCGCGGTTCTCCTCCTGATAGGCCCGGTAGGCCTCCTCGCCCTGCTCGCGGAAGACCGCGTCCGACTCCCGCAGGTCGAACAGGGCGCTGGAGGCGATGCCGACGACGAGTCGGTTCGCGAGATCGTAGGCGGGCATGCCCTACATCTTCACACCGATGCTCAGTCGCCTTGTACGCGTGCGTGGAGGTGCATGTCGTGCCAGCCGTCGGCGTGCAGCAGCGCGCTGCGCTTGGTGCCCTCAAGGGTGAAGCCGGCCTTCACGGCAACGCGGCAGGAGGCCTCGTTGGCGGCAGCATGCAGGAGTTCGAGGCGGTGGAAACCGATCTCGTCCAAGGCCCAGTGGCTGAGCGCGGTCGCCGCGCGGGCAGCCACGCCGAGACCCCGGGCCTGTGCCACCGTCCAGTACGCGATCTCGGCACATCCGTCACCGAGCACGAGTTGGCGCAGCGCCATCCGGCCCAGCAGTTCGTCCGTCGTCTCGTGGACGACGGCCCACTGGGCGCTGTGTTCGGCGGCCCAGTACGCCTGCCACTGCTCGATCCAGCCGGCGACCTCCGCCACGGACTCGGCGGACCTCAGGTGCCACTGCTGCATGACCGGATCCTGCATGGCCGCGTACACGGCGGGCGCGTCCTCGGCCCGCCACGGGCGCAGGACCAGACCGTCACGGGTCGACAGGGTCGGCTGGGGACGACGGGCGAGGGTTCCGGCGGGCAGTACCGGAGTGGTGAGAAAGGGCATGATCCACATCCTGACGGCCACCGGCCCGTGGGCGCACCCGGTTTCCGCCTCGTACCCTTGACCCCGATGAGACGCCGTACCCCGCCCCCGCCCGCCCCGCTCCCCCAGATCGACGGTGTCGACCCCGTGCGGGTGCGGCTGCCGCACGACGGGACGTGGGCCACCGTGCGGGAGCATCTGGTGGCGCGGCTGACGGGCGCCGGACCCGGGATGGTCGAGTCGATGTTCGACGCGGGGCGGGTCGTGGGCGCCGACGGACGGGCGGTGGCGCCGGACGCGCCGTACCGGCCGGGGATGTTCGTGTGGTTCCACCGCGAGTTGCCCGCCGAGGTGCCGGTGCCGTTCCCGGTGGAGGTGGTGTACCGCGACGACCACATCGTCGTCGCCGACAAGCCGCACTTCCTCGCGACGACCCCGCGCGGCACACATGTGGCCGAGACCGCGCTGGCCCGGCTCCGCCGCGAGCTGGACATACCGACGCTGACCGCCGCGCACCGGCTGGACCGGCTCACGGCGGGGCTGGTGCTGTTCACCGTGCGCCCCGAGGAGCGCGGTGCGTACCAGACGCTGTTCCGGGACCGGCGGGTGCACAAGGAGTACGAGGCGGTCGCCCCGTACGACCCCTCGCTGGTCCTGCCCCGGACCGTGCGCAGCCGGATCGTCAAGGAACGCGGGGTGCAGCAGGCCCGGGAGGTCGAGGGCGAGCCGAACGCCGAGACCCATGTGAAGCGGACCGGGCACCGGGGCGGGCTCGCCCGGTACCGGCTCCTCCCGGCGACCGGGCAGACCCACCAGCTGCGGGTGCATCTGAACGCGCTGGGCGTCCCCATCCTCGGCGACCCGCTGTACCCGGAGGTGACCGCCCCGGTGCCGGCCGGCGACTTCCGACACCCGCTGCAACTGCTCGCCCGCAGGCTGGAGTTCACCGACCCGGTCACCGGGGCGGAGCACTCGTTCGTCAGCGAGCGAGTGCTCCGCGCCTGGGCCGACGTGGACTGAGTGCGCCCCCGAAGGAACGCGGCGCCCTTTCGATCTGCGGCTCCGCCGCGATGTGGCTCCCCGGGTGCGAACGAAGCCGGCGGATCGCTAGGTCACTCCCCGCGCCACCAGTGCAGCAGCCGCCGCCACACGCCCCGCGGCCGCGCCGCCGGCGCGGGTGCCGGACGGTAGGGCTCGGGTGCGACGGGGCGGGCAGTGGTGGTGCGCGGCTCGATCGTCGAAGGCTGCTGCTGCGGGATGGCCAGGGGCCGGGGCGGGCCGTCGACGTCCTGCTGCGGCTTCGGCTCGAAGCGCACGGGCAGGGACACCAGGTGCCGGGAGGCGATGGACGAACGCCAGCGCAACTCCTCTTCCGCGCAGTCGAGCTGGACGTCGGGCAGCCGCATCAGCAGCGCGTCGACGCCGACGTCGGCGATCGCACGGCCGATGTCCTGGCCGGGGCACTCGTGGGGGCCGCCGCCGAAGGCGAGGTGGGAACGGTTGCCCTGCATGCTCGCGGACAGGTCCGGGCGGATGCGCGGGTCGAGGTTGCCCGGGGCGGGCGCGAAGAGCAGGCCGTCGCCCTTGCGGATGCGCTGCCCGCCCAGCTCGGTGTCCTGCTTGGCGTAGTAGCCGAGGACGGTGCTGAACGGCGGCTCGTCCCACAGGGACTGCTCGATCGCCTCGGGCACGGTCATCTGTCCGCCGCTGAGCTGAGCGCGGAAGCCGGGCTCGGTGAGGACCATGCGCAGCGCGTTGGCGAGGAGGTTCGCGGTGGCCTCGTAGGCCGCGAAGAGGACGAGCCGCAGGTGTTCGCGGACCTCGTCGTCGCCGAGTCCGGCCGGGTGGGTGACGAGGTGACTGGTGAAGTCGTCCTCGGGCCGGGCGCGGCGCCGGGTGGTGAGGCGGCTGAGCGCGTCCATGACATAGGCGTGGCTCTGGATGGCGGTCTCGGTGCCCTTCAGGGCGTCCCGGGCGGCCTGCACCATCCGGTCGTTGTACTCCTCCGGCATGCCGAGGATCTCGCACATGACGGCCATCGGCAGGTGCTCGGCGAACTGGGAGACCAGGTCGGCCCGGCCGCGTTCGCAGAAGCTGTTGACCAGGCCCTGGGTGTAGCGGCCGATGTGGCGGCGCATGCTGCGGTGGTCGATGGTGGCCATGGCCGCGGTGACCGCCGCGCGCAGCCGCTGGTGCTCGTCGCCCTCGGCGTGCGAGCAGATCGGCTGCCAGGCGATGTGCGGCATGAGCGGGTGGTCGGGCTTGACCATGCCGTCGGCCAGCGGGCTCCAGATCCGGCTGTCGCGGGTGTACAGGGAGGGGCTGCGGACCATGTGCAGATTCTCGGCGTGCCCGAGGACCACCCACATGGGTACGTCGTCGTGGAGCAGTACGGGCGCCACGGAGCCGTGCTGCTCCCGCAGCCGCTCGTAGAGGTCGCCCAGGTCCTGCGCGTCGGGGCCGTAGAGCCGGTGCAGCCCGCCGGGACCGAGGCCGTGCGCGGGACAGCCCGGCGGCGGGAAGGAGGTGGGGTCGGTGTCGGTCAGGGAGGGTTCAGACGTCACGGTGTCGCTCCGGAACAAAAAGAATGCGGGGGTGGTCGGTGGGCTGCGGGTCAGGTGAGGGCGCCGGTCAGGGCGATCGAGTGCAGGAAGCGCATCAGGGTCATCAGGACGTCCTTGCTGGAGGCCCGGCGGCGCACGTCGCACTCGATGATCGGGATCTCCGGGGTCAGATCGAGTGCGGTGCGCAGTTCCTCGACGGGGTAATGGGGAGCGTCCGGGAAGGAGTTGACGGCGACGACGAAGGGCACGCCGCGTTCCTCCAGCCGGCCCATGACGTCGAAGCTGACCTCCAGACGCCGGGTGTCGACGAGGACGACCGCGCCGAGCGCGCCTTCGAACAGGCCGTTCCACAGGAACCAGAAGCGCTCCTGGCCGGGGGTGCCGAAGAGGTAGAGCACCAGCTTGTCGGTGATGCTGATGCGGCCGAAGTCCATGGCCACGGTGGTGGCGGTCTTGGATTCGGAGCCGTAGTTGTCGTCCACGCCGATACCGGCCTGGGTCATGGTCTCCTCGGTGGTCAGCGGTCTGATGTCGCTGACGGAGCCGACCATGGTGGTCTTGCCGACACCGAAGCCGCCCACGATCACGATCTTCACCGCGGCCTGGGCCGTGTGCGGCAGATGATCCTCGGTGCGCGGGCCGGGGATGGTGTCAGAGCCTTTGAAGTCCATGCATCACCGCTTCGAGGAGTGAACGGTCGGGTACGACCTGACGGACGATCGGGGCGCGTACCTGCACCAGTTCGGCCGTGATCAGCTCGGTGATCAGGACGGTCATCGCGCTGAACGGCAGGTTCAGATAGGCCGACAGCTCGGCCACGGACAGGGGGTTGGCGCACAGCCGCAGGACCGCGGCCTGCTCCGGTGAGGCGGCCGGCTGGGGGGCGTCGCGCGCCACGATCAAGGTCACGAGGTCGAGTTTGGCGCGGGCGCCGTCCTCGGATCCGGCGACGGTGTACAGCCGTTCGGGGTTCTTGGGCTCGGCCTCTGCGTCCTCCGGTTTCGGCGCGGGCGGCGGCGGAGGGGGCGGGGGCTTCGGCTCGCGCCGTTTGCGTCGTGGAGGAGTCATACGGTCTGCCCGTTCCGCCGGGGCGGACTGGTGAGATGGGCGCCGATCCGTACGACGAGGTCGCGCATCATGCCGCTCATCCGGCCCGGTTCGCAGGTCACGTCGGCGAGCACGGCGAGGTAGGCGTTGTCGCCGGCGTTCATGAGATAGAAGTAGCCGCCGTCGATCTCGAAGACGACGACCTGCATGTCGCCGGCGCCGGGGAGCTCCTTGATGATGGCGCCGGCCAGGCTCTGTACGCCCGCGCAGGCGGCGGCCACGCGGTCGGCGGCGTCGGGGTCGCCGCCGTAGCGGGCGATGCGCAGTCCGTCGGCGGAGAGGACCACGATCATCTCGATGCCCGGTACGCCGTCGTTGAGCTGCTTGAGCATCCAGTCGATGTTGCCTCGCTGCTGGATCACTTGAGGTCCCCCTCGTCGTCGGCCTCGGTGGCGCCCTCGACGGGCTCGTCCGCATAGTCGTTGAGCAGGTGCACGTACTTTTCCGGGTGCCTTGTGAAGTCGGTCAGTTCGGGCCCGGTGGCGCCCTCGGGCATGCCCTTGCGCAGGCCGTTCCAGAAGTCCTCGATCCCCTGGCCGATCGGCCGCTCCATGAGCTTCTTGCGCTCGGGGTCGATCTCGGGCTCCGGCTTCGGGGCGGTCCTGGGCTGCGACCAGACGGTGGGCCTGCCCTCGCGCTCGGCCCGCTCGACCTCCGCCTTCTCGGCGAAGCGCTGGCTCAGCGGGGTCTTCATCCGGCTGCGGCGCTGCGGCAGTCCGCCCGCCGTCCACTCCGTGACCTCGGGTACGTCGTCCTCCATGGTGATCCCGGCGGGGATCTTGGGGCTGGTGGGACGGCGCCTCTTCGGCGGGCGCTTGGGGCCCTCGACGGCGCCGAGCGCGGGCACGGGCGCGCCGGTGGCGCCGATGCCGTGGGCGGCCCCGACTCCGGGCTCGGTGGTGGTCATGACGCGCGGCACGATGAGGATCGCGCGGACGCCGCCGTAGGCGGAGGCGCGCAGCGAGACCTCCATGTCGAAGAACTTGCACAGGCGGCCGACGACGGCGAGGCCGAGGCGCGGGTTCTCGCCGAGGTTGTGGGCGTCGTCGCCGTTCTTGGCGTCCTCGATCATCTGCTCGATGCGGGCCCGGGACTCCTCGCTGAGGCTGACGCCGGCGTCCTCGATCTCGATGGCGATGCCGGCCTGCACCTCGGTGGCGTTGACGTGCACCTTGGTCGAGGGCGGCGAGTAGCGGGTGGCGTTGTCGAGGAGTTCGGCGGCGGCGTGGATGACCGGCTCGACGGCGGTGCCCTTGATGTTGATGTTGACGATCGAGTTCAGCTGGATGCGGCGGTACTCCAGGATGCGCGACATGGCGCCGCGCAGCGTGCTGTAGAGGGAGACCGGCAGGGGCCACTGGCGGCCGGGGCGGCCGCCGCCGAGGACGGCGATGGTGTCGGCGAGGCGGCCGATCAGCGAGGTGCCGTGGTCGATGCGCAGCAGGTCGTCGAAGACCTCGGGGTTGCGGCCGTGGTCCTCCTCCATCTCCCGCAGTTCATTGGACTGCTGGTGGACGATGGCCTGGACGCGGCGGGCGATGCTCACGTAGGAGCGCTCGGTGGCGTCGCGCATCGAGATCTCGTGGTCGGCGCCGCGCAGCGCGACCCGGTACATCTCGCGGTACATCTCGGGCAGACCGCGCAGTTCGGGGTCGGTGTCGTAGACGTTGACCAGTACGTCCCGCAGCGGTTCGCCGGCGCGCAGCCGCTGCAGGCCGTACGGGATGACGTCGGCGGCGAAGCGCGCGATCAGCTGGTCGTGGGCGGCGAGCCGGCGCTCCAGATACGCGGTGTGACGGGCGTACTCGGCCTGTTGCTCGCGGAGCCTGCGGCCGCGGCGGGCGGCCTCCGCACCCGTGGCGAGGACCAGCAGCAGGGCCAGCGCCCCGAGCGCGCCGACGGCCATGCGGGCCGACGCCGGCGCCAGGGCGACGGCGGCTCCGGTCGCGGCGGCCATCACTATGGCCGGGGGCAACAGCACGCGCGCATAGGGACGTTCGCGGCCGCCGGGAGGCTTCTGAACACTCACCATGGATGCCTTCTGAGACGAATCGGCTGGGTGTCGGGAGAGCTTTCGGGGGGAAGGTTCATGGAACTGTTGGGATCTGTCGCATGTTTGGGAACAAGCGCACGAATTACCTCAACTCGGTGCGCCGCGGGCGAGCTTAGTCCGACCGGATCATCGCCGTGTCATATTCGGCAAGCACCTGAAATCGCCTGCGCAACAGGAGTACGCTCGGATTATTTACACGCTGGGCTATCATTCGAACGCTTTCGGTAACGCAGCCCGGGCGTGCGAGAGCACCCCCCGTAATGAGTGAAGGGGCCGCAGAAGCAGCCCCTTCACAGCACCTCGCATCCGCGAGGCGACCGGTCACCCCACCGACGAGTAGGCGACGACCCCTCGCAGCAACTGATCCACGGCCTTGCGCGCGGCCTTCGCCACGGTCGATCCCTCGGAGGGCGCGGCGGCGGAAATCTGGCCCAGAACGTCAATGACCTGCTTGCACCACCGTACGAAGTCCCCCGCCGGCATCTCCGCCTCGCGCAGCACCTCGTCGAGCCCCTTGCCCGAGGCCCACATGTACGCGGCCCAGGCGAAGCCGAGGTCCGGCTCCCGCTGTCCGACGCCCTCGGTCTGGTTGATCCGGAAATCCTCCTCCAGACCGTCCAGCCGGCCCCAGATCCGCACCATCTCGCTGAGCGCGGCCTTCGCCTTGCCCGAGGGCAGCTTGGGCGCCATCGCGTCGTCGCCGACCCGTGCCTCGTACACCAACGCCGAGACGCAGGCCGCGAGTTCGGCCGGGCCGAGCCCTTCCCAGACTCCCTCGCGCAGGCACTCGCTGGCCAGCAGGTCGAGTTCGCCGTACAGCCGGGCGAGCCGCTTGCCGTGCTCGGTGACCTCGTTGCCGCGCAGATAGTCCAGCTCGGTCAGCAGGGCCACGATCCGGTCGAAGGTCCGCGCGATGGTGTTCGTACGGCCCTCGATCCGGCGCTCCAGCTGCGAGGTGTCGCGCAGCAGCCGGTGGTAGCGCTCGGCCCAACGGGCGTGGTCCTCACGGTCGTTGCAGCCGTGGCACGGGTGGGCGCGGATCGCGGTCCGCAGCCGGGCGATCTCGCGGTCGTCGGCGGCCTGCGAGCGCTTCTTGCGAGCCCGCTCCGGCGGGATGTGCCCGGCCTTGCTGCGCAGCGCGGAGGCCAGGTCGCGGCGGGACTGCGGCGAGCGCGGGTTGAAGGACTTCGGGATCCGCATCCGGTCCAGCGGCTCCACCGGCACCGGGAAGTCCATCGACGCCAGCCGCTTGACCTGCCGTTCGGCGGTCAGCACCAGCGGGCGCGGCCCGTCGTAGTGGTCGTAGCCGCGGTGGCCGTTGGACCGGCCGGCGGGCAGGCCGGGGTCCAGCACCAGGGCAAGACCGGCGTACTTGCCCGTGGGCACGTGGATGACGTCGCCCGGCTTGAGCCGCTCCAGGGCACTGGCGGCCTCGGCGCGCCGCTGGTTGGCGCCCTGCCGGGCCAGCTCGGTCTCCCGGTCCTTCAGCTCGCGGCGCAGCCGCGCGTACTCCTCGAAGTCGCCGAGGTGGCAGGTCATGGATGCCTTGTAGCCGGCCAGGCCTTCCTCGTTGCGCTGCACCTGGCGGGAGATCCCGACGACCGACTTGTCCGCCTGGAACTGTGCGAAGGAGGTCTCCAGCAGCTCGCGCGAGCGGTGCCGGCCGAACTGCTCGACCAGGTTGACCGCCATGTTGTACGACGGCTTGAAGCTGGAGCGCAGCGGGTACGTGCGGGTGCCCGCGAGGCCGGCGAGGTGCTCGGGGCTCATGCCGCGCTGCCACAGCACGACCGCGTGCCCCTCGACGTCGATGCCCCGGCGGCCCGCACGGCCCGTCAGCTGGGTGTACTCGCCCGGTGTGATGTCGGCGTGCTGCTCGCCGTTCCACTTGACGAGCTTCTCCAGCACCACCGAGCGGGCGGGCATGTTGATGCCGAGCGCGAGGGTCTCGGTCGCGAACACCGCCTTGACCAGGCCACGTACGAACAGCTCCTCGACGACCTCCTTGAAGGTCGGCAGCATGCCCGCGTGATGGGCGGCGATGCCCCGCTCCAGGCCCTCCAGCCATTCGTAGTACCCGAGGACGTGCAGGTCCTCCGGCGCGATGTGCGACGTGCGCTCCTCGACCAGGGCGCGGACCTGTTCCCGCGCCTCCTCGTCGTTGAGCCGCAGGCCCGCGTACAGGCACTGCTGGACGGCGGCCTCGCAGGCGGCACGGCTGAAGATGAAGGTGATGGCCGGAAGCAGGCCCTCGGCGTCCAGCCGCTCGATGACCTCGGGGCGGCCCGGCGTCCACACCCGGGCGCGCTGTCTGCGCTCCCTCTCCCGGTCGGCCTCGCGCATCGCACGGCCGCGCCGCCGGTCCTGGTACGACGGCCTCGTCGCCTCCATACGGGCCAGGCGGACCAGGTCGGGGTTGACGGCCTTCTTGTGGCCCTCGCCCTCCTCGAACAGGTCGTACATCCTGCGTCCGGCGAGCACGTGCTGGAACAGCGGCACGGGCCGGTGCTCGGAGACGATCACCTCGGTGTCGCCGCGGACGGTGTCCAGCCAGTCACCGAACTCCTCGGCGTTGGAGACGGTCGCCGACAGTGAGACCAGGGTCACCGACTCGGGCAGGTGGATGATCACCTCTTCCCAGACGGCGCCGCGGAAGCGGTCGGAGAGGTAGTGCACCTCGTCCATGACCACGTAGCCGAGGCCGAGGAGGGTCTGGGAGCCGGCGTACAGCATGTTCCGCAGGACCTCGGTGGTCATCACGACGACCGGCGCCTCGGAGTTCACGCTGTTGTCGCCGGTGAGCAGGCCGACCTTGCCGGTGCCGTAGCGACGGCACAGGTCGGCGTACTTCTGGTTCGACAGCGCCTTGATGGGTGTCGTGTAGAAGCACTTCTTGCCCTCTTGGAGGGCGAGGTGGACGGCGAACTCGCCCACGATCGTCTTGCCCGAGCCGGTGGGGGCGGCCACCAGTACACCCTTGCCCTCCTCGAGTGCCTGGCAGGCCTCGATCTGGAAGGGGTCGAGGCCGAAGTCGTACATCTCGCGGAAGGACGCGAGCGCGGTGGCCTGCTCGGCTGCCCGCCTGCGGGCTGCCGCGTACCGCTCGGCCGGTGAGAGGTCCTCTGTCATCGTGCTTCCGAGCGTACCGGGCGCCACTGACAACAGGACGATCATTATCCGGAAGTGGGCTGATCGACAAGGACGACCGGCACAGAGCGATGCCCCCGCCCTTGCAGGGCGGGGGCATCGTGCGCGGCTCGGTGCGGCGCGGGCTCAGGTCACGTCGTCGTAGCCGTTGACCCGGTCCGTGCCGGGCAGCTCGGGTGCGGTGCTCGCGGTCACCGCCTCCACATCGCCGATCTCCTCGGGCGTGAGGTCCAGTTCGGACGCCTCGTCGTCGCCAGGACCTGCGGCTTCGCGGCGGGCCCGGCGCCGGTCGTTGAGCAGCGCGATGGCCACGGCGATGAAGTAGAGCACCCAGATCGGCGCCGCCAGTGCCAGCATCATCGTCGGGTCGGGGCTGGGCGTGGCCACGGCCGCGAAGGCGGTGATGCCGACGACCATGCCGCGCCACCAGCCGAGCATGCGCCGCCCGGACAGGACGCCGGTGAGGTTGAGCATGACCAGCAGCAACGGCATCTCGAAGGCGAGGCCGAAGACGACGATCATGCGGGTGACCAGGTCCAGCAGGTCGTCCAGCGGCAGCAGGTTCTCCGCGCCGCTCGGCGTGAGGTTGATCATCACCCGCGCTGTGGTGGGCAGCACGTGGAACGCGAGGTAACCGCCGCCGAGGAAGAGCGGGAAGCCGAAACCGACGAACGCGTAGGCGTACTTCTTCTCGTGACGGTGCAGGCCCGGCGCGACGAACGCCCACAGCTGGTAGAGCCAGACCGGCGACGCGAGCACGACACCGGCCATCAGGGCGACCTTCAGGACCAGGGTGAACGGTGCCAGCAGCCCGCTGACGGTGATGTGCGCGCAGTGGACGTTCTTCGCCTTGGCCAGCTCACCGAAGGACTGGTCGCAGCCGATCTCCTTGAGCACCGGCTCGGTGATGAAGTTGACGATGTCCCTGTAGAAGAACGCCGCCACGATCGTGACGACCACGATCGCCAGGACACCCTTCGCGAGCCGGTTGCGCAGCTCACGCAAGTGATCCGCGAGCGGCATCCGCCCCTCGGGATCCCTCTCCTTGTTGCGGGCAGACTTGAGCAACCCACATCCTCATCTCGTGCAGTGGACCGGACCCCCGGCCCTCGCGTCAGCGCTGGGTCGTGTCTGTCGGCTCGTTGACCGGGCGGGAGCTGGTCACATCGCCGGGGGCGGCCTGGATCGTGCGCTGAGCCGGAGCGGGCTCCTCGGCGGACTGGGCGGTGCCGGCGGACTGCTTGCCGTCGTCCTTCATCGCCTTCGCCTCGCTCTTCAGGATGCGAGCGGACTTGCCGAGCGAGCGCGCCATGTCCGGGAGCTTCTTGGAGCCGAACACCAGGAGGATCACCAGAATCAGCAGCACCAGGTGCCACGGCTCAAGTCCGTTGCGGAACATAAATCTTCACCTTCTCACCGAGGCGGGGCGGCGGGGCATGTCCGACGGGCCGGACAAATGTCTGACCATCGTGCTGGCAGCGATCGTAACGCCCTGGGGTGAACGGTGGACAATCCCCGTGCGTACTCCTGCTCTGCGGACCGAGCCTCGTTCTCCGGGCCGCGACCAGCAGCGTACCTTCCTGGGCGGGCACGGTGACAGGGCGAAGTGCCCCAAAGCGCACAACATCACGCGATCACAGGGTGTCCACGGCCCGGGCCGCACTCACGGCCGCCCGCTCCAGGTCTTCCGCCGCCCTGTTGATACGGCTCGCGGAGTCCGCGACCTGCTGACCGAGGCGCCGCGCCTCCAGGAAGACCCGGACGGCGAGCACCCCCAGCACAGCGAGACCCAGGAAACCCAGCACTACCGCGAACATCGGCCAGAACATGACGTCGAGACTAGACGGTGGTGTGCAGCCTGAGCGTCCGGACCCCGCCGCCGGTGAGCAGCTCGACGATGCGTTCCCCGGCGGGCTTGCGGACGGCGGCACCGCACTCGGGGCAGGTGAAGGAGTAGAACGTCGTCCGTCTGCTGGCGCCGATGGCGAGACGCAGCGCGCTCGCGGCGAGCTCGAAGCGGCCCCGGCAGTCGGGGCAGCCCGCCTTGAACACCACGGGGGCCACTCTTCTCATCCCGCCGAAGGCGGCCGCCGCTGTCATCTCACCCGCACACTCGCTCACAGCCTGCTCCTCTTTCCTGCCGTGATGTGCCGTCGATCGTCTGCGGCGCCGTGGTGGCCGGTCGCTCCCCCGAGTGCCCGGCTTCGCTCGAACCCGGGCGGACCTCCAGCGCGGCGGAGCCACGTATCCGGCACAGCCCCGCGCCCTGCGGGTGCGCCCCTCGCCGGCCCTGCCGCAGCAACCCCGCCGGCTCACGCCGACGGCGCCGTGTCGTACGCCGCCAAGGCCTCCGCGGCTGCCCTCCGGGCGCTTTCGGCCAGCTCCGGCGGGGAGACGATCCGGCCGTCGCGGCCGAGCCGCAGCGCCAGCCGGCGCAGGGACGCCGGATCGGGGGTGCGCAGAGTGATACGCAGCCCGCCGTCGGGAAGCTCATCGGCGCTGTCGTGCGGGTAGTACTCCGCCACCCAGCGGCCGCCCGGGCCGACCTCGACGACGACCTCCGGATCCTCGGCGGCCGGCTGCACCAGGGCCTCGGACAGGTCCCGCAGTTCGATCTCGGGCGGCGCGGACGGCTCGTCCAGGATCCTGATCTCCGCGACCCGGTCGAGCCGGAAGGTGCGCCGGGCCTCGGAGCGGCGGCACCAGGCCTCCACATAGGTGTGGCCGACGCTGACCAGGCGGATCGGGTCGATCTCGCGCTCGGTGACCTCGTCACGGGCCGGGGAGTAGTAGCGGATCCACAGTCGGCGGCGCTCGGAGATCGCCCGGTCGACATCGGCGAAGACTCCGCCTTCGGACTCGAAGGTCACGGACAGCCGGGAACTCGCGCCGGCGGCCTCACCGGCGGCGGCCTCCACCTTGGCGGTGGCCCGCAGCAGGGCCTGCCGGTCGCCCTCACGCAGGCCCGGCAGCGTGGCCACCGCGCGGGCGGCGACCAGCAGGGCCGTGGCCTCATCGGCGGCGAGCCGCAGCGGCTCGGCCGCCTCCTCGCCGAGCGCGGCCGGATTGTGCCACCAGATCCGCTCGCCGTCGGTGTCGATGTCCAGCAGATCGCCGCCGCGGAAGCTGGTGCCGCACATGGGCAGCAGATCGAGATCGGCGACCAGTTCGTCCTCGGTGATACCGAAGGCACGCGCGACGTCCGCGATCCGCGCGCCGGGACGCTCCCGGAGATAGGTCACCAGGGAGAGCATCCGCCGGGTCTGGTCGATGGCGTTCACGGGCCTGACCGGTTTGCCTGCCACAGTCCTGCTCCCCCTCAGCCCTTCGCCACGGCACGCAGCCGGTCCACCACGTCGGCGCGCAGCTCGGCCGGCTCCAGGACCACCACGTCCGGCCCGAACTCCACCAGCCAGGCGTCCAGGCCGTGCCCGTACGGAATCTCCAACTCGTCCCAGCCGTCACCGAGTTCCCGGACCACGGCGGCCTTCGCCCGAAGGGGGTAACCGGCGCCGGAGCGCAGTCGGATCAGGGCCGTACCGTCGGCGATCTCGCCCGCCCAGCTCGCCACGGTCTCCCGGACGGTGACGACGTCGGGCACGGGAGCGGTGAAGCCCGTACCGCGCGAGCGGACCCGGCCGGTGATCCGGGAGAGCCGGAAGACGCGCTCGGCACCACGCTCCCGGTCGAAACCGGCCAGGTACCAGTGCCCGCGCCAGCACTCCAGCGCCCACGGCTCCACATGCCGGGGCTCGGGGTGGACGGCGGAGGCCTTGCGGTAGTCGAAGAGGACCGGACGGCGGTCCCGGCAGGCCAGCATCAGCGGCTCGAAGGCGGCCTCGTGCACCGGGATACGCGGTTCCAGCGCACCGTGCGCCTCGTACGGGTCGACGTCCTCGGGAAGTCCTGCCGCCCGCAGCTTCTGCAGGGCACCGCTGGCGGCACCGGCGAGGCGGGCCTGCTGCCACACCTTCGCGGCCAGCCCGAGCGCCGCGGCCTCCTCGGCGTCCAGGGTGATCGGCGGCAGGCGGTTGCTGTCACGGCGGGCCAGATAGCCGACCTCGCCGTCCAGGTTCTCCACCGTCTCGATGACCAGGCCCAGCTCACGCAGGTCGTCCTTGTCCCGCTCGAACATCCGGTTGAAGGAGTCGTCGGATCCTGCTTCGAGGTAGGCCTCGATGGACTCGCGCAGCTCGCGCTTGCTGAGCGGCCGACGGGTGCCGAGCAGACACAGCGCGAGGTTCATCAGCCGCTCGGCCTTGGCAATGGCCATCGACGCCCTTCGCCTTTCCTATGGTGCTTCCGAGCGATGACCGTACCGCTCCGCAGTGCGGTGGCAAAGCCGAGGGCCCACGCCCGAGCAGGCATGGGCCCCAGGTGATCGGATCCGGTCGCACCCGGCCGGTCGACCGGGAGCGGACCGGCGTGGATCAGACCGGCATCAGACGCCGAGCAGGTCCACCACGAAGATCAGGGTCTCGCCCGGCTTGATCGCCGGGGTCGGGCTCTGGTTGCCGTAGGCGAGGTGGGCGGGGATCGTCAGCTGGCGGCGGCCGCCGACCTTCATGCCCTGCACACCCTGGTCCCAGCCCGCGATGACACGGCCCGCACCCAGCGGGAAGCGGAACGGGGTGCCCCGGTTCCAGCTGGCGTCGAACTCCTCACCCGTGCTGAAGGCGACACCCACATAGTGGACGGTGACGGTCTGACCCGCCTGCGCCACCGGCCCGTCGCCCTCCCAGATGTCCTTGATCTCAAGGTCCGCCGGGGGCTCGCCGCCCGGGAAGTCGATCTCGGGCTTATCGATGCTCACGTCAAAAGCTCCTGCTTGTGTACGACACGAAACGTGGACAGTCTTTCATCTCCCCACGCCCGGCGCCCCCGCGGACACCGCCCGCTACAACGCCGCGAGGATGTCCACCGTGAACACCAGCGTCGCGCCCTTCTTGACCACACCACCACTCGGCGGAGTGTCGCCGTAACCCAGCTCCGGCGGCACCACGATCAGTACTCGGCTGCCCACCTTCTTGCCGGTCAGACCCTGTGCCAGACCCTTGACCGCCTGCTGCATCTGCTCCAGCGCGAACTGCGCGAGCCGACCCGAGCCATACGTCCGCTGGAAGGTTTTGCCACTGTCCCAGACCAGCCCCTGGAACTGGCACAGCACCGCCTGGTCCGCCCTCAGCTCGGGACCGTCCCCCTCCAGGACATACGTCGAGACCAGCTTCTTCGGCGGATCCGTCTTCGGTACGGTCACCTTGGGCACATTGCCGTCCGTGTTGGTGGCCACCTTCGGCAGCGCGGCGTCCGTCTGCGCGACCGGCTTGCCCTTGACCGAGCTCTTCGAGTTGAAGGCATCGATCAGATCGATGACGAACACCAGCGTGTCCGTCCCCTTGATGCCCGCCCGCGGCTCACCCGACTTGCCGTAACCCCAGGTGGGCGGCACCGCGATCTCGACCCGGCTGCCGACCTTCTTGCCCGCCAGCGCATACCGCCAGCCGTCGATGACCTGCCCCTGGGACAGCTGCAGCAACAGCGGCCGCTTCTTGTCGTAGGAGTTGTCGAAGACCTTGCCCGTGTCCCAGATCTGCCCCAGGTAGTCCGCCCGGACGAACTCGTTCTCCGCGATCGGACGGCCACTGCCCGCGATCACCGTCTTCGCCGCCAGGTTCTTCGACGGCTCACCCGGCCCCTTGGCCACGGTCGGCTTCTCCCCGAACTTCGTACCCGCCGTGATCGCCGGCAGCGGTCCTTCCACGATCTTCGGCGGAGGCGGCGCGGACACCGACGGCGACGGCGAGGCACTCGCCTTGCTGGAACCGGACGTGCCGTCACCGCAACCGGCAACAGTGACCAGTCCTGCGGGTACGGCAGCGAGGATGAGGGAGCGTCGGCGCACGGAAGAGCCTCGTAATCGGTCGGTCCTGTGATGGCGTGCGCGCAACTCTACGGCGAGAGAAGGGCGCCGTACGGGAAACGTACGACGCCCGTGTGGCGTTCCGGCATTGCACACCCGGAATGCTTGACTCGCCCGCTTTCCCCTACATTCCGGCGATCAGCTTCTCCACCCGGTCGTCCACGGAACGGAACGGGTCCTTGCACAACACGGTCCGCTGCGCCTGGTCGTTGAGCTTCAGATGCACCCAGTCGACCGTGAAGTCCCTGCGCTGTTCCTGTGCCCGCCGGATGAAGTCACCGCGCAACCGCGCACGAGTGGTCTGCGGCGGAACCGACTTGCCCTCGAAGATCTTCAAGTCGTTGCAGACCCGGGCCGCCTGACCCTTCTTCTCCAGCAGGTAGTACAGGCCACGACGACGGTGGATGTCGTGGTAGGCGAGGTCTATCTGGGCGACCCGCGGATGCGACATCGTCATGTTGTGCTTGGCCCGGTACCGCTCGATGAGCTTGTACTTCATCACCCAGTCGATCTCGGTGGCGATCCGGTCCAGTTCCTCGCTCTCGATCGCGTCCAGCGTACGGCCCCACAGCTCCAGCACCTGCGCGACCGTCCCCGTACGGATACTGCGGCGATCGCAGAAATCCACGGCCTTGTCGAAGTACTCCCGCTGCACCTCCAGCGCGGAGGCCTCCCGGCCGCTGGCCAGACGCACCTTGCGGCGGCCGGTGATGTCATGACTGACCTCGCGGATCGCCCGGATCGGGTTCTCCAGGGTCAGATCACGCATCACGGTGCCCGCCTCGATCATGCGCAGCACCAGGTCCGTGGCACCGACCTTCAGCAGCATCGTCGTCTCGGACATGTTCGAGTCACCGACGATGACATGCAGCCTGCGGTACCGCTCCGCGTCCGCATGCGGCTCGTCACGCGTGTTGATGATGGGCCTCGAACGGGTCGTCGCCGAGGACACACCCTCCCAGATGTGCTCCGCGCGCTGGCTGACGCAGTACACCGCACCGCGCGGCGTCTGCAGCACCTTCCCCGCCCCGCACAGCAGCTGCCGTGTCACCAGGAACGGGATGAGGATGTCCGCGAGCCGCGAGAACTCCCCGTGCCGGGCCACCAGATAGTTCTCGTGACAGCCGTAGGAGTTGCCCGCCGAGTCCGTGTTGTTCTTGAACAGGTAGACGTCGCCCGCGATTCCCTCCTCGTGCAGGCGTCGTTCCGCGTCCACCAGGAGTCCTTCGAGAATGCGCTCGCCGGCCTTGTCGTGGGTGACCAGTTCGATCACGTTGTCACATTCGGGTGTCGCGTATTCCGGATGTGAGCCCACGTCGAGATACAGCCGGGCACCGTTTCGCAGAAAGACATTGCTGCTGCGGCCCCATGACACGACACGGCGGAAGAGGTACCGCGCCACCTCGTCAGGAGACAGGCGCCGCTGTCCCCTGAACGTGCACGTGACGCCGTACTCGTTCTCCAGCCCGAAAATGCGGCGGTCCATGACTGAACATTACGCCCGATCCCCTGAGCTGAAACGGGGTTCGACAGCACGATTTGGATCAGTTTCCGATGAACACGCAACGACCCCGCCCCGCGCGGGAGCTGCGAGGACCCGCCCCGTGCCGAGCAGCACCAGCAACGACACCGCCCCCGCCGCACCCGGAACCGCGAAACCCCACACCGCACCACCGGCCTGGACCACCGGCCCCGCCACCCCCGTCCCCACCGAGGCACCCACCGTGAACGTCGTCACAAGCCAGGAGAAGGCCTCGGTGACCGTCCCGCTCGGCGCATGCCGGTCCACGATGATGAACGCACAGGCGATGCACGGCGCCAGGAACACCCCCGACACCACCGCCAGCAGCACCATCGCGACCGCACCCGGCGTCACCGTCAACGGCAGATAACACACCGCCAGAAGCGCCACCAGCACCCGCAGTCGCCGCTCCGGCACCCCCGCCCACTGGCGCGCCCCGTACACCGTGCCACCGACCAGCGCCCCCAGACCCAGCCCCGCCATCATCCAGCCGTACACCGCGTCACCACCATGACCGTCCGCGTACGACACCGACGCCACCGTGATCGAACCCAGCGCGATACCGACGAACAGAAACGCACCGAGCAGCGCCAGCAGCCCCGGCGAACGCAGAGCGCCCAGCCAGTGCGCCTCACGCGGAGCCGACCGCCACGCACGCGAAGGCGGCGACACCACCACCGAGAGGGCACCCAGCACCCCCAGAAGACTCAGCACCAGCAGGGCGGCCCGCTCGTCCCACAGCGACACGCACAGCGTCACCAGCAGCGGCCCCACGGTGAACATGATCTCCTGCGCGATCGCGTCCATGGCGTACGCCGTGTGCACCTGCTCCTCCCCGCGCAGCACCGACGGCCACAAGGCCCGCAGCCCCCCTTCCAGCGGCGGGGTGAACAGACCGGCCGCCGCCACCGCCGCATACGCCAGCGGCAGCGGATCAGTACCGCAGAACGCGAAGAGCGTCATCGACAGCGCCGCCAGCACGGCCGCCGGCAACTGGACCCGCGGCTGCCCGTACAGGTCGACGAGGCGCCCCAGCACCGGCTGACCCACGGCGTTCGCCACCCCGTAGACCGCCGCGAGAGCGCCTGCCAGGCTGTACGTGCCGCCCTCGGCGCGCACGAACAGCACCAGGGCGATCGCCGCGGTCGCATTGGGCAGCCGGCCCACCAACGTGCCGGTGAGCAGCCGCAGCGCGTGCCGCGCCCGGAGTATCTCCAGATATCCCGTGGCCATGTGCTGCCCTCCAGCGACTCGACCGGAACGCCTCGACGCCCCTACGTTTTACGTATAACTCCCGCTCCCATACGTACCATGTGCGCTGTTCACACGTCCACACGAAAGAGGCAGGCCCACGGTGGCACGCAGCAGCACGCGCCCGACCAGCCGGGACGTCGCCCAGGCGGCCGGAGTCTCCCAAGCCGCCGTCTCCCTCGTACTCGGCGACAAATGGCGCGGCCGCGTCTCCGAAACCACCGCCGAACGCGTCCGCGAAGCCGCACGCGACCTCGGCTACCGCCCCAACCTCGCCGCCCGAAACCTCCGCCTCGGCCGCACCCGCACCGTCCTGCTCGTCGTCCCCGCCCTCACCACCGAATTCTTCGCAGGCGTCTACACAGGCGCCGCTCGCGTCGCCGCCGAAAACGGCTTCGGCGTGGTCCTCTACCCCTCCCCCGAAGGCATCGGCCCCGCCCGCGACCCCTTCGCCTCGGCCCAGGCCGCCCTCGACGGCGTCATCGCCTCCTCCATGGCCGCCGACGCCCTCACCGCCATCCGCGGCGACCAACTCCCCCTCGTCATGCTCGACAGCGACCCCCGGGGCAGCCTGGGCGCCGCCACCGTCAACCTCGACATCACCGACGGCATCCGCCAGATCACCGAACACCTCCTCGGCCTCGGCCACCGCCGCATCCTGCACCTCGCCGCCGACGTACCCTCCTGGACCTTCGAGATCCGCGCACGCGAACTCGCAGCACGCATGGCGGCCGTACCGGGCACCGAGGTACGCACCGCCCGAGCCCCCATCTCCATCGAAGGAGCCCTCGCCGCCACCGAAACCGCACTCACCACACCCGGACCCCGACCCACGGCCGTCGTCTGCGACGACGACAAACTCGCCGCCGGCGCCTACAAGGCCCTCCGCCGCCTCGGCCTGCGCATCCCCGACGACATCTCCGTCACCGGCGTCGACGACCTCGGCCTCGCCACCGCCATCGACCCCGAACTGACGACCGTACGACTCGACGCCGAGCTGTTCGGAGAGCACGGCATGCGAGCCCTCCTCGCCGTCCTGGAGGGCCGGGAACCGGACAGCGGCGACATCCCCGTCCACCTGGTCGCCCGAGGCTCCACAGCCCCGGCACGCGCCACCTGAGGGTCCGGCCCGGCAGGCCCGCGCAAACGCCGTGTGCCCCGGCCGAGACAGACGGCCGGGGCACACAGGAGCAGGCGAACGGGCGCGTTCGGCGCGCTGACGGGTCACTCCTCCTCGGAGCTGTCCTCCTCGGCACTCTCCGCCTCGGTGGCCGCACCCTCCGCCGCCAGCAGACGAGACAGCTGACGGCCCACGATCCGCTTGAACTTACGCTTCTGCGGACGCGTACGATCCAGCACCGCGACCTCCAGACGCTCCGCCGGGATCTCCCGCTCACTGCCGTTGGTGTCACGCGACAGAGCCTGCACGGCCAGCTTCAGCGCCTCCGCGAGGCTCATCCCGTCACGGTGCCGCTGATCCAGGAAACTACTGATCTGCTCGGCATTGCCGCCCACCGCGACCGAACCGTGCTCATCCACGATCGAACCGTCGTGCGGCAACCGGTAGATCTGATCACCCTCGGGGATCTCCCCCACCTCGGCGACGACCAGCTCCACCTCGTACGGCTTCTCGGCCGCCGAAGAGAAGATCGTGCCGAGCGTCTGGGCGTAGACATTGGCGAGACCGCGAGCGGTCACGTCGTCCCGGTCGTATGTGTAGCCACGAAGATCGGCATAGCGCACACCGCCGATCCGCAGGTTCTCGTACTCGTTGTACTTGCCGGCGGCCGCGAAACCGATCCGGTCATAGATCTCGCTGAACTTGTGCAGCGCCCGGGACGGGTTCTCACCGACGAACACGATGCCGTCGGCGTACTGCATGACCACCAGACTGCGGCCACGGGCGATGCCCTTCCGGGCGTACTCCGCCCGGTCGGCCATGGCCTGCTGAGGTGAGACATAGAACGGCGTCGACACCGGTTATCCGTCCCTTTCTGTCATGGTCACTGGATCACCTTGATAAGAACCGGGGCCCGCACTCAGAGCAGCGCGGCCTTGGGACCGTCGGGCTCCTCCAAGCGGCGCTGGAGCACCGCACGGGACAGCTCGGACGACTCGTCCCCGGTGAGCCGGCGGAAACCGTCCTCGGTGATCACGGTGATGATCGGGTAGATCCGGCGGGCGACATCGGGACCACCGGTCGCCGAGTCGTCGTCAGCCGCGTCGTACAGGGCCTGCACCACGAGCGTGGTCGCCTGCTCCTCGGTCAGGTCGTCACGGAACAACTTCTTCATCGCACCACGCGCGAAGATCGAGCCGGAACCCGTCGCCGCGAAGTTGTGCTCCTCGCTGCGCCCGCCCGTGACGTCGTAGGAGAAGATCCGCCCCTTCTCCCGGTCCAGGTCATACCCCGCGAAGAGCGGCACGACCGCCAGCCCCTGCATGGCCATCCCCAGGTTCGACCGGATCATCGTCGACAACCGGTTCGCCTTGCCCTCCAACGACAGCTGCGCACCCTCGACCTTCTCGAAGTGCTCCAGCTCCAGCTGGAAGAGCTTGACCATCTCCACGGCGAGCCCGGCGGTACCGGCGATACCGACGGCCGAGTACTCGTCCGCCGGGAACACCTTCTCGATGTCCCGCTGGGCGATCACATTGCCCATGGTGGCCCGACGGTCACCGGCGAGCACCACGCCCCCCGGGAAGGTGACGGCCACGATGGTCGTCCCGTGCGGCGCCTCGATCACGCCCTGTGTGGGCGGCAGCTGCCGGTTGCCGGGCAGCAGCTCGGGCTGGTGCTCGGAGAGGAAGTCCATGAAGGAGGAGGACCCTGGCGTCAGGAAGGCAGCTGGTAGACGCCCGGTGCTACGAGTGTTGGCTTCCACAAGTTTCCTTCCAGATAGGCAACAGCCCGACGGCCAACGTCGGGGTCGTCCCTCAATTTGCCGATGGCCGAGTTGCGGTTGAAGCACAGTACGCCTCGGACCCTACCCGTCTTGTGGCAGTGATCCACATGCACGGGCGGGGCTTGCAGACAGATCGCACAGAGCCCGTACTGGGCAGCGATCATCGCGTCACGCTCGGCTTCCGTGATGCCGTGATTCCGCCGCACGGCAAGCCCTACAGCTCGTGGAGAGACCATCGGACGCCGTTGCGTTGCGATGCCACTGACTGTTCGCGCGAACGCTGCCCGCGGCTTGTGCTGCCTGCACCGCGAGCAGCGCTTCACGCCTTCTTCGCTTCCCAACTCCGCCCCCGGTAGCTACCCTCGATTTGAAGGAAGAAGCTACTCTCCACCCTTCTGAACGAAGGAGCGCACGAAGTCCTCTGCATTCTCCTCGAGGACATCGTCGATCTCGTCGAGCACCGAGTCCACGTCGTCGCTCAGCTTCTCGTGCCGTTCCTTGAGGTCCTCCGAGGCCTGCGCGTCCTGCGCCTGCTCCTCGACCTCCTCGGTGGACCGCGTCGCCTTCTGCTGGCCGCCGCCGGTGTCCTTGGTTGCCATAACCCTCACCCCGCTCAGTTCGCCTGCCGATCGGTGATGATCAGACCCTACAAGCCGGGTCCGACATCGGCCCCGCAGTTTCCACAACGTGCGGGGGCCACCTCGATGATTCCCGGGCGGGGGGATTTCCACCCTGTCCGCCCGGGTCGGGGCCGAGTACCCCCTGGCCCGCTCAGCCGCCCGACAGGACCCTGACCAGGTCTTCTGCGGTGCGGCAGCGGTCCAGCAGTTCCTTGACGTGATTTCGCGTTCCGCGTAGCGGTTCCAGGGTTGGAACGCGCTGCAACGAGTCCCGGCCGGGGAGGTCGAAGATGACCGAGTCCCAGCTGGCCGCGGCTACGTCGTCGGCGTACTGCTCCAGGCAGCGGCCGCGGAAGTAGGCGCGGGTGTCCTCCGGCGGCTTCGTACGGGCCCGGTCGACCTCGGACTCGGCCAGCAGGCGCTTCATGCGGCCGCGGGCGACGAGGCGGTTGTAGAGGCCCTTCTCGGCGCGTACGTCGGCGTACTGGAGGTCGACGAGGTGCAGGCGGGCGGCGTCCCAGTCGAGGCTGTCGCGGCGGCGGTAGCCTTCCATCAGTTCGCGCTTGGCGACCCAGTCGAGTTCGCCGGCGAGGCTCATGGGGTCGTTCTCCAGCCTGCCGAGGGTGTCCTCCCAGCGGGACAGGACGTCCTTGGTCTGCTCGTCGGCGTCCGCCCCGTAGCGTTCCTCGACGTACTTCCGCGCCAGCTCGTAGTACTCCATCTGGAGCTGGACCGCGGTCAGGGTCCTGCCGCTGCGCAGTGTGATCAGGCGCTTGAGCGAGGGGTCGTGGGAGACCTGGTGCAGGGTCCGTACCGGCTGGTCGACGGCCAGGTCGACGGCGATGAAGCCGTCCTCGATCATGGCGAGAACCAGTGAGGTCGTGCCCAGCTTGAGGTAGGTCGAGATCTCGGAGAGGTTGGCGTCGCCGATGATCACGTGGAGGCGGCGGTACTTTTCCGCGTCGGCGTGCGGCTCGTCCCTCGTGTTGATGATGGGGCGCTTCAGGGTTGTCTCCAGGCCGACCTCGACCTCGAAGTAGTCGGCGCGCTGGCTGATCTGGAAGCCGTGTTCGTGGCCGTCCTGGCCGATACCGACGCGGCCGGCGCCGGCGAAGACCTGGCGGGAGACGAAGAAGGGGGTGAGGTGGCGCACGATGTCCGAGAAGGGGGTTTCCCGCTTCATCAGGTAGTTCTCGTGCGTGCCGTAGCTGGCGCCCTTGTTGTCGGTGTTGTTCTTGTAGAGGTGGATGGGCTGGGCGCCGGGGAGCTGGGCCGCCCGCTCCGCCGCTTCCGCCATGATCCGTTCGCCGGCCTTGTCCCACAGGACGGCGTCGCGCGGATTGGTGACCTCGGGGGCGCTGTATTCGGGGTGGGCGTGGTCGACGTAGAGCCGTGCGCCGTTGGTGAGGATGACGTTGGCGAGGCCGATGTCCTCGTCGGTGAGCTGGCTTGCGTCGGCGGCCTCCCGGGCGAGGTCGAAGCCTCGCGCGTCTCGGAGCGGGTTTTCCTCCTCGAAGTCCCAGCGGGCCCGGCGGGCCCGGTGCATCGCCGCCGCGTAGGCGTTGACGATCTGGGATGAGGTGAGCATGGCATTGGCGTTGGGGTGGCCGGGGACGGAGATCCCGTACTCCGTCTCGATGCCCATTACTCGCCGTACGGTCATGCGGCCCTCCTTGCCCGGCGGCACCCTCGGTCGTGGGCGCCGCTCACGTACCGCTGGCGCTCCGGTGCGTGTGCGGTGCCCGTCCCCGCACTGCGCGACTCGGCGGTAGGAACGAGCCTAGAACGCCTTTGCGCTGGTGGGGAGATCATTTGCGTCATTGCCTGCTCCGGTCGTGGCCAGAAAAACAGTCGGCTGCGGGTACCCGGTGGGGCACCCGCAGCCGCCCTGCCGTTACAGGTACTGACCGGTGTTCGCCACCGTGTCGATGGAGCGTCCGGTGTCTGCGCCCTGCTTTCCGGTGATGAGGGTGCGGATGTAGACGATCCGTTCGCCCTTCTTTCCGGAGATGCGGGCCCAGTCGTCGGGGTTGGTGGTGTTGGGCAGGTCTTCGTTCTCCTTGAACTCGTCCACGCAGGCCTGGAGGAGGTGGGAGACGCGGAGGCCCTTCTGGTTCTTTTCGAGGAAGTCCTTGATCGCCATCTTCTTGGCGCGTCCGACGATGTTTTCGATCATGGCGCCGGAATTGAAGTCCTTGAAGTAGAGGACTTCCTTGTCGCCGTTGGCGTAGGTGACTTCCAGGAAGCGGTTCTCCTCGGATTCGGCGTACATCTGCTCGACCGCCGTCTGGATCATGCTCTGGACGGTGGTGGCCTTGTCGCCGCCGTGTTCGCCGAGGTCGTCGGCGTGCAGCGGGAGGCGTTCGGTGAGGTACTTGCCGAAGATGTCCTTGGCGGCTTCGGCGTCGGGGCGCTCGATCTTGATCTTCACGTCGAGGCGGCCGGGGCGCAGGATGGCGGGGTCGATCATGTCCTCGCGGTTGGAGGCGCCGATGACGACCACGTTCTGCAGGCCTTCCACGCCGTCGATCTCGGCGAGCAGCTGGGGGACGATGGTGTTCTCCACGTCGGAGCTGACGCCGGAGCCGCGGGTGCGGAAGAGGGATTCCATCTCGTCGAAGAAGACGATGACGGGGGTGCCCTCGCTGGCCTTTTCGCGGGCTCGCTGGAAGACGAGGCGGATCTGCCGCTCGGTCTCGCCGACGTACTTGTTGAGGAGCTCGGGGCCCTTGATGTTGAGGAAGAAGCTCTTGCCGGCGGCCTGGCCGGTGACCTCGGCGACCTTTTTGGCCAGTGAGTTCGCGACGGCCTTGGCGATGAGTGTCTTGCCGCAGCCGGGGGGGCCGTAGAGCAGGACGCCCTTGGGCGGGCGGAGCTCGTGCTCCTTGAAGAGGTCCGGGTAGAGGTAGGGCAGCTCGACGGCGTCGCGGATGGCTTCGATCTGGTTGCCGAGGCCGCCGATCTGTTCGTAGCCGATGTCGGGGACTTCTTCGAGGACGAGTTCTTCGACCTCGCTCTTGGGGACGACCTCGTAGACATAGCCGGAGCGGGGTTCGAGCAGGAGGGCGTCGCCGGCGCGGATGGTGACGTCCAGCAGCGGCTCGGCGAGCCGTACCACCCGTTCCTCGTCGGTGTGCCCCAGCACGAGGGCGCGTTCGCCGTCCTCAAGGATTTCCTTGAGGGTGACGATGTCGCCGACGCGCTCGAACTCCATGGCCTCGACCACGTTGAGCGCTTCGTTGAGCATGACTTCCTGGCCGCGCCTGAGGTCGTCGAGGTCGACGCTGGGGCTGACGTTCACGCGGAGCTTGCGGCCGCCGGTGAAGATGTCTGCGGTGCCGTCCTCGTTGGCCTGCAGGAACACGCCGAAGCCGGCGGGCGGCTGGGCGAGCCGGTCGACTTCTTCCTTGAGGGCCACGATCTGGTCGCGGGCCTCGCGGAGGGTGTTGGCCAGCCGTTCGTTCTGGGCGGACACGCCGGCCAGGTTGGTCTGCAGCTCGACGATCCGCTCTTCGAGAATCCTCGTGTGTCGCGGAGAGTCGGCGAGCTTGCGTCGCAGGACGGCGATCTCCTGCTCAAGGTAGGCGATCTGCCCGGCCGGGTCGTCGGACCCTCGTCCCGGGCGGATGCCGCGGTTCATGTCGTCGTCGTGGGCTGCCACGGTCCTCACCTCCTCCAAGGGGAGCTGGACGCTTCCAGACCCTACCTGGGTGGGTGTCGATTGAAACCCCTAGATCACCAAGACTGTCAAGGTGTGTCGTCGGTCACCCGGTGCGCTCTCCCTCGCACGGAGGGGATACCCACTCAACGTGATGGGGAAGCAGCTTGTTCCGGGCATTGCGTGGTCGAAACCCTTCAGGACTGGCTGGAGTTGTCCGGTCGGGCCGGTGGGGCGTTTCGCGGGCAGCACTCGGGGCGCTCCCACGATCGTTACGCAGAGCGACGGTTTGAGCGGGCGGTGTCACGGTCGGCACGGCTGGATGTGGTGGGTGCCGGGACGGGGACGCCGTTGTTCTGGTCGGGCGCTGGTACCCGAGGGGGTGGGGGTGGAAACCCGAGGCGGTGGAGCGTGGGTGGAGTGCGGGCGGAGGTAGGGTCGAGGGTGTTCAACAGCCGCTGGTGCGGACCCGGCTGGCCCGTGCGGTGCCGGTTCCGTCCGGCGAATCGACGGCAGGAGAGGTGACCGTGCAGCAGGAGGCCCCGGGCGGGGAGGCGCTGGAGGTCTGGATCGATCAGGATCTGTGTACCGGTGACGGGATCTGCGCCCAGTACGCCCCTGAGGTGTTCGAGCTGGACATCGACGGGCTGGCCTATGTGAAGGGCGCGGACGAGGAACTGCTGCAGGCCGCGGGGGCGACGGTGCCGGTGCCGCTGCCGCTGTTGGCGGATGTGGTGGATTCGGCGAGGGAGTGTCCCGGCGAGTGCATTCATGTGCGCCGGGTTCTGGACAAGGTCGAGGTGTACGGGCCCGACGCGGAGTGATTCCGGGCCGGGCCCGGTGTCAGACGCTGTGGGCGTCGGCGGGGGTGGAGCGGATGAACGCGCTGCCGTTCCAGTGCCATGTGACCGGGGTCTTCAGGTCGGGGCAGCAGTTGGGGACGGCGTCGGAGGAGTAGCCGAGGAGGGTGGCGCCGACTGTGCGGGTGTGGAGGGAGAAGTCGGTGACGGTGAGCCGGTCCTCGGGGTCGACGAGGGTGGCGACGATGCGGGGGGTGCCGGCGTCGGTGGAGCGGGTGAGGACGTAGACGCCGTCGGGTGGGGTTCCCATGGCGGAGTCGCAGTGCACGACGGCGACGGTTTCCGGTTTGCCGTCGCCGTCGAGGTCTCCCGTGGCTTTTTTGGCGACGACGGCTTTGACGGGGCCGCACTGGAGCGGGAAGGCCACGCCGGTGGTGCTGGGTGGTGCGAGGGCGGCGGGGGCGGAGTTCGTGTGTGTGCCGGTGGCGGCCTGGGCGGCTGTGGCCGATCCGGGGTGTACGACGGAGGAGAGGGCCACGACGCCGGCGACGGCTGTGGCGGTGGCGACCCAGTGGATGGGCCGGGTGTGGGTGTGGGCGAGCTCCGGAACGGCGGATTGCTGCACTAGGAGTGTCTCCCGTGAGGAGGGCTGTGCCGGTGGGGTGGCCAGCATGGTGCCACACGTCACAGTGCGGGGGAACGGCGGGGTGCGGGATTCCCGCAGGCGGGGGGCTCGCGTTGGGGGGTAGGGCCGTGAGGGGGGCGGGGTGTCCTGGTGTTGTGTCAACGTGCGGGCGCCGTGCCCGAGTTCCCGTGTGTGCGGGGAACTCGGGCACGGCGCCTTTGCGTTGTGTTCTGTGCGTGGTGCTCTGTGGGGGTCGGTCAGCGGGCGGCGCCGCCGTCGGCGTTGGGTCCGGCGTAGTCCTCGCCGTAGGCGCCCTTGGCGGGGCGGCGGCGGCGCATGGGCGGCTCGACTCCGTCGGCGAGGCGACGGGCGGTGAGCAGGAAGCCGGTGTGGCCGATCATGCGGTGGTCCGGGCGGACGGCCAGGCCCTCGATGTGCCAGTTGCGGATCATGGTTTCCCAGGCGGTCGGCTCGTTGAAGCAGCCGATCTCGCGGATGGACTCCACGGTCCGGGCGAGCTGGGTGGTGGTGGCCACGTAGCAGCACAGGATGCCGCCGGGGACGAGTGCCTTGGAGACGGCCTCCAGGCATTCCCAGGGGGCGAGCATGTCGAGGATGACGCGGTCGACGTCGGTGTCGGACAGGTTGTCCTGGAGGTCGCCGACGGTGAGCTGCCAGGCGGGGTGCGGGCCGCCGAAGTAGCGCTCGACGTTCTGCCGGGCGATGTCGGCGAAGTCCTCGCGGCGCTCGTAGGAGTGCAGCATGCCCTGGTCGCCGATGGCGCGCAGCAGGAAGCTGCTGAGCGAGCCGGAGCCGACGCCGGCTTCGACGACGCGTGCGCCGGGGAAGATGTCGGCGAAGGCGAGGATCTGCCCCGCGTCCTTCGGGTAGACGACGGCTGCCCCGCGGGGCATGGACAGGACGTAGTCGGGGAGCAGGGGGCGCAGCGCGAGGTAGGCGACGTTGCCGGTGGTGCGGACAACGCTGCCCTCGGGAGCGCCGATCAGTTCGTCGTGCGGGAAGGAGCCCTTGTGGGTGTGGAAGTTCTTCCCGGCTTCGAGCGTGAACGTGTAGTGGCGACCCTTGGGGTCGGTCAGCTGTACCTGGTCCCCGACCTTGAAGGGCCCGCGCCTGCGGGCGGCACCGGTCGGTTCGGACATGTGACCAGACTACCGGTTCCCTGCGGGGGGCTTCGCCGATGGAGGGTCGGGGCGCCTGTGCGTGGGGACGGGGCGGGTCGTCCGTGGCCGAGCGCGCCCTGGGGCAGGGCGCTATGAAGCCGGTCTTGCCATGGCCTTGACGAAGGCGCGCTCCACGTCTGCTGCGGACAGGACGCCGTAGATCTCGCCGGTCTCCTCGACCACCAGGTACTCCGTGGCCGGGGTGGCCCGGAGGACGTCGAGGAGTTCTTCCCCGGCGAGCTCGGCGGAGACGCGCATGCCGTCGGTGAGGTCATGGGCGAGGCCGCTGACGGGGACCCAGGGGCGGCGGTGTTCGGGTACGCCGACGATGGCGGACTCGCGGACCAGGGAGAGGGGGTTGCCGTGGGCGTCCACGACGACCAGGGCGCGGGCTCCGGCGGCGTTGGCGCGGCGCAGGGCTTCGGAGAGCGGGGTGTCGGTCTGGACGGGCACGGCGCGCCGGGTGAGGGTGCGGGCGCGGAGTTCGGGGAGGTGTTCGCGCAGGCGGGCCATGCGCAGGCTGTTGCCGGCGCCGGTCCAGATGATCGCGGCGAGGATGGCGGCGAGCAGGGCGTCGGTGACGGTGTCCATGCCGGTGGTGTCGGTGCTGTCGCCGCCGAGGGCGCCGGCCTGGTTGAGCAGGGGCAGGCCGATCAGGACGGCGACGGCGAGGGCGCGGCCGACCCAGGCGGCGGCGATGGTGCCGCTCATGGGTTTGCCGGTGATCTTCCAGACGACGGCGCGGAGCATGCGGCCGCCGTCGAGGGGCAGGCCGGGGAGGAGGTTGAAGATCGCCACGATGAGGTTGGAGATCATCAGGCCGGCCAGCAGGACGCCGGTGACGGTGCCGGGGTCGACGGGTTTCATGGCGAGGTAGAACAGCCCGGCGAGGACGAGGGAGAGCAGGGGGCCGACGAAGGCGAGGATGAATTCCCGGCCGGGGGTCTCGGCCTCTTTCTCGATTTCGGAGACGCCGCCGAAGAACTGCAGCTGGATGCGGCGGACCGGGAGCCTGAAGCGGATCGCGGCGACGGTGTGGGCCAGTTCGTGGACCAGGACGGAGGCGTAGAAGGCGACGGCGAAGAACAGGGAGACCAGGTAGCGGGCGGCGCCCAGCTCGGGCAGGACGCGGTCGAGCTGGCCGCCGAAGACCCAGGTGATCAGGGCGGCGACGAGGAACCAGCTCGGCGCGACGTACACGGGCACGCCGAACGGCCGGCCCATGAGGATGCCTCCCCCGGGTTCCTTGGGCCGCGGCTGCGGCGGCTCGCCCTTGGCGATGCCGGAGTGAGCGGGCGACCTGTGCTGGGGGTGCGGGTCGCTTGTGGTGCCGGCGCCGGGGCCTGGGGCGTCCTCGGGCGTGGCGCTGTCCGTGGCGCCGGGGTGGCCGGTCGTGGTGCCGGGCTCGGCGCCGTCGCTGGTTGCGTCGGCGGGTGAGCCGCTGTCGGTGCTGCCCGTCGCTTCACTGATGCCAGCGCCCTGCGAGTCGCGGGCGGGAGCCTCGGCGTCCGCGTCGGCGTGGGTGCCGGGGGTGTCCTTGGTGGGCTGAGCGGGGTGTGGGAGCGCCGGCCGGTCGGTCGCGTCGCCGGGGTTGTCGGGGTCGGGCCCGGCGGCTCGGGGGGCCGAGGGTTCTCGGGGCTCCGGGCCGGTGTGGTCGGTGGGGCCGGTCGTCGGGGCCGTTGGACCCGCGGGGTGCTCGGCCGGCTCTTCGTTGCCGGACCGCGGCTGCCCGCTCCCGCCGCTCACGTCCACGGTGTCCCCTCGTTCGAAGCGTCTTCCGTACCTGCCGGACGGAAGGGTCTCTGGTCGATGGTATGCGGCCGTGGTGGCGCGTTCCGCCCCGGCACCCCTTGTGTTTGTCCCATGGTCGCGTGGCCGGGGCGGGCGGCGGCTGGGTGACTGTCAGTGGCGGGCCGTAAGGTCTGTGGTCATGGACAGCAGCATGGAGGACGCGGGAGCCCGGTCGGGCCGCGCCGAGCAGACGGATCCGGGCGAGGTGCCGGCGGCGACGCCCACGACCGCTCCGGCGGCCCCCGTGCCGGTGCCGAGCCCGTCGACGGCCGCGGAGGCGACCGGGGCGCCCCGCTCTCCGGACGCTTCCCCCGCTCCCGAGGACTCACCGACTCCGACTGCCCGGACCTCCCCCGCTCCCGAGGACTCCCCCGCTGCCGAGGCGTCCCCGGTCTCGGAGGCGCGTTCCGCGTCCGGTGGGGTGGCCGGGGCGGAGGCGGTGGTGGGTGGCGTCGCCGGAGCCGGTGGGGAGCGTGTTGCCATGGCGCCCACGTCGTTGTCGCCTTCCCGGGCCAGCGATTTCATGCAGTGTCCGCTGTTGTACCGGTTCCGGGTGATCGACCGGCTGCCGGAGAAGCCGAGCGCGGCGGCGACGCGGGGCACGCTGGTGCACGCGGTGCTGGAGCGGCTGTTCGACGCGCCCGCGGTGGAGCGGACCGCGCCGCGGGCCAAGGCGCTGATCCCGGGTCAGTGGGACCGGCTGCGGCAGAGCAGGCCGGAGGTCACGGAGCTGTTCGCCGACGACCCGGAGGGGGAGCGGCTGGCCGGATGGCTGGCGGAGGCCGAGCGGCTGGTCGAGCGCTGGTTCACGCTGGAGGATCCGACGCGGCTGGAGCCGGCCGAGCGGGAGCTGTTCGTGGAGGCCGAGCTGGAGTCGGGACTGCGGCTGCGCGGGATCATCGACCGGGTGGACGTGGCACCGACGGGTGAGGTGCGGATCGTCGACTACAAGACGGGGAAGGCGCCGAGACCGGAGTACTCGGAGGGGGCGCTGTTCCAGATGAAGTTCTACGCCCTGGTGGTGTGGCGGTTGAAGCGGGTCGTGCCGCGCCGGCTCCAACTGGTGTATCTCGGTAGCGGTGATGTGCTGACGTACGACCCGGTCCTCGCCGATCTGGAGCGGGTCGAGCGCAAGCTGCACGCGCTGTGGGACGCCATCAGGCAGGCCACGGAGACCGGGGAGTGGCGGCCGCGGCCGACGAAGTTGTGCGGCTGGTGCGACCACCAGGCGCACTGCCCGGAGTTCGGGGGCACTCCGCCGCCGTATCCGCTGCCGGTGCGGGCGGCCGAGTCCGGGACGGTGTGAGGCCGAGAGGTCGGGCAGGGCAGAATGGGCCGGGACTAGCGAAGGAGTGTCACGTGGCCATCCGTGTCCTACTGGTCGACGACCAGCCCCTGCTGCGTACGGGTTTCCGGATGATCCTGGAGGCCGAGCAGGACATCGCGGTCGTGGGCGAGGCCGGTGACGGTCTGCAGGCCCTCGATCAGGTTCGGGCCCTGCAGCCGGACGTCGTGCTGATGGACATCCGTATGCCGCGGATGGACGGGGTGGAGGCGACCCGGCAGATCACCGGGCCGGGCCGGGACGGTCCGGCGAAGGTACTGGTGCTGACGACGTTCGATCTGGACGAGTACGTGGTGGAGGCGCTGCGGGCCGGGGCCAGCGGCTTCCTGCTGAAGGACGCGCCGGCCGACGAGTTGGTGCAGGCGATCCGGGTGGTCGCGGCCGGTGAGGCGATGCTGGCGCCGAGCATCACGCGCCGGCTGCTGGACAAGTACGCCACGCATCTGCCCTCCGGTGAGGAGCCGGTGCCGGACACGCTGAACACCCTGACCGACCGTGAGGTGGAGGTGCTGAAGCTGGTGGCGCGCGGCCTGTCGAACGCGGAGATCGCGGCCGATCTGTTCGTCAGTGAGACGACCGTGAAGACGCATGTGGGGCATGTGCTGACCAAGCTGGGTCTCAGGGACCGGGTGCAGGCGGCGGTGTACGCGTACGAGAGCGGGCTGGTGCGTCCCGGCGCGCAGTAGGCGGACGGTTCGGTACGACGCCGAAGGGCGCTCTTCCCGTGTGGGGAAGGGCGCCCTTGGCGTCTGCAACGTCTGCGACATCTGCGACGTGTGCGGCTGAGCAGGCGTCAGCTCTTGCTGAGTTCCCAGAACCGGAACACGGTGGAGGCGTCCAGGCAGTACTCCAGGCCGTAGACGCCGTCGCGGACGACCGCGTACTGCTTGGCCTGCCAGACGGGCAGGACGGGCAGTTCGGCGGCGACGATGTTCTGCAGCCGTCCGAAGTCCTTGTCGGTGGCGGCGCGGTCGCTCTGCGCGGCGGTGTCGGGGATGAGGGTGCCGGAGATGGTGCGGTTGGTGTAGTTGTTGTCCAGCACGTTGCCCTTGCCGAAGAACGGCGCGGTGAAGTTGTCGGCGTCCGGGTAGTCGGGCACCCAGCCCTTGACGTAGACGCCGTACTTGCCGGCCGCGATGTCCTTCTCGTACTGGTCGAAGGCGACGGACTTGACGTCGGCGTCGAACAGACCGCTGGCGTTGAGCTGTCCGGCGATGGCCTTCAGTTCCTCGTCGGTGGCGGGGCCGTAGCGCGACGGCGTGGACCACAGGGTGAGCTTGACCTTGCCGGTGATGCCGGCGGCGCGCAGTGCGGCGGCGGCCTTGGCCCGGGAGGGGCGGGCGCCGTAGGTGTCGAAGAAGGCGGTGTTGTGGCCGACGATGCCCGCCGGGATGATCGAGTACAGCGGGGTGGCGGTGCCCTGGTAGACGTTCTTGATGAGGGCGTCGCGGTCGATGAGGTAGGCCATGGCCTTGCGGACGCCGGCCTTTCCGGCGACCGGGTCGTGCATGTTGAAGACCAGGTGCTGGACTTCGGCACTGGTTCCCTCGATGACGTCGACGCCCTTGCTGTCGTTCTGCTTGTCGAGGCCGGCGACGTCGGAGGCGGACAGGCCTCGGTAGGCCAGGTCGATGTCGCCGTCGGTCAGGGCCGTCTTCAGGGCGGTGCGGTCGCCGTGGAAGAACTTCAGGGTGACGCCGGAGTTCTTGACCTTGGCGGTGCCCTTGTAGTTGCCGTTGACGGAGAAGACAGCCTTGTCCTTGTCGAAGGAGTCCAGCTTGTAGGGGCCGGAGCCGACGGCCTGGTGGTCGGTGCGCAGGCCGCTCGCGTCGTACTGGCGGTGGTCGACGATGGAGCCGGCACCGGAGGCGATCTTGCTGGGGAAGGTGGCGTCGGAGGTCTTCAGGTGGAAGACGACCGTCTTCGGGTCGGGCGTGTCGATGCCGCCGAGCATCGGGAACATGATCGCGGGCCCGGCGGGGTCGTTGATCTTCAGCATGCGGTCGAAGGAGAACTTCACGTCCGTCGAGGTGAGGGGGTCACCGTTGCTGAACTTCAGGCCGTCCTTGAGTTGGCACCGGTACTCCGTGGCGCGGGAGTCGGTGAAGGAGCACGCCTTCGCCAGTTCCGGCTGGGGCTGGGTCCCTCCCTTGGGGAAGCTGAGCAGCGACTGGAAGACGTTGTCGAACAACAGCCAGGAGCCGGGGTCGTAGCCGGATGCCGGGTCCGTGGCGAGGACGTCGTCGGACATCCCCATCACCACAGAGGAGCCGGTACCCCCGGAGTCACCGGTCTCCGAGCCGCAGCCGGTCAACAGGCCGGAGGCCAGCCCCGCCACAATGGGCAGGACTGGCCACTGGTTGCGCATGTTCACTTGAAATGTGCCTTGTCGTCGGTTCGTCATCCCGAAGCCGCCGTCCTGGCCCCGGGTTGTCCGGGGCCAGTGGTCCCTGGCCCCGGATAAGAGAGCCGTCAGCCGCTCACACCGCGGCCGAGCTCCCACAGCTGAAGCGTCGAGGAGGAGTTGAGGGCGTAGGCGACACCGGTGATGTCGTCCCGCGCGGCGACGTACTGCTTGCCCTGCCACAGCGGCAGAACGGGGACGTCCTCGGCGACGGTGTCCTGGATCTGCGTCAGGCTCTTCGCGGC
The DNA here is from genome assembly GCF_044546895.1 of Streptomyces sp. NPDC053069. Taxonomy (NCBI): domain Bacteria; kingdom Bacillati; phylum Actinomycetota; class Actinomycetes; order Kitasatosporales; family Streptomycetaceae; genus Streptomyces; species Streptomyces sp. NPDC053069. Next base: position 3,733 of record NZ_JBITZN010000010.1, on the reverse strand, counting down.
GTTGAGCCGGTTGGCCTCGCGGCGGGACTGAGGGATCAGGGTGTGCTGGATGGTGCCGTTGGAGTACGGCGAGCCGAGGAAGTTGTCCTTGTCGAGGAAGGGCGCGAGGAAGTTGTCGGCGTCGGGGAAGTCGGGGAACCAGCCCATGCCGTAGACGTCGTACTGGCCCTTCCGCTCCGCCGGGCGGAAGGTGTCCCAGGTGTGGCCCTGGATGGAGGCGTCGAACAGGCCGCTGTTGTTGAGCTGCTGCTGCAGGACCTCGAACTCCTTCTTGGTGGCGGAGCCGTAGTGGTCGGTGGTGTAGTGCAGGGTCAGCTTGACCGGGGTGGTGATGCCGGCCTTGGTCAGCAGGTCCTTGGCCTTGGCGACGCTGGGGTTGCCGTACTTGTTGAAGAACGAGTTGGAGTGGCCGGTGACGGTGGCGGGGACGAGCGAGTACAGCGGCTCGGCCTGGGTGCCGTAGACCTTGGAGATGAGGGCCGCGCGGTCGATGAGCTGGGCCATGGCCTGGCGTACGGCCTTGGACTTCACCGTCGGTGCGTCGGTGTTGAAGGCCAGGTAGCGGATCTCCAGGCCCGGCATGTCGACCAGGTCGGCCTTGTCGTCGCTGCCGGCGTCCAGCTTCTGGATCTGGGCGGGCGTCATGGTGCGGGTCATGACGTCGATGTCACCGTTGTCGATGGCGGCGCCCATGGCGTCGGCGTCGCTGAAGGAACGCAGTTCGACCTTGTCGTTGTTCACCTTCACGGCGCCCTTGTAGGCGGGGTTCTTGGTGAAGGTGGCGGCGGTCATGGTGTTGCCGCTGACGTCGGCCTGGAAGGTGTAGGGGCCCGAGCCGTCGACGTCGAAGCCGTCGCGCAGCTTGTCCTTCTGGTAGTCCTTCGGGTTGATGATGCCCGCGACCGGGGTGGACAGCTTGTACGGGAAGGTGGCGTCGGCGGTCTTGAGGTGGAAGATGACCTCGCGCTCACCCTGGGTCTCGATGGTGTCGATGGTGTTCAGCAGGGCGGACACACCACTGTCGGCCTTGATGTGCAGGGCGCGCTCGATGGAGAACTTGACGTCCTGGGCGGTCACCGGATCGCCGCTCGCGAACTTCAGGCCGTCGCGGAGCTTGCACGCGTAGCGTTCGCTGCCGCTGTCGGTGAAGGAGCAGCTCTCGGCGGCGTCCGGGATGGGGTCGCCCTCGCCCTTGGGCTGCGCCATCAGCGTCTGCACGGTCTGACGCAGGATGTTCCAGGTGCCGACGTCGTAGGCGTAGGCGGGGTCGACGGGCGCGGGAGCGTCGCTGGTGGCGGTGAACCGGTCCGTGGTGCCGACGACGATGGCGTCGCCGCTCTTGCTCCCGCTGTCGGATCCGCCGCACGCGGCGAGAACCGGGGTGAGCAGGCCGGCCACCGCCGGCAGCACCAAAGTCTTGCGGTTCATCGGGGGGTTTCTCCAGAGCTGTTCGAGTCCGTGTATCCGGCATGCATGGGTGGTGCGGCGGATCACGGGGGGTTGCGGCGATGTTCTCGCGATGAGATTAGTCCGAGCCCGCAGGCGGGTTCACAGCCCCGCGAGTTGACCCGCCATCACGCAGTGAAACCAGGTGCCGACACACCGAAAACCCGACAGTGGCAGGATTAGTGCAGCTTCCCACCAATCGGGACACAAAGACACGACAGTTGGGCCCGAGGAAGGGGGATCAGCACATCCCGGCCGGGTTGTCGAGCCCCTTGGCGGTGGGGAACGTCACACTTTCAACTGTGTGACGAGTCAGCAGAATTCAGCCGCGCGGCCTGACCGGAATTCCACTCGGGTGTACTTCCCCGGAAATTTGTCCAACCAGGCCAATGGACATGGCACTCAGTGTGAACGGCTAGCGCATTTCCGTCATCAGGCCGCGCAGAAATGCCAGGTCGACCTCTTCCAGAGAGGTCACGACGGTGCGTCCCTCGGCCGGGGTGATGGTGGCGACGGAGGGTACGGCGACCACGCGGCAGCCCGCGGCCTCGGCGGCGGCGACACCGGTGGCGGTGTCCTCCACCACCGCGCATCTGTCCGGTTCCGCACCGAGCCCGGCGGCGGCGAGCAGGTAGGGGTCGGGGAACGGCTTGGTGCGCGTGACCTCGTCGCCGGCGATGGACAGGGCGAAGTGGTGCGGGCCGAGCACGCTCAGCACGCGGTCGATGATGCGCCGGTGGGAGGCCGAGACCAGGGCCGTGGGGATGGCGTGCTCGTGGAGTTCGGCCAGCAGGCGGGCGGCGCCCGGCATCAGCGGCAGGGCACGGTCGATGCGGTCCTCGAAGCCCTCGTTCAGCAGCACGGTGAGTTCGGCGAGGGTGATGTCGGCGCCGGTGGCCTCGATGAGGAAGGCGGCGCTGCGGGTCATGGGGCCGCCGACGACGACGTGCCGCCAGGAGTCGTCCAGGGTGTGGCCGAGGCCGGCGAAGATCTCGACCTCGACGTCCCACCAGAAGCCCTCGGTGTCCACCAGGGTGCCGTCCATGTCCAGCAGCACGGCCTGCAGTGCTGAGCCTTCCGCCGTACGGGTTCCTGACGCGGGGACCGTGCTGGTCATCCGGGCGCACCTCCTTGAGGGACGAGCAGGCCGGTTCCCGGACAGGGAACCGGCCTGCAGTGGGCCGACAAGTGTACGCCGCCGACACCGGAAACGCCTCGTTTATCACTCACGTCCGGGGGTATCTCTTGAAACACCCCTGGCGCAGCCCGGAGGGCCTCAGGCGTGCCCGCGCCCCGAAGGGCGCGGGGAACTGGTCGGCCTCACCGGGCGTTGAAGTACTTCGCCTCCGGATGATGGATCACGATCGCGTCCGTGGACTGCTCCGGGTGCAGCTGGAACTCCTCGGACAGGTGGACGCCGATCCGCTCCGGCCGGAGCAGGTCGGCGATCTTGGCGCGGTCCTCCAGGTCGGGGCAGGCGCCGTAGCCCAGGGAGAAGCGGGCCCCCCGGTACTTCAGGGCGAACATGTCCTCGATGTCGGCCGGGTCCTCACCGGCGAAGCCGAGTTCGGAGCGGACCCGGGCGTGCCAGTACTCGGCGAGCGCCTCGGCCAACTGCACGGACAGGCCGTGCAGTTCGAGGTAGTCACGGTAGGAGTTGGCTTCGAAGAGCTTCGCGGTCTCCTCGCCGATGCGCGAGCCGACGGTGACGACCTGGAGGCCGACGACGTCGGTCTCCCCCGACTCCTGCGGGCGGAAGAAGTCGGCCAGGCACAGCCGGCGGCCGCGGCGCTGGCGCGGGAAGGTGAACCGGGTGCGTTCGTTGCCGTGCTCGTCCAGGATGATCAGGTCGTCGTCCTTGGAGACGCAGGGGAAGTAGCCGTAGACGACGGCCGCTTCGAGCAGGTTCTCGGTCTGCAGCCGGTCCAGCAGGCCGCGCAGCCGCGGCCGGCCCTCGGTCTCCACCAGTTCCTCGTACGACGGGCCCTCGCCGGTGCGGGCCTGCTTCAGCCCCCACTGGCCCTTGAACAGCGCGCCCTCGTCGAGCCAGCTCGCGTACTCCTTGAGCTGGATGCCCTTGACGATCCGGGTGTCCCAGAACGGCGGCGTCGGTACCGGGTTGTCGGTGGCCACGTCGGAGCGGACGTGCCCCGCCTCGGGGTGCTCCTCGACCTCGGCAGCGGCGGTGGGTCGCACCCGGCGCTGGCGCAGTTCGGGCAGTTTGGCGCCGGGCAGGCCGCGCTTGACGCCGATGAGGGCGTCCATCAGGCGCAGCCCCTCGAAGGCG